>DASXSB010000122.1:0-22757 GCA_036506275.1 Candidatus Methylomirabilota bacterium | reverse complement strand
CGGGGGTGCCGGCCGGGCGCTGCCCGGCCGGCCCTCAGCCGCGGCCGACGGTGAAGGCGACGAAGAGCGAGGACTGGCCGCGCTGGAGGAGCACGGTCAGCCGGTCACCCTCCTTGACGTCCTTCGTGAGCCGCTCGAAGTCGGCGAGCGTGCGAATCCGCTGCCGGTTGATCTCGCGGATCACGTCGCCGCGCTGGACACCGGCTTCGAGGGCGGCGCTGTCGTCCTCCACGCGAACCACCACCACCCCGTCGGTCGTGCGGAGGTTGAGTTGGCGGGCGACCTCGGGAGTGATCGGCCTCACCTCGAGACCGAGCATCGAGCGCCCGCGCGTGGCGGGACGCTGCTGCGCTTCCCGCTCGTCGGGCGCTTCGCCGATCTTGATGTCGACCGTCTTCTCGGCTTTGTCCCGCCAGACCTTGACCTTGGTGTCGTTGCCGGGGGCGGTGAGACCGACCGCGCGCTGGAGGTCGCCGGGGGCGTCCATCTTCTTGCCTTCGAACTCGAGCAGGATATCGCCGGACTGGAGTCCGGCCTTGGAAGCGGGACTGTCGGGCAGGACGTCGGAGATCAGGACGCCCTTGCTCTCCTTGGCGCCGAACGCCTTCGCCAGCTCCGGCGTGAGGGGCTGGATCGACACGCCGAGCCACCCGCGCGCCACGCGGCCCTTCGCGAGGAGCTCGGTGTAGATCTTCTTCGCCATGGAGGACGGGATCGCGAAGCCGATGCCGGAGCCGCCGGCCACGATCGCAGTATTGATGCCGATCACCTCGCCCTGCATGTTGACGAGGGGCCCCCCGGAGTTGCCGGGATTGATGGCGGCGTCGGTCTGGAGGAAGTCGTCGAAGGGGCCCTGGTTGAGCTGGCGCGCCTTGGCGCTGATGATGCCGGCTGTCACCGTCGCCTGGAGCCCGAAGGGCGAGCCCACCGCGATGACCCAGTCCCCGACCTGGATCTTCTCCGAGTCGCCGAGGCGCGCGAACGGAAACGATCCCTTGCCGTCGTCGAGCCGGAGCACGGCGAGGTCCGTCTTCTTGTCGATGCCGACCACCTTCGCCCTGTGCTTGCTACCGTCGAGGGTCACGACTTCGATGTCGGTCGCCTTCTCCACCACGTGCGCGTTGGTGAGGGCCACGCCCGAGGGATCGACGATCACGCCGGAGCCCAGGCTCCGCTGCGGGATGCGCTCCGGCACGTCGCCGAAGAACCGCCGGAAGAACTCCTCGCCGAAGAATTCCTCGAAAGGCGTGCGCCCCACCGGGCCACCGCCGCCCTGGCCCGCGGTGCGCGTCACCGTATTCACGTTGATGACGGCGGGCTTGATCGCCTCCGCGACCTTGGCGAACGTGTTGGTCGTCAACGGCATCTGGACGGGGAGGATGGGCGCCGCGACCGGCGCCACCTGGGCGAGGCGCGGGCGACCGAGCTCGGCACGAGTCACCGTGAACCCCCCGAGCGCGGCCCCGAGCACGCCGGCCACGACGAGCAGAGCGACGAGGGTGGTGCGCTTCAACTGCATCATGACGGTTGAGCCTCCAGGCCTTCTCCGGCCAGCACACGGCGAAGCCGCTCGCCGTCGAGGGTCTCGATGCGCTTCAGCTCCTGAGCGGCGGCGACGAGGATGGATTTCTTGGTGGTGAGGATGCCGCGCACGCGATCGTGCGTGCGATCGAGGATCCCGCGCACCTCTTCGTCGATGGTGCGCGCGGTCGCCTCGCTGTAGTCGCGCTCGGTCGCCCACGGGCCCGGGCCCTTGAGATAGAGCGGCGTGCGGTCGCCGAAGGTGGCGAGGCCTATCCGGTCCGACATCCCGTACTTCATGACCATGAGCCGCGCGAACTCGGTCGCACGGTCGAGATCGTTGTGGGCACCCGTCGAGACTTCTCCGTAGACGAGCTCCTCCGCCACCCGGCCTCCGAGCAGGACCGCGATACGGTCCTCGAGCTCGCTGCGCGTCATGAGGAACCGCTCCTCGGTGGGGAGCTGGTACGTCATGCCGAGGGCGGCGATGCCGCGCGGGATGATCGTCACCTTGTGCACGGGGTCGGCGTGGGTGACGGAGGTCGCCACCAGCGCGTGCCCCATCTCGTGATGGGCGACGATGTCACGCTCCTTCTCGGACAGCACGCGGCTCTTCTTCTCGAGCCCGGCCACCACCCGGTCGATGGCTTCCTCGAAGTCCGCCATCTCGACCGCGTTCTTCTCCTTGCGCGCCGCCAGGAGGGCGGCCTCGTTCACGATGTTGGCGAGGTCGGCGCCCGCGAAGCCGGGCGTGCGGGCCGCGATCACGGCCAGCTCGACGTCCGGCGCCAGCACCACCGCGCGCGCATGCAGTCTCAGGATGGCCTCGCGGCCGCGCAGATCGGGCTTGTCGACGACGACCTGACGGTCGAAGCGTCCCGGACGCAGGAGCGCCTGATCGAGGACCTCGGGCCGATTGGTGGCGGCCATGATGATGACGCCCTTGGAGGAGTCGAAGCCGTCCATCTCGGCCAGGAGCTGGTTGAGCGTCTGCTCGCGCTCGTCGTGGCCGCCAAGGAAGCCGGTGCTCCCGGCCCGGGACTTCCCGATGGCGTCGAGCTCGTCGATGAAGATGATGCAGGGCGCCTTGTCCTTGGCCTGCTCGAAGAGGTCACGCACCCGCGCCGCCCCTACTCCGACGAACATCTCCACGAACTCCGATCCCGAGAGCGTGAAGAAGGGGACGTCGGCTTCGCCTGCCACCGCCCGGGCCAGCAGCGTCTTGCCGGTGCCGGGGGGGCCGACGAGGAGCACGCCCTTCGGGATGCGGCCGCCCAGGCGCTGGTACTTCTTGGGATTTTTCAGGAAATCGACGATCTCGACCAGCTCCGCCTTCGCCTCGTCGACCCCCGCCACGTCGTTGAAGGTGGTCTTCAACTCCTTGCGGTCGAAGATCTTGTGCTTGGAGCGGCCGAAGGAAAGGGCCTGGGTGGGACCGCCGCCGACCCGGCGCATGATGAACATCCAGATCGCCACCATGAAGGCGAGCGGGATGATCCACCCGAGGAGGAGGTCCTTCCAGAAGGTGCTCTCGATCCGCCCCGCGAACTCTACGTGGTGCTGCTCCAGCTCAGCCACCAGCCGCTGCTCGTCGACGCCGGGGATGCGCGTGACCGAGAAGACGCGGACGTCGTCGTCGATGCCCATCATCTGCCGCAGCTTGTCGTTGGCGGCGCGGGGTGGAGCCGGGAGCGCGCCCGGCTTGGCCACGCCCCGGATCTCGCGCTCGGTGAGGGCGGCTTTCTCGATCTTGTCCGTGCGGAGGAGCTCGAGGAACTTCGACATCGGGATCTCGACGGTGCGGGGGGCGAGCAGCCACGACTGGAGAAAGGAGAGGACCACCGCCGCGACGAGGACGTAGGCGAGTGAGAATTGGAGGCGCTGCGAGAGCCGCGGCTTCATGGGAGGACCCCCGGTGTCATGCTAGCGTTCGGGGTGAGGTGTGTCAAACCTCCGTCGCTGCTTTCTCCTTGACACTCCAGAGCGTTTGTCCTAAGAATTTCGCGGAACGCTCATGTGACCGCGGGAACAAGCTCGTCTTCCGAGAGGGTCGATCGCCTGTCGCAGGATTCAGCACGGAGCGTCGTGGCCGGTAGCGGTCCGGGCGCGGAGCGCGCCCGCGCGAGCGTGCTCGCGATCACGGGCGCGGCACTCTTCGTCGCGGTGGTGGCGGTGCTGGCGGCGCTGCCCGCCCACGCCCAGCCGGCGACGAGCGAGCCCGCGTACCGCGCCTTTCCCGTTTTCGGCTCGCGGCTCGCGGTGTGGGCGGTGGCGCAACTCCACCTGAACTTCGCGGCGTTCATCCTCGGCGTTCCCATCTTCGCGGTCATCATCGAGATCATCGGCTGGCGCACGCGCGACGCCCGCTACGACTGGCTCGCCCACGAGTTCGTGAAGCTGACGTTCGCGGCGTTCTCCACCACCGCCCTCCTCGGGGCCCTCCTCCTCTTCCTCTTCGTCGGCTACTACCCGAAGTTCTGGACGTACATGACGTCGATCTTCTTCCCCACCTACTGGGTGTACGCGCTCCTCTTCTTCGCGGAGACGTTCACCGTGTACATCTGGTACTACGGCTGGGACTGGCTCGCCGGCTCGCGCAAGTGGATCCACGTCGGGCTCGGGGTGCTCAGCAACCTCTTCGGCACCGCCATCCTCCTCGTCGCCAACTCCTGGGTGACGTTCATGATCTCGCCGGCGGGGATCACGGAATCGGGCGCCCTCAAGGGCTCCGTGTGGGCGGCCATCAACAACTTCACGTGGATGCCGATCAACATCCACCGCCTCATCGCCAACATCGTCTTCGGGGGCACCATCGCCGCCGCCTACGCCGCTTTTCGATTCCTGGGCGCCACCACCGACGAGGAGCGCGCGCGCTACGACTGGATGGGCTACATCGGCAACTTCGTCGCCCTCTCCGCGTTCATCGTGCTGCCGTTCGCCGGGTACTACCTCGGCCGCGAGATCTACGCGTTCAACCAGACGATGGGCATCACGATGATGGGCGGGTTCATGTCCTGGCTCTGGATCATCCAGGCCATCCTCATCGGCGTGCTCTTCATCGGATCCAACTACTACTTGTGGCTGGGGATGGAGCGCATCCCGGGCTCGGAGCGCTACCGCCGCTACGTGCCCATGATGATCGGCATCCTCGCCTTCGGCTTCATGGTGTGGGCCACGCCGCGCTCGATGGTGATCACGCTCGACGAGGCGCGCGCCATGGGCGGCACCCACCATCCGGTGCTCGGCTTCCTCGGCGTGATGTCGGCGAAGAACACGGCCGTCAACATGATGATCCTCACCACCTTTCTCTCCTTCGTGCTCTACCGCCGCGCCAACCGGATCTCCACCCGCTCGTGGGCGACGATCGGCATGATCGTGCAGTGGGCGGCCCTCGGCGTCGCCGCCGCCATCGTGGTGTTCTTCGGCGTCTACGGCTACTTCGTGGAGTCGCTCGTCCGCATCGGCTTCTCCGTCTACCAGGTGCTGGCCGTCCTCGCCGCCATCGTGGTCGTGATGGCCATCGACATTCCGCTGTTCAGGGGCGCGCGCTCGACGGGAACGATTCGCTGGGGCACCATCGCCCCCCGCTCGCAGTACGTGCTCATCATCCTCGCCGTCACCTTCACCTGGCTCATGGGGCTGATGGGCTTCGCGCGCTCCGGCATCCGCCAGCACTGGCACGTCTACGGCGTGATGCGCGACAACTCCGTGGACGCGGTGACGCCCGCCATCGGCTACGCCGCCAACGTCATCACCGTCGTCACCATCGTGTTCTTCGCGCTCGTCATGTTCATCTTCTGGCTCGGCGGTCTCGGCGAGCGGGGGAAGGACGTCGCCCACGGCCACGCGCATGCCCCCGCCATCGCGGGCGGCAGCGACGGCGCCGAGGAGCGACCGGCATCATGAGGGTGCCCGTCGGCGCCAAGGTGGGGGTCGTGTCACTGCTCGTGATGGGCGCCTACACCGGTTACGCGAACTACATTCCGCAAATCCAGTCCAAGCCGCCCCAGGAGCTGTCGCTCGAGGGCGGCAACGTCACGCCCGCCCAGCTCGTGAAGGCGGGCGAAGAGATCTTCCACGGCAAGGGAACGTGCGAGATCTGCCACCGCATCGGACAGAAGGGAACACGGGCGCCCGACCTCGCGGGGGTGGGGTCGCGCGCGGCGAAGACGAAGCCGGGGATGAGCGGCAAGCAGTACCTCATCGAGTCGCTCCTCCAGCCCGGCGCCTACCTCGTGGAAGGCTATCCGAACATCATGCCGGCCGTGGACAAGCCGCCCATCGGCCTCAACCGCTCCGAGCTGTGGGCGCTCACGGCGTTCCTCGAGTCGCAAGGGGGGACGGTGGACGTCGCGCTCAACGACATTCCGGCCACCGCGGGCGCGGCGGCGGCCGGCGGCGCGCCGGCCGAGGTCAAGATTCCCGGTGATCCGAAGGCCGGGGAGGCGGTGTTCGCGGGCAAGGGGACGTGCATCGCCTGTCACAAGGCGGGGAAGGTGGGGGCGGCCCAGGTCGGTCCCGACCTGTCGCAGATCGCGAAGATCCAGACGCCGGAATACATCATGAAGAAGATCCTCGATCCGGCGGGGTCGGGGACGGTGGCTGGCTATCCCAAGGGCGTGATGCCGCCGATCTTCGGCCAGATCCTGACCTCCAAGGAGTACGTGGACCTCGTGGCGTTCCTCCTCACGCTCAAGTAACGGGACATGGGCTGGCTCCGCTCCCGCTTCGCGCAGGCGATCTTCGTGCTCGTGCTCGCCTTCGTGATCTTTCGCTTCGGCATCCGGCCGCCGGCGCCGTGGAGCGTGATCTCGCTCTACATGTCGATCGTGCTCATCGCCGTCCTCGTCTACGTCTCCTCCGACTCCGACTCCTGGCGATCGTTCCTGCGACCGCTGCGCGCCACCCTCGTCGATCCCGACAAGCGCTATCTGCGTCTCGCCCTCGTCATCCTGATCCCGCTCCTGCTCGGCTACTACGCCTACACGCAGGCGGCCGCGAAGCCGCAGGCGCCGCCCGAGTTGCGCGCCGTCCATCCGGCGCCGCCCGCTACGATCCAGTTCCGCGGCAAGGAGATCGCGATCGCGGGGTTCGACAATCCGCTGCGCAAGGACGCGGCGAGCTTCGGCAAGCACGTCGCCGCCGGCGGCGCCATCTACATCCAGAACTGCGTCTACTGCCACGGCGACAACCTCGACGGCAAGGGCCACTTCGCGCCCGGCTTCAACCCCCCGCCCGCGAACTTCCAGGATCCGGGCACCATCGCCATGCTCCAGGAGGCCTATCTCTTCTGGCGCATCGCCAAGGGCGGGCCGGGGCTGCCGCGCGAATCGACGCCGTGGAACTCCGTCATGCCGCCGTGGGAGGACCGGCTCACCGAGGATCAGATCTGGCAAGTGATCATGTATCTCTACGACGCGACCGGTCAGCAGCCGCGGCGGTGGGAGACGTCGCATTGAACCCTCGCGGGGCGTCGCGCCTTCGAAGTATCTCGGTCGTCTGGCTCATGGCCGTCATCGGCGTTCTCGGGAGCACGGGGAGCGCGTTTGGGCAGGCGGGGGATGCGGGGGCAGGGAAGGCGATGTACGAGCGGAAGTGTCTGCTGTGCCACGGGGAGAAGGGCGACGGCAAGGGGCCGGGAGCCGAGCATCTCCGGCCGGCGCCGCGGGACTTCACGTCGGGTACCTTCAAAATCCGCTCGACCTCCAACAAGATCCCGACCGATCAGGACATCTACCGGGTGATCACGGACGGGATGCCGGGAACTTCGATGCCCGCGTGGTCCGTTCTACCCGAGAAGGACCGGTGGAACCTCGTCGCGTACGTGAAGAGTTTCGCCGCCGACAAGTTCAAGGAGGCGCCGAAGAAGGCCGATCTCCCGAAGGAAGTGGCGAGCTCGGCGGAGTCGATCAAGCGCGGCAAGGAGATGTTCGAGGCCATCGAGTGCAACAAGTGTCATGGTCTGCACGGCCGCGCCGACGGACCGTCGCGTGCGGAGCTCAAGGACGACTGGGGGCAACCGATCGCGCCTGCCAATCTCACGAAGCGGTGGACGTTCCGGGGCGGCGCCGGCCGCACGGACATCGCCATGCGCCTCGCCAACGGCGTGCTCGGGACCCCGATGCCGTCCTTCATCGACAGCGTGGAGAAGCCGGAGGACATCTGGCACGTCACGAACTACATCCTGTCGCTCGGCCCCGAGGCTCCCCGCTACGCGACGCTCGTGACGGTCACGGCCGTGACGGGCGCCATCCCCGACGACCCCAACGCCGAGTTCTGGACGAAGATCACGCCCAGCGCCATTCCTCTCGAGGGCCAGGTCATCGTCGATCCGCGGAACTTCAACCCTGCCATCGACCTCCTCGCCGTGCGCGCGGTCTACAACGACGGCGAGATCGCCTTCCATCTCACCTGGGACGATCCGACGGAGTCGAAAGGCGACACCGTTTCCCTGCAGTTCCCGCCCAAGGTCGAGACGGGCGCGACGGAGCGGCCGTACTTCCTCATGGGCGACGCCTCCGACGCCGTCTATGTCCTCCGCTGGGAGCAGGGAAAGGGCGCGAGCGAGGCCACCGCCAACGGGCCCGCGAAGATCACACCGCTGGCGGGATCGGAAGCGGCGGGGAAGGCGGTCTTCGACAACGGGCAGTATCGGGTCGTCATCAAGCGGCCGCTCCGGTCGCAGGCGGCGGAGCGGCTCGGCTTCCAGCCCGCGGTGTTCACGCCGGTGGCGTTCCAGGCGTGGGACGGCGGCGCGGGGGAGACCGGGACCAAGATGTCGTTGACCTCGTGGTACTATCTGCGGCTGGAGGAGCCCCAGTCGAGCCGTCGTTTCGTCATTCCTCCCGTCGTAACACTCCTCACGTTGGCGACGATGCTACTGATCGTCCGCGCTGCGAATCGTGGCCACACGAGGTCACGATGACGGCGCTGCGGGTTTGAAAAAGTCGAGCGCACACAGGAGGCGAGCAGGGATGGGCAAGCGTTTGGGTGCGATGGTCGCGATCGGAGTCGTGATCATGATCGGCGTGGCGATGTTCGTGGGCCGGCCGGCGGCGCAGGGCGGCGGCACCATCGAGGCCGACGTCAAGTACAGCGGCGCCCCCCAGGTCGAGAAGCTGAAGGTCAACAAGGACGTCGAGAAGTGCGGCCAGGAAGCCACGATCGAGAAGGTCGTGGTCGGCAGCAACAAGGGCCTCGCCAACGCGGTGGTGTCGGTGGCGGGTGCCAAGGGCGGCCAGACGACCGCGAAGAAGGCGAGCGTCGACCAGCACGGCTGCAAGTTCGTCCCCCACGTGACGGCGATGACGCCGGGCGAGCTGGAGCTGAAGAACTCGGACGACATCCTGCACAACATCCACACCTATTCGACCGCGAATCCCTCCATCAACAAGGCGCAGCCGAAGTTCAAGAAGACGATGGTGGAGAAGTTCGAAAAGCCGGAGATCATCAAGCTCACCTGCGACGTCCACAGCTGGATGCTCGGATGGGTGGCGGTGATGCCGCATCCGTACTTCGGTGTCACCGATCAGAACGGCGTCACCAAGATCGAGAACGTGCCGCCGGGCAAGCACACGGTGGAGGTCTGGCACGAGACCCTCGGCAAGCAGACCAAGGACGTCGAGGTGAAGGCGGGCCAGACGGCGAAGGTCAGCTTCGAGATGGTGAAGAAGTAGAGACCGCGGAACCCAAGACGGGGGGCCGAACCGCATGCTGAGCTGGTGGCTACCGGAAAACGTTTCCACCTACGGCCAGGAGATCGACCGGCTGTTCCTCGTGATCTACTGGATCACGGGGGTGACGTTCGTACTCGTCACCGTCACCCTTCTCGCCTTCCTCGTCATCTATCGCGATCGGCCGGGGCGCCGCGCCGTCTACACGCACGGGAGCACGCCCCTCGAGATCGCGTGGACGGTGGCGCCCGCCGTCATCCTCGTCGTGCTCACGTTCCTGAGCGTGCCCGCGTGGTCACGCATCAAGATGACGCTCCCTGACAGCGACCTCCTCATCCACGTCACCGGCAAGCAGTTCAACTGGGAAGTCACGTACCCGGGTCCGGACGGGAAGTTCGGCACCGCCGACGACAAGACGTTCCTCGACGAGATGCACGTGCCCATCAACAAGGTCGTGCGCATCCAGCTCCGGGGACGTGAGGTCATTCACAGCTTCTTCGTGCCCCAGTTCCGCTTCAAGCAGGACGCGGTGCCGGGGCGCGACATCATGCAGTGGTTCGAGGTCACCAAGCCCGGGAAGTACGAGGCGCCGTGCGCCGAGCTGTGCGGGTTCGGCCATTCCGGGATGCGGGCGTGGATCTACGCCCACACCCCGGAGGACTACGCGAAGTGGGCGGCCGAGAATCTGAAGACGGCGGCGGGGACGCCAGTCGCCCCCGCCACCGCGGAAACCACGGACGGAAAGACGGAGGCGAAGCCCAAGTCATGAGTGCACCCACCGCGACCGCTTCCGCGCACGCGCACGTCGAGCATCACGAGCTCGGCTTCGTGCGCACCTACATCTTCTCCACCGACCACAAGATGATCGGCCGCCAGTTCATGTTCCTCGGCCTCTTCATGATGATCCTGGGCGGTCTCCTCGCCCTCGTCGTGCGCTGGCAGCTCGCGTGGCCGGAGACGCCCGTGCCGGGGCTCGGCGGCATCCTGAAGGACACGGGCGGCATCCTGGAGCCGTCGACGTACAACATGGCGTTCACCATGCACGCCACCATCATGATCTTCTTCGTGATCATGCCGATCCTCGCCGGCGGCTTCGGCAACTTCCTGATCCCGCTCATGATCGGCGCCCGCGACATGGCCTTCCCCTTCCTCAACATGCTGTCGTTCTGGGTGGGGGCGCTGTCGGGCGTGCTCATGCTGTGCGGGTTCTTCGTGGAAGGCGGCCATGCGGCGGCGGGGTGGACCTCGTATGCGCCGCTGTCGGCGGTCCCGCAGTACACGGGGGTGAACTGGGGCCAGAACCTCTGGTGCATCAGCCTCTTTGTCCTCGGCGTGGGCTCGATGATGGGAGCGATCAACTACATCACCACCATCATCAACATGCGCGCGCCCGGCATGACGCTCTTCCGGATGCCGCTCGTCATATGGTCGCTCTTCATCACCGCCATCCTGCTCCTGCTCGCCCTTCCCGTGCTCACGTCGGCAGTGGCGATGCTGCTCTTCGACCGCACCCTCGGCACCACGTGGTTCAACCCCTCGGGGGGCGGAGAGCCGCTACTCTGGCAGCACCTCTTCTGGTACTTCGGCCATCCCGAGGTGTACATCCTCATCCTGCCCGCGATGGGGATCGCGTCCGAGATCCTGCCCGTGTTCGCGCGCAAGCCGGTGTTCGGCTACCACGCGATGGCGTTCTCGATGATCGGTATCGCGTTCCTGTCCTGGGTCGTCTACGGCCACCACATGTTCGTGAGCGGGATGAATCCCGCCCTCGGGCTGTCGTTCATGATCACGACCATGATCATCGCGGTGCCGTCGGCCATCAAGACGTTCAACTGGCTGGGGACGCTGTGGGGCGGACGCATACAGTTCACGGTGCCCATGCTGAACGCGCTCGCGTTCGTGGCCATGTTCGTGATCGGCGGGCTGTCCGGGATCTTCATGGCCTCCACCCCCGTCGACATCTACATCCAGGACACCTACTTCATCGTGGCCCACATCCACTATGTGGTGTTCGGGGGCTCGATCTTCGGCGCCTTCGCCGCCCTCTACTTCTGGTACCCGAAGATCTTCGGCCGCATGACGAACAAGGTGCTCGGCCACCTCCACTTCTGGCCGACGTTCGTCTTCTTCAACCTCACCTTCTTCCCCATGCACATCATCGGGGTGGGCGGCCAGATGCGCCGCATCTACAACCCCACGCAGTACGAGTTCCTCCAGCACCAGCAGCACTGGAACGTGTTCATCACGTACTCCGCGCTCCTCCTCGGCCTCGCCCAGATTCCGTTCGTGATCAACTTCTTCTGGTCGCTCTTCGCGGGACCGAAGGCGCCCATGAACCCGTGGAACTCGACCACGCTCGAGTGGACGGCGCCCTCGCCGCCGCCGCATCTCAACTGGGGGGCCACCGTGCCCACCGTGTACCGCGGCCCCTACGAGTACAGCTCGCCGGAGTCGACGACCACCGATTTCCTGCCGCAGACGCAGCCGCCCCGGACACGGGCGGGAGTGTCGCGGCACTGACGCGCGCGACGTGGCATATCGTCTCGCCGTCGTGACGGCGGCCGCGACGTTCGTGCTGATTCTCTTCGGAGGACTGGTCACGAACACGGGAGCGGCGCTCGCGGTGCCCGACTGGCCCACCACGTTCGGGCACAACATGTTCCTCTACCCGTGGTCGGCCATGGTGGGCGGCATCTTCTACGAGCACAGCCACCGCCTGCTGGGCGCGCTCGTGGGTCTCCTCACGCTGGCGCTGGCGGCGGTGCTGTGGCGGGCGGGGCGCCCGCTGCGCGATCTGGGCCTGCTCGCGGTGGCGGCGGTGATCGCGCAGGGCGTGCTCGGCGGCCTCCGCGTGGTGCTGCTCCGGGACACCCTCGCCATCGTCCACGGCTGCCTCGCCCAGGCGTTCTTCGTGCTCCTCGTCACCATCGCCTTTCTCGCGTCGCCGGGGGCCCGCGTGGCCGGCCCCGCCGGCGTGGCGACGCCCGCCCTGCGCGCGCTCAGCGTCCTCGCCGTCGCCCTCCTCTATGTGCAAGTGGTGTTCGGCGCGCTGTTGACGCATGCGGGGCGCATCGATCTCCACCTCGCGGGCGCGGTCCTGGTCTTCGCGTTCGTGCCGATCGTGACCGCGCGCGCCCGGCGCACCGGTGACGCCGTCGCTGCCACCGTCACGCGCGTGCTCCTCGCCCTCCTCGGCTTGCAGCTCCTCCTCGGCGTGGGGAGCTACCTCGCGCGCTTCTCCGCGATCGCGCTTCCGGGCGAACAGCTCACGATCTTGATCTTGCCCGTCGCGCACCGCCTGGTGGCGAGCCTCCTCCTCGCCGCCGCCACCGTGGTGGCTCTCCGCCTCCACGCGAGGGGCGGCGCCGCCGCCGACGTCGTGACGCTCGGCACGCCGCGCCTGCAGCCGGCCCCGGCCGCGCGAAGCCCTCGGCCATGACGCCGCCCACGGACGCCATCGTCGTCAGCATCGCGCGCGAGCGCCGCCGCGTGGCCGCGGATCTGATGGCGCTCACGAAGCCGCGCGTGGTGGTGATGGTGCTCGTCACCACGCTCGTCGGCTACTACGTGGGGTTGAACGGCACGCCCGACTACGTCCGCATGCTGAACCTCGTCCTCGGTACGCTGCTCGCCGCCGGCGGCGCCATGGCGTTGAACCAGTACCTCGAGCGCGACGTGGACGCGATGATGGACCGCACGCGCACGCGGCCGTTGCCCGACGGTCGCCTCCAGCCGCTGGAGGCGTTGCTCTTCGGGAGCGCCGTCACCATCGTCGGGCTCGTCTACCTGGCCGCCTGCGTGAATCTCCTCTCCGCCGCCGTCACCGCCGCCACCGTGGTCCTCTACATCTTTGCCTACACGCCGTTGAAGCTCCGCACCGCCCTCTGCACGATCGTGGGCGCGGTGCCGGGCGCGCTCCCTCCCGTCACGGGGTGGGTGGCGGCCCGCGACGACCTCGGCCTCGGCGCGTGGGTGCTGTTCGGCATTCTCTTCCTGTGGCAGCTCCCGCACACGCTCGCCATCGGGCGGCTCTACGCGCGCGACTACGCGCGCGCCGGCGTGCGCGTGCTTCCCGTGGTCGATGGCGACGGCGCCAGCACGGAGCGGCAGATCGTCACCGGATGCCTGGCGCTGCTGGCGGCGAGCCTGCTGCCGACGCTCATCGGGCTGGCGGGCCCGGTGTACTTCGCGGGCGCCCTGGGCCTGGGGATCGCCTTCGCGGTCGTGGGCGCCATGCAGGCCCTGGCACCGTCGAGCACCGCTGCCCGGCGGCTGCTTTTCGCCTCGCTGCTCTACCTTCCCGCCTTGCTGGCGCTTCTCGCCTTCGACAAGGTATGAGCGCGGTGCCGATGACGGCCGACGACCTGCGCGCTCGCAACCGCCGGCTCCTCGGGATCCTCCTCGCGATCGTGGGCGCGCTCGTGCTCGGCGCCTTCGCGATCGGTATCCGATGGTGACGCGCCCGCTGCGGGTCGTGCTCGCCGCGGCCGGTGTCGGCGCCTCGTCGCTGGCGGTGCAAGCGCCGCCCGCGCCCCCGGGCTCGCGCCGGCGCAACGGCCGCGTTCCCCCCGCGCTGCCGCGGACGGGCGGCGGTGACGGCAACGGTGAGCCCACGCCCCGGCCGCCCATCCTCGACAATCTGCGGCTGGCGGTGCTGGTCTTCATCGGCGCCGAGACGATGTTCTTCGCGGCCCTCATCTCGGCGCTCTTCGTGCTGCGCCTCGGCATCGCGGCGTGGCCACCGCCGCTGGAGCCACGGTTGCCGGTGGCGCTGACCGGCGTGAACACGCTCGTCCTCCTCGCGTCCAGCGTGGCGATGGTACGGGCCGTCCGCGCGTTGTCGCGCGACGACCGGCGCGGTCTCGTCCGCGGCCTCGTCGTCGCCGCCGCCCTCGGCGCCACCTTCCTCGCCGTCCAGGGCTACGAGTGGGTGCGCCTCCTCCGGTTCGGCCTCCACATCTCGTCGGGGAGCTACGGCACCACGTTCTACACGCTCATCGGCAGTCACGCCCTCCACGTGGTGGCCGCGCTCGTGTGGCTGGTGGGAACGACGACGGCGGCGGCGGCGGGGCGCTTCTCGGCGCACCGTTCCACGGCCGTGCGCGCATGCGCGATGTACTGGCACTTCGTGGTCGCGCTGTGGCCGATCCTCTACGTAACGGTGTACCTGCTATGACGCGCGCGCTCCTCGCCTTCCTCGCGGTGGTGGCGGCGCCGCGCGCGGCGTGGGCGTGCACGTGGTGCGTGTCGTCCGCGTTCGGCGATCGCACGTTCAACTGGCCGTATCTCGGGCTGATCCTGGCGCCGTTCTTCGTGGTCGCCGTCATCGGCGGCGTCCTTGCCTGGTGCTCCCGCCGTGCGCGGCCGGCGGCGCCGGCGCCCTCGCTGCTCAACAAGGAGACGACATGAGTCAGGTCGCGTCGTTGCACACGGTGGTGGAGCCGGCCGAATCGCCGCTCACCCCGGAGAGCTGGGGCAAGCTCGGCATGTGGATCTTCCTCGCCGGCGACGCGGTGGGGTTCGGGACGTTGCTCGCCGCCTACGGCATGATGCGGGCCACCAGCGGCGACTGGCCGCGCCCCTTCGACGTCCTCGGCATCAACCTCACCGCGTTGATGACGTTCCTCCTCATCTGCTCCAGCGTCACCATGGTGAAGGCGCTCGAGTGGCTGAGCCGCGGTGATCGCGGCAAGGCGAGGACGTTCCTCCTGTTCACCGCCCTCGGCGGCTTCATCTTCGTGAGTCTCCAGGCGTACGAATGGACGCACCTGATCCACGAGGGCCTGTACATCAACGGCAACCCGTGGGGCGCCGCCCTCTTCGGCACCTCCTTCTTCATCATCACCGGCTTTCACGGGCTGCACGTGAGCGGAGGCGTGATCTACCTCCTCTCCGTCGCCGGTGTCGTGAGCCGCCGTCCCGATCCCGCCGCCAGCTACAACGTGGTGGAGATCGCGGGGCTCTACTGGCACTTCGTCGATCTGGTGTGGATCATGGTGTTCACGTTCATGTACCTCCTTTAGGAGGCGCGGGCGATGGCGAGCGGAGATCACAAGCACCCCAACTACATGGCGATCTTCTGGTACCTGGCCATCCTCACCGTGGTCGAGATCGCCGTCATCTACACGCCGCTATCGAAGTTCACGATCGGCGTCCTCCTGTGCGCGCTCGCGCTCGGCAAGGCCACCCTCGTCGCCATGTACTTCATGCACCTGCGCTTCGAGACGCGGACGCTCGGGATGATCGCGATCACCCCGCTCGTCATCGCGACGCTGCTCATCTTCGTGGTCCTGCCCGACGGCTTCGCCGTGGTGAAGAAGACGGAGGGGAGCCGGGTCGCCGCGCCCGCGCCCGCCCGGCACTGAGTGGCGACCCGCATTGACGTCCGGGCCGCGGATGACGCGCGTCCTGCCTGCGATGCGCCGGGCGGTGACGCTGCGGTGCCCGCGCTGCGGCGCCACCCCCCTCTTTCCCGGTCCGAAGTGGTTCACGATGACGCCCGCGTGCGCGCTGTGCGGGCTCCGCTTCGAGCGGGCGCCGGGCTATTTCGTGGGCGCCATCTACGTGAACTACGCGGTCACCACCGTCATCGCGGTCGTGGGTTATCTCGTGCTGTGGGCGCGCGCGGATCTGTCGACGCCGGCCCAGCTCGCGATCTGGATCCCGTTCTGCGTGCTGTTCCCGCTGTGGTTCTTCCGCTACAGCCGCAGTCTCTGGTTGGCCCTGGAGTACCTCGTGAATCCCGAACCGTAGGGGAGTGAGCGTGAAGGCAACGAAGCGGACGATGGGAGCGGCGGCGCTGGCGGTGGTGACGCTGGCGGCGGCCACGGCGTGGGGCGCGTACGAGGAGATCGAGGTGCGCGATGGCGGACGCTTGAGCGGAGTGGTGAAGTTCTCCGGCACACCGCCGACGCTCGAGCCGTTGCCGGTGAACAAGAACCGCGACGTGTGCGGCGATCGCAAGCCGTCGGAGGCGCTGGTGGTCGGCAGCGACCACGGCGTGCGCGGCAGCGTGGTCCTGATCGAGGGCGTGACCAAAGGCAAGAAGAACACGGGCGAGGTGCTCCTCGACAATCACAAGTGTCTCTTCGTCGGCCACGTCACGAGCGCCATGGCCGGCACCAAGGCGCGCGTGAAGAACTCCGACCCCATCCTCCACAACACGCACGGGTTCCAGGGCAAGCCGACCGTGTTCAACCTGGCCCTGCCCAACAAGGACCAGATGGTGGACATCACGAAGCGGCTCACCAAGCCGGGCGTGGTGAAGGTGCTCTGCGACGCGCACCCCCACATGTTCGCGTGGATGGTCGTGCACGACAGCCCGTACGTGACGGTGACTGACGAGCACGGCGCCTTCCACATCGACAACGTCCCCGCCGGCACCTACAAGGTCACCATGTGGCACGAGGGCTTCCGGGCCAAGGGCGTGGACAAGGACGGACGACCGCTCTTCGACGATCCGCTGACGGTGACCAAGCAGGTGACGATTCCGCCCCGGGGCACCGCCACCGTCGACTTCGAATTGAAATGACCACCCGCGAACCCACGGAGGGGCGGATGTTCAAGCACATCTACGTTCCCGTCGACAACTCCGAGTATTCGAACCGGGCCATCGATCTCGCGGTGGAGCTGGCGCGCGCGAGCGGCGCCCGCCTCACCGGCAGTCACGTGTACGCGGCGCGCCTGCACGATTACCGGTTCAAGCAGATGGAGTACACGCTGCCGGAGGAGTACAAGGACGAGAACGAGCTCGAGCGCCAGCGGAAGATCCACGACTCCCTCATCGCCATGGGTCTCCAGCTCATCTCCGACTCCTATCTCGATGTCATGGCGGCGAAGGCGGCGGAGGCCGGGCTCGCCTTCGAGCGCAAGATGATGGACGGCAAGCACTACAAGGCCCTCATCGAGGACTGCGAAGCGTCCGACTACGACCTCGTGATCATGGGCGCCCTCGGCATGGGCGCCGTCAAGGACAGCCAGCTCGGGTCCGTCACCGAGCGTTTCGTGCGCAAGGTGAAGCGCGACACCCTCATCGTGCGATCGCCCGATCCCCTCCGCGACGCGCAGGGCGCCATCGTGGTGGGGCTCGACGGCTCCCCCCAGTCGTTCCACGGCCTCGCGCTCGGCATCGGCCTCGCGCGCGCGCTCCACCGGCCGCTGCAGGCGGTGGCCGTGTACGATCCCTACCTCCACTACGCGATGTTCAACGGCATCGTGGGTGTGCTGAGCGAGAAGGCGTCGAAGATCTTCCGCTTCAAGGAGCAGGAGCAGCTCCACGAGGAGATCATCGACACCGGGCTCGCCAAGATCTACCAGTCGCACCTCGAGATCGGCCGCAAGCTGGCGGCGGAGGCGGGCGTCGATCTCGGCATCACCCTCCTCGACGGCAAGTGCTTCGAGAAAATCCTCACCTTCGCGCGCAAGGAGCAGCCGTGGCTCCTGATCCTCGGACGGGTGGGCGTTCATTCGGACGAGCACGAGGTGGATCTCGGCTCTAACACCGAGAACCTCATGCGCCTCGCGCCCTGCAACGTGCTCCTCACGGGCGGGAAGTTCTATCCGCCCCTCGACGTGAAGGCGGAGGAGATCATCTCGTGGACGGAGGAAGCGGAGGCGCGGATGGAGCGGGTGCCGCCGGCCGTGAAGGGCGTGGCGCGCACGGCGCTCCTGCGCTACGCGATCGAGCAGGGGCACACCGTGATCACGAACAAGGTCATCGACGAGGCGATGGCGATCTTCATGCCCGCGCGCATGGCGGAGAAGATGCAGATCCTGGCCGAGGACGTGGCCGTCGCCAGCCTCCGTCGAGAGGAAGGAGCGGCGACCGCGATCTGCTCCGTCTGCGGCTACACGGTGAAGGGGCCGAAGGCGGTTGTGACGTGTCCGGTCTGTCAGGCGGGACCCGAGCGCTTCCAGGTCATCACGCGCGAGGTGGTGGAGACGATCGCCGCCCAGGAGGGCGGGATCGCCGAAGAGGAATCGATGCCGGGCGTCACCGTCAAGTGGTCGGCGGACGCGCGGGACGCGCTGCGCGAGGTGACCGACGGCTATCTGCGGCGGCGGGCGAAGGCGCGCGTCGAGAAGTACGCGCGCTCCCACCGGATCGCGGTCATCACCTGTCAGCTCGCGCTGCCCATGATCGAGGAGACGGTGGGTCGCGAGAAGCTGGGAGCGGGGTGGGACACGCTGCTGGCGAAGACGAAGTTCGAGCCGGCCGAGACGCCCGCGCCGGCGGCGGCGTCGCCGTTCACGTGGACCGACGAGGCCGTGGCCCGGCTCAACCGCGTGCCGGCGGGATTCATGCGCGACATGACCCGCGAGGAGATCGAGAAGGTGGCGACCGAGAGGGGCGTGGCCGTGATCGATCTGGCGGTCTGCGAGGACGGAATCGGGCACGCGCGGCAGACGATGAACGAGGTCATCGCGGGGTACGTGTCGAACAAGAAACCGCGCTGACGGGCCGGTCGGAGGCAGGGGATGGAAGAGACCCGCCCTCCCGGTGATTCAGTGACCGGCGAATGATGACGGCGCCCTCACCGTACACCGCGTATTCGGTGTCGTGGAACCTCACGCGGCGGTGCAACCTCGAGTGCGCCCACTGCTACATGTCCGCCTTCGCCGGCGCGGACACGCGGGGTGAGCTCACCACCGAGGAATGCCGGCGCGTCATCGACGAAATCGCCGCCGTCAACCCCAACGTCTTCCTGATCCTGACCGGCGGCGAGCCGCTGCTGCGCAAGGATCTCTTCGCCATCGCCGACCACGCGGCGGAGCAGCGCTTCACGGTCGTGCTCGGCACCAACGGCGTGCTCCTGCGCGAGCGCGAAGCCAAGCTCATGCGCGCCCACGGCGTGCTCGGTGCGTCGATTAGCCTGGACTCCACGGACCGCGCGCGTCACGATGCCTTCCGCCGCCAGCCGGGCGCCTGGGACGGCGCCGTCCGCGCCACCCGCGTGCTCGCCGACGAAGGCCTCGACTTCTCGCTCCACATGTCGGTCACCGACTGGAACGTGGACGAGGTCCCGGCGATGATCGACCTCGCGCGCGAGCTCGGGGCGAAGGTGCTGAACTTCTTCTTCCTCGTGCGCACGGGCCGCGGGCGCGACCTCACCGACATCGATGCCGCCGCCTACGAGCGGATCCTGACCTACCTCGCGAAGGCGCAGGGCGTGGGGAGCGGGCCGCCGTCGTTCGTGCAACGGTTGCTCGGCGCGCGCGAGGGCTTCGAGGACCCGTGGTCGACGCCGGTCGGGCGCACCGACGGCTTGCTGATCCGCGCGAAGTGCGCGCCCCACTTCCGGCGCATCCTCTACCAGCGGAACCCGGCGTCGCCGCTGCTGAAGAACTACGCGCACGGCTCCTGC
Organism: Candidatus Methylomirabilota bacterium; assembly: GCA_036506275.1. GTDB lineage: Bacteria > Methylomirabilota > Methylomirabilia > Rokubacteriales > CSP1-6 > DASXSB01. The sequence goes on along the minus strand of DASXSB010000122.1, from coordinate 3,199 downwards.
CCGGCCGGAAAGTATTACTGCCGCATCACGCCGGAGGCGGACGTCACCCCGTGTCCTTACATGCCGGTCGCCGCCGGAAACCTTCGCACGGCGTCGTTCGGCGACCTCTGGCGCGACGCCGGCGTGTTCGCGGATCTGCGCGATCCGAAGCTGGGCGGACGCTGCGGCGCGTGCGAGTTCTCGAAGATCTGCGGCGGCTGCCGGTGCCGCGCGTACGCCACCTACGGCGACTACCTGGCCGAGGACCCCGCGTGCGCATACCAGCCGGGCGCGCACGGGGGCGACGTCATCGAGCTTCCCGCGTCGCTCACGTTCGGAGCGCCCGTCGACTACGAGCTCGCGTGGGAGGAGGAGGCGCGGGCGCGGCTGCAGGCGATTCCGTCGTTCGCGCGCGGGATGGTCGTGAAGGCGGTGGAGGCGTACGCGCGCGGGCGCGGCGAGCGCGTGGTGACGCCCGCGCTGCTGGCGGACGTGCGCGCGCAGTGGGGCGGCCGCTTCCGGCCGCGCGCGTGAACGACCGCTATCGGGCGGCGGCCACCATGTACCTCGTCTACGGGATCGTCTACTGGCTCGGTGGCTTCTACCTCTGGCTTCACGGCGTCGGCCGCGGGTCCACGGAGAGCGTCGTGTGGATCGCGCTCGGCGCCGCCCTCGTCGTGCTCGTGCCCTTCCTGCTCCTCCGCCGCCGCCCGTGGTTCGAGCGCTGGATCCTGAGCCGCCGCGACTTCGCTCGCCTCATCGCCATCTTTCTCGTCCTCCGCATCGTGGCCGTGCTCCGCGTGGTCGTGCGGGAGGACGCGGCGGTCGTGGCCACGCCGTGGGGAGGCGAGATCAGCTATCGCGTGGCCGGCGCCGTGTTCGTTCTCGTGGCGGCGGGGGCGGCGTTCCTCCTCGCGCGGGCGGCGTGGGCCGCGGAGCCCGCGCCGTGAAACGCTACAAGGACATCACGGGCGACGGCGGCTCCGACATCGTGGCCCAGGTCGCGGCCCAGCGCGACCGCCTGCGCGCGCGCCTGGCGCCGGTGCGTTTCGTGGTCGCGATCGTCTCCGGAAAGGGCGGGGTCGGGAAATCGACGATCACCGCCGGGCTCGCGGGGTGCTTCGCTGTCACGGGATGGAAGGTGGGTGTCCTCGACGCAGACCTGAACGGCCCCACGATGGCCAAGATCCTCGGCGTGCGCGGCGCCACCCTCCAGATGGTGGACGGGGCCGTCGAGCCGCCGCGGACGTCGCTCGGCGTGAAGGTCATGTCGATGGATCTGCTGCTCGCCTCCGACGCCACCCCGCTCACGTGGGAGGCGCCAACCCAGGACGAGGCTCACACCTGGCGCGCCACCATGGAGGCGAACGCGCTCCGGGAGTTCCTCGGCGACACCAACTGGGGCGAGATCGATCTTCTTCTGGTGGACCTCCCTCCCGGCACCGACCGCCTGGCCACGGTGATGTCGCTCGTGCCCGTCCTGGCCGGGACCGTCGTCGTGACCATTCCGTCCGACGTGTCCCAGCTCGTGGTGCGGAAGTCCATCACGACCGCCGCCCGGGGGAAGGCGCCCGTGCTGGGGCTGGTCGAGAACATGGCGGGGTTGTTTCCGGGCGCCGACGTCGCCGAGCTGGCGGCTCAGGAGGGTATCGAGCTGCTGGGGCGGGTGCCGTTCGACCACGCCCTCGCGCTGGCCGGAGACCGGGGGGAGGCCATCGTGGTGAAGGACGGGCGGCGCGACGCGGTGAAGTCGCTGCACGCCATCGCCAGCCGGCTTCGCGAGCGCCTGGAGGCGGGTCCTACGGGCAGGTGATGCCGGGCGCGAGCTGGTAGTTCTGGACCTTGTGGACGAACACGAAGTTGTCGTCCCAGGCCGCCAGGTGGAGAGCGCCGAGCGCGGATTCGCCATCCCAGCCGAGCACCCGCGCCTCCTGGGCGAGCTGCGTGATCGGCACCGTGCCGGTCACGTACTGCTGAGCGGCGTTCCGATCGACGAAGACGGCGATGGTCTCGTGGACGGGTCGATCCTTGCTCGCGTTCGGCACCTGCTTCTGCCACTCGACGATGACCGTGAACCCGTCCAGGGAGGCGTCCGCGAGGAGAGGCGGCTGGGCCATGCGACGGAGCATCGGCCCCACGTACCGGGAAAACATCGCTGACGCCCGCTCCTCCATCGCGAGCTGCGCGAAGGCGGGGGAGGGGTCCTGGTCGATATAGATCCGCAGGGACAGGTACCGGTCGTCCTGCGTGCTGTGCTTGGGTTTGAAGAACCCGATGCTGCCCTTCTGCACCTCGACCCACGGCATGCAGTGATAGATCTTGGAGTTCAGCGCCTTGAGCTGGGGAGCATACCGCTGGGCGAGGCCCCGCGCCTTGTCCGACGTGTACTGCTCCGTGGGCAGGATACGGTCCTCGGGCGCGGCCGACGACACCGGCGCCGCCGCTCCCACGACCGCCGGGCCGAGGCCGGCTGCCACGAGGACGGCCACGACGACAGCGCCACGGAGCGTCTTGCGAGCGAACACTCGGGTTCCCTGTCTTTTCATGCGCGGCGCCGGGTGCATAGCGGGTGCCACACCCGGTTTTCCGCGATTTCCGGTGATCGCACGCCCCGGCGGTGTCGGTCTACGACCAACGCCGACGCGGGGCGTGACAGAAAGTCTCGCTGCTACGACCTAGCGCTCCTGGATCTGCTCCTGAGCGACGGTGACGGGCTTGCCCCACCACCCCTCGTCGCGCGCCAGGGTGATGTCCTTGCGGGTCACCTTCGCGCTGGACGGGTTGTCGTTTTGATTCCGGGCCGAGAAGTTCAAATGGTCGCCAGACGCGAAGTGCGTCGGGTGCTGCTTCCAGGTGGTCCACTCGTCGCTGGTGGCGCAACCGGCCACGAGCAGATAAGCGGACACGAGACTCAGTGCGAGGCGATCGGTGCGCATACCTGACCCTCCGGGTGCAGTCGTCTGCAGCGCGCTAATGTCCGGCGGCCGCAGTCGGTCAACCGACGCTAGCCGCCGCGGCATTGTACTGGCAAACCGCGCGCCAGCGAGATGCCGCGGGCGTGGCGCCGGCCCGCCCGCCTTCCTCCCACACTCCCCGTCGGTGCCGGCGTCGCGCCATTGCCGCGGAGATGCAGGGCTTCAGGCGCGCTCGAGACGCGTCCGCCACCCGCCATGTAGCGCTGGTCCGGCTCCACGCGCGTGACGAAATCCGTTCTCAGCAC
>DASXSB010000121.1:0-20358 GCA_036506275.1 Candidatus Methylomirabilota bacterium | reverse complement strand
CTCGTTGCTGATGCAGCTCGGCTCCCTCGCGACCATCGCGGGGGCGCGGCCGCGCAACCTCGTCCACTTCGTGTTCAAGAACGGCGTCTATCACACGTCGGGCGCCCAGGAAATTCCCGGCGGGCTAACGGTGGACTTCGTTGTGATGGCGAAGGGCGCCGGCTATCGCGATGCGTTCGCGCTGCGCGAGCTCAGCGAGCTCAAGAGCCGCCTGCCCCGGATTCTGAGCGGCGAGGGACCGATCCTGGTCGAGCTGTACACCACGCTCGCGGCGGACACGCCGATGACCTCGCCCGGCGGTAAACCGTTCCACGAACAGGTCCAGGCCCTCCGCGAAAAACTCCGCGCCTGACGCGCGGTCCGTCACCGAGACCGTCGTCGTCATCCTCCTCGGCCTCGCCGTCCTCGGCTACGGCGCGATCTCGCTCGTGGTCGGCGGACGATGGGTGGCCGCGCTCCTGGCGCCCGTCCTCGCACTGCTGCTGTGGACGCGACACCGGCGCGCGCGCTTCGCCGCGTACATTTTCTTCTCCGGGGTCGCGATCCGCGCCGCCGTCACCGGCGCGTGGCGGAGTCTGCTCTTCGCCGTCCTCGCCGTCGCGCTCATGCAGACGCCGCCGGCGCTGCGCGCGTGGCCGCGGCTGCGGGCGCGGTGGCCGCTCTCGCGGGCGGGCTTGCCGAAACGCCAGGACTCGCGGAGAGGCCAGGACTCGCGGAGATGCTAGAATGCGAGCCCATGAAATTCCTCTGTCTCGACTGCGATCAGCCGATGAAGCTCCTGAAAACGGAAGGACCCGACGAAGGATCGCTGAGCGTCACCTTCCGCTGCCCCGAGTGCGGATTCCGCGTGGCCATGCTGACGAACCAGTTCGAGACCCAGCTCGTGCGCAGCCTCGGCGTGAAGGTCGGCGGACGCACGGGAGCTCCGGAGCCCTTCGAGAATCTGCGCACGGCGATGGCGGAGCCCCGCGCCGATGCTTTCGCGGGCGCGACGACACGCGAAGGCGAGGGCGGCCCGGGATGCCCGTTCGCGGCGATGGTGAACGAGGCGTCGGCATCGGCGCCCGCGGTGGCGTGGACGACGGCGGCGGCCGCGCGCGTGGATCGCATTCCCGATTTCATCCGGCCCATGGCCAAGAAGGCGATCGAGCGGTTCGCGGAAGGCAAAGGCTACCCCGAGATCACGGAAGCGGTGCTGGACGAAGCGCGTGGTGCGCTCGGGATGTAGCCCGTGACCAAGGCGGAGCTCGTCACGCGGATGGCCCGCGCGTCGGGATGGCGGAAAGCGCCCACCGAGCGCGCACTGCGATCCATGCTGGCCGGCATCCGTGCCTCCCTCAAGCGCGGCGAGCCGGTGACACTCGTCGGGTTCGGTACCTTCTCGGTGGCGCGGCGGAAGACGCGCACGATGCGGAATCCCCGGACGGGCCAGGCCGTCACGGTCGGCGGGCGCATCCCACGCTTCAAACCGTCCCGCGAGATGAAGCAAGCGGTGCGCTGACTGGGTTTTCGCTTGCGGCGCCCGCGTGGGCATCGCTAGAATAGCCCCGGTGCCGTTGACTCGCCTGGTCGTCGTGCTGCTGGTCGTCGCTGCCCTCCTCACCCCCGTTCCCGCCCTCGCGCAAAACGGGCGTCCGCCCGGGCTTCACGCGGAGGCCGTCCTCCTCCTCGATCCGGACGGCAAGACGCTCTACGCCAAGAACGCGGAGATCGAGCACGCACCGGCCAGCCTGGTCAAGCTCATGACCCTCTATCTGGCCTTCGAGGACATCGAAGGGGGCCGCGCGCAGTACGACGATCCCGTCCGCATCAGCCGGTACGCCGCGCTCACTCCGCGCTATCGCATGGGACTCCGGACAGGCGAGCTCGTGCCGCTCCGGGTGCTTCTGGAGGGCGTCGCCATCGCTTCCGCCAACGACGCCGCCACCGCCGTCGCCGAGCACCTCGGGGGCGACGAGGCGACCTTCGTGGCGCGCATGAACACGAAGGCACACGAGCTCGGTCTCAACAACACGCGCTTCGCGAATCCGCACGGCTTGCCCGACGCTCAGCAGCGAACCACCGCCCGCGATCTCGCGATCCTCACGGCGCGCCTCCTCGCGGACTACCCGATGTCGCGCACGATGCTGGGGGGCCAGACCTTCATCTACAACGGCCGCGTCTACGCGCGACACATCCCGCTCTTCAACGATCCCGGCGGCGTGCAGGCGTTGAAGACCGGCTTCACCCAGGAAGCAGGCTACAACCTCGCGGTGTCGGCATGGCGCAGTGGCCAGCAGTTCCTGATGATCGTCCTCGGCGCCCGCACGCGCGCCCAGTCGTTCCTCGACGCCAAGCGCGTTCTTCAGTTCGGCTTCGTCGAGGCCGGCCTGGAGGCGCCGGCGCCCGAGCCGCCTCCGCGCACGGTGCCCCGCCGCCCCGTGCGCACCCGCCGCACCCGGTCGTAACCGCCGCGCCGGCCGTTCCCCAGGGAGAATCCCATGGCGCCCATCCGAGGTTACGTGTTCGACGCCTATGGCACGCTCTTCGACGTGCACTCCGTCGTCGAGGCGGGACGTGCCGTCACGAAGGATCCGATCGCGCTCTCGGCGACGTGGCGGCAGAAGCAGCTCGAGTACACGTGGCTGACCACCCTCATGGGTCGCTACGTGGATTTCTGGGCGATCACGGAGGCGGCGTTACGCCACGCCGTGCGCCGGCTCGACCTCACCGTCGGTGAGCCCGATTTCCGACGCCTCATGGAGGCCTATCTCTCCCTTCGCTGCTTTCCCGAGGTCATCCGCGCGCTGGAGCGGCTGGAGGGGCGGCCGCGCGTCATCCTCTCCAACGGCGCCCCCCGCATGCTGGCGGCGGCCGTGGAGTCGAGCGGCCTCGCGCGCCTCCTGCACCACGTGATCTCGGTTGATGCGGTCAAGCGCTACAAGCCGGCGCCGGAGGTCTATGCGCTGGGACCGAAGACGCTCGGGATCGACGCCGGCCACTTGCTCTTCGTCTCCTCGAACGCCTGGGACGTCGCGGGCGCGAAGGCGTTCGGCTATCGCGTGGCGTGGTGCAACCGGACGGAGGCACCCGCGGAAGAGCTGGGGCTCACGCCCGACGTGGTGATCCGCCGCCTCGACGAGCTACCGCTGTAGCGCGGCCACCGTTACGCGAAAAAAGAAGGCGGCTCGCAGGAGCGAGCCGCCGGAGAGGGCGCCGACGCGGCGCCTGCCGTTAGCGCTTGCCGGAGAGCTTCTTGCGCTTGACGTAGGCCCAGAGCTTCTTGGTCATCTCGGCGGGGCCGATCGGGCTGCTGCCGAACACGGACTCCAGAGAGTCCGAGGCCCCTTTGAAAGTGATCGAGAATCCCCCGAACGCCTTCTTCCCGCTACGCGTCTTCGCCATGCAGCCTCCCTCGTTGTGGGTGATCGCTCCTGCCCCTTCGGGCCGAGGGTATTACACCACACGTACGAGGGGAGAAAAACAAAAAACACCGCCCGTAGGGGCTTCTCCCCGACGGAAATATACCCCTGAGGGGTACCGTCGCCGCTACCGGAAGGCCGGGATGACCTCCCGCGCGAACCAGCGCAGCTGCTCCTTGAACTCCTTGGGCGGGATACCCTCCGCCCAGTGGATCATGAACTGGTCGAGCGCGGGATACTTCGCCTCGATGGACTTGATGCCCTCGATCACGTGGGCGGGCGGCCCGCAGAACCACGCCTTCTGCTGGACGCCGTCGCGGAGACTCGGCGTGCGGGCGGGCGCGCCGGGGGTGCCCCAGGTGCGTCCCTGCTCGTCCGCGTAGCGGACGAAGCCGAAGGGCGCGAACCACTTGTAGCGCTCGTCGTGCGCCGGCTCCACGCGCCGGATCGCTTCCTCCGTCGTATCGGCCAGGTACACGCCGGCCCCCCAGCACATGTCCTCTCCGAGCTGCTTCTGCTTGCCGTGGCGGGCGCACGCATCGCGGTAGGCGCGGACGACGTCGTCGAGGATCTTCTCGCCGTTGAGGGTGACCATGGCCTTGAGTTCGTGGCGGGCCATGAAATCGATGGTCTTGCCACTCGCGATCGGCATCCAGATCTCGACAGGGCGATGGATCGGCCGCGGAACGCACGTGACTTCCCGGAGCCGATAACCTCGGTAATCGACGTCGGGTGGGATCGTGTAGTACTTGCCGCGATGGCTGAAGGACTCCTCGTTGAAGCACTTGACGAGGATCTCGAACTGCTCCTCGAACAGCTCGCGATTGGCGGAGGCGTCGAGCAACGGCGCCCCGAAGGACTCCACCTCGCGCGTGTGGTACCCGCGGCCCACGCCCATGATCACCCGCCCGTTGGTGACGATGTCGGCCATGGCATAGTCCTCCGCCATCCGGACGGGATGCCACATGGGCAGGATGTTGAAGGCGCACCCGAATTTGAGCCGCTTCGTCTGCGTGGCCAGCCACAGCGAAAGCTGGATGAGGTTGGGAAACGCCTCGTAGCCCTCGTGCTGGAAGTGGTGCTCGGCCGTCCACATGGCGTAGTACCCGAGGTCGTCCATGATCTGGGCGACGTCGCGGGCGGTGGCGAACACTTCCGCCAGGCGCTCGTTCGGATAACGGCGCTCGTCGGCGGGCGTGCCCGCGAGGCCGATGTTCTCGAGCTCGACCTGACCGACGTAGAGCACGGAAAACTTTTTGATCATCGCGCTGTCCATCCTCCATCGACGACGAGCGTATGTCCCGTCACGTACGCGGCCGTCGCGGACGTGAGGTAGCGCACCGCGCCCGCGATCTCGTCCACGGTGCCGCGCCGCCCCGCGGGCGTGATGGCGCGCACGGCGGCGTCGTCGGCGCCCACGCCGCCCATGGGGGGCGCGTCCGCGCCCAGGATCCGCGTGGAGTTCGCGCGGAGCCCGGTGGCCACCGACCCCGGGCACACGGCGTTCACGGTGATCCCCCGCCCCGCGTACTCGAGGGCGAGCTGGCGCGTGAGACCGACGACGCCGTGCTTGGACGCCGTGTACGCGGGCCCGCCGCCGGAGCCGACGAGACCGGCCACGGACGCGATGTTCACGATACGCCCGGCGCCGCGCGGCAGCATCTCCGCGATGGCGCGCTTGCAGCCGAAGAAGGTCCCCGTAAGGTTGATGGCGATGACGCGCTCCCACACCGTCGTCGTGAGCTCGTCGGCGGGCGTGTAGCCGTCGAGGATGCCGGCCGCGTTCACCATGATCGCGAGCGGCCCGAGATCGTTCACCGCCATCGTCACCGCGCGATTGACGTCCGCCCACCGGCTCACGTCCGCCTGCACGAAGATGGCGTCGCCGCCGCCGCTCTCGATCACGCTCACGGTTTCCTTGGCGCCATCGGGCAGGAGATCGACGACGGCCACGCGCGCGCCGTCCTCGGCGAGCGCCTCCGCCACCGCGCGGCCGATGCCGGAGCCGCCGCCGGTGACGACGGCGCAGCCGGTGAGAATCTCGCTCATGGGTGTCTCGACAACGTCATCGCCGCCCTCCGGGCTGCCGATGATAGCACGGCGCGACGAGCGTCTCCCGCGGCGGCGGTCTCTTATTTCGCTTGCTCATCGAATCCTAGCGGACGCCGAGCGGGAGCGGCACGGCTCGGCGGAGACGATATACCATTGGCCACCCGCCGGCGTACGCGTCTCGCGACTCGCCGCGCCGGGAGCGGACGCCGGACGGCGACAGATTGCGAAGGAGAGCCCCGATCATGACGGTGACGCTCGAGCAGGCCCGCGCGTGCATCTGGCGCGGCATCGCGAAAGCGCAGGAACTGAACTTCAAGGTGGGCATTGCGGTCGTGGACGAAGCCGGGCATCTCGTCGCGTTCGAGCGCATGGATGGCGCGCTGTGGGTGGTACCGGAGATCGCCCGCGCCAAGGCGAACGCCGCCGCCGCCTTCCGCACCACCACCCTCGACCTCGAGCAGCGCTTCTCCACGCGCATGCTCTTCGCCAACAACGTCGCCGCACTCGGTGCCGAGCCGTTCGTGTTCGGCAAGGGCGGCGTGCCGCTCGTCGAGGACGGGCACATCGTCGGCGCCGTGGGCGTGAGCGGCGCCGTGCCCGCCGAGAATGACCACACTATTGCGGACGCGGCCGCGGGCCATCCCACCGTCCCGCGCGCTCACTGACGTCGACGCCGCCGGAGCACGGATGGCGGCGGACCGCCGCCGCTAAAAAATCCCGTGACGTCCGGCGCCGGCCGCGAAGCGCTTGGCGCCTTCCAACGCGTGGGCCTTGCGCGCCACGAGACCGATCGCCAGCTCACGACGCAGCGCCGGCACCACGCGCAAGCCCTGCGCCTCGTACGCCGAGCGGCGGTCGCCGCGGACGGCCTCGGGAGGAAAACCGGCGATCGTGTGGCCCAGCGCTTCCGCCTCGGCCCGGGCGCGGCCGCGCGGCACCACACGGTTGGCGAGACCGATGCGCTCGGCCTCACGGGCGTCGACCGGTCGCCCCGTCATGATGAGATCGAGCGCGCGCCCGAGGCCGACGAGGGCCGGGAGTCGCACCGTCCCGCCGTCGATGAGCGGGATGCCCCAGCGCCGGTTGAAGACGCCCATCACGGCGTCCTCCTCTACTATGCGCAGGTCGCACCAGAGCGCCAGCTCCAGGCCGCCCGCAACGGCGTATCCGGCGACGGCCGCGATGACCGGCTTGCTCAGAAACATCCGCGTCGGCCCCATGGGACCGTCGCCCCACCGCAGCTGCGGTCGCGTCACGCCGGACGCATACGCCTTGAGGTCCGCTCCCGCACAGAAAGTACCGTTCGCGCCCCACAGCACGGCTACGCGCGCTTCGCGGTCGCGCTCAAACGCCCGGAAGGCATCCGCGAGCGCGCGCGCCGTGGGACGGTCGATCGCGTTCCGGCGCTCGGGGCGCGACAGGATCACCGTGGTCACCGGGCCGCGCTTCTCGGTCGTCACCGGCCCGCGCTTTTGGGCGGTCACCGGGCCGCGCTCCTCTTGGTCCCCAGGGGCGTCTTGTCCCACCGCGCTCATGGCATGCCCTCCCGCGTGGTCGCTCGGCCTCGCTTGATCGTGCCGCCAAACGACGGTAGCCTACGGGCGTCGCGCTGTTCCAGCAACGCGGGAGCTCGGGGGAACCGGGCTGAGAGGGCGGCTACCGCCGCCGACCGCATGAACCTGAACTGGTTAATGCCAGCGAAGGGAGGCCCCCATGGCTGCGTCCCGGAAGATTTACGTTCACGCCTCGCGCTCCGACCTGCGCATTCCCATGCGCGAGATCACGCTCTCCGGCGGTAATCCGCCACTCCGGCTCTATGACACCAGCGGCCCCTTCACCGATCCCGAGGCCGACGTCGACATCAAGCAGGGCCTGCCGCCGCTGCGCCTGCCGTGGATCGTGGGCCGCGGCGACGTCGAGGAGCTGCCGAGCCCGACCTCGGCCTACCGCCGTGAGCGCGAGCAGGATCCCGCCCTCGGCGGCGTCCGCTTCGCGAGCGTGCGGCGGCCGGGGCGCGCCCGCTTCGGGCGGCGCGTGACGCAGATGCACTACGCGCGGCGCGGCGACGTCACGCCCGAGATGGAGTTCGTGGCCGTGCGCGAAGGCGTGACGCCGGAATTCGTGCGTGATGAGATCGCGCGCGGGCGCGCCATCCTCCCCGCCAACGTCAATCATCCCGAATCGGAGCCGATGATCATCGGCCGCCGCTTCCTCGTGAAGATCAACGCCAACATCGGCAACTCGGCCGTGGCCTCCTCCATCGAGGAAGAAGTCGAGAAGATGACGTGGGCGACGCGCTGGGGCGCCGACACCGTCATGGACCTCTCCACCGGCAAGAACATCCACGAGACGCGCGAGTGGATCCTCCGCAACTCGCCCGTGCCCATCGGCACCGTTCCGATCTACCAGGCGCTCGAGAAAGTCGGCGGGAAGGCGGAGGATCTCACCTGGGAGCTCTACCGGGACACGCTCATCGAGCAGGCGGAGCAGGGCGTCGACTACTTCACCATTCACTCCGGGGTGCTGCTGCGGTACATCCCGCTCACGGCGTCGCGCGTGACCGGCATCGTCTCCCGCGGTGGCTCCATCATGGCCAAGTGGTGTCTCGCCCACCACCAGGAGAGCTTCCTCTACACGCATTTCCGGGAGATCTGCGAGATCATGGCGGCCTACGACGTCGCCTTCTCGCTCGGCGACGGGCTCCGCCCCGGTTGCACCGCGGACGCGAACGACGCCGCGCAATTCGCCGAGCTCGACACCCTCGGCGAGCTCACGACGATCGCGTGGGAGAACGACTGCCAGGTCATGATCGAGGGTCCCGGCCACGTGCCGATGCACCTCATCAAGGAGAACATGGATCGCCAGCTCGCTGTCTGCCAGGAAGCGCCGTTCTACACGCTGGGGCCCCTCACCACCGACGTCGCGCCCGGCTACGATCACATCACGTCCGCCATCGGCGCCGCCATGATCGGCTGGTTCGGGACGGCGATGCTCTGCTACGTCACGCCCAAGGAGCACCTCGGGCTTCCGAACAAGAAAGACGTCAAGGACGGTGTGATCGCGTACAAGATCGCCGCCCACGCCGCCGACATCGCGAAGGGGCACCCGGGCGCGCGGGCATGGGACGACGCCCTCTCCAAGGCGCGCTTCGAGTTCCGCTGGGAGGACCAGTTCAACCTCTCCCTCGATCCCGAGACCGCGCGCGAGTTCCACGACGAGACGCTGCCCGCAGAAGGCGCCAAGCTCGCGCATTTCTGCTCGATGTGCGGACCGAAGTTCTGCTCGATGAAGATCACGCAGGAGGTCCGCGAGTACGCGGCCCGGCACGGCGTCGATGAGACCACGGCGGCGGTGACGCAGGGTCTACGCGAGAAGGCGGAGGAGTTCAGGCAGAGCGGGGGCGAGATCTACACGGTGCTCACGCCGCCCGTGCCACCGAAGCGCTGACGCGACAGCGCCGCGCGGGCGGGACGTCGGCGCCCCGCCCGCGCGCACCACGTTACGACGCGCTCACCTGTTCGGGGTCGATCCCGTGCTCGGTGAGCTTCTTCCGGAGCGTGTTGCGATTGATGCCGAGGATCTGGGCCGCGCGCACCTGATTGCCCCCGGTCTCGCGCAGGACCGCGCGTAACAGCGGTTTCTCCACGAGACCAAGCATCAATTCGTAGAGCCGCGCGCTCGAATGTTCGCGTAATCCCTGCACGCACTGGATCAGCTTGCGCTCGATGATCTCCTCCAGCGTCGCGTCCACCGCCACCGACGCCGCCGCCGACACGGGGCCGATGGGGAGGTGCTCGGGGAGGATCACGCCGTTGGTGGCCATCACCATCGCGCGCTGGATCACGTTTTCCAGCTCGCGGACGTTGCCGGGCCAGTCGTGGCCAACGAGACGATCGAGCGCCTCCGGGGCCACCCCGCGCTCCCCCAGCTCGGGCGCGTGCTTGGCGAGAAGGTGGTCGACCAGGAGCGGGATGTCGCGCCGGCGCTCGCGCAGCGGCGGGAGGTTCAGCATCACCACGTTCAGGCGGTAGTAGAGGTCCTCCCGGAACCGCCCGTCCCGCATCAGCGTCTCGAGGTCGCGGTTGGTGGCGGCCAGCACGCGCACGTCGGTGCGGACCGGATCGGCGCCGCCCACGCGCTCGATGGTGCGCTCCTGAAGCGCGCGGAGGAGCTTGGTCTGGAGCTCGACTGGCATGTCGCCGATCTCGTCGAGGAACAGCGTGCCGCCGTGCGCGAGCTCCATCTTGCCGAGCTTGCGCTCCTTGGCGTCGGTGAAAGCGCCGCGCTCGTGGCCGAACAGCTCCGATTCGAGCAGCGTGGCCGGAATGGCGGCGCAGGAAACGGCGACGAACGGGCGGCCGGCGCGGCGACTGTAGTGATGGATCGCGCGCGCGACGAGCTCCTTCCCGGTTCCCGACTCGCCGCGCAGGAGCACGGTGACGTCGGTAGCGGCGATGCGGCCGATCGTCTTGTAGACGTCCTGCATCCGCGGATGGCGACCGATGAGGGCGCCGAACTCCCACACTTCCTGGAGGCCCGTGCGCAGGCGCGCCACCTCCTGCGTGAGACGTCCCGCCGTGAGCGCGCGCTCGGCGAGGAGCAGCACCTCGTCGAGGTCGAACGGCTTGGCGAGGTAGTCGTAGGCGCCGCGCTGCATGGCCTGGATGGCGGTGTCCATGGTGCCGTGAGCGGTCATGATGACGACGAGGGCGTCGGGGCGCGCCTCCCGGAGGCGGGCGAGGGCAGAGAGCCCGTCGAGCCCGGGCATGCGCACGTCGAGGAAGGCGAGGTCGAACGGCTCCGCCTCGAAGGTGCGCACGGCGGCAGGGCCGTCCTTGACGGCGACCACCTCGTAGCCCGCCTGCTGGAGGCCCTTCTCGAGGACCCAGCGCAGGCTGTCCTCGTCGTCCGCGATCAGGATCCGCGCCGGCGTCATCGCGCGATCGGCAGGAAGCACGTCATCACTGTACCCCTGCCCTCGGTGCTCTCCACCTGGATGGCGCCCCGATGCTCTTCGAGGATCCGGTGACAGATCGCGAGGCCGAGGCCGAGCCCCGACTCCTTGGTGGTAAAGAAGGGATCGAAGATCTTCTCGCGAGCCGACGCCGGAATGCCGCCCCCTTCGTCCGCTACGTGCACCTCCACCATGCTGCGCTGACCACCGCCGAGGTCCACCTTGCCGAAAAGCGGGTTCAGGCTCACGCGCGTGGTGAACGTGAGGTGCCCACCATCGGTCATGGCCTCGATGGCGTTGCGGGCGAGGTTGTGGAAGACCTGCGCGAGGCGGTCTTCATCACCGAGGATCGGGGGCAGGCTCGGATCGTAGCGCCGGACGATCGTCACCTTGCGCTCGCGCGCGTTCTCCTCGGTGAGGAGCGCCACCCGTTCCAGGAGCTGGTGCAGATTGAGCGGCACCGCGCGGAGCTGCACGGGGCGCGCGAGGTCGAGCAACGTCTCGATGAGCCGGTTGACGCGATCGACCTCGGTGAGGACGACGTCGGTGTACTCGCGGAACCGTGATCCCGCGCCCAGCTCGCGCGCGAGGAGCTGCACCGCGCCCCGGATGGCGCCGAGCGGATTGCGGATCTCGTGGGCGAGGCCGACCGCCATGCGGCCGGCGGCGGCGAGCGTCTCGCCGCGGTGCACCTCCGCCTCGAGCTGACGGATGCGCGAGAGATCGCGCAGCACAGCCACCGCCGCCTCCACCGTCCCGTCGCGCGCGAAGAGTGGCGCCGTCACGATGCTGACGGGCAAGGGTCGGTTGTCCGTGGTGAGCACGAACGCCTCCGACTCCGAGCGGCTCTCGCCGGTGGCGAGCGTCTCGCCGAGGCGACGCACGACGGACGCCCCGGGAAAGATCTCGCCGAGAGCGCGCCCGGCCGCGCGCCGCGCCGAACGTCCGATGAGCGCTTCCGCCGCCGAGTTCCAGAACACGACGTGGCCGCCGGCGTCGACGGCGATCACCACGTCGGGAAGACCGGCGAGGACCGCCTCGTAGTTTATGGGTGGCCCCTCCCGCGCCTCATCCCGCGAGGGCCAGATCGGGGACGGCATTGAGCGTCAGGGGCGCGCGTTCTCCGGCCTCGAGACGCGGCGTGCCGGCGGCGGCGATCATGGCGGCGTTGTCGGTGCAGAGACGCGGGGGCGGAATGTGGAGGACGAGGCCGTGCGCCGCCGCCTCCGCGGCCAGGGCCGCCCGCAGCGCCCCGTTGGCGGCGACGCCGCCCGTGACGACGACGCGCTTGATACCGAGGCGGTGGCTCGCCTTCACGGTCTTGCGCACGAGCATTTTCACCGCGGTGGCCTGAAACGACGCCGCCACGTCCGCGACCTGCGTCTCCGTGAGGGGGCCGTGACGCTTGACGTGGAGGGAGACGGAGGTCTTCAGACCGCTGAAGGAAAAATCCGGCGCCTGATCGGTCATGGTGGCGAGGGGAAAGGCGATGGCGCGGGGATCGCCACCACGCGCGATCCGCTCGATCGCGGGCCCTCCCGGGAAGCCGAGGCCGAGAAGCTTCGCCACCTTGTCGAAGGCCTCGCCGGCGGCGTCGTCGCGCGTCTGACCCACCAGCTCGTAGCGCCGCGGCGCTCGTACCGCGTAGAGCGCGGTGTGGCCGCCGGACACCACGAGAGCCAGGAACGGAAATTCCGGAGGATCGTCGGTGAGAAACGCGGCGTAGACGTGCCCCTCGAGGTGATTGACGCCCACCAGGGGAAGGCGGTGGACGTAGGCGACGGCCTTGGCGAACGAGCACCCGACGAGGAGCGACCCCACGAGCCCAGGACCACTCGTGACCGCGATGCCGTCGAGATCGCGAAAGCCGAGACCGGCGCTCGCGAGAGCGTCTCCGACCACCGGGACGATCATCTCCAGATGACGCCGGGACGCCAGCTCGGGAACGACGCCGCCATAGGGCGCGTGAACGGCGTCCTGGGAAGCGACCACGCTCGCGAGGACGCGGCGGCCATCGGCGAGCACGGCCGCCGCCGTCTCGTCACACGAGCTCTCGATGCCGAGCACGCGCATGGTCACACCTCACTGAAAAAGCAGAAGGGCGATGCGGCCGGCGATCCTCCGCCGGCGCCCACACCGCCCTTCGCGCGAACGCGCTACTGTGCCGACTGCTGCGGTCGCGCCTGGGCCTGCGGATTGCCCGGGCGCTGCTGCTCGATGATGGCCATCGCCTTCAAGACGTCGAGCGCGCGCTGGAGCTGGACGTCCTTCTTGAGATCCTCCATCGGGTCGAGCGACGGGGCCGGCGGCTTCTCTTTCGGCGAGGTCGCGGGCTCCTTCGGGACCTCGACGACGATGTCGGGCGTGATCCCCTTGCCGTGGATCGAGCGTCCCTTCGGCGTGAAGTACTTCGCGGTGGTGAGCCGCAGCCCGGAACCGTCCGAGAGCGGGATGATCGTCTGCACGGACCCCTTGCCGAAGGTCTGGGTGCCGACCACGATCGCGCGCCCGTAGTCTTGAAGAGCGCCCGCCACGATTTCCGACGCCGAGGCACTCCCCTGGTTCACGAGTATCACCATCGGGAGCGTGCTGTAGGCGTGCTTGGCGTGCGCGGAGAACCGCATGTTCTGGTTGCGCACGCGGCCTTCGGTGTAGACGACGAGCTTGCCATCGTCCACGAACTTCTCGGAGACCTCCACCGCCGACGTGAGGAGACCGCCGGGGTTGTTGCGGAGGTCGAGGACGAGCCCCTTGAACTGCCCCTTGCCGAACTTGTCGAGGGCGGCTTCGAGGTCGTGCGCCGTTTGCTCCTGGAACTGCCGCAGCTTGATGTAACCGATCCCGCTACCGAGGTCCTGGGAGCGCACGGAGTGCACGCGGATCTGCTCGCGCTGGATTTCGAAGTCGTGGGGCTCCGTCCAGCCCTCGCGCACGACGCTGATGGTGACTTTCGACCCCGGCTTGCCGCGCATCTTCTTGACGGCGTCCGGGAGCTGCATGTCCTTGGTCACGAGACCGTCGATCTTGACGATCTTGTCACCGGGCTGGAGGCCGGCCCGGTAGGCGGGCGTCCCCTCGATGGGGGCCACCACCGTCAGCACGTCGTCGCGCAGGGTGATCTCGATGCCGAGGCCGCCGAAGCTGCCCGACGTCTCCACCTGCATCTCGCGGTAGCTGTCGGGGTCGAGGAACGAGCTGTGGGGGTCGAGGCCGCGCAGCGTCCCCTTGATCGCGTTGTAGATGAGATCCTTGGGCGCCACCTCGTCGACGTACTGGTTCTGCACGATCGACAGGACCTCGGTGAACAGGCGCAGCTGTTCATAGGTCGCGCCACCATCCGTGCCCTTGCTGGCGACCGACCCGCCGAGCGACAACGTCAGCACGACGAGCAGCGAGCCGATCACGAACGCTTTCTTCATGGATCCTCTCCTCGTCCGACCTGTCTCAGCCCCGCTGGCGGAGCCACTGTTCGGGGTCCTGCGGCTTGCCCTGATAGCGGACCTCGAAATACAGCCGCGGGCCTGCCAGCGAACCAGTCTCCCCGACTGTCCCGATTCGCTGTCCCTGGCGCACTTCGTCGCCCTCTTTCACGAGGATCTCGGCGACGTGCGCGTACAGAGTGTAGTACTCGTTCCCATGGTCCAGGATAATCAAATTCCCGTAGCCTTTGAACCAGCCTGTGTAAACGACCGCACCTGCGTAGACGGCCTCGACCCCGGTCCCCTCCCCCGCTTCGATGTCGACACCGTTGCGGAAGGTGCGGGTGCCGAAGCGAGGGTGAACCTGGGCCCCGAACGCGGCCACCACGCGGCCACCCGTCGGCCACGGTAAACGCCCGCGAAGGCTGCCGAATCCGGTCGTGGCATCGGGCGGTTGGCTCTTGTTGGGCGGCACGCGGGCGAGCCGCTTCTGCTTGGCCTGGAGCTCGCGAACGAAGGCTTCGAGGCGCCGGGAGGCTTCGGTGAGCTCGCCCACCATCCGCTCGTGATAGGCCCGCTCGTCGCGCACCTTCGCGAGAAGGACGCGGCGCTTGGCGGCATCACGATCGACTTCGGCTTGCTCACGCTTGGCGTCGGCTCGCAGGACCCCGAGCTCGGCCTGGCGCGCTTCCTCGCGGCCGCGGCGATCCTGGAGCTTGTCAGAGGTCAGACGATACTCTTGAATCAGCCGCGCGTCCAGCGCGGCGAGGCTCGCAAGGTGCCGGACGGCGAGCGCGCGGCTCACGCCGGTGTCGCCGGTGAGGATCACGGGCAGGGCGCCGCCCTGGACGTAGACCTTGTAGAGGGCACGCAGTCGGCGCGCGAGGGCCTCCTGCTGGCCGCCGCGCTGGCCTTCCAGCTTGCCGATTTCTCCCCGCAGGCCCGCCACCTCGGCTTGCACTCTCCTGATGCGTCCGTCGAGGCGCGCGATCTCGCGCTGCTTGTCGGCGAGCCGGCGCTCGATCTCCTCGAGCTCGGCGAGCACGGACGTCTCGCGCTTCCTCGCCTCGGCCGCCTTCTCGCGCTCTCGCTCGAGCTGCTTCTGGGTCTCCTGCAGCTTGCGCTGCTCCGCCTTGATCGGATCTTCCTTCCGCGACGTCTGCCCCCACGCGATACCGGCGACGCCGACGATGAGCGCGACGAGGAACGCCGTGCGCGCCGTCAGCGTCCGTCCCGCCGTGCCGTTCACGGGTCACGCCGTCCGCGGGCGAGCAGGCCGCCGCAACCGCCCAGCAGCGTTCCGGCCGCGACCAGCGTCGCCAGCGCGAGCGGCTTGAGGAACGTCAGCTTGGGAAGGCCGAGCGTGAGCGTTACGAGCGGCTCCACGCGGGGAGCGAAGAAGACGTAGCCGGCGGTGAGAGCTCCGATGGCGACGAGGGCGCCCAGCAAGCCTTGCAGCATCCCCTGCAGGAAGAGCGGTAGGCGGATGACGAGCTCGGGAGCGCCTACCAGGCGCATGATCTCCGTCTCGTTGCGGCGCGCGTGGAGCACGAGCGTGGTCGACGTCGTCACCGTGAGCACCGCCGCCACCCCGAGCACGGCGCCGACGCCGAGGCCGATGGTAGCCAGGAGCTGCTGCCACTGCGTCAGCCTCTGCACCCAGTCCATGCCGCCTGCGACTTCCTCCGCCTCCGGAAGCGTGGCGAGGCTCGTCACCAGCGCGCGCGCGCCTTCGGGCGTCGCGCCGGTGGCGGAAGGCGTGACCTCGAGCGACGCCGGGAGCGGATTCGACGGAAGCTGGTCGGCCACGGCCGCATCCTTGCCGAGCGTGCTCTTCAGCGTGGCCAGCGCCTCCGTCTTGCTGATGTAGCGCGCGCTGGCGACGCCCGGCAGCTCGCGCGCGCGGTCGACGAGCGCCTGCGCCTCCGCCGGCGCCGGCTCGCCTTTCAGGTAGACGATCATGCGCACGCGGTCCCGCCATTCCGCGACGGCGCGCCCGAGGTTCGAGGACAGCACCCAGAAGCCGCCCACGGCGGTGAGGGAGAGCGTGATCAGCACGACGGCGCTCGCCGCCACGCGGCCGGCGCGTCGTAGATCGCGGAACGCCTCGCCGAGCAGGAAGAGGAGCACGTCAGCCCTGGTCTTTCAGCAAACGTCCGTCCTCCATCACGAGGAGCCGGCGCTTGAGCTGCAAGGCCAGGCGCGCCTGGTGGGTGGCGAGGAGCACGGTGGTGCCGCCCGCCCAGATGTCGCGGATCACCTCGATCAGCTCCGCCGCCATGCCCTCGTCGAGATTGCCCGTCGGTTCGTCCGCGAGCAGCAGCGGCGGCTGGCGCACGATGGCGCGCGCGAGGGCGGCGCGCTGCGCCTCCCCCTGGGACAGCTGCGAGGGATACGCCTGCGCGCGCGACGAGAGCCCCACCGCGCGCAACGCCTCGAACGCGCGCTGGGTGATCTCCCGGCGCGGCGTCCCCAGCACGCGGAGGACGAACGCGATGTTCTCGAACACGGTGCGGTCGGGCAGGAGCTTCGCATCCTGGAAGACGATGCCGATTGAGCGGCGCAGGGCGGCCACCGCCGAGCGCCGGAGCTTCGGCACCCGCTGGCCGAGCACTTCCACCTCGCCCTCGCTGGGGACGTCGGCGCGGTAGAGCAACCGGAGCAGCGTGGTCTTGCCGGAGCCGCTGGGGCCGGTGAGGACGGTGAACTCGCCTTTGTTGATCCGGAAGGAGATGTCGCTCAGCGCAGGGACTCGTACGGGACCAACCCCGTAGACCTTGCAGACCCGATGAAGCTCTATCATGTCGGGCACATCGATTATAGCGGCGGGGCTTACATTCGAGAGAGCTTCTCCTGCACGAGCCGGTTCACGAGCTCGGGGTCGGCCTTGCCGCGCGTCGCCTTCATCACCTGGCCCACGAGCGCCTTGGCCGCCACCGTCTTTCCCTTCTTGAAGTCCGTGATCGCCCTCCCGTTGACGGGGTCGGCGAGGACCTTCTCGACCTCGGCCTCGAGGGAGGCGGCGTCCTTGATGACGGTCAGGCCCTCGCGCTGGACGATCTGCTCGGCGGTCTCGCCGGAGCGGAACATCTTCTCGAAGACGTCTTTGGCGATCTTGCCGCTGATGGTGCCGTCCTCGACGAGACGAAGGAGTCCCGCCAGATGCGCGGGAGGCACGGGGGAGGCGGCGATGGCGCGCTCGTCGTCGCCGGGCACCACGCGCAGCAGCTCGGACATCACCCAGTTGGAGACGAGCTTCGGATTCGGCATCCCGCGCACCGCGGCCTCGAAGTAGTCGGCGAGGGCGCGGCTCTGCGTCAGGACATCGGCGTCGTACGGCGGCAAGCCCTGCTGCGCGACGAAGCGCTCGCGCCGGGCGCGGGGCAGCTCCGGCAGGTCGGCGCGCATCCGCGCCACCTCCTCGTTCGTGATGTGCAGCGGCACGAGGTCGGGCTCGGGAAAGTACCGATAGTCATGCGCGTACTCCTTGGATCGCATCGACCGCGTGTAGCCACGATCGGCGTCCCAGAGCCGCGTCTCCTGCACGATCCGCTCGCCGGCGTCGAGCGCCTTCGCCTGTCGCTGCACCTCGAACGCGAGGGCCTGCTGGACGTTGCGGAAGGAGTTCAGGTTCTTGATCTCGACCTTGGTGCCGAGGTCTCGCTGGCCGCGTGGCCGCAAGGAGATGTTGGCGTCGCAGCGGAGCGATCCCTCCTCCATGTTGCCGTCGCACACCCCGAGGTAGACGAGAACGGCCCGGAACGCCCGCAGGTACGCCGCCGCTTCTTCCGGCGATCGGATCTCGGGCCTGGAGACCGTCTCCATGAGGGGAACACCGGAGCGGTTGAAATCGACCAGGCTCGACTGCGCCGTCTCCAGCGCGCCCTCGTGGATCAGCTTGCCCACGTCTTCTTCGAGGTGCAGGCGCTGGATGCCGATCCGGCGCCGGTCGCCGTCGGCGACGTCGACGTCGAGGCCGCCATCCTCCGCGAGCGGCTCCTCGTACTGGCTGATCTGGTAATTCTTCGGCATGTCCGGATAGTAGTAGTGCTTGCGCGCGAACCGGCACGCCGGGTTGACGCGGCAGTCGAACGCGAGAGCGGTCCGGATCGCGAACTCGATGGCGCGACGGTTCAGGACGGGCAGGCTCCCCGGCATGCCCTGGCAGACGGGACACGTCTGGGTGTTGGGCGGAGCGCCGAAGGCGGTCGGGCACCCGCAGAACATCTTCGTGAGCGTCCGGAGCTGCGCATGGACCTCGAGCCCGATCACGACGTCGTAGCGCGAGGCCGCCGCCGTCGTCATCCGAGCTCCGGCCTCCGCCCGCGCCAGGGCGCCGCCGTCTCGTAGGCGTGAGCGGCGCGTAGCACGCGCGCCTCGTCGAGGGCCCGGCCGATGAACTGGAGGCCGATGGGCAGGCCCGCCGTCGTGAATCCGCACGGCACCGAGATGGCCGGGATGCCCGCGAGGTTGGCGGGGATCGTGAAGGCGTCGTTCAAGTACATGGCGAGGGGGTCGGCCTTCTCGCCGTGCTTGAAGGCGACGTTCGGCGTGGTGGGAGCGACGATGAGGTCCACCTCCGCGAACGCGGCGTCGAAGTCCCGTCGCACGAGCGTGCGGACCTTCTGGGCCTTGCCGTAGTACGCCTCCTGATAGCCGGCCGACAGCGCGTACGTGCCCAGCATGATCCGCCGCTTCACCTCCGCCCCGAAGCCCGCCGCCCGTGTGCGGCTCTCCATGTCCACGAGGTCCTTGCCGGGAACGCGGAGGCCGTACTTGACGCCGTCGTAGCGGGCCAGGTTCGACGACGCCTCCGCGGGCGCGATCAGGTAGTACGCGGCGAGCGCGTAGTCGGTGGTGGGGAGCGAGAGATCGTGGAGAGTGGCGCCGAGGCCGCGCAGGACGTCGATGGCGGTGCGCACCGCGCGTTCGACCTCGGGATCGGTGCCGGCGGCGAAGTATTCGGCGGGAATGCCGAGCCGGAGCCCGCGGACGTCGCCGTCGAGCGCGCCCGCGTAGTCCGGGACAGGGGCGTCGATGGACGTGGAGTCGCGGCGATCGTGACCGGCGATGGCGCGGAGAACGAGGGCGGTGTCGCGCACGTCGCGCGTGAGGGGACCGATCTGGTCGAGCGACGACGCGAAGGCGACCAGGCCGTAACGCGAGACCCGACCGTACGTCGGCTTCATGCCCACCACGCCGCAGAAGGCGGCCGGTTGCCGGATCGATCCGCCGGTATCGGTCCCGAAGGCGGCGGCGGCGAGACCGCCCGCCACGGCCGCCGCGGACCCGCCGGAAGAGCCGCCGGGGACGCGGGACAGATCCCACGGGTTCCGCGTGGGCTTGAAGCCGGAGTGCTCGGTCGACGAACCCATCGCGAACTCGTCCAGGTTCGTCTTCCCGAGCGGCACCGCGCCCGCCGCCGCCAGCCGCGCCACCACGGTGGCGTCGTAGGGCGGCACGAAGTTCTCGAGGATCTTCGAAGCGCACGTGGTGCGGACCCCGCGCGTGCAGAGGACGTCCTTGAGGGCGATGGGAACGCCGTCGAGGGGGCCGAGGTCCGACCGTGTCCGGTAACGCTCCTCGGAGGCTTTCGCCGCCGTCAGCGCCTGGTCCGCGGTGACGGTGAGATAGGCGTCCACGCGAGGATCGAGGGCCTCGATGCGCGCGAGATAGGCGCGGGTCACCGCGACCGGTGTGAGGTCGCGCCGGCGATACGCCTCCGTCAGCTCGGCGACGGACAGGCCGTCCACGGCGACGGTGGTCACGTCAGTCCTCGATGATGCGCGGCACCCGGAAGAATTCGCCCTGCGGATCGGGCGCGTTGGCCAGCATGGCGTCCGCGGACAGGCACGGCTCCGGCGCGTCGTCGCGCATCACGTTCACGAGGGGGACCGCGTGCGACGTCGGCTCCACCTGCTCGGTGTCGAGCGCGCGGAGCTTGTCGATGTAGGAGAGGATGGCGCTGAGCTGCTCGCGCAGGCGCTCGCTCTCGTCGTCGGTGAGGTGCAGGCGCGCGAGGCGTGCCACCGCATCCACGTCGCCGCGGCCGATCATAGCTCCTCGAGCTGAGCGTACTGGAGCGAGAGACGCTTGCGGCCCACGCTGGCGAAGCGCACGGTCACGATGGTATCGGCGCCCTCCCGCTCCGCGCCCACCACGAAGCCTTCGCCCCAGCGCCCGTGGCGAACCCGCGCGCCCACCTTCAGCGGGAACTCTTCCCCGGGCGCGTCGAAACCGGCGTCCTCGTAGCTCGGCGTGGCCGGCGCCTCGGCGCGCGACGCGTTCACGAAGAGGAGCTGGTCCTCCGGCATCTCCCTGAGAAAGCGCGAGGGCTCCCCGAGACCGTAGCCGTGGATGCGCCGGTGCAGCGCATAGGACAGGAAGAGCCGGCGGCGCGCGCGGGTAAGACCGACATAGCAGAGCCGGCGCTCCTCCTCGACGTCGTCGGCGTCGCCCATCGAGCGCGCGTGGGGGAACACGCCCTCCTCCAGGCCGGTCATGAACACGAGCGGGAACTCGAGGCCCTTGG
>DASXSB010000120.1:0-19827 GCA_036506275.1 Candidatus Methylomirabilota bacterium | reverse complement strand
CGTGTACACGGGCGGGGTGTACTCGCCGCTGGACGCGCAGATCGCGGAGCGGGTGGGGATGAAGGCGATCTATCTGAGCGGGTACTCGATGGCGCTGGCGAACGGGTGGCCGGACATGGGGTTCCTGACGCAGACGGAGGTGACGCGGATCGCGTCGATGGTGGCGAGCGCGGTGGGGATTCCGATCATCGCGGACGCGGATGACGGGTACGGCAACGCGCTGTCGACGATGCGGACGGTGCAGGAGTACGTGAAGACGGGGGTGGCGGGGATCCACCTGGAGGACCAGGTCTTCCCGAAGCGGTGCGGGCACATCGCGGGGAAGACGATCGTGAGCCGGGAAGAGGCGCTGGGGAAGTACCGGGCGGCGGTGGACACGCGCAACCGGCTGGACCGGGACTTCGTGCTGATCGCGCGGACGGACGCCTACGGGGCGGTGGGGGGGAGCCTGGAGGAGGCGATCTGGCGCGGCCGGGCGTACGCGGACGCGGGGGTGGATCTGGTGTGGAGCGAGTTTTCGAACGCGGGGCGGGAGCCGGCGATCGCATTCGCGCAGGCGATGCGGCAGACGCATCCGACCCTGCCGCTCGCGTTCAACTACTCGTCGTCGTTCCGGTGGCACACCGATCCACAGCCGTTCACGTTCCGGGAGCTGGGGGAGCTGGGGTACAAGTTCATCTTCATCACGCTGTACGCGGCGCACGCGGGGATGTACGCGGTGTGGAACGCGATGGAAGCGCTGGTGAAGAACCAGGAGCAGGCGCAGTGGGAGCTGGAGCGGACGAAGGTGGGGCACCCGACGGAGAGCCATCACGTGATGGCGCGGGTGGAGCACTGGAAGGCGATGGAGCAGCGGTACATCCCGGGGACGGCCGCGCGCTACCAGGCCTCCGACGGCTTCGGCGAGGAGCGCGGCGGACACTGAGCGCGTTGTTACGCGGCGCATCGAACAGGGGTTACGCGCCGCGCATCGTTCCTGTTACGGAGCGCGCAGCGATCGCCTCTTTTCTGTTGTCGTGACGAGGAGGACGCCGTAAGCTGCAAGTCTCGTTCGGGCGGACACCGACGAGGAGGAGGAACAGTGGAAGACTGGTGGAGTGGAATCGAACGCGAGGTGCACGAGTGCCTCGACCGACACGGTGAGCTCTCGCCGGCCGAGCTCGGTCGTCAGCTCGGCATGTCGGAGGCGGCCACGGCGTCGCTGCTCGCGCTCATGAGCGCCAACGGCAAGATCCGGATCTCCCGGGTCGCGTCGCTCCGCGGTCCGCGCGCGCTCGGGCGCCGCGGCGCCGCCTGAAGGGTCGCGCTCCCACACCTCGTCCGTCCTGACGTCGGGCCCCGTGTCCGCGGGCCCGACGCCGGGCTCCCGCGCCCTCGCGGTACACTCTAGCGCGGCATGGCCGATCGCGAGCACTTCAACGCCGCCGCCTTCTTCGTCGACCGGCACGTCGCGGAAGGGCGTGGCGCGCGCACCGCCTTCCGCGCTGACGGCGTCGTCGTCTCCTACGCGCAGCTCGCTCGCCGCGTGGACCGATTCGCGCGCACGCTCGCCGCCCACGACGTCGAGCTGGAGAACCGCGTGCTCCTCGTTCTCGAGGACACGCCGGCGTTCGCGGTGGCGTTCTGGGCGGTGGTCAAGCTCGGCGCGGTGGCGGTTCCCGTCAACACGCTCCTCACCGCCGAGGAGTATCGCTTCCTGCTCGACGACAGCCGCGCCAAGGTGGCGGTGGTGGACGGCGCGGCCGCGGACAGGGTGCGGGCCATCCGTGACCGCTGTCCCTTCTTGCGGCACGTGCTCTCCGCCCCTCACGACGACGCCCGTTCGTCCGTTGCTTTCGACGCGCCCGGTGACGCGGGGTCGGGCACGCCCGCGCCGGCGGCGGCCACGGTGCGGGAAGACATCATGTACTGGGGATACACGTCGGGCTCCACGGGGGAGCCGAAAGCGGCCGTGCACTCGCACAAGGACTTCGTGGCGGCCGCCGACATGGTGGGCGTCGGCGTGTTCGGGATCGGGCCCGACGACGTCGTGTTTTCCGCGTCCAAGATGTTCTTCGCCTTCGGCCTCGGCAACAGCCTCTACTTCCCGGCGCGGGTGGGCGCCACCGCCGTGCTCGTGCGCGAGCGCATCGACGCCGCCCGCGCGTTCGACGTGATCACGCGTGAACGGCCCACCGTCTTCTTCACGGTGCCCACGCTCTACGCGCGCATGCTGCAGGTGGAGGACGCGGAGGCGCGCTTCGACCTCTCGTCGCTCCGCCTCTGCGTCTCGTCCGGGGAGGCGCTGCCGCCGGCGATCTTCGACGCCTGGCAGAAGCGGTTCGGCCACGAGCTGGTGGACGTGGTGGGATCGACGGAGGCGCTCCACGATTTCCTCGCCAACCGTCCCGGCGCCGTCCGCCGCGGCTCCGCCGGCCGCCTCGTGCCGGGCTTCGAGGCGCGCCTCGTGGACGAGGCCGGGATGCCGGTCCCGGACGGAACCGTGGGACATCTCTTCATCAAGGGCGAGACGACGTCGCCCTACTACTGGAATCGCCTCGAGCGCACGCGGGCGACGATGCACGGACCGTGGCTGCGAACGGGTGACATGCTGTGGCGCGACGCCGACGGCTACTTTTACTTCGCGGGCCGCGCCGACGACATGCTGAAGGTGGCGGGGGCGTGGGTGTCGCCGGCGGAGATCGAAGGTCACCTCGCCGAACATCCCGCGGTCCTGGAAGCGGCGGTGGCGGGCATCCCCGAGGAGGACGGTCTCCCGCGCCCGCACGCATTCGTGGTGCTGAGACCCGCCGTGCCGCCCTCGGACGCGCTGGCGCGTGAGCTGCTCGACTTCCTGACGCCACGCCTGGCTTCGTACAAGCTGCCGCGGCGGATCTGCTTCGTCGCGGAGCTCCCCAAGACGGCCACCGGCAAGCTGCAGCGCGTCCGCTTGCGAGCGGCGGAGTAGGGGTGCGCGTCGTCATCGACGACGTCTCGAAGACGTACACGGACGGCCGTGGTCGTCCCGTACCCGCCCTCGCCGGCGTGAGCGTCACCGTGGAGGCGGAGGAGTTCGTGGCGCTCGTCGGGCCTTCCGGGTGTGGCAAGTCGACGCTGCTGTCCATCGTGGCCGGACTCCTCGCTCCCAGCGAGGGCGCCATCTATATCGACGGGCCCGCCGACGCGCCCGCCACCACCGCCATGGTCTTCCAGGAGTTCGCGCTCTTTCCCTGGCGCACGGTCCAGCGCAACGTGGAATTCGGGCTGGAGGAGCGGGGCGTCGCGCGCGCCGAGCGTTCGCGCCGCGCCCGTCGCTATATCGAGCTGACCGGGCTCGCCGGGTTCGAGCACCGGTATCCGCACGAGCTGTCGGGTGGCATGCGGCAGCGCGTCGGGATCGCGCGTGCGCTCGCCGTCGAGCCCGCGGTGCTGCTCATGGACGAGCCGTTTTCCGCCCTCGATGCCCAGACGCGGTGGCTCATGCAGGAAGAGCTGCTGGCGGTGTGGGAGCAGACGCGCAAGACGATCCTCTACGTCACCCACAACATCCAGGAAGCCGTGTATCTGGCCGATCGAGTCATCGTCCTGTCCCGGCGGCCCGGTCACGTCCTTGCCGACGTCCCCATCGAGCTCAAGCGGCCGCGAACGGAGGCGATGATGGGCGAGCCCGCGTTCATCCACGCCACCGAACGTATCTGGGCCCTCATCAAGACCGAGGCGCGGGAGGCGCTCGCCGATCTCGCGCTTCGCGCGCCGGCCCGTCCCGACACCGCGCTCCCGTGACCCTTCGCCCCGTCGAGGACCGCACGCGCTTCCTGCGCCGCCGTCAGCACCCTCTGCTGCGGGTGGCGGCGCTCGGCGGGCTCGTGCTCGTGTGGGAATTGACGGCGCGCACGGGTTGGGTGCCCGCGCTCTTCCTGCCCTCGCCGCTCGGTGTCCTTGCCGAAGCCCGTGACATGGCCGTCTCCGGCGAGCTGTGGACGCATCTCGCCGCCAGCGTGCAGCGGTTGCTGCTCGGATTCGCGGTGGGCGGCACGCTGGGGGTGGCGGTGGGCGTCACCGTCGGCTTCTTCTCCGTGGCGGAAGCGGTGGGAACGCCGCTCATCGCGGCCACCTTTCCGATTCCGAAGATCGCGCTGCTGCCGTTGTTGATCCTCTGGCTCGGCCTCGGAGAGCCATCGAAGATCGCGGTCATCGCGCTCGGCGTGTTCTTTCCGATGGCGATCAACACGTACACGGGCGTGCGCGCGGCCGATCCGGTTCTCGTCCGCGCCGCCGTCGCCTTCGGCGCCCGGCGCCTCAGCGTCATCAGGAAGGTGGTGTTGCCATCCGCGCTCCCCATGATCTTCGCGGGGCTTCGTCTGGGCGCCGGGACCGCGCTCCTGCTCCTGGTGGCCGCGGAGATGATCGCGGTGGAGTCGGGCATCGGCTTCCTCGTCCTCCACGCCGGGAATTTGATGGCGACCACCAAGCTGATGGTCGGCATCGTGGTGCTCTCGCTGCTCGGCATCGTGTCCCACTGGGTTCTGAACCGCCTGGAGCGCCTCGCCATCCCGTGGCGGCGCGCGTGAGGAGGTCCACGTTGCGCTCGGTCGCTCTCGTCCTCGCCGCCATGCTCGTGCTCGCGGGTGGCGCCGCCGCGGAGCCCGTGAAGGTCGGTGTCCTCAAGCTCACGTCGTCGGCGCCGATCTTCGTGGGGGTGGAGAAGGGCTTCTTCAAGGAGTTCGGCGTGGAGCCGGAGCTGCTTTTCTTCCAGGCGGCGGCGCCGATCGCCACCGCGCTCGCCGCGGGTCAGGTGGAGGTGGGCGCCACCGGTCTCACCGCCGCCCTCTACAACATCGTGCTCGGCGGCGAACAGCTGTGGATCGTCGCCGACAAGGGTCGCGAGTGGCCAGGCTACCCGCTCACCGCCATCGTCGTTCAGAAGGAGCTCCACGACGGCGGCGTGCGCGCCGTGGCCGATCTTCGCGGCCGCCGCGTGGGCGTCACCCAGCTCGGATCGACGTTCCACTATCACCTCGGCAACATCCTCGAGAAGGAGGGCCTGTCTCTCGCCGATGTCAAGGTGGTGCCGCTGCAGGCGATGACGGCCGCCCTGGAGGCGCTGAAGGGCAAGCAGGTCGATGCCGTCGTGCTGCCGCAGCCGTTCCCGGGCACCGCGGAGGCGCAGGGATTCGGCAAGATCCTCGCCTGGGGCGGCGACCTCTTCCCGTGGCAGATCGCCGCCGTCTTCTACTCGCGCAAATTCGCGGCCGACCGCGACCGCGCGCTCCGCTTCATGAAGGGCTACGTGAAGTCGTCGCGCTACTACTACGACGCCGTCCTCGTGCAGAAGGATGGTCGCATCCAGCCCGGGGCCAAGTACGACGAGGTGGTCGCGATCACCGCCCGCTACACGGGGGCCTCGCCGGAGGTCATCCGTCTCGGCTTTCCCTATCAGGATCGGAACGGCCGCCTCCTCGTGGAGGACGTGACGCGACAGATGGCGTGGTGGACCCGACACGGCTTCATGAAGGCGCCCCTCGCCGTGCGCGACATCGTCGACACGCGCTTCGTGGAGGAGGCGGTGGCGACGTTGCCATGAGGCATCGAGTATCATGAAAGACCCTGTGCGTCGTTCCGGCCGCTCCCGTCCGGCGCGCCGGAAGGAGGATCCGCTGACCCGCCCTGCGAGGTTCCGCAAGCTGCTCGTCGCCAACCGCGGAGAGATCGCGGTGCGCGTGATCCGCGCGTGCCGCGAGCTCGGCATCGGCAGCGTCGCCGTTTTCTCGGACGCCGACCGGGAGGCGCTGCACGTGCTCCTCGCCGACGAAGCGCATCCGATCGGCGCCGCACCCGCCGCCGAGAGCTACTTGAACATCGAGACGCTCGTGCGGACGGCCAAAGCGGTGGGCGCCGATGCCGTTCACCCCGGCTACGGATTCCTCGCCGAGAACCCGGAGTTCGCGGAGGCGTGCGGGGCGGCCGGCCTCACCTTCGTCGGTCCTCCCCCCGCCGCCATCCGTGCCATGGGGGACAAGACGGCGGCCCGGAAAATCGCGCGCGAGATGGACGTGCCGATGGTGCCGGGTACGCTGGAGCCGCTCGCGTCCGACGCGGACGCGAAAGAGACGGCGCGGCGCATCGGGTTTCCGATCATGATCAAGGCGGCGCGGGGCGGCGGCGGCAAGGGGATGCGGCTCGTGCATCGGGAGAGCGAGCTCGGCGACGCCCTGCGGCTCGCGCGCGCGGAGGCGCAGGGGGCGTTCGGCGACGCCGCCGTCTACGTGGAGCGCTACGTCGTCGAGCCGCGCCACATCGAGATCCAGATCATGGCCGACGCCCACGGCCACGTGGTGCATCTCGGCGAGCGCGAGTGCTCGATCCAGCGCCGCCACCAGAAGCTCATCGAGGAGTGTCCCTCCCCCGTCGTCGATCCCGCGCTCCGTGCGCGCATGGGGGAAGCGGCCTGTCGCATCGCGCGGGCCGCCGGCTACGTCAACGCGGGCACCGTGGAATTCCTCGTGGACGCGGAGGGCGCGTTCTTTTTCCTCGAGATGAACACGCGATTACAAGTAGAGCATCCGATCACGGAGGCGGTGACTGGGCTCGACCTCGTGCACGCGCAGCTCCGGGTGGCGACCGGAGAGCCGCTCGCGTTCACGCAGGCGGACATCGCGTGGCGGGGAGCGGCCATCGAGTGCCGCGTGAATGCCGAGGATCCGTTCGCACGGTGGCTTCCATCGCCGGGCACGATCACCACGCACCGGCCGCCGGGGGGGCCGGGCGTGCGCCTCGACGCCGGCGCCTACGCCGGGTACACGGTGCCGCGCTTCTACGACACCCTCATCAGCAAGCTCATCGTCTGGGGTGCCGATCGACCGGCGGCCCTCGCGCGCATGCGGCGCGCCCTCGCCGAATACGTCGTTCTCGGCGTCCGCACCACGCTGCCCGTCCTCTCGCGCATCGTCGACCACGACGACTTCCGCGCGGGCCGCTTCTCCACCCAGTTCCTCGAGCGCGTGCTTCCCGACCTCGCGAAACCCAGCCGCGATCTGGAGCCGGTGGCGGTGGCGGCCGCCGTCATCGCCGAGTACGAGCGACTGCGCCAGCCCCCGGAGGAAACCGGCGGCGCCGTTGCCGGCAGTGTCTCCGGCTGGCGGCGCGGATGGCGGCCCGGGTGGGGCAGCGGGCGGCCGCGGTGAAATTCGTGGCCACGGTGGGCGATGCCACCGAGACCGTCGATATCACCGGCGACGGCGGCCGCTACCGGATCACCATCGGTGACCGCGTGTGGGAAGTCGATGCGCGGCGAATCGCCGACACCAGCTTCTCGCTGGTGATCGACGGCGCCTCCCACCTGGTGGACATCGGGAGCGAAGGCGGCGCGCGCGTGGTCCATCTGCACGGCCTCTCCTTCGTGGTGGACGTGGAGGAAGAGATGCGGCATCGGCTGCGGGCCGGCGCCGGTGGCGCGGGCGCGCGGGGGACGGTACGCGCCCCCATGCCGGGCCGCATCACGCACGTGGCGGTGAAGCCGGGCGATGCCGTTCAGCCGGGCGACACCCTCCTCGTCATCGAGGCCATGAAGATGGAGAACGAGTTCAAGGCGGGAGCGGCGGGGACCGTGCGCGAGGTGCGGGTGGAGGCGGGACAGCCGGTGAATGCCGGCGACGTCCTCGTCGTCATCGATTAACATGCGCGGCACGGGAGACATCGTGGAACAGCCTGCTCTCCAGAAGACGCCGCCACCGCGGTCCGCGTCTGTCCGCGGAACCGCCGCCCGGCGGCTGCCGTTCGTCCCATGGGGGGGATCGGTACGCGGGGGAGAGGAATAGCCGTGGCCCAACCCGCCATCGCCTTCAAAGGGGTCAACAAGTGGTTCGGGAAGTTCCAGGTGCTTCGAGACGTCACCACCACCGTGGCGCTGGGCGAGGTGGTGGTCGTATGCGGCCCCTCGGGCTCCGGCAAGAGCACGCTCATCCGCTGCGTGAACGGCCTCGAGAAGGTCCAGCAGGGTGACGTCGTCGTGCTCGGTCACTCCATCACCAGCGCCGGCGTCAACCTGGCCAAGCTGCGCACGCAAGCTGGAATGGTGTTCCAGTCCTTCAACCTCTTTCCTCACATGACCGCGCTCCAGAACATCATGCTGGCGCCGATGAAGGTGAAAGGGCTCGCGCGGGGGGAAGCGGAGAAGACGGCGCGCGCGCTCCTGGAGCGGGTGGGGATCCCGGACCGCGCGGGGGCGTACCCGGCGAACCTCTCGGGCGGGCAGCAGCAGCGCGTGGCCATCGCGCGCGCGCTCGCCATGCAGCCGAACATCATGCTCTTCGACGAGCCCACCTCGGCCCTCGATCCCGAGATGATCAACGAGGTGCTCGACGTCATGACCGCCCTCGCCAAGGACGGCATGACGATGATGGTGGTCACCCACGAGATGGGGTTCGCGCGACGCGTGGCCCATCGCGTGATCTTCATGGACCAGGGGCAGATCGTGGAGGAGGCGAAGCCGGAGGACTTCTTCGCCGCCCCCAAGTCCGAACGCAGCAAGCTGTTCCTCTCGAAAATCCTTTCGCACTGACGGAGGTGTCGATGAAACGGATCGTGACCTCGCTGCTCACGGTGGTGCTTGCGCTCACGCTGGCGATGCCCGCCCTCGCGGAGACGACGCTCGAGAAGGTCAACCGCACGGGCGTGCTCACCATCGGCACCCGCACGGGCTCGCCGCCGTTCGCCTACATCAACAAGAACAACGAGTGGGTCGGCTTCACCATCGATCTGGTAGACCAGGCCGTGAAGCCCGCCCTCGACAAGAAGCTCGGCAAGTCGATCAAGGTGGAGAAGAAGGAGTCGACGCCGCCCACGCGGATTCCACTCCTTTCGTCCAATGCCGTCGACCTCATCGCGGGAACCATGACCGACACCCCGGAGCGCCGGCAGAGCGTGGACTTCAGCATCACGTTCTTCCTCACGGGCGCCCAGTTCCTCGTCAAGAAGGGGAGCTCCATCAAGAGCATCGACGACATCGGGGGCAAGCGCATCGCGGCCCAGCAGGGTTCGACGAACGCGAAGATCATCCGCGAGAAGGTCCCCACCGCGCAGCTCCGCGAGTTCCCCGACCAGCCGAGCGCATTCCAGGCCCTCGCGCAGGGACAGGTAGACGCCTACACCAACGACGGCATCCAGCTCTACGGGCTGAAGGCGAAGTCCCCCAACCCCGAGCAGTGGGACGTCGTGGGCGACTTCTACTCGCGGGAACCGTACGGGATGGCGATGCGCAAGGGTGAGGAGGACTTCAAGCAGGTGGTCGATAGCGGCCTCAAGCAGGCGCTGGAGTCCGGGAAGTACTTCGAGCTCTACGAGAAGTGGTTCGGACCGAAGGGCGAGGTGC
Source organism: Candidatus Methylomirabilota bacterium (assembly GCA_036506275.1). Classification (GTDB taxonomy): domain Bacteria; phylum Methylomirabilota; class Methylomirabilia; order Rokubacteriales; family CSP1-6; genus DASXSB01. The sequence continues at coordinate 10,478 of DASXSB010000120.1, read as the reverse complement.
CGTATCCGATGACGGCGGAGGTGAAGAAGTTCTTGATGTCCCAGGTCGGGAAGTGACGGCGGCCGCCGCCGCGTGAACTACCGCTTCAACTGGAGCGTGCTCTGGAGCGGCCAGTCCGGTCACTGGCTGCTCCAGGGCTTGCTCACCACCCTCGAGATCTCGGCGCTGGCGTGGCTGCTCGCGGTCTTCCTGGGCATCCTCTCGGGGGCGCTGCGCACGGCGCCGTTTCGGCCTCTGCGCGCGCTCGCCACCTTCTACGTGGAGTTCTTCCGGAACGTCCCGCTCCTCGTGTGGATGTTCTTCTGGTACTTCGGAGTGCCGCCGCTGCTCCCGCGAGGCGTCCAGGACTGGCTCTTCGGCCACGGCCTGGAGTTCTGGGCGGCCATGGTGGCGCTCGGCGTCTACCACGGCGCGCGCTTCTCGGAAGTCATCAGGTCCGGGATCCAGTCGATCCCGCGCACCCAGTTCGAGGCGTCGATGGCGATGGGCCTTACCACCTTCCAGGCGTACCGTCTCGTCATCCTGCCCATCGCCATCCGCCTCATCGTGCCGCCCGCCACCAACGAGTCGCTCAACCTCCTCAAGAACTCGTCGGTGGCGCTGACGATCAGCGTGGCCGAGCTCACCTTCCAGACGCGCCAGATCGAGACGTACACCGCGAAGGCCATCGAAGCCCTCACAGCAGGCACGCTCATCTACCTCGTGCTGTGCGTGTCCATCGCCACCGTCATGACGCGGCTGGAGCGGCGCTTCGCGATCCCGGGCATGATCGCGCGGGTGGGAGCGGGCTGAGCGTGGACTTCGCCGTCATCGCCGCCAATTTCAAATTTCTCATCGTCCAGGGCTTCCTGGGCGTGGGCGCCTTCGCGGGCGGCACCCTGCGCCTGGCCGTGCCCGCCATCGTGCTGGGCTTTGCCCTCGGCATCGTGGTGGGCCTCGCCCGTCTCGCGCGGGCGCCCTGGATCCGGGTGCCGGCCACGCTCTACGTCGAGTTCTTCCGCGGGGTACCTCTCGTGATGGTGATCTTCTGGATGTGGTTCGTGATTCCCCAGCTCCTGCGCCTGCCCATTCCCGAGTACGGCGTCGCCCTCACCGCCTTCGTCATCTTCGAGGCCGCCTACTTCGGCGAGATCGTGCGGGCGGGCGTGCAGTCGGTGGCGCGGGGTCAGGTGGAGGCGGCGACGGCGGTGGGGCTCACGCAGACGCAGACGATGAGCTACGTGGTCCTGCCGCAGGCGCTCCGGAACATGGCGCCCTCGCTCGTGACCCAGATGATCGTCCTCTTCAAGGACACCTCGCTGGCGTCGATCATCGGCTACGTCGATCTCACCAAGGCCGCCCAGATCGTCAACAACCGCGAGATCAAGCCGTTCGAGCTCTACCTCTTCATCGCCGTCGTGTACTGGATCTGCACGTACTCGATGTCATCGGTGGCGCGCCGCCTCGAGCGCCGCGCGGCGTGATCGCTGGCCGCCGAGCGGACGCGCTGATGCACGGCTTTCCGCCGGCACCGGAATCCCGCGTCACCCTCGAGAACTGGCGGAGGTCACCTTTCAACCGGTGGGGGTTCCAGCATGTGCGCGAGCTGGTGCCGTCCGCCGACATCCCGAACGATCCTGCTGCCGTCTGGCAGCTGCCGTCCGATTTCATCCACATGGACGCGCTCGCGATCCCCGCCGACGGCGGGCGCGTGCTCGCGTTCGACGAATTCCTTCACGAGACCGACACCGACGGCATCGTGATCCTGCACCGGGGGCGGATCGTGTGCGAGCGCTACGCCAACGGCATGGCGGACGACACGCCGCATATCTTGATGTCGATCTCCAAGTCGCTGCTCGGTCTCCTCGCCGGCATACTCGTCGGCCGCGGTGTGCTGAAGGCGGATCGTTCCGTGACGGACGTGGTTCCGGAAGCGGCGGCAACAGCGTATCGCGGCGCCACCATCCGCGACTTGCTCGACATGCGGGCGGGGGTCGCGTTCCCCGAAGATTATCTGGCGACGTCGGGCCCCATCATTGCCTACCGGAAGGCGATGAACTGGAACCCGCGCGAGCCCGGCGATCCACTCACGGACTTGCGATCGTTCTATCGCGAGATGACGGACGTCCTGGGGCCGCACGGCGGTCCCTTCAACTACGTCTCTCCGAACACCGATCTCCTCGGCTGGGTCATCGAACGCGCCACCGGCCGGCGGTATGCCGATCTGATGAGCGAGCTGTTGTGGCAACCCATGGGCGCCGCGCGCAGCGCCTACATCACAGTGGATCGCCTGGGAGCACCGCGCTGCGCGGGCGGCATATGTGGGACCGTGCGCGACCTCGCGCGCGTGGGCCAGCTCCTCGGGGAGCACGGCGCGCACGGGCGCACGCAGATCGTGCCTCCGGCGTGGATCGACGACATCATGGAGAACGGCGATGCGGCGGCGTGGGCGGCCGGCAACTTCGCTCGTTACTATCCGGGGCTGCCCATCCGTTACCGCAGCCAATGGTACGTGGAGGACGGCGCCGTCCCCATGTTCTTCGGCATGGGAATCCACGGCCAGAACGTGTTTGTCGATCCCGCCCAACAGATCGTGGTCGCCAAGGTGTCGTCGCAGGCGCTGCCGGTCGACGAGGATCGCATCATGCTGACCATGCGGGCGGTGTCGCGCATCCGCGAGTTCCTCGCCAAGGCGGCGCGATGAGACTCGGCCAGGGTTGGTTTCCCGAAACCGGGCAAATGGTCGACTAAAAAGAACTCATGCCTTCCGAAGCTCTGTCTCAACCTTCTCCAGCCAGAACGTCATCTCCATCTCGCGGTACATCCTCGTCGCGGTGGCGAGATGCTCCTGCGCTTGCTCGCGCTTGTCCGTGCGGCGGTAGAGCTTGCCGAGGCCGAGGTGGCAATGGGCGACGAGAGGGCGCATGCCGAGATCGGTGGCGAGCGCGAGGGCCTGCTGGTGGCGATGTGTGGCTTCTCCGACATCAGGGGTCTCGCCATGTAAACCGATCTCGCCGAGAATGCGAATCGCCTGAGCCTGCATTCCGCGCTCGCCTCGATCGCACGAGAGCCGAAGCGCTTCGGCGGCGCATTTGGCTGCGTCGGCCGTTCGGCCGGTGAGGAGGTGCGTCTCGCTGAGCGACGTCAGGAACAGCGACTGGTAAATCATCATCTGCGCGGCCCTCCACCGCTCTACAGCCTGCTCGAGGAGCGAGAAAGCCTCGGCCGTTCGGCCGTCGGTCGCATACGCCAGTCCCAGGGATGCGGAAATGACAGGCAGCCAGTATCCGACGACCCGGGCCCGGCAAAGGTCGTGGCCGCGCTCGAGCATCGCGATAGCCTTCTGGACATCTCCCTTGCACAGATAGAGGCGACCGCCCCCGTGGAATGCCAGACCAAGACTGAACGGGTGATCTACGGTCTCGGCGATCTGGATCGCCTCTTGTCCGCGTGCATTTCCCTCTGAGAACTCGCCCAGCTCGGCCAAGCTCGACGCAAGGAGCGTGCGCGAGTACACGGCCGGAAGCGCAGCCTGACCGAGGCGCTCGCAAACGAGATCACCCCTGAGTGACGCGATTGACCGTCTCAGTCGATCCGCCGCAACGCGATAGGCGCCGGCCCGGTATTCGGCTTGCCCCAAGTAGTTGCTAGCCACAACCCGCAGTGGGACATCTCCCACGGCTTCGGCGAGGGCCACCGCGCGCTGACCCGAGGCGAGGCCCTGCTCGTTCTGCCCGATCATGGAGAAGTGAATCGTCATATAGGCGGAGACCCAGCCGAGCCGGCGTTGGTCCGCCAGCCCTTGAGCCAGGGCCTCCGCATCTCGGAGATGGTTGAGAATCCGCTCGAGTTCTCCGAGCGGCAGAAGCGAGCTCCGACAGGCGAACCTCAGATCGATGGCCGCCTCGCGCAACTGCTCACTCCCGGGAAGGTGCTGTAGCACGGCCAGCGCCCCCTCGAAATGGGTGATGGCCTCTCGGTGGGCAGAACGCCCAGCTGCCTTGGTCCCCGCCTCGCGGAGGTAGCCGAAAGCCTTCTCCCATAGTTCGCCACGGACCGCATGATGAGCGAGTCGTTCAACCTGTTCGAGCAGCCGGTCGCGGTACAGACTCTCGATGATGTGGACGATCTTGGCGTGCAGAGTCCGCCGTTGCTGCTGGAGGAGGGTCTCATAGGCGACATCGTGCGTCAGCGCGTGCTTGAAGCTGTACTCGAGATCGGGAAAGAGCTTGGTTTCGTAGAGGAATTCGGCCTTCTGCAAGTTAGTCAGTACCAGCCGAACGTCTTGATCGCTCCACTCCGCGATAGCCTGGAGTAGCGCGAACGGGAAGTCTTTGCCGATCACCGCCGCCGTCTGCAGTAGGGCCTTTTCAATGGGTGAGAGCCGATCGATCCGCGCCGCTAGCACCGCCTGTACGGTGGCGGGTACCTGAGTGACGTCGATTGGCCCGCCGAGGCGATAGGCGCCACGGTCACCCTCTAGTGTCCTCGTTTCCACGAGCGCCCGGACACTTTCCTCCAGGAAGAACGGGTTGCCCTCGGTCCGCTCCCTCAGCACCCGCTTCAGGGGCGTCAGCGCATCTTCCTTCCCGAGGAGCGCGATAAGAAGCTCGTCAACTCTCGCCGGAGGCAAGGGATCGACCCGGACCTGCGTGTAATAACCCTTGCCACCCCAGGCGTGCTGGTACTCGGGGCGGTAGTTGACGAGAAGAAGTACGCGGGCGGTCGGGAGGCTGCCGACCAAGCTGTCGAGAAATGCCTGCGTTTCGGAGTCGATCCACTGCAGGTCCTCGAACACCACCACGAGAGGGCGTAGCTCGCTCTCCCGCAGCACAAGGCGCTTCACAGCCTCCAGTGTTCGCTGCCGTCGGTCTTGCGCGTCGAGCGCTTGCCAGTCCCCGTCCTCGGCGGCCGCATCGAGCAGCATGACGAAGGCTGGGAGCGCCGACATTAGGGACTCATCGAGGGTAGTAAGCTTGCCGGTGACACGCTCTCGGATTTTCCTCGTGTCGTCACGCCTCTCCACCTGGAAGTAGACCCTGAGAAGGTCGGCGATCGGCAGATAAGGTGTCGCCTTCCCGTGGGAGACCGAGCTCGATTCGAGGACGAGCCAGCCCTGCGTGCGGGGAGAATGAGCGAACTCCCACAAGAGCCGTGATTTTCCGACGCCGGCGTCGCCGACGACCGCCACGATCTGCCCGTGTCCCGCAGCGGCGAAATCCCGAGCTTTTTGAAGCTGCTCTACTTCCGCGTCTCGACCTAAGAAGCGCGTGAGTCCGCGAGCCGCCGCCGCCTGGAGACGGCTTCGCACTGCTCCGGCGCCGACGAGCTCGAAGATGTCGACCGATCCACCAAGGCCCTTCACGTTGACCAATCCCAGCGACCTTACCTCGACGAAGCCCTCGACCAGCCGCACAGTGTCGACCGTGATGAGAATTGAACCCGGCGTCGCCGCCTGCTCCATGCGGGCCGCGAGATGAGTCGTTTGCCCAACAGCGGTGTAGTCCATGCGGAGATCACTGCCGATCGATCGCACGACGACCTCGCCAGAGTTCAGGCCGACGCGGATTCGGATCGGCACGCCGTCCACCTTGCGAACGTCCTCCGCATATCGCTTAACCGACTCCTGCATCCGAAGCGCTGCATAGCACGCCCGCACCGCGTGATCTTCGTGCGCGATCGGCGCACCGAACAGCGCCATGATTCCGTCGCCCATCACCTGGTTGACCGTGCCTTCGTAGCGATGGACGGCTTCCATCATCCGCTCGAGGACCGGGTCGAGAATCTTGCGCGCTTCTTCTGGGTCTCGATCGGCAAGCAGCTCCATCGAGCCTTTGAGGTCGGCGAAGAGAACGGTCACCTGCTTGCGCTCGCCTTCGAGCGCGGCTTTCGACGTGAGGATGCGTTCGGCAAGGTGCTTCGGCGTGTAGGCGCCCGGGGAATCAAACCGTGGAGTGGCGACGACAGGTTGAACGGAGTTACCACAGGAGAAGCAGAATCGGGCCTCGCCCGGCAGCTCGGTCCCGCACTTTCCACACCGGGCGCTGAGTCCGGCGCCGCAGCCCATGCAAAAACGGGCGTGGGACGGGTTCTCCTGGCCACAGCGGGGACACGTCATACCGAGCCTCCAGTGAATGCGGCCGACGTATTGGCAGGAGGACACTAGTCCTGGTGGTTGGGACTCGTCAATGTTGCCCGAGAGCTACCTCAACCCAGACGGCGAGCGCGACGCAACACCACTAACACATACGCACTCGGTTGGTAATCGGACACAACCTGCTATTGTGATGGCCGCCGGCGCAGCCGGGCATACCGCGGTCAACGCTCACCGCCGGGGAGGAACCGTCATGGCTCATCCGTCGCGCTCGTTCAGCCGTCGTCAGCTCCTTGCCGGGGGCAGCGCTCTCGGCGTTGGCCTCGCCCTGCGGCCCGCGCTTGGCTGGGGGCAGAAGCAGACCGTGAAGCTCGCGTTCATCGGCCCTCTCACGGGCGGTACCGCCTCCAATGGCCTCGGCGGTCGCAATTCCTTCCTGCTCGCCCTGCAGGAGCGCAACGCGGATCCCAAGGGCAAGTATCACTACGAGGCGGAGATCCTCGACGACGAGTGCAAGCCGACGGTAGCCGTGCAGGCGGCGCTCAAGGCGTCGTCGGACCCGGCCATCGCGGCCGGCGTCACGCACTACTGCTCGGTCACCGCCATCGCGACCGTGGACACGTACCACAAGGCGGGCATGCCGGCCATGGTGTGGGGCGCGGTGCTGCCGGAGATCACGTACAGCCACGAGTACGTCGAGATCACCCGCGTGAACGGCACCATGATCAACCAGAACAACATCGCGGCCGACTTCGCGGTGAAGACGCTCGGCTTCAAGACGTTCGCGCTCATCCACGACACCACTGACTACGGCCGCGCCCACGCGAAGTGGTTCACGCAGTTCGTGGAGAAGGCGGGCGGCAAGATTCTCTCCACGCAGGGCACGGCCAAGGACCAGAAGGACTACGCGGCCGAATTGACGCGCGCGAAGGCGGATCGGCCGGAAGTGCTGTGGTACGGCGGGCTCACTCCGGACGGTGTGCGGGTGCGCGTGCAGATGGACAAGCTCGGCGTGCGCGCGCAGTTCCAGGGCACGAGCGGGATCAAGTCGGACACGTTCAACGAGACGGCGGGAGCGGCCGCGGAAGGCACGCTCGCCTTCGTGGAGGGCGCGCCCACCGAGAAGCTGCCGGGAGGCCAGAAGTTCCTCGCCGCCTACGCGAAGGCGGGCTTCAAAGAGCCATCCGAAGCCTACGGCCCCTTCGCGTACGTCGCCGCCAATCTCATCATCGACGCCGTGGAGGCGGTGGGCCCCGATCGCGCGAAGCTGGCGGCGCGGCTCAAGCGGACGAAGAAGTCGGACACGATCATCGGCCCCGTCGAGTTCGACGACCACGGCCAGAACACGGTGCCGCTCATCTCGAAGTACGTGAGCCAGGACGGCAAGTGGCTGGTGTGGGAGGACTCGGAATACGCGGCGGGCAAGCGCACGCTGCCCGGCCTGAAGTTCAAGCAGATGTAACGTCGCTGCCGGCATGCCGCCGCTCGAACTGCTCCTGCAGCAGGCGCTGAACGGCCTGATGCTGGGGGTGATGTACGCGCTCATCGCCGTCGGGTTCACGCTGTTCTTCGGCGTCCTCGACGTCATCCACTTCTCGCACGGCGACATCTACATGCTGGGCGCCTTCGCCGGGCTCACCGCCCTTGCCGCGGCCGCTGCCGGCGGTGTGGGCGGCGGCGCCCTCGCCCTCGTCCTCGCCTTCGCAGCCGCGATCGTCGTCACCGGCCTCATCGGCGTCGCCGCCGAGCGTCTGTGCGTGAAGCCGCTGGCGCGGGCGTCGCCGCTGATGACGCTACTCGCCACGCTGTCGCTGGGCCTCGTCATTCGAGAGTCGGTGCTGATCTTCTATCCGCGCGGCGCCGATCCCAAGCCGTTCCCGCGACTCCTTCCCCAGGGCGGATTCGAGATCGGCGGTGTGTCCGTCCGCTACGAGAACCTCGTGATCCTCGCCATCGGCCTCGCCGCCATGATCGCCGTCGACCTCGTGATCACGCGCACGCGCATGGGCGCCGCCATCCGCGCCGTGGCCCAGGACGCGGAGGCGGCCCAGATGATGGGCGTCGATCTCGACCGCACCGTGGACGCGACGTTCTTCATCGGCTCCGCGCTGGCGGCGGTGGCCGGCATCCTGAGCGGCCTCTACTACAGCGAGATCCACTTCATCATGGGCATCACGGGCGGCGTCATCGGCTTCTCCGCCGCCGCCATCGGCGGCCTCGGCAACGTGTACGGGGCGATCGTCGGTGGCCTCGTGTTCGGCCTGCTCCAGACCATGGCGGCCGCGCTCATTCCGCGCGGCTCCGAGTTCCGAGACGTGGTCGCCTTCGCGGTGGTGATGCTGTTCCTCATCGTGCGCCCGCGCGGGATCCTCGGCGCTCGCACCGTGGAGCGCGTGTGATCCTCGTGTGGCTCACGGAGGCGCTCGTCTTCGTGCTCGTCGTGGCCGGGATCCTCGCCGAGCGGCCGCGCGCACTGATGCTCACGGCGGCGGCGGGAGCGGCCGCGGTCGCGGTGCCGGCAACGGTCCCGCGCGTGCGGACGGCCCTCACGCGCGCGTTCGAGGCGCACCGCGCGGCCGCCGTCGCGGGCGGAGCGGTGGCGGCGCTCGCGTTGCCCTTCGCGCTGCGGAGCAGCCCGTACTGGACGTTCGTGGCCACGCTCGCGTTGCTCTACGTGACGATCGGACAGGGGCTGAATCTCCAGATCGGGACGGCGGGGCTGATCAACCTCGCCGGCGCCGCCTTCGCCGGGATCGGCGGCTACACGGTCGGCCTGCTCACGGTCTCGACGGGATGGCCGCCGTGGCTGGCCGTCATGGTGGCGCCGCTGGTCGCGGTGGCGGTGGGGACCGTGCTCTTCGTGCCCATTCTGAAAACGCGCGGGCACTATCTGGCTCTCGTCACCATCGCCTTCGTGTTCATCTTCAATGTCCTCATGAACAACTTCGAGTTCACGGGCGGCCCGCAGGGCATCAAGAACATTCCGACCCTCACGCTGTTCGGCCACCGCTTCACCACCGCGCCGCGGTTGTTCGGGGTCACGCTGCCTGCCCACGCCAACTTCTATTTCGCGTGTCTCGTCGTGACCGTCCTCACCACCGTCATCATCCGGCGCCTGCACGACTCGTGGCTGGGGCTCGCCCTCAACACGCTCCGCGACGATGAGATCGCCGCCCGGTGCTGCGGCATCTCGATCACGCGCGGGAAGATCACCGCCTTCTGCGTCGGGAATTTCTTCATCGGGCTCGGGGGCGCCCTCTACGCGGTGATGGTCGGCTTCGTGTCGCCGCCCGACTTCGACTTCGGCTACTCGCTGGTGATGCTGAGCGTGATAATCATCGGCGGCGTCGACTCCATCCCCGGTGTGGTGCTCGGCGCCTGCCTGCTCGTGCCGCTGCCGGAGCGCTTCCGGTTTCTGCACGAGTACCGCCTGCTCCTCTACGGCGTCGTCATCGTGCTCATGCTGCTCTACCGGCCGGCGGGGCTCTGGCCCGCCGCCGTACGGCGTTATCGATGAGCCTGCTTCAGACGCGTGGGCTTACCGTGCGCTTCGAGGGGCTGGTCGCCCTTGCCGACGTCGATGTCGCGGTGGGGGAGGGAGAGACGGTGGGCGTGATCGGTCCCAACGGCTCCGGCAAGACAACGCTCTTCAACGCGCTCACCGGTCTCTATCCGCCCGCCACCGGCGACATCGTGTTCCGCGGGCGCAGCGTGGCCGGCCTCCCCCCGCATCGCATCGCACGCCTCGGAGTGGCGCGCACGTTCCAGTCGAGCCGGCTCTGCCTGCAGCTCTCGGTCTTCGACAACGTCCTCGCCGGGATGGTGGCCGCGCGCCGCACCGGGCTCCTGGAGGCGGTGGCGTGGCGACGCCGGGCGCGCGCGGACATGCAAGCCGCGCTCGCGCGCGCGCGCCATCTCCTCGGCCTCTTCAATCCCGATTTGCCTGCACGCGGCTGGGAGCGGGTCGGCCAGCTTCCCCAGATCGACCGCCGCCGCGTGGAGATCTGCCGTGCGCTGGCGGCGGGGCCGACCCTGCTGCTGCTCGACGAGCCGTCGGCGGGCATGAGCCCGGCGGAGACGCGCGCGCTCATGAAGGATCTGCAGATCGTGCGGGACGAACGACGGGGGCTGTCCGTCATCGTCATTGAGCACGACATGTTCGTGATCGAGGGCGTGAGCGAGCGCGTGATCGCCTTGAACTACGGCCGGAAGATCGCGGAGGGCTCGTTCGCCGCCGTGGTCGCGCACCCGGAGGTGCGGGAGGCGTACCTCGGACAGGAGCACGCGCGTGCTTGAGGTCCGCGACGTCTCCACCCGCTACGGCGTCATCACAATCTTAAGATCGGTCTCGTTGCAGGTTGCCCGCGGCCACATCGCGTGCCTGCTCGGGCCCAACGGCGCCGGC
>DASXSB010000119.1:0-4923 GCA_036506275.1 Candidatus Methylomirabilota bacterium | reverse complement strand
GGACGCCCTCTGCGTCACGGAGCCAGCCACCGTATGTGCGTACGAGTCGGCGATGATCATGCCCACTATCGGTAGCGCTCGCGGTCGTCGCGGTTCCGTCACGACGTCGCTGTGGTGACGTGAATGGCAGAAGTTTCCGGGAGCGACGCCAGGCGCGTTCGCAATGCCGATGCAACGTCTGCAGCGTGCTGGCATTTCCGTTGCAGACCGTCAGCCGGGTCGCTCAGGACGCGTGCGACGGCGCCGGCACGCTGGACGACCGCGCCCAACGTCCGCGCGCGCCGGAACAGCGAGCAGCCGCTCGCTAGCAAGAGTCGGCCGCGAGCGGAGGCGGAGAGCTAGGCCACGCTGTTCAGCGCGAGATCGAAGACGTCGAAGTTGCGGAGATTCACTGCGCGCGCGTCCGGGTCCGTCGCGCGGTTGATGATGACGGGGACTTCCTGCTCGGTGAGCCCGCCATGCGAACGCAGCGGAACGTCGAGTCCGGAGAGGTCGTGGCGGCCGGCGCTCGTCCCGAGGACGGTGTCCCGCTGCGCCACCACGACGAGATCGCCCATTCGGTCCGGCGGCAACTCGAACCGCCGGCACCCCGCCGCGCGCTCTTCCACGAGCTCGATCCCGGACACCCCCGCCAGCCGTGTCGCCACCCCCTCCGCCTCGCGCGGCAGATAGACGGTCGCGAAAGAGCCGAGGGCGCCGTGATGCACGACGTACGGATCGGTGATGGGAAGGATCACGCGCGCGGCGCCGGGGCGCAGCCAGTCGTCGAGCAGGTCTTGTAGGTAGACGACGTTCGGACGTCCGGCGGCGTCGGTCTTGGCGTTCATGCCGTGGTCGGCGGTGAGAGCCACGGTGGCGCCGAGGGCATCCAGCTTTCCGAGGTAGCCGTCCATCATCCGGTAGAACGCGTTCGCCTCCGGCGTGCCCGGCGCGTGCTTGTGCTGCACGTAATCGGTCGTCGAAAGGTACACGATGTCGACGCGCTCGGCCTCCAGGAGCTTGACACCCGCCGCGAAGACGAACTCGCTGAGATCGGCGCTGTACACGGACGGCAACGGCCGGCCCACGAAGCCGAGGGCGTCGGCGAGCCCGTGCTCGGCGGCGGTGGTGCGATCGGCGCGCTCCGCGGAGAAGCACACGCCCTTCCATCCATGCCCGAGGAGCAGGCGGAGCTTGTCCTTCGCGGTCACCACCGCCACGCGCGCCCCCGCCGCCGCGAAGGCGGCGAGAATCGTCGCGCATCGCAGATATTTCGGATCGTTCATCATGACTTCGGCGTCGGCGGCGCGGTCGTAGAAATAGTTGCCGCAGATGCCATGCACGGCGGGGGGGACGCCGGTCACGATCGAGAGGTTGTTTGGATTGGTGAACGTCGGCATGGCGGCGTCGGCCAGACGGAAGGTGCCGCTCGCGAGCACGGTCGCCACATACGGCATGGCGCCGGCCTCGACCGCGCTCGTGATGTACGCGGGCGCGCAGCCGTCAACGCACGCCACCACGAGCGGCCGATCGGGCCAGCGGTAGCGGCGGCCGTTCACGGTCACGGCACGCTCCGAATCCGTCATGGTGACCCTCCTGTCGGTGTCGCGGCGCAAGACCGAGGCCGCGCCGCGGTCGAGAGTCTGCCACGCCGCGCCGACGTCGTCCATGCGGCATCCGAGGCTTGTGGCGTTGGCCTTGCTTGTCTTCCGTAGCTCCGACCATGCACCATCGGCCATTGAACGGCGGCGGTATCGCAAGCATCGAGGAGGTCCTGGCCCGACGGGAGGCCGCGACGTGCGTGGTGACGGCGTATCTCCTCGGCGCCTATGGCCTCATCGGACGCCTGGGGGCATGGCGCGTCACACGCCCGCTCCTGTACTCGCTCCTGGGCGGCGGGCGCCGCGCGCAGCGGGTCCCGTGGGACAAGCTCGACCTCCGCGACCCCGCGCACCCGCGGCGCACGTGCGCACGCGACGAACTGGAACGCGACACCGACGTCACGCGCGACACGCGTACACTCTAGCCGTGCTCGAACAGCGCGCGCTCGGGCGGACGGGTCTGAAGACCGCCGTCATCGGTATGGGGACGTGGCAGACGTTCGACGTCGCGCGCCCCGACCAGGTGCAGGCGGTGACGGACGCGGTCCTCGCGGCGGGCGTGACGTTCTTCGACACCTCGCCCATGTATGGCGCGGCCGAGCGCGTCCTCGCGGCCACGCTGGGCGAACGCCGTTCGCGGGCGGTGGTGGCGACCAAGGTGTGGGCGGCGTCGGCGCGGGAGGGGCGCGAGCAGATCCGCCGCGCCCTCGACTGGTATGGCGGGCGCATCGAGCTCTACCAGGTCCACAACCTCGAGGCGTGGCAGACGCACCTCCCCTACCTGGAGGAGCTGAAGGCGACGCGTCGCATCGGCGCCATCGGCATCACGCACTACAGCCCGTCGGCCTTCGACATCATGGCCCGCATCGTCGAGAGCGGGCGCGTGGACACGATCCAGGTTCCGTACAACCCCCGCGAGCGCGACGTGGAGCGTGTGCTGTTGCCGCTCGCCGCCGACCGCGGGATGGGCGTGATCCTCATGCGTCCGCTCGGCGCGGGCGGACTCGTGCGGTCGGTGCCGCCCGCGCGCGAGCTCGAGTTCCTCGACGATTACGGGCTCCGCACGTGGGCGCAGGCGCTCCTGAACTGGGGCGTGAGTGATCCGCGCGTCAGCGTCAGCATCCCCGCCACCGGCAACGTCCGCCACGCCGTCGAGAACTCGGCGGTCGCGGGCGCGCGCCGCTTCGATGCCGCCGCCCGGGACCGGGTGGCGGCGCTCGCCCGCTAGTCGGCGCCGCCGTTCCCCGGCGTCGTTGCCGGCTCGTGCTAGGGGGCGGCGGAGTCGCGCCCGCTGTTGTCAGGGACGCACGGCTGCCGCTCGGGGGCGGAGTCGCGGATGCGCAAGGCGGCGGCGACCGCGCGCGGGAGCGCGGCCTGCTCCAGCTCCTCGAGGGGCGCGGGAAGCGCGAGCGACCAGTTCGGCCATTCGTTCATGGTCCCCGGCATGTTCGGGCGCTCCTCGGTCGCGAGCGCGTCATCCAGCGTGGCGCTCACGATGATGGACGGCGCGGACGCCAGGACCCGGTGCGCCTTCTCGATCACGACGGAGGCGGGCGCGTCGTTCGCGACGCCCGTGAAACGGCGTAAGCGGTCACGCATCTCCGCCAGCCCGCCCTCGTTGGGAGAGAGACCGATCTCACGCTGATGGCGGACGTCGGCGCCGCTCCATAGACCCGCGATCGTGGGGAGATCATGCGTGGTGACGGCGCTCAGTGCGAGCCGCGGATAGCGCGCGGGTGGTTCCGGCTCGAACCACAGCAGGCGATAGGACAGGATGCAGCGGTCGGCGAGCTGTTCGCGCACGCCTTCCTCCACCGTACCGAGGTCCTCCCCGACCACGAACGCGTTCGCGCGCGCGCTCTCGAGGGCGACGATCCCGAGGAGGTCGTCGGCCGGATAGCGCACGTACACACCGTCGACGGGACGGCGCCCCCACGGGACCCAGAACAGCCGGAAGAGGCCCATGACGTGGTCGATGCGGAGCGCGCCCGCGTTGCGGAGGGTGGCACGGATGGTTTGCACGAACGGTTCGTAAGCGGCGGCTCGGAGGCGATGCGGCACGAATGGCGGCAGCCCCCAATCCTGGCCGTCCTTGATGTAGCGATCGGGGGGAGCGCCCACGGCCACGTCGGTGGCGAGCACGTCCTGCCATGCCCACGCGTCGGCGCCGGCGGGATCGACACCGATGGGGAGATCCTGCATCACGGGCAGGAGCTCGCTCGCGCGCGCGAGCTGTTCGTCGAACAGCCACTGGAGCCACTCGTGGAATCGCACGCGGTCGGCGTGGGCATCGGCAAAGCGCGCGACGGCGGGGGCATCGGGCCGGCGATGCTCTTCCGGCCACACCCGCCAGCCCGCACGGTGATGCTCGGCCAGCACGCAGAAGACCGCGTACTCCCTGAGCGCGCCTCCCTGCTCCCGCCGATATCGCTCGAGGCGCTCGTCACGCTCGTCCGCGCCGACACGTCGCCACAGCATCTCGAGCGCGCCGAGCTTCAGGGAAAACACGCGGTCGCGATCGATGCGACGCCGCGCGTTGAGCGCGCGCCCGGCGACGGCGAGACGCTCGAGGTCGGGACCGATGGTCTCCGCCCCGGGGACGTCCTCCACGCGCAGGTAGAGCGGATTGCGATAGCGCCGGCTGCTCGGGTAATACGGGCTCGACTGCTGCGGCACGATCGGCAACGCGGCGTGGAGCGGATTCACCAGCAGCATGCCCGCTCCCAGTTCCCGGGCGGACCAGCGCGCGAGCCGGCGGAGGTCGCCGAGATCGCCGATGCCCCAGCTGCGGGCCGAGCGCACCGCGTACAGCTGCGTCGCCCAGCCCCAGATTCGCGGCGAGGAGGGGAGACGACAGGCGGCCGGCGTGACGATGACGCGCACGGCACGGTCGCCGCGGTCGGGGCGGAAGTCGTGATAGCCAAGCGGAACGTCGTCGGGCAGGCGGCCGTTGATACGGCGAACGCCGCCTCCTTCCAGCGACAGCTCCCCCGTGTCGCCGAGGTCGAGCGCCTCTCCTTGGCGGACGACGCGTACGGGCGACGGCGGCGGCGGACGCGGGTCGTCAGGATCTTCGCCCATCGCGGCGAGGACGGCGCGGCGGCTTTCGGCGGGCGTGGGCATCCACTCGCCGGAGGCGTTCTGGAAGCTGTCGACGATTCCCCAGGCGTCGGTTTGCGTCGGCAGCTGATTCACCGGCACCTCGATTGCATTCTTTACGGGAGGACGCTCACATGAAGACACGCCCCGGATACCCCTACCCGCTCGGCGCCACGTGGGATGGATCCGGCGTCAACTTCACCCTCTTCTCCGAGAACGCAACCGCGGTCGAGCTCTGCCTCTT
>DASXSB010000118.1:0-30338 GCA_036506275.1 Candidatus Methylomirabilota bacterium | reverse complement strand
TCTATCCGTCGCTGTACGAGGGCTTCGGGCTGCCGGCGCTGGAGGCGCTCGCCTCCGGAACACCCGTCGTGGCGTCGACCGATCCCGCGTTGGCCGAGGTCGTGGGCGACGATGCGGTGCGCGTGGCGGCGACGGACGTCGAGGCCATCGCGAGCGGCATCGCGCGGCTGCTCGACGATCGGAGCCTTCGGGACGATCTCGCCCGGCGGGGGCCGCTCCGGGCCCGCGCCTTTACGTGGGCGCGGACGGCGGCGCGGACGCTCGCGCTCTACGAGGCGGTGCGAGCGCGATGATCGGGTAAGCTAGGCGCGCATGCGGATCGCCTTCGTTCACGATTGGCTCACGGGCATGCGCGGCGGCGAGCGGTGTCTCGAAGCGCTGTGCGAGGTCTATCCCGACGCCGACCTCTTCACGCTCCTGCACGTGCCGGGCAGCGTGACGCCGATCATCGAGCGGCGCCGCATCGTGACGTCGTTCATCCAGCACCTTCCGGGCGCCGCCACCCGCTACCGCTCCTACCTGCCGCTCTTTCCGGCGGCGGTGGCCGGCTTCGACCTCTCCGGATACGATCTCGTCCTCTCCTTCAGCCACGCCGTGGCCAAGAGTGTCCGCGCGGGGCGGGGCGCCACCCACATCTGTTACTGCTTCACACCGATGCGCTACGTGTGGGACCTCTACGACGACTACTTTGGCAAGCGCGCGCCGTGGGCGGTGCGGACGCTGATGCCGCCGGTGGCGGCCGCGCTCCGGCGCTGGGACCGCAAGACGAGCAGCCGCGTGCATCACTTCGTGGCGATCTCGCGGTTCATCGAGGACCGCATCCGTCGCGTCTACGGCCGCGCCGCCGACGTGATCTACCCGCCCGTGGACGTGGCGCGCTTCCGGGTCGCGGACAAGCGGGGGGATTTCTATCTCGTCGTGTCCGCGCTCACGCCATACAAGCGCGTCGACCTCGCCATCGACGCCGCGGAGCGGCTCGGACGCCGGCTGGTCGTGGCCGGCACCGGGCCCGAGATGCAGCGGTTGCGGCAGCGCGCGGGCCGCGCCACGGAATTCCTGGGCTGGCCCAGCGACGCGGAGGTGGCCGAGCTCTATGAACGGTGCCGGGCGGTGATCTTCCCGAGCCTGGAGGACTTCGGCATCGTGCCGCTGGAGGCGATGGCGTCGGGCAAGCCGGTCATCGCGTACGGGCGCGGGGGAGCGCTCGAAACGGTGGTGCCGCCGGGCGGCGACGAGCCGCCCACGGGCGTGTTCTTCGACGAGCAATCGGCCGAGGCCGTCGCCGCGTCCATCCAGGCGTTCGAGCGACAGGCGGACGTCTTCGAGCCGAAGGCGCTCCGTCGTCACGCTGAGCGCTTCGATCGGCCGCTTTTCAAGGAGCGGATGGCGGCCTACGTGACGGCGCAGATGGAGGCGCGGCGGCCATGCTGAAGGCGCCGTCGCGGCTGCTCGCCCAGCTCACGCTCGCCAGCGATCTCTTCCTCATCAGCGCCTGCTGGCTCCTCGCGTATGCCCTGCGCTTCCACGTGGTGGGGCCGTTCCCGGTGCCCGGCGGCGTGCCGCCCTTCGACGTGTACACGCTCCAGCTCGTGCCCATCCTCGTCGTGTGGGCGGTTGCCTTCCGGACCTTCGGGCTCTATCGCCCGCGCCGTCTCGGTCCGTACCTGTCGGAATGGATCGACGTCGCGAAGGCGTCCACCGTCGGCGTCCTTGTCCTCATCGCGATCATGACGTTCTTCTTCCGCGGTCAGGACTACTCGCGGCTGGTCATCCTCTACTTCTGGTTCCTCTCCATCGTGGCCGTGAGCGCCTCCCGCGCGGTGTTTCGGGAGGCCCTGCGCTTCGGCCGCCGTCGCGGCTTCATCCTCCGCCACGCCGTCATCGTGGGCGGCGGCGAGCCGGCGGCGGAAGTGAGCCGCATGCTGCGCCACCGCCCCGACGTCGGCATCCGCGTGCGCGGGTTCGTGGGCGACCGCAGCGATCTCCCCGGCGAGCACCTGCCCTGGCTCGGTGCCTACAAGGATCTGCGCGCGGTGCTCGACGGGATGCGCGTGGACATCGTCTTCCTCGCCCTTCCCCACTCCGAGTACAGCCAGCTCGGGGTGGTGCTCTCGGCCATCGGCGACGATCCCGTCACCATCCATCTCGTTCCCGACGTCTTCAGCCTGGCCTCGCTGCGCGGCGGCATCGAGGAATTCGAGGGTGTGCCGCTGATCCATCTTCGCGAATCACCGCTGCACGGCTGGAGCAACGTCCTCAAGCGCGTCTTCGACATCGTCTTCGGTGCCGGCGCCCTCACGGTGACGGCGCCCGCCATGCTCGCCATCGCGGCCGCCATTCGCATGAGCTCGCCCGGTCCCATCCTCCTCCGCCAGGAGCGGATGGGCCTCGACGGCCGGCGCTTCCAGATGCTGAAGTTCCGGACCATGCGCGAAGACGCGGAGGCGGGGACGGGTCCGGTGTGGGCCACCGAGAACGACGCGCGGCGCACGCGGGTGGGCGCGGTGCTGCGGCGGTGGAGCCTGGACGAGCTGCCCCAGCTCTTCAACGTCATGCGCGGCGAGATGAGCCTCGTGGGCCCGCGCCCGGAGCGGCCGCTCTTCGTGGAAGAGTTCCGTCGCAAGATCCCCGGCTACATGCTCCGCCACAAGGTGAAGGCGGGCATGACGGGGTGGGCGCAGATCAACGGCTGGCGCGGCAACACGTCGCTCGAGAAGCGGATCGAGTACGACCTCTACTACATCGAGCGGTGGTCGCTCTTCTTCGACTTCAAGATCCTCGTGCAGACGGTGTGGCGCGGGCTCGTCAGCAAGAATGCCTACTGACGCCGGCCCCCCGCCGCCGGCTGCGAGAGGGCGCGTGGTTCCTCGCGCCGTCGTGCTCGCCATCCTCACCGTCGGCGATGGCTACGCCCTCCAGCTCCGGGACGAGCGGCCCGACGTCGCCTCCCCCGGGCACTGGGCGCTCTTCGGAGGCGCGGTCCAGGACGGCGAAAGCGCGGCGGCCGCGATTCGAAGGGAGATCGGCGAGGAGCTCGGGCTCGACGTGGAGCGCTGGCGCGAGCTATGGACGGTGCGGTGCGCGGTGCCCTTCTGGGGAACGGAAGTGCCCCATCACGTCTACGCTGCCGACGTCACGGCGGTGTGGGAGCACCACGTGCTCGGGGAGGGACAGGCGGCCGCGGTCTTTCCGATCTCCGCCCTGCCGCGACCGATGGAGCCGCTGGTGATCGCGCTCCTCGAGCGCTACCACACCGTCGCGCGCGGGCGCTCCTGAGCGGCGCCGCCGTCAGTACGCGGAATACGGTTTCGTGGACGCGCGCACGCGGGCGAAGTAATCCTTGAAGCGCTCCACGTCCGCCTTCGAGACCATGTCCGATACCAGGAAGCACGCGAGGTCGCCGTCCTTCCACACCCACGTCGCGAATCCGCTCTCGCGGGCCAGCGCAGGCTTGAAGCGGCCGATCTGGACACGCAAGCGGTCGGGGACGGCCACGCCGGGGGCGGGCAGCGCGATGTAGGTCAGGAGGTGGCCATCGGCGTCGCGATAGTGGAGGGCGACGCCGCGGCGACGCTCGAGGTACACCGGCTCCGCGCTCACGAAGACGAGGACGTCGTCGCCGATGAAGGCGGCGTTGAGCCCGATGCCCGATTCACGCTCGAGAGTGGGGAGGGCGGCGGGGATGATGTCGTCCGAGCGGCGCGAGCCCCACATGAGCGCGCGCGTGTGCTCGCTGACCACCGCCCGCACCAGACGCTGCACGGGGTCGGTGGGCTCGATGCGCGGGAGGAGCTGAATGTAGAACAGCACCAGCACGAGCGCGGTGGCGGCGGCGGCAAGGCCGGGGGCCATCCACGACAGGGAATGTCGGCGCGGGGACGCCGCCTCCACGATGCCGACGCGCAGGCGGCCGGGGGCGTCGTACCGGGGCAGCTCGCTGGCGAGCCGGCGGCCCAGGCCCTCGTCGGACAGTTCGCGCTCCCGCTCGTTCATTTCGTCTCGTAGTCCTTGAGCAACGTCCGCAACCGCTCCTTGGCGCGGAAGATCCTCGACTTCACCGTCCCGATGGGGCACGCCATGATCCGGGCCACGTCCTCGAGAGGCAGCCCTTCGACCTCGGCCAAGAGGAGCACCGTGCGGAATTCCTCGGGCAGCCGACGCATCGCGCGCTCGAGATCGGTGTGCGCCTCCATGGCGCGAACGTCTTCCTCGGGCGCGTCATGGAACATCGGAATGTCCCAATCGGGAACACCGTCCTCCGCGAGCGCGGACTCCCGCTCACGGATGCGATAGAAGGTCAAGAACGTGTTCCTCAAAATTTGGAACAACCATGCTCGAAGGTGGGTTCCCGGCTGGAACCGGTGCGAGAACCGGAACGCGCGAAGGTAGGTTTCCTGGACGAGGTCCTCCGCCTCCGGCGTATTCCGGGTCAAGTACATCGCGAAGTTATAGAGCGCGTTGAGGTGCTGGAGGGCGGCCTGCTGGAAGTCGGGGGAGCCCACGGGCTCAGTCGTACCAGCGGTCGGGATACCCGCCCGACCGCACCTCATGGTCGTCCTCGAGGTCGGCCAGGAGATCCCGCACGGTGCGGTAGAGGGTGGGGTGCTCGAGGTCGGGGGCGACGTCGGCGAGCGGCCTCAGCACGAAGGCGCGCTCGTGGAGGAGAAGGTGGGGGATGTGAAGGTCGTCGGGCACGCTCAGCACATGGTCGCCATAGAGCAGGATGTCGATGTCGAGGGTGCGCGGGGCGAAGCGCTGGGCCTCCGGGGTCCCCGGCGGGCGCGTGCGTCCGAGCCCGGTCTCGATGGCCTGGAGGCGCGCGAGCAGCGCCGCCGGCGCCAGTGACGTCTCCACCGACACCACGCAGTTCAGATACCACCTTCGCTCGTCGACACCCGTGCCGGGCTCCGTCTCCCACGGCTCGCTCTCGTAGAGCGGCGAAGTGGCGACCACCCGCATTTCCTTCGTCTCGTTGAGCGTCCGGTGCGCCCGCCGCAGCGATTCGAGCCGGTCGTCGTAGTTGGAGCCGAGGCCGAGGAACACGCGCGGCATCAGCGGCTCCGGATCAGCTCCACCGAGGGTGTGCCGTGGATGCCGCCGAGCGGGGGCGTCATCTTCCGCACGCGCACGCGCACCTGGGGCGTCGGGAATTCGCGCAGGAGCGCTTCCGTGATGAGTCCAGCCAGCCGCTCGATGAGGTTCACGCGGCCCGCGGAGCCGACCTCCACGATGCGCCGCGCGACGGCGCCGTAGTCGACGGTGGCGCGCACGTCGTCGGACACGGCGGCGGCGGCGAGGTCGAGCGCCATCTCGGCATCGACGGAGAACCAGACGCCGACGCTTTGCTCGGCCTTCGAGACCCCGTGGTAACCGAAGAAGCGCACGTCTTCGAGCAGGAGCTTGTCCGGGCTCACAGGCCGAGAACGTCCTGCATGGAGTAGAGACCGGGAGGGCGGGTGGCGATCCACGCGATCGCCCGCAGCGCACCGCGCGCGAACGTGTCGCGGCTGTGCGCGCGATGCGTGAGCTCCAGACGTTCGCCGAGAGCGCCGAAGGACACCGTGTGGTCTCCCACCACGTCGCCGGAGCGCAGGGACAGGACCCCGATTTCTTTCCGTGGCCGTTCCCCCGGGATCCCCTGCCGCCCGTAGACTGCGACCTGGCCGAGATTCCGTCCGAGCGCCTCCGCCACCACCTCCGCCATCTTGAGGGCGGTGCCGCTCGGCGCGTCCTTCTTGAAGCGATGATGCGTCTCGGTGATCTCGACGTCGTACTCGTCGCCGAGCGCGCGCGCCATGAGGGCGAGGACGTTGAAGGCGACGTTCACGGCCACCGACATGTTGGGCGACACCATGACCGCCGCCCGCTTGCCCAGCGTCGCCAGTTCCTGGCGTTGCGCGGTCGTGAACCCCGTGGTGCCGATCACGGCGCGGGCGCCGGCGGCGGCGACGAGCCGCAGGTGCTCGAGCGTGGCCTCCGGCGTCGAGAACTCCACGAGCACGCGCCCACCGCCGATCGCCGCCCCGGCGTCGTCGGTGAGGGCCACGCCGAGGCGCCCCACGCCCGCGACCTCCCCGGCGTCGCGTCCAAGGCTCGGATGCGCGGGCGCCTCCAGGGCGGCGACCAGACGCAGGCCGGATGTCTCTCCGAGGCAAGCGACGACACGTTGGCCCATGCGGCCGGCGGCGCCGGCAACGACGACTTCCGTCATGAGCGCGAAGGTTACTTCACGAGGCCGTACTGCTTCAGCACGGCGCGCAGACGCTCGCGGTTGCCCTCCGCCATCCGACACATCGGCAGCCGGAACTCGGGTTCCAGCATGCCCGCCATGGCCATGGCTTCCTTGATGGGGATCGGATTGGTCTCCATGAACGCCGCCCGCGCCAGCGGGTAGAGCTTGTGGTGGAGGTCGCGGGCGCGCTTCCAGTCGCCCTCGAGCGCCGCGTGCGTCATGTCGGCCGTTTCCCTCGGCAGGATGTTGGCGATGACCGACACCACGCCGCTGCCACCCACCGCCATGAGGGGAAGGGTGAGGTTGTCGTCACCGGAGAGCACGGAAAAGTCCGGGCCGCAGGCGAGGATGACCTGCGTCATCTGATCGAGCGAGCCCGAGGCTTCTTTCACGCCGATCACGTTCTTGCAGTCGCGCACGAGGCGCGCGAGCGTGTCCGTCTCGACGTTGACGGCGGTGCGGCTCTGGATGTTGTAGACGATGATCGGCAACGTCGCGCACTCGGCGACGGCGCGGAAGTGCCGGTACAGACCCTCCTGCGTGGGCTTGTTGTAGTACGGGTTCACCACGAGCGCGCCCGCCGCGCCCGCCTTCGCCGCGTAGCGCGTCAGCTCGACCGCTTCCGCGGTGGAGTTCGAGCCGGTGCCCGGGATCACGCGGATACGTCCGGCGGCCGCCGCCGTCACCACGTCGATGAGGCGGCGATGCTCGTCGTGGCTCAGCGTGGGCGACTCGCCGGTGGTACCGCACGGAATCAGGCCGTCGGTCCCGTTGGCGATGTGCAACTCGACCAGCTCACGGACCTTCGCCTCGTCGATCTTGCCGTCACGGAACGGCGTGACCATCGCGACGAACGAACCCTGGAATGTCTGGCTCATCGGACCCTCCCTGCAGAGTGTCCATGTACGCGTTGTCGTTACGTTTTTTCCTTGTCGACCGTAGCATCCGGCTCCATTGAAGTCAAGGCACGTTGACCCGCACCTCGTTGGAGCGGCCGCTTTCGTTGGCGCGCGAGCTTCGGTCCTGTGCGGTCACCACGTAGCGATAGCGGCCGGGGGCGACGTCGCGATCGAGGAACGTCGTGGACGGCGCGGGCGCCGCCCCGATCCGCACGAAGGCGGCGCCCTCCATCGCGCGGTAGACGATGTAGAGCGCGACGTCGGCGTCGGGGCTCCCGGTCCAGGAAAGCCGGACGACATCGCCGGTGGCCACCGCGACGAGGTTCGTCGGCGGCCCCGGCGGCGTGAGATCGAGGGGGGTGGCGCTGACGGGGGCCGACTGCGCGCCGCGCGCGAGGGTGGTGCCGGAGCGGCGCACGGCGCGCACGGCGTAGGTGTAGGCGCGGTCGTTGTCGAGATTCCGGTCCACGAGCTCGGTGGCGGTGATCGGCGTGGGCGTGATCGATTGCAGCGGCGCCTGCGCGTCACCCGAGCGCAGGACCTCGTACACGATGTCCGTCCCTGCCTCCGTCCCGTCCACGAGCCGCGCCGGCGGTCGCCAGTGCAACCGCACCTGGCCGTCACCCGGCTCCGCCGTCACGTCACGCGGCGTCTCCGGGGGCGCGATGAACAGCACGCTCACGCGCGGAGAGGGCAGGCTCGTCCGACCCTGGCCGTCCTCGGTGAGGACGACGTAGGTGTAGCGGCGCCCGTAGGCGAGGTCTCCGCGATCGGTGGTGGCGGCGCGGGAGGCGGCGCGCTTCTTCTCGGGCACGTCGAAGGCGATGCGGGCGATTTCGCGGTAGCCGGCGACGCGGCCCCGGTTGACGATGGCGGACTTGGGATCGCCGGTGCCGTCGTCGTCGGTGCGATAGACGCGGGCAACGGCGAGGTCGCGGATGATCGTGTTGTCGACGCGGCGGGAGGGGTTCGTCCACGCGAGATCGACGGCGCCCTCGCTCACGGTCGCCGTGAGATCGCTCACCGCGCGCGGCAGGCGAACCTCGGGAGCGACGGGCGGCCCCACCTTGGCGCAGCCCGCCCACGCGGCCGCCACGAGCGCGGTCACCGCCACCACGCCCGCGCGCCGTCGCATGCGCGCGCTCAGGGCGCCACCACGCCCGCGCGCGATCTCATTCGCGCGCGAGGAGCGTGCGCGCGCGCGCGATCGCCTCCCGGACAGCGGCGGGAGCGGTGCCGCCCGTCACGGCGCGCGCGCGGAGGGAAGCGTCCACGGTGATGGCGGCCTTCACGTCGTCCTCGATGAGCGGCGAGAAGCGCCGGAGATCGTCCATCGCGAGCGCCGAAAGCTCGGCGCCGGCGTCGAGGGCGAAGCGAACGATGCGCCCCACCACGTCGTGCGCCTCGCGGAAGGGGAGACCTTTGCGCACGAGGTAGTCGGCGAGATCGGTGGCCGTGGAGAAATGCTCGCCGGCCGCCCGCCGCAGGCGATCGGTGTCGAAGGCGAGGGAGGCGACCATGGGCGGCAGCACGCCGAGGATGGCGTCGAGGGTGTCGACGGAGTCGAAGAGCGGCTCCTTGTCCTCTTGCATGTCGGAGTTGTAGGCGAGGGGCAGGCCCTTCATCGTCGTGAGCACCGCCACCAGGTTGCCGTAGAGGCGGCCGCTCTTGCCCCGGACGAGCTCGGCCACGTCGGGATTCTTCTTCTGCGGCATGATCGAGGAGCCGGTGGCGAACGCATCCGAGAATTCCACGAAGCCGAACTCCGACGTCGCCCACAGCGTGAGGTCGGCCGCCAGTCGCGAGACGTGCATGCCGGTGATGGCGGCGGCGGCGAGGAACTCCAGCACGTAGTCGCGGTCGCTCACGGCGTCCAGGCTGTTCGGGCTCACGGCGCCGAAGCCGAGCTCGCGCGCGAGCGCCTCCCGATCGATGGGAAACGCGGTGCCGGCGAGCGCGCCCGCGCCGAGCGGCAGCACGTCGGCGCGGGCGCCGGCGTCCGCGAAGCGCGCGCGATCGCGCTCGAGCATGAAGACGTAGGCGAGGAGGTGGTGCGCGAGCACCACCGGCTGCGCGCGCTGGAGGTGCGTGTAGCCCGGCATGGCCACGTCGACCGTCTCTTCCGCGCGCGCCAGCAGCGCTTGCGCGAGCGCGGTGAGGCCGGCCCGCGTGCGCGCGACGACGTCGCGCAGGTACAGCCGCTCGTCGAGCGCGATCTGGTCGTTGCGAGAGCGCCCGGTGTGGAGCTTGCCACCCACGGGACCGGCGATGTCTTGCAGTCGCCGCTCCACGTTCATGTGGATGTCTTCGAGCTCGGGCCGGAACGTGAAGGTGCCGGCGTCGAGCTCGTCGTGGATGCGCTGGAGGCCGGCCACGATGGCGTCGCCCTCGCCGCCGCTGATGACGCCCGCGCGGGCGAGCGCTCGCGCCCACGCCATGCTGCCGCGAATGTCGTAGGGCCACAGGCGGCGGTCGAACGCGAGCGATCCCGTGAAGCGCTCCGCGGCGGCGTCCGTCTTCGCCGTGAAGCGGCCGCTCCACGCCTTCGTCACGTCGGTTTCGCGAGCAGGGCGCCGATGTCCTCCATGACGCGCGTGGTGACGCGGGCGCGCGCCGTCCGCGCCCCATCGCCGTTGGTGACGAAGACACGCGGGGTCCCGAAGCGCACCGTGATCGGATGTCGGCGCGGGATGTAGCCGCGACGGCCTACCAGCGCCTCGTAGGTGCCGCGGATGGCGACGGGGACCACGGGCACGCCCGAGCGCAGCGCGAGCAGACCCACGCCCGGCAGCCCGCGCTCGAGCTGGCCGCGGACGCTAAACGGCCCTTCGGGAAAGATCCCGATCACCGCCCCTCGCTCGAGCGACTGGAGGGCGGCGCGGAGGGCGCCCACGTCGGGGCGCTCGAGCGAAAGGGGGATCGATCCCACGTGACGGTGGAAGACGGGGTGGACCGGCGTGGCGCGGTAGACCCGTGGCATCACGAGAAAGGCGACGGGGAGGGGGACGGTGACGCCGAGCACGACGCCGTCGAGATAGTTGTGGTGGTTGGCGGCCACGATGTAAGGCCCGTGGGCGGGCAGACGGTCGGCGCCGTCGACGTCCAGGGCGAACCAGCGCTCGAGGGTGGCGCGAACGGGGGCGCGAAGAAGACGGTAGAGCGCGGGAGCCGGCGCCACGGGCGGACCGATACCCACCTTCGCGGGAAGGGCCGTCGTGCGCGCCATGACGTGGCGTTATAGCACGAAAGCACCACGGCGGGGGAAGGCCCCCGCCGTGGTCGCGCGGCACGGACGAGCGAGCGCGTCAGCGGCGCGACGGGACGTTCGCGCCGGGGCCCGCGGGAACCGGCACCCCTATCCCGACCGTGGGGGCCGTCGAGTTGAGACCGGTGTTGGGATTCGCGGGGGCGGGCGCGCTCGGCGCCGGCGAGGTCGCGGGCGCCGGACCCTCCGCAAAGGCTGCCGCCAGCCACAGCACCGTCACGACGGCCGCTGCCGCGATCATTCGACTCGGTCGATACATGGCGCCCCTCTTTCGGTAGGACCTATGGAGAGAAGAGGCAACCGATGTGCCAGCGACAGCTTGGTTATTTCGCGCGGGCGCTGCGACGAGGCGGATCTGTCGGCGCGGCCGGTGCCGGCGCAGCGGAGAGAGCGGCGGCCTCGGTGGCGCGCGCGCTGCGACGGAGCCGGTAGCGCGCGACGGCGGCGTTGTGCTGCTTGACCGTCGACGAGAACTGGTGATGCCGCTCGTCGACAGCGACGAAATAGAGGTAATCCACCCGCGCGGGATCGACGGCGGCCTCGATGGCAGGCAGCCCGGGACTGGCGATCGGGCCCGGCGGCAGGCCCACGCGACGGTAGGTGTTGTACGGATGATCGGCGAGGAGGTCGGCGCGCGTCAGCGTCCGGCGTTCCTTGCCCGTGGCGTACTGCACGGTGGGATCGGCCTGGAGCGGCATGCGCAGCCGTAGCCGGTTCCAGAAGACGGCGGAGATCAGCCGCATCTCGTCGGGCGCCACCGCCTCCCGCTCGATGATCGAGGCGAGCGTGAGGAGCTCGTGGAGGCTGAGCTGCCGTTCCTGGGCGCGCGCGCGCACCTCCGGGCTCAGCTTCGATCGCAGCCGCTGCACCATGCGGCCGAGGATCTCCTCCGGCCGCATGCCGCGCACGAAGTGATACGTGTCGGGAAACAGATAGCCTTCGAGGCTAGGGCCTTCGATGCCGAGGGAGTGGAGGAACGTGGCGTCGGTGGCGAGGCGCGTGATGTCGGCGGCGCTCGCGAGTCGTTCCGCCTCCAGCGCCCGCGCCAGCTCGCTCACGGTGGCGCCCTCCGGGTGCAACACCGTATGCTGGCGGACGCGGCCGCTCTCGAGAAGCGCGAGGACGTCCACGGTGGTGGCACCGGCCGGGATCTCGTACTCGCCGGCTTTCAGCGAGCGGGCGGTCCCGCGGGTGAAGCTCATGCCCATGAAGCCGAGCCCACTGCGTACGGCGTCCGCGCGGGCGAGGCGCCGGGCCACGTCCACCACGCCTTCGTGGGCGGGGATCTCCACCACCAGCGGTCCACGCCGCAGGCTCTCGGTGGGCGTCGCGATCCGCCACGCCTCGACGCCGAGACCCCCCAGCAACCCGAGCAGGATCAGTGCGACGAGAGCGACGCGCATGATTTTCGAGTCTAGCATCTGGGCGGCGGCGTTACCGAATCGCGGCGGGCGCTGGTATACTAGCCGGCCGGGGCGGAGGCGCCCCGCAATCCTCGAAGGGGGTCCGCATGCTCGAGCTTCAGCTTCCTTCCCGTCACGAGTGGAACGCGCAGGAGCGCACCTACGGCAAGCTCACCATCGAGCCGTTCGAGGCCGGGTTCGCGCTCACGGTGGGTAACGCGTACCGCCGGGCGCTCCTCTCCGCCATCCACGGGGCCGCGCCCACCTGGGTCAAGATCGAGAACGTGCTCCACGAGTTCTCGCACCTGCCCGGCGTCATGGAAGACACGCTCGACATCATGATGAACCTCCGTGACGTCGTCTTCGCCCTCCACGTCAACCGCCCGAAGATCCTCCGCCTGAAGGCGCAGGGCGTGGGCGTGGTGAAGGCGGGGGACTTCGAGGCGGACGCCGACGTCGAGATCCTCACGCCCGACGTCGCCCTTGCCACCCTCGACAAGGACGGGATGCTCGAGATGGAGGTCTGCATCGAGCGCGGACGCGGGTACGGGGGCGCCGAGCGCCGCGAGCCGGAGGCGCTGCCCATCAACGCCATCCTCCTCGACGCCGACTTCTCGCCCGTGAAGCGCGTGAACTTCCACGTGGAGCCGCTGGGCACGGACGGTCGCGAAAAGCTCGTGCTCGAGGTGTGGACGGACGGCAGCGTGGCGCCCGTGGCCGCCGTGGGGGAGGCGTCGCGGATCCTCGAGGATCATTTCGACCTCCTCACCGATTTCCCGGAGACGACGCCCGCGGAGGCAGAGGTCACCCGCGACGAGTTCCGGCCTCGGGTGGAGCTGAACGAGAACCTCTTCCGCAACGTCGACGAGCTCGAGCTGTCCGTGCGCGCCTCCAACTGCCTGAAGACGGCGAACATCCGCACCATCGCCGATCTCGTGCAGAAGACGGAAGCGGAGCTGCTCAAGACCAAGAACTTCGGCAAGAAGTCCCTGAACGAGATCAAGACCATTCTCGGCGAGATGGGCCTCGCCCTCGGCATGCGCCTCGATCCCGAGGAGCTGGAGCGCCTGCGCTCGCAGTACGAGCGCGCGTTCGAAACGTAGTCCGCGCCTCGACGCTCAGAGCGCGAGGCGGGTCTTGATGCGGCTGACGGCCTCTTCGGTTTGCTCGCGGCGGCCGAAGGCGGTGAGGCGGAAGTAGCCCTCGCCGCTGGGTCCGAATCCCGAGCCCGGCGTCCCGACGACGTGGGCATCGCGGAGCAGGACGTCGAAGAAATCCCAGGAGCCGAGACCGGGCGGCGTCTTCAGCCAGATGTAGGGAGCGTTGACGCCGCCGTAGACGCGCAGCCCGGCCGCCTCCATCCCTTCCCGGATGATGCGCGCGTTCTCCATGTAGTAGTCGATGAGGCCGCGCGCCTGCTTGCGACCGTCGTCCGTGTAGATGGCGGCGGCGCCGCGCTGGATGACGTAGGGGACGCCGTTGAACTTCGTCGACTGACGCCGCAGCCAGAGCGCGTTCAAGCTCACCGGCGTGCCGTCCGCCGTGCGGCCGTGCAGCTCCTTGGGCACCACCGTGAACGCGCAGCGGGTGCCCGTGAAGCCGGCCGTCTTCGAGAAGCTGCGGAACTCGATGGCGACCTCGCGCGCGCCGTCGATCTCGAAGATCGAGTGCGGGACGTGCGGCTCCCGGATGTAGGCCTCGTAGGCGGCGTCGTAGAGCAGGACGGCGCCGTGACGACGCGCCCACTCCACCCACGTCCCCAGCGCGTCGCGCGTCAGCACGGCGCCCGTGGGGTTGTTCGGATAGCAGAGGTAGACGAGGTCGACCGGCCGCGGAGGCAGCGCGGGCGCGAAGCCGTTCTCGGCGGTGCACGGCAGGTAGACGAGCCGCTCGTAGCGTCCGGCATCGTCGGCGGCCCCCGTGCGTCCCGCCATCACGTTGCTGTCGACGTAGACGGGGTACACGGGATCGGTGAGCGCCACCACGCAGTCGGCGCCGAAGATCTCCTGGATGTTGCCGGTGTCGCTCTTGGCGCCGTCGCTGACGAAGATCTCGTCCGTGGCCACCCGCACCCCGCGCGCGCCGTAGTCGTGGGTGGCGATCAGCTCGGTGAGGAACTCGTAGCCCGGCTCCGGGCCGTAGCCGCGGAACGTCTCCGCGCGCGCCATGTCGTCGACGGCCTCGTGGAGGGCGCGAATGACGGCGGGCGGAAGCGGCTGCGTGACGTCGCCGATGCCGAGCCGGATCACGCGGGCGTCAGGGTGAGCCTCCTGAAAGGTCTTCACGCGCCGCGCGATCTCGGTGAAGAGATAGCTGCTCTTGAGCTTCAGGTAGTGTTCGTTGATCCGCGCCACCGTTCTCCCTCCGCCCTGGTGCAGGCGATTCTAGCAAAGGACCTCGGGATCGAGACAGTAGCGGTCGATCGTTCCCGCTGCCCAGGCGGTGACGGCGAGACGGTGGCCATCGGTCTCGAAGAGCACCGCGCCGTCGCGGTCGGTGCGATAGACGCGCGCGCCGGTCGCGGTGAGGCGCTCCAGGGTGGCGGCGTCGGGATGGCCGTACGGGTTGCGCGCACCCACGGAGACGACGGCGAGGGCGGGACGAATGGCTCGCAAGAACTCGTCCGTGCTGGCGCCGGCGGCGCCGTGATGGGGCACCTTGAGCACGGTGGCGGACAGCGGCGCGTGGCCGGCCACGAGCGCGCGCTCCCCGGTACGCTCGACGTCGGAGGCGAGCAGGAAGGAGGCAAGGCCGTACTCGAGGCGCAAGAGGATCGCCGTCTCGTTCGGGCGCGCTCCTCGTGACGTCGTCGGGGGCGCCGGTGGCGCGAAGCTCGTGATTTCGACGCCGCCCATCGAGCGCACGATCCCCGGCCCCCAGCGCTCCGCGATCGGGAAGTGCCGCTCCACGGCCGCAAAGCCGCCGGCGTGATCGAGGTGGGAGTGCGTGACCATGACGGCCGCCAGCCGGAGCGCGCCCGTGTTCCAGAGAAACGGCGCCACCACGCGCTCGCCGGCATCGAGCCGCATCGGACCACCGGCGCCGGCGTCGACGAGGACCACGCGCCGGTCCGGAAACTCCACGACGATAGCGTCGCCCTG
The DNA here is from genome assembly GCA_036506275.1 of Candidatus Methylomirabilota bacterium. GTDB lineage: Bacteria > Methylomirabilota > Methylomirabilia > Rokubacteriales > CSP1-6 > DASXSB01. The sequence continues at coordinate 15,438 of DASXSB010000118.1, read as the reverse complement.
TCCCACGTCGAGCACGGCGACACGCAGCCAGCCATCGGGCGGGCGCAGAAGTGGCCACGCCCCGAGCGCGAGCGCGGTGCCGAGCAACAGCACCGCGCCGGCCGCGAGTCGCGGCGCCGGTCGCCGGTGCCAGGCGCCGAGCAGGAGCAGGAGCGCGGTGGCGTAGCAGACGATGGCGAGCGAGGACGGCGCCGGCACGTGTACGAGAGCACCGGGGACGATCGCCGCCAGCGTTACCAGGGCGCGCATGGCGAGCAGGAGCGGCCATACCGCGTCGAAGAGAATGGTGGCGCCGACGTCCGTCACGGCGCCGAGGACGAGGGCGAGCAGACCGCCGATGGTGGCGAGGCCGGCGAGCGGGACCACGCCCAAATTGGCGAGAACACCGATGGTGTTGACCTGATTGAAGTGAGCGGCGGTGATGGGCAAGACCGCGAGCTGAGCGGCGAGGCTCACGCCGAGCGCGCCCATGATCGCGCCGCGCGGAATGGGAGCGGCCACGATGCCGGCGGTGGCCGCGAACGAGAGCTGAAACCCCGGATCGAGAAGGTCGCCGGGCCGCAGGGCCAGGATGGCGAGGGCGGCGAGCGCGAGGCTGTTGACGATGGCGGCGTCGCGCTCGAGGAGCAGCGCGCCGAGCAGGAGGACGGCCATGATTACGGCGCGCAGAACCGATGGCTCGGGACCGACGACGAACGCGAAGCCCACCACCACGATCATGGCCGCCACCGCGCCCACCCGGCGGGGGACGCGCGTCAGCGACGCAAGCCCGAACACGGCACCTGCCAGCAGGGCCACGTTGAAGCCGGACACCGCCAGCACGTGATAGACGCCCGCGCGCCGGAACCCATCCTGGATCTCCGCGGGGAGATTCGTCCGGGTGCCGAGCAGCAATCCTTCTAGCAGCGCCGCCGAGACCGGCGGGAGCGCGCGCTCGATGGTCGCGTGGGCGGCGCGCTTGACGCGGACGTGCCAGGGCGGCGGCGGATCGTCGAGCGCGCGCAACGCGTCGCCGCGTGCGTTGCCCGTCGCCTGCACGCCCTCGCGCACGAGCCACGCTGCGTAATCGAACCCGGCGGGATTGCGGAAGCCGATCGGATGATGGAGGCGCACCTCGCCCGCGAGGCGCTGACCCTGGCCGAACGTCGGCCCCGGCCCGTAGGTCGTGATCTGCACGCGCCCGTGCCGACGTTCGTTGCCGGCGCGCTCGACGTCGACGAGAAGGCGGACGCGGTCGGGGCCGAGCCGGAGCGGCTCGGCGGCGAGGACGCCTTCGACCTCCAGGGACGCCGGTAGCGAGAGCGCGCCCACCGCATCGCTCCGAAGGGGCGCCGGCATCGCATGAAGCGTGGCCAGAACCGCCGTCGCGATGAGCAGGCCCACGGTCGCGCACGCGATCCGACCGAGCGCGAGCAGCGCCGCCGTCGCCGCCACCACGACGATCCAAAGCGCCCACGCCGGGCCCGGTCGACACCACGGCGCGAGCGCGATCCCGGCACCGAAGGCGACGGCCACCGGCACCAGCGGCGCGCGCGTCCACACCGCGATCACGGCGAGACGATGAGGAACCGCCGAAGCGCGTCGAGGCGGCCGCGACCGAGGCCGGGGACGCGTCGAAGGTCATCGATGGCGCCGAAGCCTCCCCTCGTCGCGCGGGCGGCGACGATACGCGCGGCGAGAACGGGTCCGACGCCGGGGAGCTGCAAGAGTTGATCTTCGGTGGCCCGGTTGACGTCGAGCGGCGCCGGTGGCGGTTCTTCGCGGGCGGCACGCTCGGTCGGCGCCGCCGCCGGCTGCTTCCCTTCCCGCGTGGTGGTCGGGGCCGCCGGCGGGGCGGCGCGATCGAACGTCTCCAGGCGCTCGACGGCGTCGGGGTGCGCGGCGCGCCAGCGGCCCACCGCGAGCCCAATGCCCGCCGCCGCCACGAGCGCGAGTACCAGTGCGAGCTGCGGACGCGTGTAGAACGTCATGGCGCGACGGTGTCACGACTCGCGCGTGCGCGCCAGAGTGGACGATCGAAGACGCCGCGGTGTCCGATGCCGGAGACGCCGGCGCCGCCGGGGCTCGGGAGCCACCCGGCGGCGCCGACTGCGATGCGCTCTACGCCTTCGTCTTGATGGCCTGCAGCACCCGATCGGGAAGGAGCGGCACGCTGCGGACGCGCGCGCCGGTGGCGGCGAAGATCGCGTTCGAGAGCGCGGGCGCGATGGTGGTCGTGCCCGGCTCTCCCACGCCCGTCGGATACTCGGTGCTCGGCACGACGTGCACGTCGACCTCCGGCGCCTCGTTCATCCGGAGCACCTGATAATCGTGGAAGTTCGACTGCTCGATGGCGCCGTTCTTCACGGTGAGGCGTTCCTTGAGAACGTTGCTGACTCCGAAGAGCACGGAGCCTTCCAGTTGCGCGCGCACGCCGTCGGGATTGACGACGATCCCGCAGTCCACGGCGGTGACGATTTTCTCGATGCGCACGGCGCCCGTCTGCGGATCCACGCGCGCCTGCACGACGGACGCCGTCCACGTGGGCGTCTTCTTCTCCTGCGCGGACACGCACGCCACGCCGCGCGCGGTATTCGGAGGCAGCGAGCTTCCCCACCCCGCCTTGTCGGCGGCGAGCTGGAGCACGCGGGCCAGCCGCGGCGCCCCCTTCAGATGGGCGAGGCGGAATTCGATGGGGTCCTTGCCGGCGATTCGCGCCAGCTCGTCCATGAACGTCTCCACCGCGAAGAACGTGTAGTTCGGAGCCACCGCCCGCACGTAGCCGACGGGGATCCCGGTATCGTCGCCGCGAATGGCGCGCACGGCGAGGTTGGGGACATCGTAGACGTGATCGGCGCCGTTGAGCGCGAACTGATCGAGCCCCTGCTTGTCCACGAAGTCCGGCCCCCATCGCGGACCGGGGTGCGTGGCCACGATCGTACTTTCCCAGGCCACGATGCGGCCGCTGCCGTCGAGGCCGGCCTTGACCCTCTGCACGGTCGCCGAGCGTGGGAAGTCGCGCTTCAGATCCTCCTCGCGGGACCGGATGAACTTGACGGGGCGCTTCACCTGGGAGGCGATGATGGCCGTTTCCAGGATCATGTCGGGCTCGAGCCGCCGGCCGAAGCCGCCGCCGAGGTACGCCTGGTGGAGGCGGATCTTCGCGGCGTCGACCTTGAGGACGGCGCCCATGGCGCCGATCGCGTACGTCTGGAACTGATTGCCGGTGTAGATGTGGTACACGCCGTCGTTGTCGACGTTGACCACGCAGTTCATCGGCTCCATCTGCATGTGGGCGACGTAGTCGGTCATGTACGTCGCTTCGTGCGTCTTCGCGGCTTGACCGAAGCCCGCGCGCAGGTCGCCCTGCTCCACCCAGATCTTTGCCGCCGAATCCTCGGTGAGCTTCTTGTTGAAGTCCTGGAAGATCGTCTCCGTGCTGTTGTTGGCGTACGGACCCGGGTCCCAGGTCACCTTGAGCGCGTCCCGTGCCTTCACCGCGTTCTCGTAGGTGTCGGCCACCGCCGCCACGAGATCACCGGCAACCACGGTCTGCACGTAGCCCTTCACCTTCTTGGCCGCGCTGTCGTCGACCGACTTGACCTTGGCGCCCTCGCGCGTGGGCGGATACGCCACCTTCGCGTACACCATCCCGGGCAGGAACGTGTCGATCCCGAACTTGGCGCGTCCGTTCGTCTTGTCCGGGATGTCGAGGCGCGGGGTCGTCTTGCCGACGACCTTGTAGTCGGCCGGCTTCTTCAGCGTGATCTGCTTGAGCTCGTCCTCGCTGAACGTCTTGGTGATGGAAAGCTTGTCGACGATCTGACCGTAGGACAGCGAGCGTCCGCTCGCCTGGTGCCGCACCTTGCCGTTCTCCGCGACGCAGTCGGCGGCCGGCACGCTCCACTCCTTGGCGGCGGCGTCGATGAGAGCGAGGCGCGCGGCGGCGCCGGCGCGGGAAAGCGCGTCGAACGTCCAGTTCACGCTCCAGCTTCCACCGGTGAGCATCAGTCCGAATTTCGGATCCGCCACCGGGTAGTCGATGCGGACGTCCTTCCACGGAACCTCGAGCTCCTCGGCCACGATCTGCGCGAGGGCGGTCCCGACGCCCTGGCCCATCTCCGCCTTCGTGATGTGGACGGTGACGATGCCGTCGGGCGTGATGGTGAGGGCGGGACTCGGATCCCAGCGGGCGGCGCCGGCGGCGCGGCGCACCGCTCCCGGAAGCGCGAAGCTCAGCGTGAGACCGACGCCGGCGGTGGTGGTGAGCTTCAGGAATTCGCGGCGGTCGAGGGTAGTGGCCATGGCTACACCCCCTGCGAGGCGCGCTTGATGGCGCGCTTGATCCGGGGATAGGTGGCGCAACGGCAGATGTTGCCGTTCATGGCGGAAACGATCTGGTCATCGGTCGGCTTGGGATTCTTGGCGAGCAGCGCGGCGGCCTGCATGATCTGGCCCGACTGGCAGTAGCCGCACTGCGGGACCTGCTCCGCGATCCACGCCTTCTGGAGCGGATGCTGGCCCTGGGGATGGAGACCTTCGATGGTCGTGATCTTCTTGCCGGCGGCCTGGGCGACCGTCGTCTGACACGACCGGATGGCGGCCCCATCCATGTGCACGGTGCAGGCGCCGCATTGCGCCACCCCGCATCCGAACTTCGTGCCCGTGAGCTGCAATCGCTCCCGGATCACCCACAAGAGCGGGGTGTCCGGGGCGACATCGACGTTGCGGGAGACACCGTTGATCACCAGCGTGGCCATCGCACCCTCCCTCGGCTAGGGACTGAAACGAGCGGGCACTGCGCTGCCGGGTCTGGACGTCCGTGGCGGGACGTTGACACAAGCCGTGCCGAACTACAAGACGGAACCCCTCAGGGGACGAGGGCGGCCCGTGTGATGTTCGTCCGATCCTTCGCGTGCCACTCCGAGTCCGCGAACGCCTGGTTGATCTGGTCGAGCGGGTAGCGGTGGGAGAGGAGACGGTCGAATGGCCACCGCGTACGGTTGCGGACGAGGAAGTCGAGCGCGCGCGGGATGACCCACGCGTCGTACATGATGACGCCCACGATCCGCTTGGCGCCCCACACGAGCTGGGCGGGCTCGAGCTCCACCTTCGCTCCCCGGCTGATGGTGCCGATCTCGAGATAGGTCCCGCCAGCGCGCAGCATCTCGATGCCTTCCGGAATGACCTGGGGGAAGCCGACGAAATCGCAGGCGACGTCGGCGCCGGCGCCGCCCGTCCAGCTCCGCACGAGGTTCACGCGGTCCTTGCGATCGGGGATCTCGCGGAGATCGATGGTGTGATCGGCCCCGAACTCGCGCGCAAGGGCGAGGCGCTCCGGAAGCTGATCGATCACGATCACGGTGGCCGCCCCCATGTCCTTCGCCACCGCCGCCGCCTGCAGGCCGAGCCCGCCCGCGCCCTGGATGGCGACGGTGCCGCCGAAGCGGAGCCCCGCTTCGTGCAGGCCGAAGATGACCTGGGAGAGCGCACAGTTCACGGGCGACACGAGCTCGTCGGGCAGCACGTCGGGCACCACGAAGAGGGCGCCGCCCGGCCGCAGGTAGTAGTACTCGGCGAAGGCGCCGTGGAAGTGCGGGAACTCCGAGGGCCCACGCGGGCGCTCGATCTTGGCCGGGCACGCCGCCGGCTGCTTGTTGAGGCACGCGTAGCAGCGGCCGCACGGATAGAAGTACGTGTAGGCGACGCGATCGCCCTCGCGCAGTGGCCGCCCCAGCGAATCGGTCTTGACGCGAGAGCCGAGCTTGGCCACGCGCCCCGTCATCTCGTGGCCGAAGATCCAGCCATCGGCGGGGAGGCGAAGGGGAGCGTCGCCGCGCCAGAAGTGGAGGTCGGAGCCGCAGACGTTGGCGAGCGAGACACGGATCAACACGGCGTCGGGCTCGACCTCGGGCAGCGTGACCTCGCGGATCTCGAACGGCTTGCCGGGACCGAAGAAGACCGCCGCTTTCCCTTTCACCATGGGTTTCTCCCTCCCGTCACAGCGCGCTCGCGCGCTCGCGGCCCAGCTCGAAGGCGTCGTGGAGCGCACGCACGGCGAGCTCCGCGTACTTGTCCTCGATCACGCACGACACCGCGATCTCCGAGGTCGAGATCATCTGGATGTTGATACCCTCGCGGGCGAGGGCGCCGAACATGCGTCCGGCCACGCCGGAGTGGCTGCGCATCCCCACCCCCACGATCGAGACCTTGGCCACGCGCTCGTCATGGGCGATGCCGGCCGCGCCCACCTGGCGCGCCACCGCCTCCAGCGTGCTCCGCGCCCGCGCGTGATCGCCGCGGGGCAGCGTGAACGAGATGTCCGTGTAGCCGTCGCGGCTGATGTTCTGCACGATCATGTCGACCACGATGTTGCCGGCCGCCACCGCCCCGAACACCTGGGACGCGATGCCGGGCCGATCGGGCACGCGCAGGATCGAGATCTTGGCCTGGCTGCGGTCGTGGGTGATGCCGGTGACCACCGGTTCTTCCATGCCGTCCTCCTCCGCCGTCACCAGCGTCCCCGCGTCCGGCTTGAACGTCGAGCGGACGTGGACGCGCACGCCGTACTTCTTCGCGAACTCCACCGAGCGCGCCTGCAACACGCGCGCGCCGAGGCTCGCCATCTCGAGCATCTCGTCGTAGGCCACGCGCGCGAGCTTGCGGGCGTCGGGGACCACGTTCGGATCGGCGGTGTAGACGCCGTCCACGTCCGTGTAGATCTCGCACACGTCGGCCTTGACGGCGGCGGCGAGCGCGACCGCGGTGAGATCGGAGCCGCCACGGCCGAGGGTGGTGATCTCGTCGGCCTCGCTCGCACCCTGGAAGCCCGCCACCACCGCGATCTCGCCGGCGTCGAGCGCGCGTCGCACGCGCTCGGCCGTGATCTGCGTGATGCGCGCCTTGGTGTGGGCGTCGTTCGTGCGCAGCCCCGCCTGCGCGCCCGTGAACGAGCGCGCGCGCAGCCCGACCGCCTGCAGCGCCATGGCGAGGAGGGCAATGGTGACCTGCTCGCCGGTGGCGAGCAGCATGTCCATCTCGCGCGGATCCGGCGTGGGCACCACCTGTCCCGCGAGGCCGATGAGGCCGTCCGTCGTCTTGCCCATGGCGGACACGACGACGATCACCTGATTGCCGGCGGCGGTGGCCGCCACGCGCCGCGCCACGCTCTTGACCTTCTCGACGTCGGCGACGGACGAGCCGCCGTACTTCTGCACGATGAGCGCCATGGATCTAGCGCAATCTACACGACGGTCGCGCGAGGTGTAAAGCCGGCCCGCCCCCCGGCGTCACTAACCGCCCGCCGATTCGGACTCCACCGGACGCCCGCGCGTGGCCTCCCCCAGCGTCATCTCCTCGTGCACGAGGAACAGCCACCCCACGAGCGTGATGGGGACGAACTGGCTCGCGTGATAGAGGAGCGCGAAGCCGACGGCGGCGGCGGGCGGGACGCCGAAGATGCCGGTGGCGAGGGTGGCGGCGTAGTGGAAGACGCCGACGTAGCCGGGCGCGGAAGGGATGCTGATGCCGAGCCCGACGAAGACGAGGACGGCCCAGCCCGCCACCCACGGCAAGTGGAGGTTCGTGGCGCGGAGGCAGGACCACGCGCTCAGCGCGGGCAGCAACCACACGAGCACGGTCCACGCGAGGAGCGGCGGCAGGTGCGATGGCGTCCGGATGCCTTCGAGGCCGCGCACGAACGTCTCGAAGCCGCCCACCACGCGGCGCTGCAGCGTGGGCCAGCGCCCCATGGTGCGCTCGATGACCCGGCGCATTCGATCCGGCGCCACCGCGACCGCCGTGAGGACGGTCACGCCCACCACGTCGATGGCGAGCAACACGGCCGCCGCCCACTCGAGGGCGTGGGGGACGGGAATCACGAAGACGAGCGTGGCCATGATCAGCACGAGGGCGAGGCTGTCGAGCACGCGCTCCACCACCAGCGTCGCCAGCACCGTCCAGAAGTGTCCCCAGCGCCGCGCCACGACGTAGACGCGGACGATCTCGCCCGCCCGCAAGGGCAGCACGTTGTTTCCCATGTAACCGATCATGATGGCGGGGACGAGCCCGGGGGGCTCCGAGCGCGGCGGAAAGAGATAGCGCCAGCGCTTGGCGCGCACCCACAGACCGGCCGGCGCACACGCGACGGCGAGCGCCATCCAGCCCCAGTGCGTGTGGCGCAGTTGCTCCGCGAGCTCGTGGAGGTCGACCTTCCACAAGAGGTACGCGAAGAGGGCGACGCTGATGGCGACGCCGGCGGCGATTCTGAGGTGCTTCAGAGGCCCAGCTGCGCCAGCACGGCGTCGATCGACGGCGGCACCGTGGTGGGCCGCGTGGCGGATTCGAGCGCGGTGTCAGGGTCCTTGAGGCCGTGGCCGGTGAGGGTGAGCACGACCGTCGCCCCCGCCTCGACGCGGCCCGCCTTCACCGTTTTGATGAGACCGGCCACCGTCGCCGCGGAGGCGGGCTCCATGAAGATGCCCTCCTCGCGCGCGAGCAACCGGTACGCGCGCAAGATCTCCTCGTCGCTCACGATGTCGATCCACCCACGGGAGTCCTTCATCGCCTCCAGCGCCGGCCCCCAGCTCGCGGGGTTTCCGATCTTGATGGCGGTGGCCACCGTGCGCGGCTCCTCGATCACGCGGTTCTCGTAGATGGGCGCCGCTCCCGCGGCCTGGAAGCCCACCATGCGCGGCATCTCCTTCACCCGCCCCGCGCGCTGATATTCCCGGTAGCCGCGCCAGTAGGCGGTGATATTGCCGGCGTTGCCGACGGGGACGATGTGATAGTCGGGAGCGCGGCCGAGCTGATCCACGACCTCGAAGGCGGCCGTCTTCTGGCCTTCCAGCCGGAACGGGTTCACGGAGTTCACGAGCGTGATCGGCTGCGTCTCCGCGATCTGACGCACGATGCTGAGCGCCTGATCGAAGTTGCCGTCGACGGTGAGGACCTTCGCCCCATGAATGGCCGCCTGCGACAGCTTGCCGAGCGCGATCGCGCCCTTGGGCACCATGACGAACGCGCGCAGACCGGCGCGCGCGGCGAAGGCGGCCGCGGACGCCGACGTGTTGCCGGTGGAAGCGCAGATGACGGCGCGGGAGCCCGCCTCCACCGCTTTCGAGATCGCCATCGTCATGCCGCGGTCCTTGAAGGAGCCGGTGGGATTGAAGCCCTCGCACTTGAGATAGATCTGGAGGCGGGGATCGGTCGCCTCCGCGAGGCGCGGCGCCGGCATCAACGGCGTGTTGCCCTCGAAGAGGGTGACGACGGGGGTGGCGGCGCTCACCGGCAGGAATTCGCGGTACGCCTCGATCACGCCCCGCCACGCCTTCATGCGGGGCCGCCCTCCACGCGGATGAACGTCGTGGGGACGGCGACGTCGGGCAGCCGATCGATGGCGGCGAGGGCGGTGCGCATGTCGCGCTCGCGGGCCTCGTGCGTCATCATCACCACCGGCACTGCGCCCCCCGCCGCCGCCCGCTCTTTCTGCAGCACGGACGCGATGGAGATCTCATTGTCGCCGAGGATACCGGCCACGCGCGACAGCACGCCGGGGCGGTCCTGGGCCATCACGCGCAGGTAGTACGAGCAGCGGATGCTGCCCATGGGCCGGAGCGGCAACGCGCCCGCGCCCACCGACGGCAGCTCGAGCGCCAGCGACGGAATGTCATGCGCGATCCGCCGCGCGATCTCGAGGGTGTCCGACCAGATGGCGGAGGCGGTGGGAAGCTGACCGGCGCCGCGACCGTAGAACATGAGATCGCCGACGGCGTCGCCGTTGATGAACACGGCGTTGAACACGCCCGTCACGGCCGCGAGCGGTGACGTGGCGGAGATCATGGTGGGGTGGACGCGGACTTCCACGCCGCCGTCGGTGGCCTTGGCGATGGCGAGCAGCTTGATGCGGAAGCCGAGCTCGCGCGCGTACGCGATGTCCTGGGCGGTCACGCGCGTGATGCCCTCGGTGTGGATGTCCTTGAGGTCGATGAACGTGCGGAAGGCGAGGGACACGAGGATCTGGAGCTTGTGGGCGGAGTCCATGCCCTCGATGTCGAGGGTGGGATCGGCCTCGGCGTAGCCGTGGGCCTGCGCCTCCTTCAGCACCATCGAGAAGTCGAGTCCCTCGTCGGTCATCTTGGACAGGATGTAGTTCGACGTCCCGTTCACGATGCCGAACACGGACAGGATGCGGTTGGCGACGAGCCCCTCCTTCACGGCGCGGATGAGGGGAATGCCACCCGCCACCGCCGCTTCGAAGCCGAGGGTGACGCCGCGGCGGCGCGCCTCGTCGTAGAGCTCGGCGCCATGGTGGGCGAGGAGCGCCTTGTTCGCCGTCACCACGTGCTTGCCCCCCGCCAGCGCGCGCATGATGAACGAGCGCGCGGGCTCGAGACCGCCCACCAGCTCGATCACGATGTGGACGGCGGGATCGGCGAGCACGCGCTGGGCGTCGTTCGTCATCGGCAGCCGCGCGAGGTCGAGACCTTCCCGCGCCCGGGTGAGATCGGTATCGGCGACGGCGGCGAGCGTGAGCCGGCAGCCCGCACGCTCCTCGAGCATGGCGCGCTGGGACTCGAGGAGCTTGACGACGCCGCCGCCCACGGTACCGAGGCCGAGGAGGCCGATGCCGATGTTCTTCATGGAAAGATGGCCGGCCCGGCTAGCGGGTCAGGGACTTGAGGCCGCGCAGCGCCTGCCGTGTGCGCTGCTCGTTCTCCACCAGCGCGAAACGCACGTACCCTTCGCCGTACTCTCCGAAGCCGATGCCGGGGGAGACGGCGACCTTCGCCTCCTGGATGAGGAGCTTCGCGAACTCGAGGGAGCCCATGGCGCGGAACGGCTCGGGAATCGGCGCCCACACGAACATGGTGCCTTTCGGCTTCGGCACGGACCACCCGATCTTGTTGAGACCGTTCACGAGGACGTCGCGCCGCCGCCGGTGGATCTCGACGATGTCGGCCACCACCGACTGATCGCCCTCGAGAGCGATGATGCCGGCGATCTGGATGGGCTGGAAGCCGCCGTAGTCGAGGTACGACTTGATGCGGGCGAGGGCGTGGATCATGCGCGCGTTGCCGCACACGAACGCGAGCCGCCAGCCCGGCATGTTGTACGACTTCGAGGTCGAGAAGATCTCGACGCCGACGTCCTTGGCGCCCGCTACGGAGAGGAACGAGGGGGGGCGATAGCCGTCGAACGCGAAATCCGCGTAGGCGAAGTCGTGCACGACCATGAGCCGGTGCTCGCGCGCGAACGCGACGACGCGCTCGAAGAACGCGACGTCCACGCACATCGTGGTCGGATTGTGAGGGAACGACAGGATGAGGAGCTTGGCCTTCGGCCACGCCAGGCGCGCGGTTTCTTGCAACCGAGCGAAGAAGTCGTCCGCGCTTCCGGCGAGGGGCACCGAGCGCAGGTCGCCGTCCGCGATCACCACCGAGTACGAATGGATCGGATAGGTCGGGTTCGGCACCAGCACGCCGTCACCGGGCTGGAGCACGGCGAGAGCCAGATGCGCCAGCCCCTCCTTGGCGCCGATGGTCGCGATCGCCTCCGACTCGGGATCGAGCTCCACGCGGTAACGGTCGCGATACCACTTGGTGATCGCGACCCGCAGGCGCGTGATCCCGCGGGAGGCCGAGTAGCGGTGATTTTTCGGATTTTGAGCGGCCTCGATGAGCTTGGCGACGATGTGCTTGGGCGTCCCGAGGTCGGGGTTGCCCATGCCGAGGTCGATGATGTCCTCGCCCTTCGCGCGTGCCTTCGTCTTCAGATCGTTGACGATCGCGAAGACATACGGGGGCAGGCGCTTGATGCGGTAGAAGTCGTCCACGCGTGGCTCCTCTGGTCTCCCCGCGATGATACAGGTCGCGCTCGAAGAGTGTCAATTATGCCGGTCCCACGCAGAGTTACAGCGCAGGGCGCACGCCTGGGAGCCGGCGCTCACGTGACGACGGACGCCGCGTGTCGTCGCGGCCGCGACGTCGTTGTCCGGACAACGCGGCGTGCCGGAATGGCAGCGCAATTTTCCTCAAGTCATTGATTTCGTTCACGGCATCGTTCGGCATGCGCCTTGCCCCCATAGCCGGCGCATGTGCGCTGACACGATTGCGCCCAGTGGGCCCGCGGAGAGCGTCGGCGACGGCATCGCCGCGGCCACGTCCGGGCCGAGCGCGCCGCGGCTGCGGCCGCGGCGTCGAGCCCGACGAAGCCACAGCACGCGGCCGGAGCGGTTCAGCCTCCTCATCGTGCGCGGCGACGGCTCCCGCGTCTTCCGGTGCAACATCCCACGCGCGCGGGCGGTGGCGGCGGGCATCGCGATCGCGGTCGTCGGCGTCTCGCTCACCGGCCTCATCACCGACTACGTCCGCGGCCGCAACATGGTCCGGCAGGCGGCGGCCGTTCATCGCGAGCTCGCCGAACAGCGCGAGGTGATCCAGTCCTTCAATCGCCGCGTCGTCGATCTGCGCCGCGAAGTCAGCGGCTGGCGCGAGTTCCACGCGCGGATCTGGGCGCCGTTCGGCCCCGAGGCCGCCCACGGCCGCCGCGACGCGGGCGTCGGCGGTGCCACCGCCGCCACCGAAGAGGTGGCGCCCACGTCGCCGATCGGTGAGCTCGACCGCCTCACGGAGACCGTCATGCGCGAGGGCGAGAGCCTGCGCGCGCTCGACCGGGTGATGACACGCGCGGGAAAAGTCCTCTCGGGGCTGCCCTCACGCTGGCCGATCCGAGGCGCCGTCAACTCGGAGTTCGGCAATCGGCAGGACCCGTGGACGAAGGCGCCCGAATTCCACGCCGGCCTCGACATCCAGGCCGATACGGGGACGGCGGTGCGGGCGCCGGCGTCGGGCACGGTGGTCGTGGCCGGCCGCTATGCGGAGTACGGCAACGCCGTGATCATCGATCATGGAGGGGACATCAAGACGCTGTACGGGCATCTCTCGAAGTTCGTGGCGACGCCGGGACAGCCGGTGGAACGCGGCACCATCATCGCGTACAGCGGAAACACGGGGCGCTCGTCCGGTCCGCACCTCCACTACGAGATCCTGGTCAAGGGGAAGGCGGTCAATCCTCGCGCGTATCTCTGGGACTGATTCCGTCCTCGTTCCGTTCCAGCACCACGATCCGCACCGGCACCACTCCTTCCGTCTCCGCGCCGAGCCGCGCCGCCGCTCCCCGCGACAGATCGATGATGCGATCGTCGTAGATCGGGCCCCGGTCGTTCACGCGCACGTCGACGGAGCGACCGTTGCGCAGATTCGTCACGCGCACGTGGGTGCCGAGCGGCAGCGTGCGGTGCGCCGCCGTGAGCGCCCACATGTTGAAGCGCTCCCCGCTCGCGGTGCGACGACCGTGATGCCACGCACCGTACCAGGATGCTTTGCCGAGGTCGGCGGGCGCGGACACGGCCGAGCGTTGGGAGGCGCGCGGAGCCGGCGCGCGATCGATACGCGCCGACGCCAGCTCTCGCGGCGCCGCCGGCGTGGCGAGGACGGCGAGGGTGAGGGCCACGACGGGAACCCGTAGCGTCGGCAGCATTCGCATGATCTACCTCTTCGCAAGCCGCATGCCTTGACGGTGCGTCGAAGAAGCATTCGCAAATGTGCAGAATGAATCACCGCCGCCGAGGGCGGGTTTACATCGGCGGTGTCAGATCACGAACAGTGTCAGCGCCGCAGAGATCTCGCGTGCGCGCGCAGAAGCAGAGGTCAGCGCTTACGCGCGGCGTGCCTCCCGCCGACAGGGGGCGCGGTGTGCACGCGACCGTCAGTCACGATGCCGATCGAGGAATTCGAGACACATCCGGTTGAATGCGTCGGGCCGCTCCCAGAAATAAACGTGGCCGGCGCCGGTGACGATCTGCAGCTCGGCACCGGGAATGCGCTCCGCGAGCTCGCGGGAGAAGCGCACGGGCACCAGGATGTCCTCGTCCGCTCCGCTCACGAGCGTGGGACAAGTGAGCGCCTTCACGCGCTCGAGGCTGTCGTGCGTGCGGAGGGCGTCACCCTGACGCCGGAAACCGGTGAGCGAGAACGGATTCGGATTGGCGAGCGCGGTCTGCACCACCGTCTCCACGAACGACGGGCGCTCGTTGTACGTGCGCGCGGCGAAGAGCCAGACGCACACCGTGCGCATCCATTCCTCCGCGCTCAGGGCGGGGCGAATCGTCCGCCACGCGTCCATGAGCGCGAAGAGCGCGCGGTCCGGGCGCCCGTACGTGCAGTGGAGCTGGAGGGAGCGGACGCGCCCGGGATGATTGAGCGCGAGCTCCTGGGCGATCAAGCCCCCCATGGAGCAGCCGATCACGTGGGCGCGCTCGATGCTGAGCGCGTCGAGAAGGCCCACGGTGTCTTCCGCCATCTGGCGCGTCGTGTAGGGCACGTCGGGGCAATCGCTCTGGCCGGCGCCGCGGTTGTCGAATGCGATCACGCGATAGCGCTCGGCGAACACCGGCGTCTGGAAGCCCCACGCCACGTGGTCGCCGCCGAAGCCCATGATCAGCACCACGGGATCGCCGGCGCCGGCCTCGGCGTAGAAGAGCTCGACGTCGCCGACGCGCACCTTGGGCATCGAAGCGTTCCGTGTCCTCGCTGACGGCGCCTAGCGGATGGCGACGCCGGTCCGGACCTGGCACGCGACCCAGTGTCCGGGCGAGATCTGCTTCAGGATCTGCTCGTTCTCGGAACAGGACGGCACGCGCAGCCCGCACCGCGTGTGGAACCGGCACCCGGACGGCGGATTGACGGGGCTGGGCACGTCGCCCTCGAGCAGGATGCGCTTGCGCTTCATGGTGGGATCGGGAATCGGCACCGCCGACAGCAACGCCTCCGTGTAGGGATGGCGCGGATTGGTGTAGAGCTCCTTGGCGGGCGCGATCTCGACGATCTTGCCGAGATACATCACGGCCACGCGCGTCGAGATGTGCTCCACCACGGAAAGGTCGTGGGCGATGAACAGATAGGTGAGGCCGAACTTCTGCTGCAGGTCTTCGAGCAGGTTGATGATCTGGGCCTGGATCGACACGTCGAGGGCGGACACCGGCTCGTCGGCGACGATGAGCTTGGGACTGACGGCGAGCGCGCGCGCGATGCCGATGCGCTGGCGCTGGCCGCCCGAGAACTCGTGCGGATACCGGCGCAGATGGTCGGCCGAGAGTCCCACCACGTCCAGGAGCTGGACGACCCGTTCCTCGCGCTGCTTGCGGGTACGCGCGAGCTTGTGGATGACGAGGGCCTCGCCGATGATCGAGCCCACCGTCATTCTTGGATTCAGCGACGCGTAGGGATCCTGGAAGATGATCTGCATCTCCTTCCGCAGTCCCCGCAGCGATCGCTTGTCGAGCGTGGTGACGTTACGATCCTGGAACCACACTTCGCCCGACGTGGGCTCGATCAATCGCAAGATGGTGCGGCCCGTCGTCGACTTTCCGCACCCGGATTCCCCCACCAGCCCCAGCGT
>DASXSB010000117.1:0-11648 GCA_036506275.1 Candidatus Methylomirabilota bacterium | reverse complement strand
AGCCGCGCGTGAACTACACCTACCTCATCGGCAACAACCTGGACAAGCTGCCCGTCTACCAGCAGAGCATCGACGTGATTCCGGAGTCGAGCGCGTTCACCTATTCGCTCGTCAACCGCCTGCGCGCGCGCACGGTGGCGCCGGAAGGCACCGAGCCCACGCGATGGGAGGCGCTGCGGTTCACGGTGACTCACTCCTACGACTTCAAGAATCAGGTGACGCCGATCGGGAACCTCGACGCCGACCTCATCATCAATCCCAATCGCCTCTTCGTCTTCCGCGGGGACACGAGCTACAACTTCTACGGCGACGGCTTCCAGCGCGCGACCATGGACGTCTCCCTCAACGTGCCCCACGTGACGGCCACCATCGGGACGCGCTTCGAGCGCCACGTCGCCGACTTCCTGCAAGGCTCGGTGACGGCGGAGCTGACACGCTTCCTCGTCGCGCGCGCCACCACCAACTGGGACCTCAAGACCGACACCTTCGTGGAGAACCGCGTCGGCTTCGACCTCCGTTACCAGTGCTGGGCGCTCAGCGTCGAGTACGTGAGCCGCAACAAGCACGAGGATTCGGTGGTGTTCACCGTGAACCTGCTCGGGGTGGGCGCTCCGCTCAGCACGTCGGCGGGTCTGGGCGCTCTCGGCGGCGGTCTGGGAGGAGGAGGAGCATCATCACGATGACCACCGTTCCGCTCTTCGACCTAGCTCGGCAGCACGCCGATCTCCGCTCCGAATTGGCGGCGGCGATGGCGCGCGTGCTCGACTCCACCCGCTTCGTCCTCGGCCCCGAGGGCGAGGCGCTGGAAGCCGCGGTGGCCGCGCTCTGCGGCGTCCGCTACGCCGTCGGCGTGGGCTCCGGCACCGACGCCCTCCGCCTCGCCCTCGCCGCCCTCGGCGTGGGGCCGGGCGACGAGGTCATCACGCCCGCCTTCTCGTTCGTGGCCTCCAGCTCGACCATCGTGATGGCGGGCGCCACGCCCGTCTTCGTCGACATCGAGCCGGAGACGTTCACGCTCGACGTGGCGGCGGTGGAACGCGCCCTCACGCCGCGCACGCGCGCGATCCTTCCCGTGCACCTCTACGGCCATCCCGCCGCCATGGATCGCCTCGCCGCCCTCGCCCGCGACCGCGGGGTGGCGATCGTCGAGGATGCCGCCCAGGCCATCGGCGCCGCCTGGGAGGGCCGACCCGTGGGCGCGTGGGGTGACGTCGCGTGCCTCTCGTTCTACCCCACCAAGAATCTGGGCGCGTGCGGCGACGGCGGCATGGTCGTCACCGACCGCGAGGACGTCGCCGCCCACGTGCGCCGGCTGCGCCACCACGGCGATGCCGGCCGCTATCGCCACGTGGAGATCGGCTACTGCAGCCGGCTCGACGAGCTGCAGGCCGCGCTCCTGCGCGTGAAGCTGGCGCGGCTGGCGGAGTGGACGGAGGCGCGGCGCCGCATCGTCGCTCGCTATCGCGAATTGCTGGCGGGGCTGCCGCTCACGCTGCCCGGGGAGCGGCCGCAGGCGCGCCACGTCTACCATCTCTTCACCGTGCGTCATCCCCAGCGCGATGCCTTCGCGAAGGCGCTCGCCGACCTCGGCGTCGGCACCGCCGTGCACTATCCGTTGCCCGCGCCCGGGCAACCGCTCTTCGCCGACCGTTATCCCGGGTCGGAGCGGACGTGGCCGGAGTCGTGGCGGGCGGCGCGCGAGGTGCTGTCGCTCCCGTGCTTCGCCGAGCTGTCCGAGCGCGAGGTGACGGCGGTGGCGGACGCCGTCCGCCGCGCCTGCGAGCGTCTCTGACGGCACGCCGTGCTGAGCGCGCTCGTCCTCTCGCTGCGGCCGCGGCAGTGGGTGAAGAACCTCGTCGTCTTCGCGGGGCTCGTCTTCGGCCAGAAGCTCTTCACGCCCGCCGCCGGGCGCGCGCTCGCCGCCTTCGTCGTGTTCTGCGCGCTCTCCGGCGCCGTCTATCTCGTCAACGACGTCGCCGATCGCGAGCGTGACCGGCTTCACCCGAAAAAGCGCGAGCGCCCGGTCGCCTCCGGCCGCCTCCGGCCGCGCGTGGCGCTGGTGGCGGCGGCGGTGTTGCTGGTCCTCGGCCTCGGTGCCGGCCTGATGCTGTCGCCCGCGTTCGCGCTCGTGGGCGCCGCCTACACGGTTCTGCTCGTCGCCTATTCCGTCTGGCTCAAGCACGTCGTCATCGTGGACGTGCTGGTGGTGGCCGTCGGTTTCGTCCTGCGCGCGCTCGGGGGCACCCTCGCCATCCACGTGGCGATCTCGGGCTGGCTCCTGATCTGCACGGTCCTCCTCGCCCTCTTCCTCGCTCTCGGCAAGCGCCGCCACGAGTATTTGGCCCTCGACGGCGACGCCCCTCGCCACCGCCCGATCCTCGCCCAGTACAGCGCGAGCCTCCTCGATCAGATGATCGCGGTGGTGACGGCGTCCACCGTCACCGCCTACGCCCTCTACACGATGTCGCCGGAGACGGTGGCGAAGTTCCACACGCAGCTCCTCCCCGCGACGTTGCCGTTCGTGCTCTACGGCATCTTCCGCTACCTCTATCTGCTCTATCAGCGCCAGCTCGGGGGGAACCCGTCCGAGCTGTTTCTCCACGATCGCGCGCTCCTGTTCAACACGCTGTGCTGGATCGTGGCCGTGCTCGCGATCATCTACGGCACGCGGGTGGAGTAGGTACGGGGGTGGAGTAAAATGATCGTTCCATGAGGTGCGCGCGGCGATGAAAAGTGCGGTGGCCGTTCTCCGCACGCGGCCGGAGACCGTCGTCGAGGACTACGGCCGCCTCCTCCGTCTCGTGAAGTACGACGCCGTGATTCCTCCCGAGCAGGATCTCATCCTCAAGCTCAACCTCTCGTGGACGAAGTACTTCCCGGCCTGCTCGAGCCAGCCGTGGCAGGTGGACGGCATCCTCACCACGCTGCTCGGTGACGGCTACCGTCGCGAGCGCCTGTTCCCGGTGGAGAACAAGACCGTCGTCACCGACCCCGTGTCCGGCTGCCGGAACAACAAGTGGAAAGCGGTGCTCGAGCGCCACGGGCTACCGTTCATCCCGCTCCCCGACGTGGAGTGGATCGTCTATCGGTTCCAGTCGCCGCTGCTCAAGCTGAACGCGATCTTCCCGGAGGGCATCGAGATCCCCAAGATGTACGTGGGGAAGAACGTCTGTCACCTCCCTAGCGTGAAAGTGCACGGCCACTCGATCACCACCGGCGCCATCAAGAACGCGTTCGGTGGACTGCTGAAAGAAGTCCGTCACTACGCGCACGAGTTCATCCACGAGGTGATGGTCGACCTCATGTACATGCAGCGCGAGCTGCATCCGGGCGTCTTCGCGGTCATGGACGGCACCGTGATGGGCGACGGGGCGGGGCCGCGCACGATGATTCCGCGCGTGGGGAACTTGATCCTGGCCTCCGCGGATCAGGTTGCGATCGACGCCATCGCCGCCCGCATCATGGGCTTCGATCCGCTCGCCATTCCGTATCTGCGTATGTGCCACGAGCGCGGCCTCGGCGTGGCGGATCCGGCGCAGATCGAGCTGCTCGGCGACGAGGACGCCGCCCGCGTCAACATGGGATTCCACACGCGCCGGAGCGTCGTCATCTGGGGCGATCAGCTCATCCGGAAGGGGCCGCTCCGTCCGCTCAAGCGACTGCTGCTGCACTCGCCGCTGATGGTGTGGGCGCCGTTCGCGTCCAACGTCTATCACGACCTCCTCTGGTACCCGACGGTGGGCCGGAGCCGGATCCGCGCGTTCGCGCGCACGTCGTGGGGCGCGCTCTTCGAGCGCTACCCGTGACGCCGCCGGTGCGGGTGCGCTTTGCCCCGAGCCCGACGGGGCACCTGCACGTGGGGGGCGCGCGCACGGCGCTCTTCAACTGGCTCTTCGCGCGCCATCACGGCGGCGCGTATATCTTGAGGATCGAGGACACCGATCGCTCCCGCTCCACCGAAGAGAACATCGACTCCATCGTCGACGCCCTCCGCTGGCTCGGGCTCGACTGGGAGGAGGGGCCGCCCACCGCCGGCTACCGGCAGACGGAGCGCTTCGATCTCTATCGCGAGCACGCTTCGCGACTGGTGGCCGCCGGCCGCGCGTACTACTGCGACTGCCCGCCCGCCCTCCTCGACGAGCAGCGCAAGGCGGCGGAGGCGCGCAAGGAGACGTTCCGCTATTCCGGGCGCTGCCGCGAGCGCGGCCTCACGGCGGGCGCGCTCCGGCTGCGCGTCCCGGACGAGGGGACGACCGTCGTCAACGACCTCATCCACGGAGCGGTCACGTTCGACCACCGTCAGCTCGACGACTGGATCCTCGTCCGCTCCGACGGCACCCCCACCTACAACTTCTGCGTGGTCGTCGACGACGTGACCATGCGCATCACGCACGTGATCCGCGGCAACGATCACCTCTCCAACACGCCCAAGCAGATCCTCTGCTACGAGGCGCTCGACTACAGCGTGCCCGAGTTCGCGCACATGGCGATGATCCTCGGGCCCGACCGCAGCCGGCTCTCCAAGCGTCACGGGGCGACGTCGGTGCAAGCGTTCCGCGACGCCGGCATCCCCGCCGACGCGATGGTGAACTATCTGGCGCGCCTCGGGTGGTCGCACGGCGACCAGGAAGTCTTCTCCCGCGCCGAGCTGGTCGAGCTGTTCGACATCAAGGCGGTGGGCGCCTCCGGGGCGATCTTCGATCACACCAAGCTCGAGTGGCTGTCCCACCAGTACATCAAGACGATGCCGGCGGCGCCGCTGGCCGCGCTCGTGATCCCGTTCATCGAGCGCGCCGGTCTCGCCGTGCCGTCCGACCGGTCGCGGCTGGCGGGCATGCTGGACACGCTGCGCGAGCGCGCGAAGACCCTGGTGGAGCTCGTCGAGGTCGGGCGCTTCTACTTCGAGCGCCCCCGCCAGTACGAGGCGAAGGCGGCGGCGGAGCTCTTCACGGGCGCCGGGCCCGCTCGCCTCGCGCGGCTGGTGACGGCGCTGGAGGCGGTGCCGGAATGGACGGCGCCCGCGCTGGAAGGCGTGTTCCGCGTGCTCACGGAAGCGCTCGGGCTCAAGCTTGTCGATCTCGCCCAGCTCACGCGGCTGGCCGTGACCGGACGCACGGCGTCGCCGCCCATCTTCGACGTCCTCGCCCTCCTCGGCCGGGAAGAGACGCTGGCGCGACTGGGGGCGGTGCCGGCCGCCGGTGCTTCCACGTGAGGCTCTTGCTCGCTCGCCACGGCCAGACGGTGTGGAACGCCGATCGTCGATTCCAGGGCGCCACCGACGTCGGGCTCTCCGACCTCGGGCGCGCGCAGGCAGCCGCGCTCGGGATGGCGCTGCGACGCTATCGGCCGGCGGCGGCGTACGTGAGCCCGCTCCGGCGCGCCGTGGAGACGGCGGAGATCGCGCTCGCGGGCGCCGGCATGTCGTTCACGCCCGTCGACGAGCTGCGCGAGCTTGGTCTCGGCGAGTGGGAGGGCTGCACGGTGGACGAGGTCCGCGCGCGCGAGGGCGATCCCTACGCGGCGTGGGTGGGCGCCGCCCACGACTGCCGGCCGCCCGGCGGTGAGCCGCTCGACGCCGTCTGCGCGCGCGTGCTCGGCGCCCTCGATCGCATCGCGGCCGCCCATCCCAACGGCGATGACGTGCTCCTCGTGGCCCACGGCGGCGTCATCAGCGTCTACGCCTGCCACCTTCTCGGCTGCTCGTTCAACGACATCTGGAAGCTGCGCGTCGACAACGGCTCGCTCACGGTGGCGAAGCCGCCGCGCCTCGTCGTCCTCAACGACACCGCGCACCTCGCCGCCGCCGGCGGCCCCTCCTCGGCGTGGCCGAATCCTCGCCGCGGCGAGAGCGGGGGAAGCGCCGGCGGCGTCGCCGGTGAGGAGGCGCCGTCGTGACCGTCCTGCTCTCGCTCTTCGGCGGCCTCGCGCTGCTCTTGTACGGCATCCGCCTCAGCGGCGAAGCCCTCCAGCGCGCGGCGGGGGCGCGGCTGCGCGGGCTCCTCACCGGTCTCGCGCGCAATCGTCTCCTCGCGGTGGGGGCGGGGGCGGCGGTGACCGGCATCATCCAGTCGTCGGCGGCCACCACCCTCATGCTGATCGGCTTCGTCTCCGCCGGCCTCATGACGTTCCGCCAGACGCTCGGTGTGATCCTCGGCGCCGACATCGGGACGACCTTCACGGTGCAGCTCATCGCGTTCAAGGTCACGGACTACTCGCTGGTGATGGTGGGGATCGGCTTCTTCATCACCTTCGTCGCCCGGCGGCGCGTCCTGCGCGACATCGGTCAGGCCGTCCTCGGCCTCGGCCTCCTCTTTCTCGGTCTCAAGCTCATCCTCGACGGCGTGGCGCCGCTCACCGAGAACGACCTCGCGGTGGAGGTGCTGGCCTCGGTCGGGCACAATCGCGGTCTGGCGATGGTGGCGGCGGCGGCCTTCAGCGCGCTCGTCGCCTCTTCCGCCGCCACCATCGGTCTCTCCCTTGCTCTCGCCAGCCACGGCCTCCTCGATCTCGACGGCGCCATCGCGATCGTGATCGGCGCCAACATCGGGACGTGCGCCACCGCCCTCGCGGCCTCCATCGGCGCCACCGCGGAGGCGAAGCGCGTCGCCGTCGCCCACATCGGCTTCAAACTCCTCGGCGCCGCCCTCGTGTTTCCGTTCATCGGGCCCTTCACGGCGGTGGTGGCGAGCACGGCCTCCGACCCCGCGCGCCAGATCGCGAATGCGCATACGTTCTTCAACGTGGGGATCAGCCTCGTCTTCCTGCCCTTCACGCCGCTGGCGGCGCGCGCGCTCGAGATGCTCGTTCCCGCCGACGTGACGGGGGAGACGCCGTTCCGTGCGCGCTATCTCGACGAGCGCTCGCTGGACCAGCCGTCGCTGGCGCTCGGGCAGGCCACGCGCGAAGCGCTGCGGATGGCCGACGTCGTCCAGACCATGCTGCGCGACGTGGTGACGGTCTTCCGCACTGACAACCAGGAGCTGCTGGAAGAGGTGGAGCGGCGCGACGACCAGGTCGACTTCCTGGAGCGGGAGATCAAGCTGTTCCTGGCGCGGCTGGCCCCGGAGACGATGGGCGCCGATCTCTCGCGCAAGGCCATCGGCCTCATTTCCGTGATTGGCAACCTCGAGAACATCGGCGACATCATCGACAAGAACCTGATGGAGCTGGCGCGCAAGAAGGTCTACCAGGGACGGCGGTTCTCGGAGGCGGGATGGGCGGAGATCCTCGACTTCCACGGCGTGGTGAGCAAGAATCTGGAGCGCGCCATCGCCGCCTTCGCCGCCGGGGATCGCACGCTCGCCCAGGAAGTGCTGGACCAGCGCCCCATGATCCGCCGCCGCGAGCGCGAGCTGCGCGAGTCGCACCTGGGCCGGCTGCGCGCCGGTCGCACGGAATCGGTGGACACCTCGGAGATCCACCTCGACGTGCTCACGAATCTGAAACGCATCAGCTCCCACGTGTCCGCGCTGATGTTCCCGATCCTCCAGGAGGTCTGACGCCATGAAGAAGATCGAAGCCATCATCAAGCCGTTCAAGCTCGACGACGTCAAGGAAGCCCTCACCGAGATCGGCGTCATCGGCATGACCGTCACCGAGGTGCGGGGCTTCGGTCGCCAGAAGGGCCACACGGAGCTCTACCGCGGCTCGGAGTACACGGTGGACTTCCTGCCCAAGGTGAAGATCGAGGTGGTCGTCCCCGAGCACCTCACGGACAAGGTGGTGGCGACCATCGCGGGCGCCGCCAAGACCGGCTCCATCGGCGACGGCAAGGTCTTCGTGCTGCCGATCGACGAATCGATCCGCATCCGCACCGGGGAGACCGGCGAGTCCGCCGTCTGAGCGATACCGCTCTCACTCTGCTCACCGTGCCCGACGCCGTCGCCGTCTCCGCCCTGCGGCGGCTCGGCTTCGCGGACGCCGCGGCGGCGGCGAGAAACCTCCAGGCGCTGACGCCGACGCCGCACGACGCCGAGCGGCTGGCGCCCGCCTTTCCGCGACTGCTGGCCGAACTCGCCGCCGCCGCCGATCCCGACATGGCGCTCAACAACCTCGAGCGCTACGCGGCCGCCGTCGATCGCAGCGTGTTGTTCGGCACGCTCACCCAGCATCCCGGCGCCGCCGCCCTCCTCGCCCGCGTGGGCGGCGCCAGCCAGTTCCTCGCCGACGCCTTGCGCCGCCGGCCGAGCACGCTCGCCTGGCTCCTGGAGCCGCGGACGATGCGAGTGTGGCTCACCGAAGACCTCGCCGTCGATCTCGCGCAGGCGCTGACGCCGTTCGAGACGCGCGAGGCGCGGGCCAATGCCCTCCGACGATTCAAGTACCGGCAGCTCCTGCGCATCGGCGCCCGCGACCTCCTCGGCGACGCCGATCTCACGCAGACCACGGAAGAGCTGTCGCATCTTGCCGACGTCTGCCTGGGCGAAGCGTGGCGCATGGCAGACTCTGCGCTGCGCGCCGCTCACGGCGTGCCCCTCGATCCCGACGGCGGCGAGACCGGCCTCGCCGTCATCGGCATGGGCAAGCTCGGCGGCGAGGAGCTGAACTACTCCTCCGACGTGGACTTGATGTTCGTCTACGGCGCCGATGGCGAGACGGCGGGCGGACCGGGGGGGCGGCTCGCGAACGGCGAGTACTTCGCGCGTCTCTGCCGCGAGCTGGTGGGCACCATCGAATCGTCCACCGACGAGGGTTACGCCTTCCGCGTCGATCTCCGGCTGCGCCCGGAAGGACGCATGGGCGCCATCGCGCTTTCTCTCGACGCCTATCGCGCCTACCACGCCGATCGCGCGGAGCTGTGGGAGCGCCAGGCCCTGCTCAAGGCGCGCGTGGCCGCCGGCGATGAGCGCGTGGGCGCCCGCTTCATGGAGTGGGCGCGCTCGATCGTGTACCGGCCCGGGGTCGATGCGCGCATCGTTCCCGCCGTGCGCGGCATGAAGCGCGAGATCGACCGCGCGCTCGCCGAGAAGGGACGCGAAGCCGACAACGTGAAGCTCGGCCGGGGCGGCATCCGGGAGATCGAGTTCCTCGTGCAGGCGCTCCAGCTCCTCTATGGAGGCGACGATCCGTGGCTGCGCGCGCGCAACACGCTGAAGGCGGTCTTCCGTCTCACCGAGCGCGGATATCTCGCCCCCGCGCTCGGGCGCGCGCTCTCCCACGCCTACGTCCACCTCCGCACCGTCGAGCATCGGCTGCAGATCCTCCACGAGTTCCAGACCCACACCCTCCCGAGCGAGGCGGGGGAGCTCGGCCGCCTCGCGCGGCGGGTCGGCATCGAGGGGACGCCCGCGCGCGCCGCCCGCACGTTCCGGACGCGCCACCGCGCGGTGACCGACACCGTGCACCGCGCGTTCCGCGACTTCTTCGCGGAGCGCCGCCCGGCGACGGCGGTGCGCGTGCGAGTGCCGAGCGCGATCGCGCTCGGCGCCACCGGTTTCACCGATCCCGAGCGTGCCCGCCAGAATCTGCGCCTCATCATGGAAGGCCGGCCCCTGGTGCCGTACGCGGGCGCGCTCCGCGCCGCCCTCGGCCGTCTCGTGCCCGCGCTGCTCGACGCGCTCTGGAAGAGCCCCGATCCCGACGAGGCGTTGAACCAGTTCGAGCGCTTCCTGGCGGCGGCGGGGCCACGGGCAGGCCTGATCGAGATGCTGGCCGCCAATCCCGAGCTGCTCGGCGGCCTCGTGCGCCTGTGCGCGGGCGGCGATCTCCTCACGCAGCTCCTCATCGCCCAGCCCGAGCTGCTGACGACGCTCGCCGACCCCGGCGCCGTGCTGCGCGCGAAGACGCGCCTGGCGCACCGCGCGGCGCTGGCGCCCGTGTTCGCGCCCGGGCTCGCCGCCGGCGAGCGCCGCGATCGCCTCCGGCGCGTGAAGCAAGCCGAAGAGCTCGCGATCGTGTGGCGTTACCTGCTCGGCGTGACCGCCATCGAGGGCTACGCGCGCGAGATGACGCGGCTCGCGGAGGCCACGCTCGAGGCGGGCTGGCTCCTCGCCTTGGCGCCGCTGGTGGAGCGTCACGGCGTTCCGCGTGACGCGGGTGGGCGCTTCGTGCCGGCGGTGGTGGTCGGCGTCGGCAAGCTCGGCGGGCGTGAGCTGACGACGGGATCCGATCTCGATCTCTTCGTGGTCTTCGGCGACGACGGCGAGACGGACGGCGGCGTCCGCGTCGACGCCCACACGTTCTACAGCGCCGCCGTCGAGCGTCTGGCGAGCACGCTCGGCGACATCACCGCCGCCGGCGTCGCCTTTCCCGTGGATCTCCGCCTGCGGCCGGGAAGCAAGGGGAGCGGCTTCGCCGCGAGCCTGGCCGCCCTCGAGCGCTACTATCTCGAGTGGGGCGATCTCTGGGAACGCCAGACGCTCACGCGGGCGCGGCTCGTGCTCGGTGACCGCCGCCTCGGACGCGCGGTGCGGCGAGCGCTGCGCCGGCTCGTGTACGGCGCCCCCCTGCCGGAGGCGGCCCTGAAGGAGATCGCCGAGGTCCGGGCGCGCATGGAGAAGGAGCTTGGCAAGGAGACGCGTGGCCGGTACTCGATGAAGTACGGTCGCGGCGGGCTCGTGGACGTGGAATTTCTGGCGCAGGCGCTGCAACTGGTGCACGGAGCGCGCTATCCTGACACGCGGGCGACCGCCACCGCCGCCACCCTCGCCGGGCTCGGCCGCGCCGGCGTCCTCGCGGGCCCGGTCGTCGAGGCCTTGCGCGATCATCATCGCTTCCTGCGCCGGGTGTCGGCGGCGCTGCGGCTCCTGGCGGCGCGGCCGGCGGACACGCTGGAGCTGGCGGGGCCGATGCCGGCGCGGGTGGCGACCGCGCTCGGCTACCGGTCGCGGGACGAGTTTCTCGCCGAGTACCGGCGTCGCACCAACGCCGTGCGCGCGGCGTACGAGGAGATTTTCGGGTGAAGCGGCTCTTCATCGTCGACGGCCACTCGCACATCTTCCGCGCCTATCACGCCGTCGGCTACCTCTCCACGTCCAAGGGCGTGCCGAGTCACGCCGTCCTCATCCTGAGCACGATGCTGTGGAAGCTCGTGCGCGAGGAGCAGCCGGAGTATCTCGGCATCGCATTGGATCCGCCCGGGCCCACCTTCCGCGACGCGATGTTCACCGACTACAAGGCGACGCGAACCGCGATGCCGGACGATCTCGCGCGCCAGCTTCCGTACGTGCGGCGGCTCTTCGAGGCGATGCGCACGCCCGTGCTCGAGGTTCCGGGCTACGAGGCCGACGACGTGCTCGCCACCCTCGTCGATCGCGCCCTCGCCCTCGACGACGTCGAGGTCACGGTGGTGAGCGGCGACAAGGACCTCCTCCAGCTCGTGGGGCCGCGCGTGAAGGCGTTCTCGGTGCTGGGACGCACGGGCGAGAAGATCGTGTACGACGAGGCGAAGGTCCGCGAGCGCTGGGGCGTGGAGCCGCCCCAGATCGCCGACGTGCTGGCCCTGATGGGCGACGCGATCGACAACATCCCGGGCGTGCACGGTGTCGGCGAGAAGACGGCCGTCAAGCTCGTGAACCAGTTCGGCGGCGTCGATCGGCTCTACGAGAACCTGAGCCTCGTCGCCGGCAAGCTGCGCGAGACGCTGGCCGCCGGGCGCAAGCACGCGTTGCTGTCGCGTGAGCTGGCGATCCTCCGTCCGGGGGTGGATC
>DASXSB010000116.1:0-2115 GCA_036506275.1 Candidatus Methylomirabilota bacterium | reverse complement strand
GCGGGCGGCCCCGACCCTGCTCGCGCGCCTGCGGAAGCACGCGCCGCGCGTCGCCTGCTTCCACGGCCTCACCGCCTATCGCCCCTTCCTGCGCTTCGCCCTCGGACGGGCGGACCTGGTTGCGCGGCTCGGGCCCCAGCCCGTGGCCGCGCACGGGATCGATCTCTTCGTGGTGCCGAACCCGAGCCCGGCCAACGCGCATTTCACCGTCGCCGAGCAGACGGCCTGGTACGACGCCCTCGCCGATTTCCTCGCGTCGAAACTTCGGGGGGGTGGGGGCCGGGTGCTACCATGAGCGCGCTGAACGGAAAGGAGTTTTGGTGGACCCGGCGATCCAGGCGCACGAGCCCGCCGTCCGCCTGATTCCTCTCGGCGGTCTCGGCGAGATCGGGCTGAACATGATGCTGATCGAGTTCGGCGACGATCTCATCGCGGTCGACTGTGGACTGATGTTTCCGGACGACGAGCTGCCGGGCATCGATCACGTCATCCCCGACTTCTCCTATGCCCTCGCCAAGCGCGATGGCTTCCGGGCCGTCGTCCTCACGCACGGCCACGAGGACCACATCGGCGCGCTGTCGTACCTGCTCCGCGACACCGACGTTCCCGTGTACGGCACCCCCCTCACGCTCGCGTTCGTGGCCGAGCGTCTGCGCGAGCGCGGCCTCCTCGAGAAGGCCGACCTCCGTGCCATGCGCCCGCGAGACCGGATCGAGACCGGACCGTTCCGCATCGAGCCCATTCGCGTGACCCACTCCATTGCGGACGGGGTCGGGCTCGCCATCGAGACGCCGGTGGGGACCATCGTTCACACCGGCGACTTCAAGCTCGATCCGACGCCGCTCGACGGCGAGGCCGCCGACTGCGACCGCTTCGCCGAGCTCGGCGAGCAGGGCGTGCTCGTGCTGTGCTCGGACTCGACGAACGTGGAGCGGCCCGGCCACACGCGCTCGGAGGTGGACGTGGGGGAGGCGCTCGCGACGCGCTTCGAGGCGGCGCGCGGCCGCATCATCGTCGCCACCTTCGCCTCCCACATTCATCGCATCCAGCAGATCCTCCGTCTTGCCGAGCGTTATCACCGTCAGGTGGCG
This sequence comes from Candidatus Methylomirabilota bacterium, assembly GCA_036506275.1. GTDB lineage: Bacteria > Methylomirabilota > Methylomirabilia > Rokubacteriales > CSP1-6 > DASXSB01. The sequence continues at coordinate 1,024 of DASXSB010000116.1, read as the reverse complement.
CTGCTCGGGATGAGCATGCAGAAGAACGTCACCGTCGCCGCCGACCTCGGCTATCTCCGCCTGCCCGAAGGTGTGGTGCGGCCGCTGGAGGACGTGGCGGCGCTGCCCGCCGAGCGCCAGGTGATCCTCTCCACGGGCAGCCAGGGCGAGCCGAACTCCGCTCTCGCCCTCATGGCCGCCGGCGAGCACAAGTACGTGCGCGTGGAGCGCGGCGATCTCGTGATCCTCTCCTCGCGCGTGATTCCCGGCCACGAGCGCACGGTGGGGCGCGTGATCAACGCGCTCTATCGCCTGGGCGCCGAGGTCCTCTACGAGGACAACGCGTTCGTGCACGTGTCGGGGCACGCCAGCCAGGAGGACCTGAAGCGGATGCTTGCGCTCACGCGGCCCCGCTACTTCGTTCCCGTCCACGGCGAGTACCGCCATCTGCTCGGCCACGCGCGGCTGGCGCGGGCGGCCGGGATCGATCCCGACCACGTCTTCCTCATCGAGGACGGCATGGGCCTGGAGGTGACGAAGACCGCCGCGCGCGTGCTCGGGCGCTACCCGACCGGACGCGTGCTCGTCGACGGCAAGGTCGTGGGCGACATCGGCGCCGTCGTGCTGCGCGACCGCCAGCTCCTCGCCGACGGCGGCCTCGTCGCCGTCGCCATCACCGTCGATGGCACGGGCGCGGTGGTGTCGGGGCCCGAGATCGTGTCGCGCGGGTTCGTCTACGTCAAGGAGAACGAGGCCGTGCTGGACGAGCTGAAGGCGGCGGTGCGGGCCGCGCTCGCCACTCGCGAGGCGGGGGCGCCGTTCGATCGCGACGTGGTGGCGGCGCTCATGCGGACGGCCGTGCGGCACTTCATCAACCAGCGCTTCGAGCGCAAGCCCGTGGTGCTGCCGATCATCATGGAGGTGTGATGCCGACGACGATGTCGGCGGAGAAGCCGCGCCGCGCGCCGCGGAAGCCGGACCCGCGGCGGTGGCGGCGCGAGGCCAAGGGTATCGCCGCCTGCGCGGTGGCGGGCTTCGGTCTCGT
>DASXSB010000115.1:0-40669 GCA_036506275.1 Candidatus Methylomirabilota bacterium | reverse complement strand
ATCCTCTCCTTCACGCCGTCGGGCAGGGGATAGCGCCGCGTCCACGGGCCCGCCTTCACGATCTGGCCCGGCAGCGCGCGGCCGAGGATCTGCTGGACGCGCCGGGAGGCCTCGATGAGCGCGTCGAGATCGATGCCCGTTTCCACGCCCATGGCGGCCAGGCAGTGGACGAGGTCCTCCGTGCAGACATTGCCGGAGGCGCCGGGCGCGAAGGGACAGCCGCCGAGCCCGCCGATGGACGCGTCGAAATTGGTGAGGCCACACTGCATGGCGGCGAGGATGTTCGGGATCGCCATGGCGCGGGTGTCGTGGGTGTGCAGCGTCCACTCCACGCCGGGGAAGCGCGGGAGCAGGCGCTCCAGGACCTGCGTCACCTGGCGCGGGTTGGCCATGCCGGTGGTGTCGGCGAGACCGATGGCGCGCGCGCCGAGATCGACGAGCCGCGCCACCACGCTCTCGAGCTGCGCCACGGGGACGTCGCCCTCGAACGGGCAGCCGAACGAGGTCGAGATGCCGGAGGCCACGGGCACGCCGGCGCGGGCGGCCACCTGCATCACCGCCCGCAGCTTTTCCATCGATTCCGCGATCGTCATGTTGACGTTGGCGAGATTGTGGCTCTCGCTCGCGGACACGACGGTGTGGATGGCATCGACGCCGGCGTCCACCGCACGTACCGCGCCCTTGTCGTTGGGAACGAGCGCGGCGTAGCGGGTGCCAGGGCGCCGGGTGATCTTCGCCATGACCTCTTCGGCGTCGCGGAGCTGCGGCACCACCTTGGGGTGCACGAACGACGTCACCTCGATGCGCGGCACGCCCGCCTCCGCGAGGCGATTCACGACTTCGACCTTGAGCTCGGTGGGAATGAAGTCGGGCTCGATCTGGAATCCGTCCCGCGTCCCCACCTCGCACATCGTCACGCGCGCCGGCAGCTTCATCGCGCCTCCTCAGCCGGTCGTCGGCCGTCCACACTGTAGCAAATCGGAATCTCCGGCGCCTTCTCCGTCATCTCTACAGACAAGGAGGAATGACGATGGCAGAGCTCTTCATCGCGGCGACCCTGATCGGGGGACTCGTGGTGGCTCCGCTCCTCGTCGCGGAGTGGAGGGAACGCCGGGCCGATCAGGCCCTCGCCCTGCGCGCCGTCATCGACGCCGTGGTGCGGCGCGACCTCGGCGGAGACTCGTTCCTGTCGGTGACGGTGGTGCCGAAGGCGCCGTGGCGACCCGGCCGCGTCGTGCTCTCGACGCCGAGCGGCTACGACTGGCTGGTGACACGCGAATGGCCGCTCGTCCTGCGCGAGATGCCGGCGGACTACGAGCTGATCGTCAGGCCGGCCGGCGAGCGGGTGGTTCGCCCGGCGGCGGTGCCGACGCTGCGACACGCCTAGCGTCGTGGAGCAGCGCCGGCTCGGCCGCACCGACATGCACGTGAGCGTGCTCGGCTTCGGCGGCAGCGAGATCGGCTACGACGAGGCGGCGCCCGCGACCGTCGCCCGGATTCTCGGGGAGGCGCTCGACGCCGGCCTCAACGTCGTCGACACCGCCGAGTGCTACCTGCGCAGCGAGCAGCTCATCGGCGGCGCCGTGGCCGGCCGGCGGCGAGAGCTCTACCTCTTCACGAAGTGCGGCCATCCGCGTGGCTTCGGGCGCGGCGACTGGCGCCCGGCGTCCCTGCTCAAGACGATCGAGCGGAGCCTCGAGCGCCTGCGCACCGACCACGTTGACCTCGTCCAGCTCCATAGCTGCTCCGAGGACGAGCTGAGGCGCGGCGACGTGATCGCGGCGCTCCAGACGGCGCGCGAGCGGGGTCAGACGCGCTACATCGGCTACAGCGGCGACGGCGGCGCCGCCCGCTACGCCGTCGAGTGCGGCGCGTTCGACACGCTCCAGACGTCGGTGAGCATCGCCGATCAAGAAGCGCTGACGCTCACGCTGCCGCTCGCGCGCGAGCGCAACATGGGCGTCATCGCCAAGCGCCCGATCGCCAACGCAGCGTGGACGAGCACCCGCAAGCCGCCCCGGAACGCCTACCACTACGAGTACTGGGATCGCCTCCGCACGCTCGACTACGACTTCCTGCGCGGCGAGGCGGCGGCGACCGCGCTGCGCTTCACGCTCGCCGTGCCCGGCGTCCACACGGCCATCGTCGGTACGTCGCGCCCCGGCCGGTGGCAGGAGAACGCCGCCGCCGTCGCGCGCGGTGTGCTCCCCGCGGATCGCTACGAGGCCATTCGCGCGCGGTGGGCTGAGGTCGCGGACGCGTCGTGGGTGGGACAGGTCTGACGCCTGCGCGGGGCGTCGCTGACGCGACCGGCGTCTTCCAACCACCGGCGCGGGCGCGGATCAGGTAGCGGCGGAGCCGATCAGCGCGGCGGCCGGACGGCCGTCGTCTCCCCGCAGCGAGACGCCGAGGCGGGCGCAGATCGTCGGTCCGAGATCGGCGATCGGAATCTCGCCGAGGTCGGCGCCGGCGGCGATGCCGGGGCCGGCCGCGAGCAAGAGACCGCCTGGCTTGTGGTCGCCGGTTCGCCAGTTCGTGTAGGGCGCGTGCACGAATCCGATCTTCGGTGACCACACGGTTTCGATGGGCGCGTCGTGGTTCCAGTCGATGATCAGGTCGGGGAGCGCATCGCCGGGTGGACGGAGGTAGTGCGCATCGAGGCGGTCGACGGCGCGGACGGCCGGGCGGCCGGTGTCGACGTTCACGAGGGCGAGGAGATCCTGACGGAGTGCCTCGCACGTCGCGTCGAACTCGCCTGCTCTCACCAGCCCGCGCGGCTCGCGGTTCTCCAGATTTATCCGCGCGCCGCCGTAGACGGAGTTGTTCGGTGATCGAAAGAAGCGCCGGCGTGCGCGCACCGCGGGCCCGACGTCGTCATCCGAGCACGGAGCCGGCGGCTCGCTGCGAACGCGCCGCTGGAGGGCGGCGCTGGCGGCCGGCGCGAGCATCGCGCGCATCTGCCCGGGCAGACGGCTCCAGGCCGCCTTCGCCAGCCTGGCGACGGGCTGGCCGTTGCGTCGCCGGTCGTCGGCGGCGTCGAGGCGGCCGAGAATTTCCTCGAGCAAGTGCGTTCCGTCATAGTGTGGTCCCATGCCGTGACTCAGGAGCACGAGCACGGTGGTGTCGTCGTCGATGAGCGCGAGGTGCTCGGCGAGAGCGCGGTCGAGCCCGGCGTAGACCTGTCGCAGAGGATCCCCGAGCTCGCGGGCCAGCGCCGCGTCGTGGCGCGGGTGAGCGGGGTCGTGGAGGTGCCACATCTGATGCCCGGTCGCGTGGCTCTCGCCGAAGACCGAGATGAACAAATCCCAGCCGCCCTCACCGAGGACCCAGGACGAGAGGCCTCGTTTGCGCTCGAGGCCGTCCAGCATGTCGCGGAGGAGGGCCCGCTCCTCGTCGGCGGTTCGCACGGGGCCCGCCCGGTGCGCGTAATCATCGGGGGCGAATTCGCGCTCGACGTCGGGATCGACCGCGAACACCGGGTGATGCCCGAAGCGCGTGGCGATGTCGCGCGCCAGTGGCGGTGGATAGGTGTGGAAGCCGAAGTGCCGATCGTGACACCCGTACTCCACCACCTGCACGCCGTTGAGCGCGCCCTCCACGCGCGTGTGCGGAACGTCGAGCACGGCCACGCGCCGTCCGGCGTCGCTCAGCGCGCGCCAGAACGGCCGCCCGATGATCTCGCGCGGCGTGGTCAGCCGGCGCTCGTACGTGGCGGGGATGATCGTCTCCCAGCAGTGGAAGGCCGTGAGCGCGGCCGAGCGCGTGGTGAAGAACGTCGGCCACAGCGCGCCCACGAAGAGACCGTAGGGGTTGCGAATGCGCGCCCTCGCCCAGCCATCGAGAAGCCGGCGGAACGCGGGAAGCTCCCCTGACGCCGCCAGGTCGCGGACGAGGTCGGCATCGCAGGCGTCGAAACCGAGGACGACGATGCGGGCGCGCGGAGTCATTCGCGCGCCTTCCGCTGGACGCGCGCGAAATCGGCGTCGTGGGTCTGGCCGCCACTGAGGCGGTCGGGTTCCACGGTCGAGTAGAAGCAGGCGATGGCGGGAAGCACGAGCGGGGCCTTGGCGCGGGTGAGGCGCACGAGCAGATCCCAGTCGCCCATCTCCCGCAAGCTCTCGTCGAAGTGCGCCTCGGGGAGGCCGCTCCGATGAGCGATGGCGCCGATGTCGGCCAGGTTGCTCTCGATCAGGTGCCGCCGATCGAACGGATACAGGTGGTACGACGGCAGATCGCCCGCGTCCCGACGCAGCACGCGACGGACATCGTCGACGACGATGCCGCCATAGAGGACGTCCACCTCCGGCCGCTGTGAGAACGCCCACACCACGGCCTTGAGCCAGAGCGGGTGCATGACGTTGTCGTCGTCGAGGTAGGTGGTCAGCGAGCCCTTGGCCTGGGCGAGGGCGTGGTTGCGCGCAGCGCACACCCCGCCGTGCGCGATGCGGCTCGAGCGCACGCGATCCTCACCGAGCTCACCACGGAGGCGCTCGATGGTGGCCGGTGTGTCGTCGGTGCTGCCGTCGTCCACCACGATCAGCTCCCAGTTCGAGTAGATCTGCGCCCGCACGGAGGCGACCGCGCGCGGGAGGAGCGTGCTCCGATTTCGGGTCGGCAGGACGACCGACACGAGGGGGGTGTCGGCGAGCGCGGCCTGCTCGATCCAGCTCATCACCGTCCACGTGGAGACGGCGGCAAACCGTGCCTCGAGCGCCTCCACGCGCGCTTCGAGCTCTCCCGCCCCCAGGAGCCCGCGCACGCGGTCGCGCGCGCGGTCACGGACGGCCTCGGTGCCCTCCGTCCGCCAGAGCCGCCACATCGATCGCGCGCGCTGAAGGAACCCCATCGAAAGACCGAGAGCTTACTGAGCGCCGGCGCCCCGGTCAACTTATCCGCTATAGTCTCATCGCGATCTCGGCGCCGTCACGAACCCCAAGGAGGCCCGTCATGACTCAAAACCGTCGCACGTTCCTCAAGACCGCCGGCGTGGCCATGTCGGCCGGCATTCTGGCGCCGGCCCCGGCGCTCGCGGCCGCCCGCGGCGCGTCGGCCGCGCCCGGCGAGATGCCGACCGGGATGACGTTCGTTACCATCCGCCGTGGCCTGGACGCGAGCCTTGGCGTTCGCACCGAGCGCGGAATCATCGACGTGCGCAAGGCGGAGGCGTCGCTGAAGCTGAAGGCGCCCACCACCATCGACGAGGTGATGGAGCGCGGCGGCGGACCGGCGCTGCGCCGACTGGTGGAGCGCACGACCAACGGGAAGGGCGACGGCTTCATCGTCGCCGAGGACAGCGTGCCGCTGGGGCCGTGCGTGACCAATCCCGAGAAGATCATCTGCGTCGGCCTGAACTACCGGAAGCACGCGGCGGAGGTGGGACAGCAGGTGCCGGCGCTTCCCATCCTGTTCAACAAGTACAACAGCGCCCTCATGGGGCATCGCGGCGTCATCAAGGTGTCCCAGGAGCAGGCGGAGAAGTTCGACTACGAGGTGGAGCTGGTGGTGGTGATGGGGAAGGTCGCGCGCAACGTGAGCGAGGCGGACGCGCTCTCCTACGTCTTCGGCTACTGCACCGGCAACGACTTCACCGCGCGCGATCTCCAGGCGCGCTCGAGCCAGTGGATGCTCGGCAAGAGCCTCGACAACTCGGGACCGATCGGTCCCTACCTCGTCACCGCCGACCAGATCCCGAATCCCAACGCGCTCAAGATCGAATGTCGCGTGAACGGTGAGGTCCGCCAGTCCTCCAACACGAGCGACATGGTGTTCAGCTGCGCGAGCCTCGTGAGTTACATCTCCAAGCACTTCACGCTGAAGCCCGGCGATATCATCTTCACGGGCACCCCGGAGGGTGTGATCTCCGGCTATCCCAAGGAAAAGCAGGTCTGGCTCAAGCCCGGCGACCGCGTCACGTCGACCATCGAAAAGCTCGGCGAGCTCCAGTTCACGCTGGCGTGAGTTTTCTCGCGGCGTCGAGACCGTCTTCGAAAAGGAGCTGCAGCCATGATCCCCGTCGTCAGCCTCGCCGAGAAGTTTTCGAGCTTCACCGACCGCTGGTCGCCGAAGATCGTCGGAGACGTCAACGACATGCACGTCAAGATCGTGAAGATCGCGGGCGAGTTCGTCTGGCACCACCACGACGCGGAAGACGAGCTGTTCCTCGTGGTTCGGGGCCGCCTGCTCATGCAGTTCCGCGACGGTGACCGCGAGGTCGGGCCCGGTGAGTTCATCATCGTCCCCCACGCGGTCGAGCACTGCCCGAAGACGCTGACCGATGAAGTGGAAATGCTCCTCCTCGAGCCGAAGGGCACGCTCAACACCGGCAACCTGACGAACGAGCGGACCGTCGCCGACCCCAAACGGATCTAGGTCGCCCGAACATCGAGACCGAGACGTCGGAGCTACCACCAACCGAACACGGGGTTAGAAGAGAGGCTTGATGATCTAGACCGGTCTATATATTCTTGCGACCCGTGAAGGACTTGAAGCCGAAGGCCAGGATGATTCTCGCCACCCTCGACCTCCTCCGCCAGGCCGGTTTGGCGGGGACGGGACTCAATCAGATGCTGGCGGCCAGCGCCGCCCCCAAGGGGTCGCTCTACCACTACTTCCCCGGCGGCAAACAAGAGCTCACGACCGCCGCCCTCAAAGAGGCCGAGCGCGGCGTCAGCGAGGGACTGCGCGGCGTTTTCCACAAACCGGTCCCCCTCGCCGACAAAGTGTCGGCGCTGTTCGCCGGCGCCGCCAGGAATCTCGAGACGAACCAGTTCACACGAGGATGTCCGGTCGCCGCCGTCACCCTCGACATCGATCGAGACTCGGAGGACTTGCGCGCCGTCTGCCGGGCGATCTTCGACAGCTGGCAGGCGATCATCGCCGACGGACTGGACGAGATTCCCAAGGCGGAGCGTCGTGGCGTGGCGAGACTCATTTTCGCGACGTTCGAGGGGACGCTGATTCTTGCCCGGGCGGAGGCGAGCAAAGAGCCGTTGCTGAATGCGGGACGCACTCTCGCCGATATCCTCGGGCGGAGATTCGCAGCGCCAAGGCGTTCACCACGGGCACGACGCGGTCGGCATGCCTGATATTCCCGCCGGCTTCACGTCGCTCTTCCGCAGCAGCCCGTTTCTCGATCTCTTGGGGCCGTTTTACTACCGGAGAGAGAGCTCGGGTCTCGTGATCGGTCTCCATATCGCGGCTAAACATGCCAACGCTCGTGGTACGGCGCACGGCGGACTGCTCCTCACGTTGGCGGATATTGCCCTCGGCTACGCCGCGGCGTTCTCCCAGGAACCGCCGCTCTCGCTCACGACCGCACACATCGACGCCGACTTCGCCGGAAGCGCCAAGGTCGGGGACTGGGTGGAGGCCCGGGTCGAGATCCAGCGAATCGGCCGCCGACTCGTGTTTGCCAACGCATACCTGTCGATCCGAGAGGAGCGCATCGTGCGATCAAGCGCGGTTTTTGCTCGGAACGCGGGTGCTCTGGACACCGGAGGGTCTCGGCCCTGCCTCTAGCACGCTCTCGATCACGAAGGAGAGGATGATGAAAATCCGCGACATCACCGCGCGCGCTGTGGTCGCCCCGCTCGACCCGCCCATCCGCACCGCCTCCGGCGACGTCACGAAGGCTCCGATACTGCTCATCGATCTCGTGACGGATGAGAACGTGATCGGGCGCGCCTACCTCTTCGGCTACCAGACCTTTACGCTGAGGCCGCTCCGTGACCTTGTCGAACAGCTCGGCGAGCTCCTCAAGGGCGACGAACTGGCGCCTTTGGAGATCGACAAGAAGCTCCGCGCCCGCATGGCGCTGTTCGGGGCGCGGGGGCTGCAGGGAATGGCCGTGTCAGGAATCGACATGGCGGCGTGGGACGCCCTCGCAGTCCGCGCGGGGTTGCCTCTCGTGGAGTTCTTGGGCGCGCGGGCGCGGCCGATACCGGCCTACAACAGCCTGGGGATGATCCCGCCCGCCGAGGCGGCGGATGCCGCGGCCAAGACGGTAGCGGACGGCTTCAAGGCGATGAAGGTGAAGATCGGCTGGCCGACATTGGCCGAGGACCTCGCGGTCGTCCACGCGGTCCGGGAGCAGCTTGGCGCCGAGGCGGCACTGATGGTCGATTACAACCAATCGCTTGAGGTCCCGGAGGCGATTCGTCGCGGACGCGTGCTGGACGGAGTGGGCATCGCCTGGATCGAGGAGCCGGTACGCGCCGACGACTACCGCGGCGCCGCCAAAATCGCCGCCCAGGTCGGCACGCCAATCCAGATGGGCGAGAACTTCAACGGCGTGTCCGAGATGCAGCTGGCGCTCTCGCTCGGGGCCGCCGACTTCGTCATGCCTGACCCTCAGCAGATCGGCGGGGTGACGGGCTGGCTGCGCGCCGCCGCACTGGCCCAGGCGGCCAGCGTTCCGTGCTCGAGCCATATCTTCATCGAGATCGCCGTGCATCTCCTGGCGGCGACCCCCACCTGTCACTACCTCGAATACCTCGACGTCGCCGCCGCCATCCTGGCCCGACCCCTGCGGCCGGTGGATGGCTCGCTCATGGCCCCTTCACGCCCGGGGATCGGGATCGAATGGAACGAGGAGGCGGTGAAGCGGTACATGGTTTAGGAGAGGGCGATGCGGATCGTCGATGTTCGCGAGAAGACTGTTCCGATCTCCCGATACGCAGATCGAAGCATAGGATCCGGTGAGCTGACGACGAGCATCGTCGCCGTCGTGACGGACGTGCAGCGTGACGGCCGTCCTGTCGTTGGTTACGGCTTTTCGTCGATCGGACGGTTCGGCCAGGAAGGACTGATTCGCGAGCGCTTTGGACCTCGCCTTCTCGCAGCAGGCGACTTGACGAGCACCCTCTGGGACACCATCGACCCCTTCGCGGCGTGGAATCGGATGATGGAGAACGAGAAACCCGGCGGCCACGGCGAGCGCTGTGTCGCCGTCGGCACGCTTGATATGGCGATCTGGGATGCGGCCTCGAAGATCGCAGGCATGCCGCTCTACCGGTTCCTTGCCGATCTTGTCGGAGCGAAGGACGTCCACGCATCGCTGCCCGTCTACGCCGGCGGAGGCTATTACTTCCCATCCGACGACGTGCACCGCCTCCTCGACGAGGTGCGGGGCTTCCTCGAGGCCGGCTATACGCACGTGAAGATCAAAGTCGGCGGTCGGTCGCTCGCCGAGGATGCTCGGCGTATCGAGGCCGTCCTCGAGCTTCTCCCCGGCGGGGAACACCTCGCTGTGGACGCCATGAACCGATACACGCCGGAAGCGGCGCTCGAGGCGGCCAAGGCATTTGCGCCGTACAGGCTCGAATGGTTCGAGGATATCTGCGACCCTCTGGATTTCGAAACCGCCGCGGCCATCGCTGCCATCTATGAGCCCGCGATCGCCGCCGGCGAGGCGCTGTTTTCGTTCGTCGATGCGCGGAATCTGATCCGGTACGGAGGGCTCCGCGCCGACCGCGACGTCCTCGTCTTCGACCCTGCTCACTGTTACGGGATCCCGGAATACCTCAGAATCATCGAGATCTTTGAAAAGCATGGCTGGTCGCGCGCCGCCTGCCGACCGCACGGCGGCCACCTCTTCTCGCTCCACGTGGCCGCGGCGCTCGGCTTGGGCGCGAGCGAGGCGAACCCTCACAACTTCCAGCCGTTTGGCGGCTTTGCCGACGGCGCACAGATCACCGCGGGGCAGGCAGCGCCGCCCGATGCGCCGGGCATCGGCTTTGAAACGCGCGCGGCCTTGCGAACACTCTTTCACTCTTTACTCGGATCGCTGCCGTAGCTTTACGCGCTGTCGACGTCATCGCCGGTATGCTCGTCGCGACCTTTTGTTCGTCTGCCAGACCGCGGAAGGCCGGCAGAGTCAACGCTCTGCAAATGGTCTCAGTTCCTACGAAAGCGCGTGGCGGACTGAAAACACGGGTTCGAGTCCCAATCTCAACTACGTAACAAGAGTCGCTGAGATTGCGCGCCTAGTACGACCTCGGCATCCCGAGCACGTGCTCACCGACGTACGCCATCACGAGGTTCTGGTTGATGGGCGCCGTCTTGTAGAGCCGAGCCTCGCGGAACTTGCGCTCGACGTCGTACTCCTCGGCGTAGCCGTAGCCGCCGTGGCAGTCGATGCACGCGTTGGCGGCATCCCACGCCGCCTCCGCGGCCAGGTACTTCGCCATGTTCGCTTCCGGACCGCACGGCTGGCCGGCGTCGAAGAGGGCGGCCGCCTTCGTGCGCATGAGGTCGGCGGCTTCCACCGCCATGTGGGCCTTCGCGATCGGGAACTGGACGCCCTGGTTGCTGCCGATCGCGCTCCCGAAGATCACGCGCTGGTTCGAGTAGGCGACGGCCTTGTCCACGAACCAGCGGCCGTCGCCGAGGGAATCGGACGCGACCAGGATGCGCTCGGCGTTCATGCCGTCCAGGATGTACGAGAAGCCCTTACCTTCCTCGCCGATCAGCGTGTCGGCTCCGATCTCCATGTTGTCGAAGAAGAGCGCGTTGGTGGAGTGGTTCATCATCATGCGGAGCGGACGGACCTCGAGGCCCTTCACGTGGCGGATGTCCACGAGGAACACGGACAGCCCGTCCGTCTTCCGCTTCACCTGCTCCACGGGCGTGGTGCGCGCGAGAAGAAGCATGAGGTCGGACTGGAGCACGCGCGAGATGAAGATCTTCTGGCCGTTGACGACGTAGCGATCGCCCTTGCGCACGGCGGTCGTCTGGAGCTTCGTGGTGTCGGAGCCTGAGTTCGGCTCGGTGACGCCGAAGGCCTGCAGCCGCAGCTCGCCGCTGGCGATCTTCGGGAGGTAGCGGCGCTTCTGCTCCTCGCTGCCGTGACGGAGCACGGTGCCCATGATGTACATCTGGGCGTGACAGGCGCCGCCGTTGCCGCCGCCATGATTGATCGTCTCGAGTATCAGGCCGCCTTCGAAGATCCCGAGCCCGGCCCCGCCGTACTCCACGGGAATGAGCGCGGCCAGATAGCCGGCGCGGGTCAGCTCGGTCACGAACGCCTCCGGGTACTCGCGCTTGGCGTCCAGCTCGCGCCAGTACTCGCCCGGATAGCGCTTGCAGATCTCCGCCACCCCTGCCTTGAGGGCGCGCTGCTCGTCGGTGAGCGACAGGTTGATGACCGCCATCGCCGGCCTCCTATCGACCCTTGAAGCGCGGTTTCCGCTTCTCGTTGAACGCGCGCACGCCTTCCAGCCGATCCTCCGTCACCACCGTCGCGTTGTACGCCTCGATGGCGAGGACCATGGCGGTTTCGAGGTCCGTCTCCGCGCCGTACGCGATGGCCTTCTTGGCCTGGCGCACGGCGATGGGACCGTTGGCGGCGATGGTGGTCGCGATCTCCGTCGCCTTCGCGCGCGCCTGCCCGGCCGGCACCACGTGGTTGACGAGACCCGCCGCCTTCGCCTCCTCCACCTTCATCCGGCGCCCCGTGAAGATCAGCTCCTTCGCGAGGGGCGCGCCCACGAGGCGCGGGAGCAACTGCGTGCCGCCGATGCCCGGGAAGATCCCGAGCGTCGTCTCAGGCACGCCGAACACCGCCGTCTCGCCGGCCACGATGAAATCCGAGAGCAACGCGAGCTCGCAGCCGCCGGCGAGCGCGAAGCCCTCCACGGCGGCGATGACGGGCACGGGGCAACGCAGCACGCGCATCGCCGCCTGCTCGAAGACGACGTGCTGGGCGCGCCACGCCTCGTCCGTCATCCCGTTGCGCTCCTTGAGATCGCCGCCCGCGCAGAACGCGCGATCGCCCGCGCCCGTGAAGACGACCGCGCGCACGTCGGGATCGCGGGGGAGGGCGTCGAAGCAGGCGAGGAGGTCCTCGCCCATGGCCGTGTTCATCGCGTTCATCTGCTCGGGCCGGTTCAGCGTCACGGTGACGATGTGGCCGTCGGGGGAGCGCGTGACGAGCAGGGTGCGGTACGCGTCGCTCATGCGACGACGCCGCGGGCGCGGAGACCGCGCACGTCGTCGAGCGTGTAGCCGAGCCACGTGAGCACATCCGCGCTGTGCTCGCCGAGGGCGGGCGGCACCCGTCGCACGCCCGGGCGCCGCCCGTTCCACTGCACGGGGAATCCGATGCTCCGGTAGTCGGGGTGGCGCGGATGGGGCGTCGCCATCACCATGCCGCTTTCCTGCGTCTGCGGCTCCGCGAGCACGGCGTCCACGGTGAGGATGGGCGCGCAGGGTACGCCGCGCGCACGCAGGGCCTCGATGAGGTCGGCGGTCTTGCGCTCGCGCGTGAGCGCAGACAGCTCCGCCACCAGCGCGGCGCGATGACGGACGCGCGCGGGATTGTCGCGGAAGCGCTCGTCACGCGCCAGAGGGGGCGCCCCGAGGGCGTCGGCGAGACGGACGAAGAGCGCGTCGGAGGCGGCCGCGATCATCGCGTAACCGTCGGCGGTGGGGAAGGCCTGGTAGGGCGCGATCATCGCGGTGCCCGATCCCTGCGGTTGCGGCGTCTCGCCCGTCGCGAAGTAGGCCGCGGCCTGGTGCGTGATCCACATGAGGGCGGTCTCGAAGAGGGCGGTGGTCACTTCCACCGCGCGTCCGGTGGCGTCGCGCTCGCGGAGGGCGGCCACGATGCCGAGGGCGGCCCACATCCCGGTGCCCATGTCGATCACCGACGTGCCCAGCCGCGCCGGCTCCATGCCCGGGTGCCCGTTCACGGACATGAGGCCGCCGTACGCCTGCATGAGCGGATCGTAGCCGGGGAGGTCGCGCAGCGGCCCCCGCGTACCGAAGGCGGTGATCGAGCAATAGACGAGGCGCGCGTTGAGGGTGCGCGCGGCGGCGAAGTCCAATCCCATCTCCGCGACCACGCCCGCGCGCAGGCTCTGCACGAAGACGTCGGCGCGGCCGACGAGCCGCTTCAGGACTTCGAGGCCGCCCTCGCGCTTGAGATCGAGGGCGAGGCTGCGCTTGTTGCGATTGATCGACATGAAGGTGGCGCTCTCGTCGTCCCACCACGGCGGCGCCCACGCGCGCGCGTCGTCACCGCGCTCCGGGCGCTCGATCTTGATGACGTCGGCGCCCATGTCGCCCAGGATCTGCGTGCAGAACGGGCCCGCGACGTTCTGGGTGAGATCGGCGACCACGATGCCGTCGAGGGGGAGCGCCACGCCGAGAAGTCTACCACCGGGAATCGGAGCGGCGGGGCCACGGCGGCCGCCGCGCCGGGAGGCGCCGGCAGCCGCCGCGGGCGCGAGCTACTGGAACTTGTACTGCGTCTTGATCCTCGGATACTCGGGGGACTTGCCGGTGATGTCGACCTCGCGGAACCAGCCGTCGGAGCCTTCCAGCAGGAGATTGCCATTGCTGTAGGTGACGAACTTGCCCCACGCCTTCGGGATGATCAGCTCGTACTTGGGCACCGACGACTGCGCCTCCGCCGTGCGCAGCCACGGTCGCGACGTGAGCCACGGGTTCAGGGCGATGACCACGAGCGCCACCGCGATGACGCCCAAAACGACTTTCGTGAAGCGATCCAGGACCATCATCTCCTCCTTGTTGCTCGCCGAGCGCTTGCTCGGGCGGCGACGCTCACGGCGTGGCGAGCATCGCTTCGATGAACGTTCGCGCCTGCGGGGTGTCCCAGTCGCGGGGGCCGACGGCACGCCCACGCAGGCGTCCCTGCTTGTCGATGAAGTACACGGTGGGAGGGCCCCACACCCCGTACGCGCGGCCGGTCACGTCGCCGCTCGCGTCGAGGAGAACGGGCGCCGTGTAGCCGCGCTCCTCCACCGCGCGCTTCACGGTGGCGGGGCTCTCGCGGAAGCTCACCATCACCACCGCGAGGCCGCGCGCTTTCAGATCGTCGTAGAGCCGGTTGACGGAAGGCAACTCCTTCCGGCAATCGGGTCACCAGGTAGCCCAGAAGAACAACATCACGGTCTTGCCGCGCAGATCTTGAAGTCGCACCGTCCGTCCCGCGAGGTCCGGCAGCCCGAAGTCCGGGGCCGGCTTCGGTGGCTCGTACGGCTGCACCTGCATGCCCGCGAAGTCCGGTGCGGCGCGGACGTCGCTCACGCCGGCGAACGCGGCGATGACCAGCACGGCGGCGGTGGTCAGGCGCTTCATGAGGCGGCGCCGGACTCCTTCAGGGCCCGGAGCACCTCGTCCGGATCCAGGAGATCGAGCGGATTGGTCTGCACCTTCACCCACTTCACGGTGCCCTGCTTGTCGATGACGAAGTACGCGCGCCGCGCGTAGCGGTAGATGGGGCTCGCCTCGTTCGTCTCCAGGGCGTCGTAGGCGGGCAGCATCTGACGTCGGAAATCACCGAGGAGGACGTGGTGAAGCTTTTCCTGCTTCGTGAACGCGTCGAGGGTAGCGGGGTGATCGGCACTGACGCCCACGACCTGGGCGCCGGCGGCTTCGAACTGCGGCACGAGCGCGTCGAAGCCCCGGATCTCCTTCGTTCAGGTGCCGGTGAAGGCCTGGATGAACGTGTAGACGACGACCGGGCCCTTGGCCGTGAGCTCGCTCAGCTTCACGGTCTTGCCGCCCGGAGCGGGCAGGGAGAACTCGGGTGCCTTGTCGCCGACCTGCAGCGCGCACGCGGGGGGCGCGAAGGCGAGGTTGGCGGAGGCGATGATGACAGCGATGGCGACAGCCAGGCGTGAAAAGCGCATGCGGCCTCCTCGGGTTGGGCGTGAGGTGAGCTGCCCGGATTCTACTATGGCCCTCGACGCTCCGGGCTCCGATGCCCCGTCAGCTCGCGACGCACGACGGCGGCGCCGCCGGCGAGCGCACGAAGCTTCTGGTTGCACATGTAGCGCGGACTCCATCCGAACCCACAATCGGGATTGAGGGTCAGAAGTTCCGGGCGACACACTTCGAGCACGCGGCGGATACGCCCGGCCACCTCGTCGTGCGTGTCCTGGCTGAAGCCTTTGACGTCGACCACGCCGGCGCCGAGCTCGCGGCCGTCGCCGTAGCGCTTCCAGAGGTCGAGCTCGGCCAGCTCGCGCCCCGCGAACTCCAGCACGAACTGCTGCGCCCGCGCCTCCAGGAGCCCGGGGAAGTAGGACGCGTACGTGCGCGGAAAGCGGGAGCGTCCGAAGCGATTACCGAAGCAGACGTGGAACGCGAGCTTGGCGCGCACGCCCTCGGTGGCGGCGTTGAACAGCCGCGCCATTTCCTCGCCGGAGACGTTGCCGCGCGCGGGCTCGTCGATCTGGATCAGATCCGCCCCCGCCGCCACCAGGCCTTTCAGCTCGGTGTTGATGACCTCCGCGAAGCGCTCCGCCACGTCGACGACGCCCTTGTAGTGGCGGCCGGGGTGGATGCGCGAGCCGAACGTCAACGGTCCGGCGCACGTCGCCTTCACGTGTCGGGTCGCCCGCGCCTTCACGTACTCGAACTCCTTGATGATCCCGAGACCGCCGGCGGGGGTCTCGATCCGGCCCACCGCCTCGTAGCGCGTCTGCTGATCGTAGCCCCAGGGTCCGACCTTGCGCCGCACCGGCAGCGGCTGGATGTTCTTGATGATCGCGTAATAGGAATCGACGTAACCGTCGAGACGCCGCACCTCACCGTCGGTGATGATGTCCACCCCCGCGCTCTCCATGTCGCGGATGGCGGTGTCGGCGGCGTCGTCCAGCATCTCCTCGAGATCGGCGGGACCGAACTCGCCCGCCTCGTACGCGCGCACGCCCACGAACCACCAGCCGGGGCGGCCATGCGATCCCACGACGGCGGTCGGAATGAGAGGAAGGGTCGCCATCACGCTGCTCCTCCGATGATGCGCCGCACGGTGGCGTCACCGTACGCATCGCGGGGCGAACCCGCGAAGACGATCTCGCCACGCTCGATGACGTAGAGCCGGTTGGTGGCGGGCGGCACGTGGTGGATGTTGGACTCGGCGAGGAGTACGGCGCGGCCGAGCTGGGTGATCGTCGAGATCGATTCGCTGATGCCGGGGATGATGGCGGGCGCCAGCCCCTCGAAGGGCTCGTCGAGCAACAGAAGGTCGGGGTCGAGGGCAAGCGCGCGCGCGATCGAGAGCATCTTGCGCTCGCCCCCGGAGAGCTGGCTGCCGCCGCGGGCGGCGTAGTCGCGGAGCCGCGGAAAGACGTCGTAGGCGAGGGCGACGCGCTCCGCGGCCGGACGCCCTCCCCGTCGTGTCCACGTGGCGATCTCGATGTTCTCCGCCACCGAGAGACCGGCGAAGATCGCGGCGTCCTCGGGAGCGAAGCCGATGCCGAGAGCGGCCACGGCATGGGTGGGGAGGCCGGAGAGCGAGTGTTCCTTGAACTCGACGCGGCCCGCCTCCGGCGCCAGGTATCCCATGATCGTGCGGAAGGTCGTCGTCTTGCCGGCGCCGTTGCGGCCGACGAGGCAGACGAGCTCGCGCGCGTCCACCTCGAGAGAGACGCGGTGGAGGATGCGGCTGGCCTGGATGGAGACGTCGAGATCGCGCACGCGCAGCATCACGCGCGTGGCTTCCCGATGACGGTCGCCACCACCTCCGCGTCGCCGCGGATCCCGTCCGGCGTGGTATCGGCGAGGACGCGGCCCTGGTGGAGCGCGACGATGCGGTCGGAATATCCGAAGACGATGTCCATGTCGTGCTCGACCTGCACGATCGCCTTGATCCCCACGCGCTTCGCCGCCTGCACGAGCACCTCCATGATCGCGGTCTTGTCGCGTGTGCTCACGCCCGAGGTGGGCTCGTCGAGGAGGATGACCTCGGGCCGGAGGGCGAACGCGCTCGCGACGTCGAGCAGCTTCTTGTCGCCCTGAGGGAGCGTGCGCGCGGGACGCGCGAGCTTGTCGGCGAGCCCGAACAGCTCCGCCACGTCGCCCACCGCGTCGCGCACGTCGGCGTCGCGGTGGAGGGCGGCAAAGAGGCGCGTGCCGCGCCCAAGCCGCGACACCACCGCCACCGCCAGGCTCTCCGCCACCGTGAGGCCGGGGAAGACGTTCACGAGCTGAAAGCTGCGCGCGAGGCCGAGGCGCGCGAGGCGCACGGGCCCGGCGCCGGCCACGTCCTCGCCCTTGAACTGCACCGCGCCCGCGGTGGGCGGGAGGAGGCCCGTGAGCACGTTGACGAGCGTGGTCTTGCCGGCGCCGTTGGGGCCGATGATGGAGACGAACTCGCCGGCGTCGACGGCGAGGCTCACGTCGTCGAGGGCGCAGAAGCTCCCGTAGAGCTTGCGGACGTGGGACGCGACGAGGAGCGGCATTAGGTTCGCGCTCGCCCGTCCACGAGCCCCATGAGGCCGTGCGGAAAGAAGATGACGACGAGGGCGAGGATGGTGCCGAAGACGAGGCGCCAGTACGACGTGGCCGACATCACGAAATCCTGAAGGAAGATGAAGACGAAGGCGCCCAGGATCGGCCCGAAGAAGCTCCCGAAGCCGCCGAGCAGGAGCATGAAGACGAGGTTGCCGGAGTGCGTCCAGTACGCGAGGAGGGGATCGGCGAGGCCGGTGGGAACGGCGAGGAGGGCGCCCCCGACCGCGCCGAACACGGCCGCGATCACGAACGCATAGAGCCGCAAGCGGCGCACGCGCACGCCGAGCGACTCCGCCTTCTCGGGGTTCTCGCGGATCGAGCGCAGGCAGAGGCCGAACGGCGAGTGCACGAGCCGCCACATGACGACGGCGGCGACGGCCAGCAGGACCAGGCTGTAGAAGTAGTACGGCCCCACGAGGAACTCGACCTTGCCCAGCCCGGCGAAGGGGCGGCCGAGCAACGACGGGCGCAGCACCCGCATGCCCTCGTCGCCGCCCGTGAGGTGATAGAACTTGTAGAGGAACGAGTAGAAGAGCATCCCGAACGCGAGCGTGAGCATCCCGAAGTAGATCTTCACGTAGCGCACGCAGAGCAGTCCCACCGGCACCGCCACCGCCAGCCCGACCACCGCCGCTGCCAGCAGTACGACCTCGAAGTGGAGGAGACCGAGCCCGCTCGTCGCATACGCCGCCGTGTAGGCGCCGAGCGCCACGAAGAGCGCGTGGCCGAAGGAGAGGAGCCCCGTGTAGCCGAAGAGGAGATTCATCCCCAGCAGGGCGACGGCATATCCGAAGAACGGCAGCATGAGCGTCGCGTAGTACGCACCGCCCACGAAGGGCAGCGCCGCCGTCGCCACGAGGGCGGCGGCGCCGACCATGTACCGCGCCCCCCGCTGTCCGCTCACGCCGTCGCCCGCGCGAAAAGGCCGGACGGGCGCAGGACCAGCACCGCGATGACGACCACGTAGATCGCCAGCATCTCGACTTCGGCGTAGGTGGCGATGGCGACCGCTTTCAGGACGCCCACGAGGAGCGCGCCCACGAAGGCGCCGCGCATGCTGCCGAGGCCGCCGATGACGACCACCGCGAACGCCTCCACGATGACCTCGATCCCCATCTCGTTCATGGCGGCGGTGGCGGGAATCACGAGGGCGCCGCCCACGGTGCCGAGGGCGACCCCTAGCGTGAACACGCGGGAGTAGAGGCGCGACATGTCCACCCCGAGCGCGGCCGCCATCTCGCGGTTCTCGGCGGCGGCGCGCACGATGCGCCCGAAGCGGGTCCGCGCCAGGAGCCAGCCCATGCCGGCCGCGATGGCGCCGGCGGCGGCGATGACGACGAGGTTGTACACGGGCACGGTGACGCCGCCCACCCGCGCCTGGCCGTACACGAGGTAGAGGCTTCCCATCTGGTGCGGGGCCGTGCCCCAGAAAAAGCGGATTACGTCCTCGAACACGAGGACGAGGGCGAAGGTGAGCAGGAGCTGGAAGCTCTCGTCCCGGTCGTAGATCGTGCGCAGCACGCGCTCCACGACGGGCCCGACGGCGGCGAGGGCGAGGCCGCTCGCCACGAGGACGAGGGGGAACAGCACGGGCGGGAGGCCCCCGCGCACCGCCCACGTCACCGCCGTCACGCCGAAGTACGCGCCGAGCGCGTAGAAGGAGCCGCACGCGAGATTGACGATCCGCTGCACGCCGAAGACGAGCTGAAGCCCCGCCGCCACGAGGAACAGCACCGCCGCGTGGAAGGCGCCGCCGAGCAGGATGCCGAGCGCCTGCGCGATCAGGAGATCGGAGACCTCAGAGCTTCCAGCCGTTGATCCAGTCGTAGAGCCCGACGCCGGTCGGCTTCTGGATCTGCTTCGTGCTCATGGCCTCCACGGGATCGATGGTCACGAAGTCGAACTTGTTCTTGTGGGTGGAGAGGCCCTGGAAGAAGGTCGCCTCCATGATGTGGTCCTCGCGGTAGCGGCGCGATCCCGACAGCGACTCCACCTCGATGCCCTCGAGGGCCCCGATCACCTGCTCCGGGGTCGGCCACTTGCCGCCCGCGGCCTTCGCCGCCTTCTCCACCGCCGCCTTGTAGGCGACGATCGTGAAGTAGGCGTGATCGGACTCGTAGTTCGGCCACTCCTTGTACTTCTCGTGGTGCTCGCGCACGAACTGCTTCAGGAGCGCGCTCGCGTTGGGGTTCTCGAAGTACATGCAGTTGTAGCCGAGGATCATCCCCTCCGGCGTGAACGCCTTCTTCAGGGATTCGTGGACGCCGCCCGCCGTCGTCATCACGAACTTCGTGGTGCCCGTCATCCCCACCGCGTGCGCCTGCTTCAACAAGATGGGCGCGTCGCCCGACCAGAAGGAGCAGAAGATCAGGTCCGGTTTCGCCTGCTGGAGGGTGGCCACGTGCGAGGTGAAGTCCGTCGTCCCCAGCTTCGGCCACAGCTCGCTGACCGCGGTCACGTTCATGTCGTACTTCTTCATGATGGCGAGGAAGGTCGCCCACGTGTCGCGGCCGTAGGAGTAATCGTTGTTGATGCCGGCCACCGTCGCGATCTTTCCCTTGAAGCGCCGGGCGGCCAGGATCGACGCCATCACCGCCTCCGCCTCGTTGTCGGTGCTCCGGAAGGCGTACTGCACCTTCGGCATCGCCTCTTCCACGCCCTTCTGCGTGGTGGCGTCCCAGGAGAGCCAGAGCGTCTTCAGCTCTTCCGCCACCGGGCCCAGGGCGAGCCCGACCGCGGTCGAGATGCCGCCCGAGATCACGTCGACCTTGTGCTGGAGCGCGAGCTTCCGGAACCGCTCCACGGTGTCCTTGGGGTTCGACTCCTCCTCGATCACGAGCTCGATCTTGCGGCCGAGGATGCCGCCGGCGGCGTTGATGCGGTCGGTCGCCCACTGCACGCCGCGCAGCCCCGACTCGCCCACCGGTGCCGCCACCCCCGCCTTGATGGCGAGCACGCCGATCCGCACGGACGGGCTCTGCGCGAAGGCCGGCGCGGCGCGAAGGGGGGCGGTGGCGGCGGCGGCGCCGACGAGCTTCAAGAAATTCCGTCGCGTGGTGACCATGCGGATCTCCTTTTGGGACCCCCTGGTAAGGCGGCCAATTCTACCCCACGTTGTCCCGGTCCCGGGGCCGCGGGTGCTAGAATCGGCCTCCAGACGCAATCGAGCCCACCGAGCGAGGCGAAACCGTGCACGTGCGCTTCTGGGGGACGCGGGGGTCGATCTCGGCACCCGGGCGGCACACCGCGGCATACGGCGGCAACACCGCCTGCCTCGAGGTGAACGCCGGGGACGGCACCCTCATCGTCCTCGACTGCGGTACCGGGGCCCGGGAGCTCGGCTTGCGGCTGGCGCGGGAGCGTCACAACCCCTTGCGCCTGCACCTGCTGATCGGGCACACCCACTGGGACCACATCCAGGGCTTCCCGTTCTTCGTTCCGGCCTTCCTTCCCGGCGCCGAGATCAACGTCTACGCCCCCCTCGGCTTTCAGCGCGGCCTCGAGGAGGCGATGGCGGGGCAGATGGAGTACTCGTACTTCCCCGTGAAGCTCCGCGACCTCCGTAGCCACATGCACTTCACGGAGCTGGACGAGGGCACCTTCCGGATCGGCGAGGTCCACGTCGAGACGCAGTACCTGAACCACACCGCGCCCACCATCACCTACCGGCTCACGCACGGCGGCGCCACCCTCGCCTACGTGACCGACCACGAGCCGTTCTGGCGGCCCGCGGACGGCATCCTCCGCCATCCCGGCGATCAGCGGCACGTCGCGTTCATCCGCGGCGCCGACCTCGTCGTGCACGACGCGCAGTACAGCGACGAGGAATACCGCGGGAAGATCGGGTGGGGCCACAGCACGGTGGAGTACGCGACCGACGTCGCCCTCGCGGCGGGAGCGCGACGCCTCGCCCTCTTCCACCACGATCCCGCCCACGACGACGCCACCCTTGCTGCCCTCGAGGAGCGCGTGCGGGCGCGCGTGGCGGCGGCGCGCGGCACGCTCGACGTCTTCGCCGCCCGCGAAGGCATGGAGCTGGTGGTGGAGGGCGCGGGCGGCGCTCGCGCCACCGTCGCCGCCTCCGCCCTCGAGCGCCGGTCCATCGCGGGCGCGCGCGTGCTGGTGGTCAGCGCCAACGAGAGCGACGTGGCCGCCATCGGCGACGTGCTCGCCGACGACGACCTCCTCATGATGCGGATGCGGGACGTGGCGAGCACGCGGGCGGGGATCGGTGAGGGCGTGCCCGACCTCGCCATCGTCGACATGGAGCTTCCCGACGGCGACGGGCTCGCCTTGATTCCCGTCCTGCGCGAGCTGAGCAGCCGCCAGGATTTCCCGATCATCTTCATGGTCGCCGTGGCCGAGACCGAGCGTCTGCTGAGCGGGCTCGCGGAGGCTTCCATCGACGTCCTCCCCAAGCCCTTCAGCCCGCCCATGCTGCGCGCGCGCATCCGCGCCTGGCTCTCGCGCACGCTCAACGGCGGGCCTTCGCGCCGGCGTCGGCGTGCCGCGGTCACCGCGGAGCCGGAAGCGACGAGCTTCGCCGAGATGCTCGCGCCCATGACGTTGTTCCGGTCGCTCCCGCGCGACGATCGCGACCGCCTGGTGGCCGACGCCACCGACCATCACTATGTCGCGGGGCAGGACATCATCCGCGAGGGCGATCCGTCCGATCGGGTGTTCGTGGTGGTGTCGGGCCGCGTGCGTGTCCTCGAGACCGCGCAGGAGACGAACACCGAGCTGCTGCTCGGCGAGCTCGGCGCCGGCGAGGTCTTCGGCGAGCTCGGCATCCTGCGCGATCAGCCGCGCTCGGCCACGGTGGTGGCGGTGGAGCCCACGCACTGCCTCGTCATCCCGCAGCGCGATTTCCTGCGCGCGATCACGGGCGCGCCCGGGCTCGCGGTGGGTCTGCTCCGCATGCTGGCGGGCCGGCTCGCCGACGCCGATCGGCGCCTCGCGCGCTACGCGCCCGATCCGCTCACGGGGCTCGCCAGTCGTCGCGCGTTTCACGATCAGTACCGCCGCTGCGCCGCCGCCGCCCGCCGCGCCCGCACGGGCGTGCTGATGCTGGTCCTCGACGTGCCGCAGCTCAATTCCGTGAACTCGCGCTTCGGTTACACCGTGGGCGACGACGTGCTCCGCGCGGTGGCGGACGCGCTCATGGAGTCGACGCGTGCCACCGACCTCGTGGGGCGCGTGGGCAGCGACGAGTTCGCCGCCCTTCTCGTGGACGCGCGCCCGCGGGACGTGGCCGCCATCACCGGCCGCGTGCAGGAGCGGCTCGCCGAGCTCGCGCGCAAGCGCGAGCTTCCGCTCGAGGTCGTCTGCAAAATAGGCGTCGCCTACAGCGAGACGCCGCCGGAGACCGCCGACGATCTGCTCCGCGCCGCCAGCGCGGAGATGCCGCGCTAGCCGCCCCCGGCCTGATCGCGACCGCTTCTCTCGGCGACTCTGACCTCAGTTGGCGGCGCGGTGGCCCTTGCCCTCGAGGAACGCCTGCAACCGCGCGCGCGCGGGCGCGGCCCGTCCCAGCAGCGCGCCGAACCGCGCCGGCTCGTCGCCCGCCTTGCCCTCGCGGAGATCGGCGACGATCGCCTTCGTGGCGGCGAGCGCCTCGCGCGGCGCGCGCGCGATCTCCGTCGCCCACGCCATCGCGCTCGCCTCCAGCGTGGGCGCCGCCACGAGCCGGTTGACGATGCCGAGCCGCAGTGCCTCCGTCGCGTGGACGGTGCGGCCGGTGAGGAGGAGATCGCGCGCGGCGGCGCCGCCGAGGACGTCGAGGACACGCGCGATGCCGTAGCCGGGATTGAAGCCGAGCGAGACCTCCGGGAAGCCGAAGCGCGCGCGATCGGAGGCGATGCGCAGGTCCTGGGCGAGGGCCAGCATGAGACCGCCGCCGAGAGCGTGACCGTCGATGGCGGCCAGCGTCACCTGCGGAAGCCGCGCGAAGCCGTCCAGGACGCGGGCGAGGTGCGCCGCGTGCGCCTCCGCCTCCGCCGCCTCCAGCGCGGCCATCTCGGCGATGTCGTTGCCCGCGCAGAAGGCGCGGCCGCGCCCGGATACGATGACCACGGTCACGTCCTCGAGCGCGGCCACTCGCGGCAGGGCGCCCTCGAGCTCGGCGGCGAGGCGCCGGTTCAACGCGTTGAGCGCGTGCGGGCGCTCGAGCCGGAGCCAGGCCACGGGCACCTGCACGTCGAGGGAGACGAGGGCGCCCGTCACGATCGCCATCGCCGGCGCGCGAGCCACCCTGCCGTCACGCCGAGGGCCGCCGCGGAGACGGCGGCGGCGGCGGTGACCGTCGGCCAGAAGCCGGTGCGGAAGAACGGCACCACGAAGAACGGCGAGCGCCGATCCGAGGGACGCAGGCGCCCGTCCAGCAGTGCCTCCACCACGTCGAGCGCCTCCGTCATGAGGACGTCGGTGGCGGCGCGCGCGAACGCGGGATCGCCGCGGCTGGGATGACCGACGTAACCCTGGCCGCCGTCCCGGAGCGGATAGTTCTTCACGAGCCGCTGTCGCAGCGAGTAGCGGGCGGGGGGAAGCGTCGTGTAGGAGTCGTCGACGAGATCCGGCCGCAGCAGCAGCATGAGCGACGTCTCCCACCAGCCGCCGTGAGCGTCCTCCGTGAACGCGCGCCGCTCGTCCGTGGTGAGCCCGCGCCCGAGGGCGGTCTCGATGCGCGCGAGATAGCGGCCACGCAGGAACTCCCACGCGAGATAGCCGGTGATGGATGCCATCGTCACGCGGTGCCGCCGCGAGACGGCGGCCGCCGCTTCGTCGAGCGCGTTCAGATGCCCGGGGCCGCCGTGACCGTTGGCCACGAAGATGAACCGGAATCCGGCGCGCGCGAGGGAGGCGCCGTAGTCGATGACAGCGTCGCGCACCACGCGCTGGCGCACGCTCACGGTGCCCACGCCCTCGAACGTGAAGGATCCGAGGTGGAGGGTGGGGGCGAGGACGACGCTCCATCCCGGGCGCGCCGCCACCAGCCGCTGGGCGAGCGTCTCCGCGAAATGGCGCGCCGCGAAGGCGTCGACGCCGACGGGCAGATGCGGGCCGTGCACCTCGAGCGGGCTCACGGTGAGGACGATGGCGGTGCGCTCGCGGTCGAGCGCCTCCAGCGCCGGTGTCGACATCTCTTCAAGCAGTCGAACCGTCAAAAGCTACTCCCTTTCGTGGCCGCGAGGTACTCATGCCGTGCGCGATCGAGCTCGGTCACGATCGCCTCGCGCTCGGTCACGAGGCGGGCTGCGACCTGGCTCTGGCGGAACCCGAGCGCGCTGAGCCGGATCACCGCCCGCAGGCGACCGGCGCCGGCGAGGTATCGGTACGCGATGACGCCGCTGACCGGCAACGACAGGGCGAAGAGCGCGGCGGCGGCGCCTCCCGCCAGGCGCCACACGACCCAGATCTCCACGCCCCAGAAGAGGGGGAAGGCGACCACGCTCGTGAGGAGACGGATGGTGGCGTAGTCCGTCTCCTTGCGCGCGCGGCGGTGGGCGATGGCGCGCGGGATGTAGTACGGCAGCACGTTGACGGCGGCGCCGTAGGCGAAGAACGGAAAGCCGAGCACGGCTTGCCAGCCCCGCCGCAGGCGCTGGCGGCGCGGCGTGTGCGCGCGCCACCCGCGCACGACGTCGTCACGCACGCGGGACGCCGCCAGGAGCGCGCGATAGGACTGGATGCGGTGCCACAGGCGCTCCACCCGCATGGGGTCGTGCTCCTTGAAGTAGGCGACGGCGTCGACGATGGAGCGCGAGAGGCGCAGGGGATCGACGTCGCGGGGCGCGATGCCGCGCGCTTCCGCCACTTCGTGCACGAGGTCGGCGCCATAGAGATCCTGCACGGCGCGCACGAGGCCGGCGTCGTCGATGCGCCCGACGTTGACGACCTCCGCCTCCATCGCCCACTGGATCGCCTCCGTGAGCGCGGCCACCGCTTTCGACGCATCTTCTCGATAGGCGGCGGCGTAGCCGCCCACGGGCACGGGCTCGCCGAATGAAACGAGCACGCGCGCGCGGAACGACTTGCGCGCCTCGAAGTTGAGGCCGACGGGCACCACCGCCAGCGCTCCCGGCTTCTGGGCCTCGTAGGCGAGGGCGAGCCGGGCCGCGCCCGTCTTGATCCGCTTCACGCGCGTCTCCGAGTGCGTGGTGCCCTCGGGATAGATGGCGACGAGGCGGCCGCCGTCGAAGGCCCGGAAGGTGGCGGCGAAGGTGTCGGTGTTCCGCTCCATCTTGTCGGGATCGTCTTCGCGACGGTACACGGGAATGGCGCCCGCTGCTCTCAAAAATCGCGCCATGAGCGCGTTCCGAAAGAGGGCGGCGGTGGCGAGGTAGTGGACCTTTCGCTCGAGAACGGCGCCCACGAGCAGGGAGTCGATGAAGTTGTTCGGATGATTCACGCAGAGAAGGACCGGCCCCCGCGCGGGCACGCGCTCGGGATGGTGGACGTCGACGCTCCGGAAGAAGAACCAGAGCCAGAAGCGCGCCACCGCGCGCACGGCGGCGTAGAAGCGATCGACGTCGTCCGCTTTCGCGCTAGCGCCGTCGCTCACCATGCCGTGCGATGAGCGCGTCGAAGTCCTCCACCGGAAGCTTCGTCGCCCATTCCGCGCCCTCGGAGTCGGCGCCGTACGCTTCGCCCATGAAGGCGATCGCCTCCCGCCGCGTGCGGAAGAGACGCCACACGTGGCCGGCGCCACCCCCCACGCGCCGCAGGTGAAAGACGGGATCGTCGGGGCCGCTCGGCACGTACTGGTTGCGCTCGCCGAAGCGGTCGAGCGTGATCCACGCCGCCGCGATGCCGTGGGCGGACAACACGCGCGACTGCGTCGACTCCTCGCGCGGCAGCGAGTCGAGATCGCAGAGCTTGGGGCCGTAGTAGATCGGCACCGCCGCCGCCGCCACCGAGAGCTCGGAAGGAAGGGGGGGCGCCACGCTGTCCAGCAGCGCCTTCGACTCCTCGCCCACCCAGAAGTTCTCGGCGCCGCCGCGATCTTGCCAGACCTCCACCACGCGGCCCTTCGGCACCAGCGCCCGGCGGCGCATGATCTCGTCGCGGCCGGTCACGAGATAGAGCCGGGGGGCGGCGTCGCTCACGGAACGCGGACGAAGCCTTCCATGAGCCGGCGCGCCGTCCGGTACACGGTCACGCGCTCCGCCCACGGCTCACCTGCGCGCGCGGAGACGGCGGCCGCCACCGGCAGCACGCCCGAGGGATGACCGAGCCGCACGTCGCCCGCGCGCGAGGCCACGCACTCGTGCACGACGGTGCCCTCGATCCGCGCCGCCACCGCCAGGCACATGGCGGCCGTGAGCGCGAACGCGCGGTGGCAGTTCTCCATCGAGATCACGCGCCCGAGCACGTCCACGTCGGCGGCGTCGAAGCGACGACCGTCGCCGGCCACGAACGGCGCCGGCGGCGCCACCAGCGCGATCTTCGGCACGGCGGCGCTGCCGGGGATGCCCATCCGCTTCGCCGCTTCCACCCGGAACGTCTCCAGGCGCGCCATCAGCGCGCGGTCGCCGTCGATGGCGGCCGGCGTCTCCGTCCCCGTGAGCCCGAGATCCCGCGCGCGCACGAAGACGATCGGGTTGGTGGCGTCGACGAGCGATGCGGTCACTCCGTCCACCAGTTCGCGGGGGGCGTCGGTGGGAAGCAACCGTCCGGTGCCGGCGCCGCCGGGATCGAGGAAGTCGAGCGCGATGCGCGCGCCACGCCCGGGCACGCCCGCCAGCTCGAAGTCGCCGTCGACGGCGGCTTCGCCGTCGCGCACGGGCACGTGGGCGACGATGATCTTGCGCGTGTTGGTGTTGTGCACGCGCACGACCGTTTCCGGCGCCGCCGCCGTGACCAACCCCTCGTCGATCGCGAACGGCCCCACCGCCGACGAGCAGTTCCCGCAGTTCCCCGCGTAGTCGACGACGGCGGACTTCACGTCCACCTGCGCGAACGTGTAGTCGACGTCGGCGTCGGCATGGGTCGGCTTGCCGATGATGCACGCCTTCGAGAGCGATGAGATCCCGCCCCCGAGGCCGTCGAGCTGACGGCCGTACGGATCGGGGCTCCCGAGGGCGGCGAGGAGGATGCGATCGCGGGTGACGCCGGCGCGCGGGAGGTCTTCTTCGTGAAAGAAGAGCGCGCGGCTGGTGCCGCCCCGCATGAACACGGCGCGAATTTTTCGTTGGGTCATAGCTCCGAAGCCGGTGCGCGCTGGGCGCGGGTGAGAGCGAGGAGGCCGCCGGCGAGGAGGATGTCGCGCTCGCGCGGCGTGAGGATGCAGGAGACGGTGAAGCTCGTTCCCGAGCGCTCGTTGGTGACGGTCACACGCTGGCCGCCGGCGAGGCCGGCGCGGAGGCCGTCGAGGCGCAGGCGGTCGTCTTGCTCGATTCCGTCCCAGGCGCCGGGTTCGTCGAACGTGAGCGGCGCCACCCCCCAGTTCACGAGATTCGCCCGATGGATCCGCGCGAACGACTTGGCGATGACGGCGCGCACGCCCAGGTACATGGGCCCGAAGGCCGCCACCTCGCGCGAGGATCCCTGACCGTAGAGCTCGCCGCCTACCAGGATGCCGACGCCGGCCGCCTTCGCTCGCGCCGGGAAGGTCGCGTCGATGTACTTGAAGCAGTGCTCGGCGATGGCGGGCACGTTCGAGCGGAAGACGAGCACGGCCGCGCCCGCGGGCGAGATGTCGTCGGTGGAGACCTTGTCCCCGAGCTTGAGCAGCACCGGTGCCGTCAGCGTTGCTGCCATCGCCTCCCCGAGCGGAACGGGCTTGATGTTGGGTCCGCGCACGACCTCCCCGCCCCCGTCGGGGGCGACGAGGCCCACCGTGGAGCTGACGAAGCGCGCGGGCAGCGCCACCGCCGCCGGCGCCCCCAGCGTGCGCGGATCGGTGATGACGCCGGTGAGAGCGGACGCGGCCGCCACCAGCGACGAGCAGAGATAGACCGCGTCGTCCTTCACGCCGCTGCGACCGGGAAAATTGCGGTTGAACGCGCGCAGGCTCTTGACGCCGGCGGCGGGGACGTGACCGATGCCCGCGCAGGAGCCGCAGGTGGGCTCCGACACGGTGGCGCCGGCGGCGAGGAGATCGGCGAGGAGCCCCTCGCGCGCCATCGTCTCCAGAATCCGGTGGCTGCCGGGAAAGAGGACGAACGAGACGGACGGGTGCACGCGACGGCCGCGCAGCACCTGGGTGACGGACGCCATGTCGTGCCAGGAGCCGTTGGTGCAGGAGCCGACCATCACCTGCTCGACGGCGGTGCCCGCCACTTCCTCCACCGGCACCACGCGGTCCGGGGAGCCGGGAAGCGCGACGAGGGGACCGACGCTCGAGAGATCCAGCTCGATCTGCTCGTCGTACACGGCGTCCTCGTCCGCGGCCGCCGGCCGCCAGTCAGCGGGCCGGCCGAGGCGCGTCAGAAACGAGCGCGTGACGTCGTCGCTCGGAAACACGCTCGTCGTCAGCGTCAGCTCCGCCCCCATGTTCGCGATCGTCATGCGCTGGGCGGCGAGGAGGCTGCCGAGGCCGGGGCCCGCGTACTCGAAGATCTTGCCGCTGCCGCCGCGCACGGTGAAGCGCCGCAGCAGCTCGAGAATGACGTCCTTCGCGGTCACCCACGGCCGCAGGGCGCCCGTCAGCCACACGCGCACGACGGCGGGCATCGTGAAGAAATACGGACCTCCCCCCATCGCCACCGCCACGTCGAGGCCGCCGGCGCCGAGCGCGAGCATGCCGGCGGCGCCGCAGAGCGGCGTGTGGCTGTCGGTGCCGAGCACGCTCTCGCCGGGGATGGAGAATGTCTCCATGTGCACCTGGTGGCAGATGCCGTTGCCGGGCTTGGAGAACGTGGCGCCGTACTTCCGCGACGCCGTCTGGAGATACCGGTGGTCGTCGGAGTTCCGGGAGTCGACCTGGTAGACGTTGTGGTCGATGTAGGCGACCACGCGCGGTGGGATCACGCGCGGAAAGCCCATGGCCTCGAACTGGAGGAACGCCATGGTGCCGTTGGTGTCGGTGAGCAGGACCTGGTCGACGGTGATGCCGATCTCTTCGCCGGCCACCGCCTTGCCGCTCACGAGGTGGCGCTCGACGAGCTTCCGGCTCAGGCTCTTGCCCATCAGCGCTTCGCGAGCGGCAGCCACGCGCGCGCCGCCGGTCCCACGTAGTCCGCGCGCGGGCGGATCAGCCGGTTGTCGTCGTGCTGCTCGATGATGTTTGCCGTCCAGCCCGCGATGCGACCGGCGGCGATGACGGGCGTGAAGAGGTCGATCGGAATGCCGAGCGAGTAGAACAGGGGCGCCGAGTAGAAGTCGACGTTGGGAATGAGGCCCTTCGCCTTGTTGATCCGCTCGTGGAGCTGCACGGCCATCTCGTACCATTTGAACTGCCCGGACTGACGACACGCCTCCTCCGCCATGCCGCGCAGGATGGCCGCGCGGGGATCGCCGGCGCGATACACGCGGTGGCCGAAGCCCATGAGCCGCCGCCGCTCCGCGAGCGCGCGCGTCACGAACGCGTCGACGTTGGCGACGTCGGCGATCTCGAGGAGCGTGCGCATCACCGCCTCGCCGGCGCCCCCGTGGAGCGGCCCCTTGAGGGCGCCCACCCCGCCCGCCACCGCCGAGTGCATGTCGGACTGGGTGGAGACGATGACGCGCGTGGTGAAGGTGGAGGCGTTCAGCTCGTGCTCCGCATAGAGGGTCAGACTCGCATCGAACGCCTTCGTCACCACCGACGTCGGGCGCCGTCCCGTCAGCATGTAGAGGAAGTTGCCGGCGTGGGAAAGGTCGGGCGCGGGCGGCACCGGGGCCTGTCCGCTCCGGATCCGGTGGTGCGCGCAGATAGCGGTGGCGAGCTGGCTCGTGAGCCGCGCCGCCTTCTTCAGATTGGCCGCCCGCGAGTTGTCGGTGGCGTCGGGATCGTGCATGCCGAGCATGGCCACCGCCGCCTGCAGCACGCGCATGGGATCGGTGCCGGTCGGCATGAGGGCAAAGGCGCGCTCGAGGCTTTCCGGCAGCGACCGCGCCGCGATCAATTCCATCGTGATGCGATCGAGCTCGGCCGCCTTGGGGAGGGCGCCGTTCCAGAGGAGGAAGGCGACCTCTTCGAAGGTGGCGTGGCGCGCGAGGTCCTCGATGCCGTAGCCGGCGTAGGCGAGGCGGGCGTTGGCGCCGTCGAGGTCACATAGCTTGGTCTCGGCGGCGACGACACCCTCGAGGCCCCGGATGAGCGCGCTGCCTTCCGCCATCGTCACCACCTCGTCGAACAGGCTGATCGCCGCCGCGCGTTACGACGGTATACCGCGGTTTCTCCCCACGCAAGGTCAGCGGACGCGATCGATCTCGGCGACGCGCGCCCGCCGCGACGCACTCGCGAGGTGGGCGCCGATGGCGCGGTACACCTCCGCGTTGAAGGCGAGGCCGAGGTGCGTGCCCCGCACCTCCACGCTCGCGTGGGGGTCGTCGTTCACGCAGTAACGCCAGTCCACGGCGCCGTCCTCTCTGGTGTAGATCGCGAGCTGAGGGAGCGAGGGCGGGAGCGGCGTGTGGAGAGCGCGCACGGCCGCGCACGAGCACGCCGCCGTGAAGCACTCGTGCTCCACCTGGAGACCGCGCCGGCGCCGGATGCGCGCGGCGACGAAGCGCTCCGCGTAGATCAAGAGCGGATGCGGCCGCAAGCCCCGCAGCGGCGTCCCCAGCGTGATCACGGAGGCCACGCGCTGGGGGCGGCGCACGGCCGCCGACCGCGCGTGGATCCCACCCAGGCTGTGACCGATGAGATGAACGGGGCCGCCGGTGGCGCCGTACGCCGCGCCGATCGTGTCGAGCAGCCGGTCGCCGATGACGTCGAGGCAATCCGCGTTCACGCCGATCCGGGACATGTACGGGCGATAGCCGATGCGGGCGAGCCACCCGTGAAGCTCACCGAGATACCAATCGCTCACGAGGAAACCGGGAATCAGCACGACGGCGTCTCCGTCGCCGCGCGGCACGCCCTCGCCCCGGTAGGTCCGCGACATGCGCAAGGCGAGCCACTCCGCCCCCGCGCGGGTCTCGCGCCACATGGGCGTCGTCGCCGGTCGCTCGTCCTCGTGAAAGCGCGCGGTGGGTGGCGGCGTCTCCGCGTAGTACTTCCGCACCGCCCGCTCGCCCCGGACGAGCGCGGCACCGCCGGCGCCGGCGGCGACGCCGAGGAGGACCGGCCACATCCGCATGTCAGCGCCGTTCCGCCGTCACGCTGCCGAAGGCAGGAAGCACCTCCTCCGCGAACGCGTGGAGGGCGTCCCAGTCGTACGGACCCTGCCGCACGGCGATGTTGAGACGCTGGACGCCGGCGTCACGATAGGCGGCCACGGTGTCGATCGCCTGCTTCGGCGTGCCGCGCAGGAATCCCTTGCGTCGGGTCAGCTCGTCGCCCCACTGGGCGTGGAGGATCTCTTCCTGCCGCGCCGCCCCTCGCGCGTCGGCGCCGAGGTAGAACCCCACGTTGACGGTGCGCCGCAGCGTTTTCGGATCGCGCTTCTCGGACTCGCACCACCGGTCGAGGATCGCGTTCTTGGCCGCCCACGCCTGCGGATCCTGATAGGGAACGTTCCAGCCGTCGGCATAACGGGCGGCCGCGCGCAGCGTCCGCTTCTCGCCGCCGCCCCCGATCCAGATCGGGAGCCGTCGCTGCAGCGGCTTCGGATTGTTCGGCGCATTCTCGAGCCGGAAGTGCTTCCCCGCGAAGCTCGCGCGCTTCTCGTCGAAGAGCAGCCGCAGCGCCTGCGCGTACTCCTCGAGCTGGTCCTCGCGCACGCCGATGCGCTCGAACGGGATCCCGTACGCGCCGTACTCCACGGCGTGCCAGCCGGCGCCGATGCCGCACTCGACGCGGCCGCCGGAAAGATGGTCGATGGTGGTGACCACCTTCGCCAGCAACCCCGGGTTCCGGTAGTTGATGCAGAACACGAGCGTGCCCACGCGGACGCGCTTCGTCTCCAGCGCGGCCGCGGTGAGGGTGGTGACGCACTCGAAGCAGTCGAGGTCACCGCCCTGGGGCGGCGACTCCTGGAAGTGATCGGCGACCGAGAACCAGTCGAACCCGCGCTCGTCCGCGAATCGCCACAACCGGCGCATTTCTTCCAGGGGTCCGCCCACGTGGCCGATGTGAATGCCGAAGCTCAGCGCCATGCCGGTCTCCTATCTGGTGGTGGCGACTATCTCGTGGTGGCGACGAGGCCGCCGTCGATCACGAGCGTGTGGCCCGTCACCCAGCGCGCCTCGTCGCTCGCGAGGTAGACGGCGCCCCAGCCGATGTCCCAGCCCGTTCCCTCCGTGCCGAGCGGTGTCGCCTGTCGCCGCCGCTCGCGCGCCTCCGCGCCGAGGTCCTCCACCATCGGCGTCCACACCGGTCCGGGGGCGATCGCGTTCACGCGGATCCCCCGCGGGCCCAGCTCCACCGCCACCGCGCGCACGAAGCCGACCACGCCCGCCTTGGCGGCGGCGTAGGCGGTGCGACCGACGCCGAATCCGCGCAGGCCGGCGATGGAGGAGACGCAGATGACCGCGCCGCCGCCGCGCGCGGCGAGGGCGGGGACGGCGGCCTGGGTGGCGAGGTGCATCGACTTCAGATCGACGGTGAGGGTGAGATCCCACTGCGCCTCGGTGGTGTCGACGAGGCCCGCCCGGGACTCGATGCCGACGTTGTTGTGGAGGATGTCGAGGCCGCCCCACCGCGCGCAGGCCTCCTCGACCATCGTGCGGCAGTCTTCGGCGCGCGTCACGTCGGCGGGGAACGCTTCCGCCTCTCCGCCCTCGGCGCGGATGAGATCGACCGTCTCCTGCGCGCGCTCCTTGATCCGGTCCACGCAGAGCACGCGCGCGCCTTCGCGCGTGAAGAGAATCGCCGTCGCCTTGCCGTTGCCGAGCCCGGGGCCGCGCGAGCCGGCCCCGGTGACGATCGCCACCTTCCCCGCGAGACGACCTCCGCTACGTGAACGGTCGGGCGCGCTCATGGAATGGCCCCGACTCTAGCACGCCGATCCGGCGGCCACGAGCGGCCGCCGCGCGCGGTCAACCCATCAGCAGCTTGCCCGGCACCTCGCGCCCCATCGTCTTGATCTGGTCCTTCGTGATTCCCTGCGCCATCAGCCCCGCCACCAGCATCGCGAGTCCGTCCGGCTGCGACGGATTGCCGGTCTGGCCGAGATCGGTCCCGAGGACGAAGTTCTCGGCGCCCACCGCCTTCACGTGCTCGGCGGACTCCTGGTAGGTCACCTGCCGCCAGTGCCGCATCCAGGGCAGGTGCGCGTTCGGACCCATGAGCGGGCCCATGGCGTCGATCTCCATCCTGGCGCCCATCGACGCCGCCTTCTTCATCTGCTCGATGGTCATGTTCACGACCTCGAATTCCGCGTGCGTGACCACGATGCGGTCGCAGCCGGCGTCGCGCGCCGCTTCCACGATGGCCAGCACCTCGGTGGGGGACGCGTGTCCGGTGCAGAGCACGAGCTTCTGCTGCGCGATCACCTTCAGCACCTCGCGCAGCGCGGGCAGGGCCTTGCCGTCCGCGCCCACGACCTTGATGCCCTCCGGCGCGTCCTTGAAGTGCTTCACGTGGTTGTCGGCGTCGAACGTCGGCAGCCACACCACGCGCCCGTAGCCGCCCTGCATGCGCCACATCCACTGCACGGCCTCGGGATTGATCCCGCCCGCGGGACCGTTGAGGGCGATGCCGCCGAAGGCCTTCACGCCCGGGTTGTGCTTGCGGACGAGCCACGCGCGGTCGGCGGTGGAGACGACGTGGTTCTTGAGGACGATCGCCTCCATCTTGCGGCTCATGTAGAGCTGCGCCGACTCGTCGTCGTCCACGGCGCGCCCGAACACGTCGGGCGCGTTGTGATTGTGGAAGTCGATCAGTCCTTCGATGGGGCTCACGGCCGGTGGCGGCGGCGGGAACACGCGCACCTGGGCGGAGGCGGGACGGTCCAGCGCCGTCATCGCCGCCAGCCCGGCCACCCCCGTGGCGGCCGTCCTGATGAAGTCGCGCCGGCTGGGACCGTTCGCGCTCGGCGTGTGACCCCACTCGTGTCCGCAGCAGCTGATGAAGCGCCATCGGGGGAGTCGGAACGGCTTCATGGTGGCCCTCCTTGGCTCGGGTTGGGCGGCGAGCCGCGACAAAATGCCTCCGTCCGGACGTTCCTGTCAAGGCCGTGCGCGTCGGCGCCTTCCGGGTCTTGACGCAAGACCTCCAAAGGTGGTCGTATGACCACTGATGGAGGTCAAGGTCTCGTCGAGCCCGTTCGGGAGCCAGGGCCGCACGCGGGCCCTCCTCGCCTTGCGCCTGCTCGGGGAAAGCTATCCCCGCGAGCTGGCGCGCGTGCTCTCCGCTCCGCTTTCCAGCGTTCAGAAGGCGCTCGCCAGCCTCGAGCGGGACGGGCTCGTGGCGGGACGGCTGGTCGGTCGCACCCGACTCTACCAGCTCGATCCGCGATACTTCGCGGCGGACTCGCTCCTCACGTACCTGACCCGGCTGAGCGACCCTGAAGACACGCTCCGCAACCGGGTGGCGGGGATACGCCGGCGGCCGCGTCGCGGCGGTAAACCGCTATGACGGCCCTGAATCGACGCTCGCGGCTGCCGACGGTGGCGGCCGCGGTCGGCGCCGCGCTCGCCCGCCACCAGATCCGCGCCGTGCTCACCGGCGGCGCCTGCGCCAGCCTCCACACGCGCGGCCGCTATCTGTCGCGTGACATGGACTTCATCCTCATCGGGACGACGACGCAGCTCCGACTGGACGACGCGCTGGCATCGGTCGGCTTCGTCCGCGTGCGCGACCGTTACGTCCATCCCGACGTCCCCTTCTACGTCGAGTTTCCTCGCGGTCCGCTCGCGATCGGAGACGACTATCGGATCCGGCCGCTGGTGCGAAGGTACGGGCGCGGGCGGTGGCTCCTCCTTTCCGCGACCGACTCCTGCCGGGACCGCCTGGCCGCGTTCTATCACTGGAACGATCATCAGAGCCTTCGCGTCGCCGTGGAGATCGCGCTCGCCCAGCGCGTGAACCTGCGGGTCATCCGACAATGGAGCGCGGCGGAGGGATTCCCGGACCGCTTGGAGGAGTTCCTGGGCGAGGTGCGCCGGCGTCGGCGTCGGGGTCCGCTCCTGCGCGCAGGGCGGTGAGTCGAGCCCGGAATCACGGATTCGTGTAGAGTCTTGCCCGTCACCGACCAGTCGGGCGAAGGAGCGCGGCATGCAGATCGTCGACTCACAGGTCCACCTCTGGGGCGCCGACACCCCGGACCGCCCGTGGCCGCCCGGCCGCGCCCAAGAGGCCCAGAAGCCGTATCCCGTGACCAAGGACATGCTGCTCTTCCAGATGGATCTCGCGAAGGTGAACCGCGTCGTCATCGTGCCGCCCTCGTGGGAAGGCGACCGCAACGATCTCGCGCTGGAAGCGGCGCGCCTGCACCCCGATCGCTTCGCGGTCATGGGCCGTCTCGCGCTTCAAGATCCGGCCAGCCGCGCCCTCGTCGCGGACTGGAGGAAGCAGCCGGGGATGCTCGGCATGCGCTTCACGTTCCACAACGAGCACAATCGGCACTTCCTCACCGACGGCAGCGCCGACTGGCTGTGGCCGGCGGCCGAGCGCGCCGGCATCCCGCTCATGGTGCTGGTGCCGGGTTCGCTGGACGTGCTCGACCGCATCGCCGCCAAGCATCCCAGTCTGAAGCTCGTCATCGACCACGTGGGCGTGAACATCCGGCAGAAAACCCCCGAAGTGTGGGAAGACCTGCCTAAGGTGTGCGCGCTCGCCAAGCGGCCGAACGTGGCGGTGAAGGCGTCGGGGATGCCGTCGCTCTCGCGCGAAGACTATCCCTTCCGCGACCTCCACGACGCCATTCACCGGCTCGTCGACGCCTTCGGCCCGCAGCGGACGTTCTGGGGAACGGATCTCACGCGCATGCCCTGCACGTACCGGGAGTGCATCGACCTCTTCACCAAGGAGCTGCCGTGGCTGAAGGGCGATGATCTCGAATGGGTGATGGGACGGGGCGTGTGTCAGTGGCTCGGCTGGCCCCTGGAGCGATCGCGATGAGCGCGCGCTTTCCGCTCGAGACCGCGTCACCCGCCGAGCTTCACCTCGACTCCGCCACGCTCGCCCGTCTGGACGAGCTGATCAACCGCCACATCGCGGAGGGCCGCTATCCGGGCGCCCAGATCGCGATCGCGCGTCTCGGCAAGCTCGCCCTCGTGAAGACGTACGGACACGCGCGCCTCGAGCCCCAGCGCGTGGCCGC
Source organism: Candidatus Methylomirabilota bacterium (assembly GCA_036506275.1). Classification (GTDB taxonomy): domain Bacteria; phylum Methylomirabilota; class Methylomirabilia; order Rokubacteriales; family CSP1-6; genus DASXSB01. Next base: position 4,115 of record DASXSB010000115.1, on the reverse strand, counting down.
GCGCGACGACACGCTGTGGTTGCTCTATTCGAACACCAAGGTCATCACGGCCTGCGCGGTGTGGCTGCTCGCCGAGCGCGGTGCTTTCCGCTTCACGGATCGCGTCGCCGACCACCTGCCCGGCTTCGACGCGAACGGCAAGGGCGAGATCACGATCGTGCAGCTCCTCTCGCATCGGGCGGGCTTTCCGAACGCGGACGTACCGAAGGAAGCCTGGGACGATCACGAGCGGCTGCGCCGGACCGTGTGCGGCTTCACGCTGGAGTGGACGCCGGGCTCGCGGCTGCATTACCACTCGCGCGCGGCGCACTGGACGGCGGCCGCCCTCATCGAGGCGGTGACCAAGACGGACTATCGCGCGTTCATCCGCGAGCACGTGGTGGCGCCGCTCGGTCTCGGCGACGAGCTGTTCGTCGGCGTGCCCGACGCGCAGCACGATCGCACGGTGGACATGCACGAGCCGTCCGCGGACGGCACGCGCCAGATCAAGCGTGCGGACGAGAACAACGCGGAGTTCCGCCGGGCGGGAACGCCGGGCGGAGGCGGCTACGGCACCGCCCGCGCCCTCGCCGCCTTCTATCAGATGATGCTGGGCGGCGGGCGGCTGCACGGTGTCCGACTGCTCTCTCCGCGGACCATCCAGTACGTCACCCGCAACGTCACCGGCGACATGGTGGACGGCTACATGGGCATGCCGATGCACCGCGGACTCGGACCCCATCTCCGCGGGACGACGGACACCATCCGCGGCCTCGGCGCCCTTGCCTCACCGCGCACGTTCGGCCACGGCGGCGTGGGGTCGTCGTACGGCTGGGCCGATCCGGACTCCGGCGTGAGCTTCGCCTACATCACGAACAGCCGCATCCCCGATCCCTGGCACAGCGCGCGCATGGATGCCGTCTCCAACTGCGTCCACGCCGCCATCGACTGAGACGGACTCATGGGCGACCTGAGCTTCAATCCGATGGATCCCGAGTTCATCGCGGATCCCTACCCGACGTACCACCGGCTGCGCGCGGAGGACCCCGTCCACCTGAGCCCGCTCGGCTTCTGGGTGCTCACCCGCTACGAAGACGTGGTGTGGGCGCTACGCGATCCGCGCTGCGCCAAGGAGGCGATCCCCGCCTTCGTGGCGGCGCGATACGGCGTCGACGTGCCGCCCGGGAACGGGCTCTCGATGCTCGACCGTGATCCACCCGATCACACACGGCTCCGTGGCCTCGTCAGCAAGGCGTTCACGCCGCGCGTGGTGGAAGGGCTCCGCCCGCGCATCCAGCAGATCGTCGACGGCCTTCTCGAGCGTGTCGCGAGTGCGCGCGCGATGGACCTCGTGGAGGAGTTCGCGTACCCGCTCCCCGTCATCGTCATCTCCGAGATGCTCGGGGTCCCCGTGGAGGACCGGGAGCGATTCAAGGAATGGAGCATGGACATCGCGCGCGGGCTCGACGCCGTCATGCTGCCGCCGGATTCGCAGATCTCGCGCCGGAGCATGATGTCCCGCCGCGCCCTCGCCGAATACTTCCGGGAGCTCATGGCGGAGCGCCGCACGGCGCCGCGGAACGACTTGCTGTCGGCGCTCATCGCGGCCGAGGAGGCGGGCGACAAGCTCAACGAGGAGGAGCTGCTGTCGACGTGCATCCTCATCCTCATCGCCGGCCACGAGACCACCGTCAACCTCATCGCCAATGGGACCCTCGCTCTCCTCCGCCACCCCGCCGAGCTCCGGCGGCTGCGCGAGAATCCCGGGCTCATCGGGACCGCCGTCGAGGAGCTGCTGCGGTACGACGGGCCCGTGCAGCGCACGGCGCGCATCCCGAGCAGCGACGTCGTCATCGGCGGCCGCACGATCGCGAAGGGCGAGATGCTGATGCCGTTCATCGGCGCCGCCGACCGCGATCCCGCCCAGTTTCCCGATCCCGACCGACTCGACATCACGCGTGCCGACAACCGCCACGTCGCGTTCGGCTTGGGCATCCACTTCTGTCTCGGCGCCCCCCTCGCGCGGGTGGAGGGCCAGATCGCGATCAACACGCTCGTGCAGCGCCTGCCCGAGCTGGCGCTCGCCACCGACCGTCCCGAGCATCGCCAGAGCCTCACTCTGCGCGGATTGAAGAGCCTCCCCGTCACCTTCTAGCGCTCTCGCCGTCCTCCGCGGGCACGCGCGGGCGTGTCATCACGTTGACCGGCGCCCATGCGCGTGGCTAGATGCAAACAAGAGCACCCGCGGGACGACAGCGGTCAGCAGCGGGCACGGGGCCGCGTGGTGCTTCGCCATTCCCCGCGCACGCGCATCAGCGAGGAGGACGTCGATGGCCAGGTACGGCAAGAAAGCATCCCAGAAGGTGAAGAAAGCGATGCACGAGCGCAAGCGCGGCACGCTTCGCAGCGGACGCTCCGGAAAGAAAGTGACGAGCCGCAAGCAAGCGATCGCGATCGGGTTGTCGGAGGCGCGACGCGCGGGCGGCAAGGTGCCGCGCAAGCGGTCGTCGTCCCGGCGGTCGTCGCGTCGGCGGTCATCCCGGAAGAAGTAGGGGTCGATGAAGCGCCGACATCTGAGATTCGGCAACGGCTTCCGGGTCGCTCTCGGAAACGCGCGCGCGCAGGCAGCCGAAATGGTCCTTGCGCCCGGCGACGGCGAGGGCGACTCCCGGAACCGCCATCGCGGCGCCGACCAGTGGCTCTACGTGGTGTCGGGCACCGGCACCGCGCGCGTCAATGGCCGACGCATCGCGCTCCGCGCGGGTTCGTTACTGCTGATCGAGCGGCGCGACCGTCACCAGATCAAGGCCACCGGGCGCGCGCCTCTGCGCACGCTGAACGTCTACGTGCCGCCGGCGTATACGAAGAGCGGCGAGGAGCGCCCGGCCGGCAAGCGCTAATCAAGGGTCGCCACCGACGCTACTTGATTTTCGGCGCGCTCTGCAGCAACTCCGCCAGGTGCTGCTTCCAGAACTTCGCTTGTCCCGTGGTGCCGTGACCCGACGTTTCCTCGCTGGCCGGGATCAGCAGCACGCGGCCGTTCTTCACGCGCTTGATCTCGCGGTCGAGCACGCCGAGCTCGGGCGGATTGCGCTCGTCGTCGGCGGCGTTGATGGCCAGCAGCGTGGCCTGGATGCGTTCCAGGCCGGCGGCGGCGTCGTAATCGCGGGACGACTCCCACTGGTACAGATGGTCGTTGGCGTCACCACGGAAGGGCGCGCTCAGGCGCTGGTTCAGGAGCTGATCGGCCTTCTCGCGGGTGGGCGCCGTCTTGTAGAGACGCTGGGTGCCGCCGCTGGTGGCGAGCCCATAGAACACGGACGCGAACTGAAGACTCGGGGGCTGCCTGGTGTAGTTGCCGTTCATCCATTCGGGATCGTTGCGGATGGCGTCGATGATCAGCCGGCGCATCAGCCAATTGCGCCCCGACATCTCGGTGGGGAACGATGCCATCGGCACCGCGATATCCATGAAGTCCTGATATCTCTGGGCCCAGAGCCACGTGTGCATGCCGCCCATGGAGTTCCCCAGCACGAGTCGCAGATGACGCAGGCCCAGGTGCTCGGTGACGAGCCGATACTGCGCGAGGACCATGTCGTCGTAGTTGTACTTCGGAAAGCCGGTGCGGAGGCCGTCGGACGGCTTCGAGGATTTCCCGGTGCCGATGGCGTCGGGCAGGATCACGTAGTAACGGCCGGCGTCGAGCGGTTGTCCGGGGCCGAACAGCTCGCCCGCGAACGCGGGTGTGAGCAGGGCCGCGCCCGATTGAGTGGTCCCGTGGAGGACCAGCACCGGCTCCCCCGTGGGCGCACCCACCGTCGTGTAGTGGAGGCGTAGCTCGGGAAGGACCTCACCCGTGTGAAACCGAAAATCGCGTACGACCCAGCTTCCTTCTCTCGGCGCCGGATAATCGGCGGCGGCGCTCGGGAGCGCGGTGAGGATGAGCGCCAGCGTCCAAGCGACGGCCAAGGCCTTGGCGAGGATCATCGCGATCCGCCCTACGTGAACGCCGGATCGATGACGGCGTCGATCAGATAGGGGCCGCCGCTGGCGAGGGCGCGGCCGACGGCCGGCGCCACCTCCGACGCCTTCTCCACGCGCACGCCCGGCACGCCGAGCGCCCGCGCAAGCCCCAC
>DASXSB010000114.1:0-7217 GCA_036506275.1 Candidatus Methylomirabilota bacterium | reverse complement strand
GCCGCCGCGCGTGGCCTCGCTCTCCTCGCGCTGTTCGTCTCCCTCCAGGCCCTCGATCAGTATCCACACTTCGTGGTCCTCACCCTCGCCGTGGGGGCCGCGCTCTACGCGTGGCTCTGGCCCTCCCGCGTGCGCGCGCTGGCGCGGATACCGCTGATGTCGCTGTGGCCGGTGGCGCTGATCGCGATCGTGACCGCGTTCCAGCTCCTGCTGGTGCGGACCGCCATCGCCGACTATCAGCCCTCGCTGCGCGCCCACCTGGTGGTGCAAGCGCGCGAGTTCGACGAGACGGGATTCGTTCAGGCGAGCGCCCTCATCGGATCGTTCCTCCCGATGGGCTTCCTCGCCGAGTTCGACGCCCTCGGCAACGTGCTCCTCGTGCGCATACCCGAGCACTGGTGGCTCCGGCCGCTCCGCATCTTCCCCGGCGTCTCGCGGGCGTTCATCTTCCGGCTCGACCTCCTCCTCTTCCATCTCGGGTTCGTCCCCACCGTGCTCGCCGCCGTGTTTGCCATTCGCCGCGGCGAGCGGCGGCCCCGCGCGTGGTGGTTCGCGTTCGCGGGCGTGCTCTTCCTGGTCTCGCTCCAGCACAGCGGGCTCTACCTCTTGATCCTGCACCTACCGCTGTTCAACGTCTTCCGCAGCTACTTCCTGTACGTCATCATCGTCGTCTTCGCCTTGCTGGTCATTGGTGCGTACGGCATGGACGCGTACCTCCGGGAGACGCCGGGCGAACGCCGACGCCTCCTCCATACGAGCCTGGGCGCCGTACTCTTCGCCGCCGCCGCGAGCGCGGCCGCCCTCGCCTGGTTGGTCACGGGCGTGGGATCCGCGGTGGCGTTGCGCACGCTTCGCTACCTCGCGTTCGACGGCTTGCTCATCGCCGCCGGCGCCGGCGTCGTGGCCTACGCGGGGCGCGCGCGCACGGTGGAACGGGGCGCGATGGCGTTGATCATGATGGTGGCGCTGTCGGGCGCCGTCTTCGTGGCGGCGGTGGCGGGTATGGTCGGTATCTCGCGGGGCGCCCTCGTCGCCCGCTACGAGCTGGACGACGCCGATCGCGCTCCCCGTACCGTCACGGGGTGGCGCGATCCGGCGACGTTCACGCGGAAAGAATGCCACGTCTACGCCCAGTGCTATGCCTCCCAGCGCGACACCGTTTCGCTGCGGCGCGACCTGGAGGGCACGTTTCTGCGCCACCGGAACGAGGCCGTCTTCCAGGACGGCCTGGCGCCGCCGATAGTGCGGGCACTCTCGGCCCTGACGCATCCCGTGGTCTGGCTCAGCCGCTCCGTCACCACGTATACGACCCCCGCCGAGCTCACCGAGCGCCTGAACCGGCACGCGGAGGACATCGCACGCCACCTCGCCGACACGGTGTACGTGAGCGCGGACGCCGCCACCACGCTCCGCGCGGTGGGGAACGCAAGTGGCGCGGAAGGCGAGCGGGCGGTGACGGCGGTGAGGCCGGACCAGGACTCGCTCCGTGTGCGCTACCGTGCGGCGGCGCCGGCGTTTCTCAACGCGGCTGTCTCCTACGATCGGAGCTGGCGCGCGACCGTGAACAGGGCGACCGTGGCGGTCGTCCGCGGGAACTTCAACGGTCTCGTCGTCGCCGTGCCCGCGGGCGAGGGCGAGGTCGTGCTCAGCTACCGCTCCCCGGCTGCCGACGCGTTCTTCTACACCCGCTACGGCGCGCTGATGGCGGGCGCCGTGGTCATGGCGTGGCTCGCGACGGATCGGCGCCGGCGCCCTGACGTCGAGCCGCGCGCCGCCGCCTGATCCCTACCGCGGCCGCCGCCGCCGCCAGCAGCGGCAGCGCGATCGCCAGATAGCGGACGGTATCGCCGACGACGGAACGGTAGCGCAGCACCACGCGCGAGACACCAGCCGGCACCAGCACCCCGCGCATCATCACGTTCGTCGGATAGATCGCGAGCGCGCGCCCGTCCGCCTCCGCCGTCCAGCGCCGATCGTACGCCTCGTTGATCACGAGCAGCCGCGGCCGTGACGAAGCGGGAAACGCGACGTCCCAACGATCCCCGTCCGCGGTGAGCTCGATGGCGCCGTCGCTATCGAGGGCTTCGCTCCCGACCGGACCCTCGACGTAGTCGAGGGGAAGCTTGGCGGAGAGCACGGTGAGGCAGCCGGGGCCGGGACGGCAGGGCGAGAACTCCCGGCGCATGACGGCCGTCGCCTCCGCCGCGGTCACCGAACGCGCCTCACGCGCGAAATAGGCACGCGGATAGATGAACGGGGACGGGTTGTCGATGATGGTCGCGTCTTCGGGATCGAAGTGACGGTTCATGAAGAAGGCGGGCGTGACCACGATCGCGTTGCGCACGTTCAGCAGCGAGAGCAGCCGCCACGAGACCGGGTGCGTCCTGTCGGGCCCGGCGTCGCCCGGATCGTGCGAGAAGCGGATGGCGCGGATCTCGACGTCCGCCTCCGGCCACGGCAGCGCCAGATATCGGCGTGAGATCCCGCTCAGGTAGCCGTCCACTAGGCGGATGCGCCACATCATCCCGATGGCACTGCTGCAGTCGATCGGGATCGTCTCCCGCGGGCAGATCACCACCGACCGGAAGGTGTCGTTACGCAAGCGCCCGTGGAGCTTGGCCAGCTGGGACACGGTGGGCGGTAGGAACTGATCGGAGGCGGCCAATACGGCGTCGAAGCGCTCGAACGGCATTCGGTACGTGCGCGTGTGCGGCCCCGAGAGGTAGTAGTCGGCGAAGAGCAGCGACTCGCCCACGATCACGATCGCCACCACCGTCCTGAACGTGCCACGATGGAGCCAGCCCAGCGCCCGCTGCGCCAGAAGGAGCAGCACGAAGGCGGAGGCGACGACCACCACGCGCAAGGCCTCGGCGGCCACGATCGGGTTCTCCAGGCGGCAGCACCGCACGAAGGTGCGCGGCGCCCGATGCAGGGCCCGGAACGCGAGCGAGGCCAGCGCGTCGAAATCGAGCGCGTGCAGGGAAAGGACACCGGCGGCGAGCACGGCCACCACCAGGGCGCGGCGTGAGGTCAGGCGCCATTCGAGCGGCCGCACGAGCCCGACGGTGGTGAGGACGGCGATGGGAAGCAACGCGGCGAGCGCGAAGCGGGTGTGCAGGAAGGAGAGACCGCCGTAGAGCTTCACGAACACGCCGTACCAGGTCGGGAAGTGGATGACCAGGAAGACGACCACGACGAAGCCGGCGAAGAAGTCATAGCGCACGAGCCGGGTGTCGCCGGTGGGCGTCGTGACGGTCGCCGTGTAGCGCCCCCGAACCAGCATCACGATGAGCAGCAGCGAGGCGAAGATGCTCGCGAAGAGCAGGTTGCCCTCGGAGAGGTTCATGCCCTTCGCTTCCAGGGCCTCGCGGTAGCTGCGTCCGAAGATGTTGCCGTCGAGGTATCGGAGGAAAAGCTCGGGCGCCACGAACTCCACGACACCGCCCGTGCTGCGGCTGGAGGCGCGCACGGCCTCGGCGAGGCTCCGGAGGCGAGGAAGGCCGAGCACGATCGCGAGAACGAACGAAGCACCGGTGACGAGGGCGGGCGCGCGCTCGCCGCGCAGGGCGCGGTAGGCGGCGTAGGCGGCGAGCAAGATCGCCACGTACGAGAAGTACTGGAGGAACGACCAGTAGATGCAGATCCAGATGAGCGTCGTCACGACCGCGATGCGCCGGCCCACGTTGCCGGGACGGCTCGTCCGGATCAGCGCGAAGAGGACGGGGGTGACCGCCACCGCCAGATAGCTGTTGTCGTTCTGCGTGAGCTTCAGGAGCGACCAGATAGACAGACCGTAGGTGAGGGCGCCCGCGGTGGCGGCGAGACGATCGCCCGCCACGTCGTAGAGGACGAAATACGTAACGGTCAGGGTGGCGGCGAGGATGACCGGCGACACGTAGCCGAAAACGGCCACCACGTCGCCGGTGCCGAGCAAGGGGGGGAGCGCGAAGAGCGGGGAGAAGAAGCTGAACGGGAGCGCGAGGGTGTCGAAGCCGGAGAAGAGATATTCGCTCCACGCCGCGAAGTGTCCGCGCGCGAGGTTGTCGGTGTGGAACTTCGCGAACGAGAGGTAGTGATTCCAGCGGTCGGCGTTGCCGATGAACCGGTAGCCGGCGAAGAGCGGGAGGCGGAACAGGTAGAGGGCGACGGCGGCGAAGAGCAGGAGCGCGGGCAGGTGCCGCGCGGGCGACCGCGTCATCCCCCCGTGCCGACGGCGAGGACCTTCTTGAGCGCCACTCCCACGCGCGCCCAGCGCCGTCCGCGCTCGGTGATCCGATAGCGACCGCGCTCCTCGTGGAGGAGCCCTTGCTCGGTCAGACTCTTCAGACGGATCGTGAAGAACGCTTCCGGTGAGTGGCGGGCGAGCGTGCGTGCGAACGCATCCGGGGAAGGCTCGAGCTCGAGGATGCTCACGAGGACCTGAACCGACAGCGACCCCACCGCCACCGCGTAGACGAAGAGATAGATCTCGCCCAGCAACAGGTAGACGGCCGTGTTCGTGACGGCGAGGACGAGCCCGGGGCCGGCGGCGACGACGGCAACGGCGGCGGCGGTGAGCGCGCCCACCACGAGCCAGAGGGCGATGAGGTGCGGCACGGGCGCGGGGCGACGCAGCACGAGATGGCTGTGAGCGAGGGCGAGGGCGACGAAGACGATGGCGGCGGCCGCCCCGTATCCGGCCGCGAGAGTCATCGGATCCCCAACACGCTTCGCAGCGCGCGAAAAACGCGCGCCACGCTGCGCCCCCGACCGCTCAGGGAATGACGGCCGACGTTCACGGTGAGCATGCCGGAACCAACGAGATCCTCGAGGCGCTTCTCCATCATCCAGCCGAGGCCACGACCGCCGCCGTAGGCGGAGGCGATGTCGTCGGCGGCGAGGGGAGCGGGGGCGGCGGCGGTGTCGATCACGATGCGGAGCGAGAAGCTGCGCTCGATGAGCGACCAGAACTCGACGTAGCCGAGGGCCAGGAAGCCGAGGGCGGCGAGCCCGGTCAGAAAATCGGCGGCCGGTGGCACCGCCCGCGGCGCGAGGGGCGGGCCGGCGAGGAACAGCGCCGGGTACACGATCGCGGCCGCCGCCATGAAGGACACGAGCACGCGCTCCGGCTTTCGCGACGGGCGCACGTGCGAGAACACGAGGTGGGAGGCGACGCCTGTCGCGAACACGAGGGCGGCCAGCACGACGCCCGCCATACCCGGCCGAGTGTAGCAGCCTTCGCGGCGCGGGTTCGCGCAAATCCCCTCACGACGGGGGCGGGGCGACTCGCGCGACGGGCGCCTTCGGCACCGTGAGGTCGTAGACGAAGAGCTCGGTGCCACGCAGGAGCGGCGTGAAACGTCCATCGAGATCGCGCGGCGCCGCGCAGTGGCGGCGCCCCTCGCAGAACGTGTTGCCGACGCCGACCCAGACGTAGGCGGTGGGGGGCATGGTCACCGTCGATGGCCACCCCTTGATGAAGCGGAGCAGGCAGCGCGATGGATCCGGCGACCCGCCTGGCGGCAGCGCGCTGTCGTGACAGCCGCCGAAGGCGATCTCGCGCGTGAAGAAGCCCACCACGGTGGGGTCGACGTTGGTCATCACCACGCGTCCCGCGAGCGTGCTCGCCATACGCGCGACATCGGTCTCGAGGGCCGGCTGCCGGATCCACCGTGCAACGTTCCAGACCAGGCGCGCCGAGGAGTAGACCTGAACCCCGACCACCCAGAACACGGTGACGGCGAGCAGCGCGCGAAGGTAAAGACGACCGAAACGGCGCGGGGCGCGATGGGCGTGAGCCTGGATGGCGGCGAGGGTGGGAAGGGCGAGGACGCCGAGGAGCAGCTCGTGCCCACGCAGGCCGTAGTCGGTGGCGAAGGCGGGAAAGAGCACCGACGGCGTGAGGATCGCGATCCCGACGGCGACGAGCAGCTTCGCTGTCCGCTCGGTGGCATCCTCGACCGCGGTGGCGTCGCCCGCGCGGCGGCGCCGGCGGTAGGCGACGAGCGCCGTGATCACGACGACCAGGAAGCCGAGCGCGAGCGGCAGGTAGCGTCCGCCCCACAAGGAGGCGGCGACGGAGCGCAGGAACCGTCGCAGCGAGAAGACGTGGTCGCCGTAGAGGAGAAGGCCGAGACGATCGTAGTAAGCCTGGAGCTCGGCGCGCGGTGGCCGACCGAACATCCGGTTCCCGAGGGTGAGCGTGAGCTCCTCCGCGAACGCGGACGGGCCCAGCACGATCACGGTCTGGAGAAGATGCAGCGCCGCCGCCAGGGCCGCGCACGCCAGCAGCAGCGCGAGGTGGCGCTTTCGAAGGTCGAGCGCCCCCAGCAAGGTGCCCACCGTCCAGAACGTCAGGATCATGATGAGGGGGCCGTAGATCAGGTAATTGGCGCCGAGGAAGACGACAAGAGCGGCGAGGCCGATACGCCACGCGCGCACGCGCCCTTCCTCGAGGGCGAGCAGCGGCACGAAGGCGACGAGCGGCACCGCCGCGTACGCGGGATGATCGATCATGTGGAACACGCCCGAGGGCGTGAGGAAAAGGACTCCGAGCGAGGCGCCCCGGAAGCCGCGGGCCTCGAGCCGGACGCCGAACCGGAAATACGCGAGCATCCCCGCCACGAACAGCACCGCCAGCGCCACCCGCAGCAGACGATAGCGCTCGCCCGCCGCCCGCATGAGAACGCCGAGGAGGAGCTGCGGGCCTGGCGGCTGGTGGTTGTAGAGCAACGGGTGCTGGCGCGGCGAGGAGCCGGTGGAGAGATCCGGAAGGAGGGCGGTGGTGGTGAAGCCGTAGTGATCGAAATTCCGTGCGGCCTGATAGTATTGCAACTGCTCGTCGACGGTGGAGACCGGGCCCCAGTAGGGAAACACTGGAAGCGCGAGCGCGAAGAGCGCGAGATACCCGGCGAGGACCACGTACGGTACGCGACGCAAGACGTCCGATGATTATAGCAACCCCCGGTGCCCCCCCCGCGCCGGGCGGAGGTCGTCGTCGCTTCTGATAGCCTGAGCATCGCCGCCCTTCGCTACATCGTCATCCCGGCGCTGGGCGTCATCGTCGCCTTTCTGGTCGCCGGCCGTCGCGAAGACGTTGCCGAGCCCGGCCGCCGCCGGCTTTGCCTTTCCGAGAGCGATCACGCATGGCGCCAGACGGTCCGCCTCGCCATCGGCCTCGCTGCCCTCTTCCTCCTGCTGCTCACGCTGCGCTACGGGACGTGGCACTCGTTCGTCTT
>DASXSB010000113.1:0-8252 GCA_036506275.1 Candidatus Methylomirabilota bacterium | reverse complement strand
TCTCGCCTACGTTGCCCTCGTGAACGGCGAGGAGGCCAACGCCGAGCGTCCACTGCGCGCGCGCGACGTCGTCACGCTGTTCCCGCCCCTCGCGGGCGGGGTCACTGCGCGCGCCGGGGTCTCCGCGGGCGCGCAGAGCGGGTGGTACACTTCGAAGCGTTCTGGAAGCGTCTAGGAACCCGGTGGGCCTCCCGGACTTCAAATCCGGTGTCCGGCTCTAGACAAGCTGGAGGTGGGTTCGACTCCCACACGCTTCCGCCATAGGAGAGCCCAGAATGGCGACGCGAGTGACGAGCAAGGGTTCGAGCCGGCGCCGGCAACGCCGCCGCGTGGTCGCCGCCGCCGTGGTGGCGCTCGCCCTTGCCGCCGTCGGCGTCGGGTACTTCGCCTATCGCGCGGCCGCCAATCTTCCGGGGACGCAGTATCCGGACCAGGGCAACCGTCACATCGCCTCCCAGAGCGATCCTCACGAGCCGTACAACTCGAACCCGCCCACCTCGGGGCCGCATCTGCCGTACATCGCCCCCTGGGGTGTTCACACGCGGCCCATTCCGCTCGAGCTCCAGGTCCACAACCTCGAGGACGGGGGGGTGGTCGTCCAGTACAACTGCGAGTGCCCGGACGTCGTCGCGAAGCTCCGCGCCATCGTGCAGAAATACGACAAGCAGGTCATCCTCGCCCCCTATCCGGGAATGCCGAGCCGTATCGCGCTCACGGCATGGACCCGGCTCGAGACGCTGGACGACGTCGACGAGAAGCGCATCACGCGATTCATCGACGCCTACCGTGGGATCGATCACCACAAGTAGCCTCGTGGTGGTGGGGATCGTTCTCGGCGTCGCCGGCTGCGCGCGCGCGCACGTCTCACCGCTGGCGCCGCCGCCGTACCGGATGGAGATCGACGCGAGCTACGACACGACGTGGAAGGCGCTCGTGCAGGCTCTCGCCCGCGAGAACGTCCCCCTGCGCGCGATCGCCCGCGATTCGGGCGTGATCGCCTCCGACGAGTTCATCTCCCCGATCGGGCTCTACGCGGACTGCGGGCGGGTCGGCGACGATCGTGTGGAGGGGGAGGCGATGGTGTCTTTCACGCTCTTCGCCCGGCCCGACGGCGACCACACGCGCCTGCAGATCAACTCGAAGATGCGCAGTCATCTCCAGCGGAAGGGCGCGTCCGGCAAGCTGAAGCCGAGCCCCGTCTATGCCTGCGCGTCCACCAATCGCTTCGAGGCGAACCTGTTCGACGCGGTGCGGGAGCTGGTGCGGGAGTAGCGGTGGCGCCGCGGCTCGCCGACCTCATCCGAAAAGCGCGGCGCCTGGCCGCCGAGCGCGACCGTCTCATCGAGAGCCTCGCCACTGAGTGGGCCCGCGCTCTCCGCGGACAGTCGCTGTCGCCGGGCGACCTCGACGAGTTCTGGGCCGGTCTCACCGAGGACGCCGTGCGCCGTGCGGGCAGCGCCCCCGGCCAGGGGAAGAGTCCCCAGGCGTGGCGCCAGGAGGCGCAAGAGGTCATCGCGCGCGTGCGCGAAAAGGTCGAGGCCGCGCTCAATGAGCGCTGATCCCGTCCCTGCGCTACGGAGACTGCCGTCGGTCGATCAGCTCGTGCGCCGGGTCGCCGACCGTCCCGAGCTGGGCGGGCTGTCGCGGACGCGGCTGACCGCGATCGTGCGAGAGGTGCTGGAGGCGGAGCGCGAGACGCTGCGCGGAGGCGGTAATCCTGCCGTCATCGAGGCGCTGGAATTGCGCGTCGTCGAGCGCGGGGGGCACGGCCGCGCCTTCTCGCTCCGCCCTCTCATCAACGCCACGGGCGTGGTGCTCCACACCAACCTCGGCCGGGCCCTCCTGAGCCCGCTCGCCCTCGAGCGCCTGTCCGAGGTCGCCGCCGGCTACTCGAACCTCGAGATGGACGTGGCCACCAAGGAACGCGGCTCCCGGTACAGTCACGTGGAAGGTTTGCTCCAGCGTCTCACCGGCGCCGAGGACGCGCTCGTCGTCAACAACAACGCCGCCGCCGTGCTCCTCGCCCTCGAGACCCTCGCCCACGGCAAGGAAGTCGTCGTCTCCCGCGGCGAGCTGATCGAGATCGGCGGCGAGTTCCGGATCCCGGACATCATGCTGAGGAGCGGCGCCATTCTCCGCGAGGTCGGCGCCACCAACCGGACGCACCTGCGCGATTACGCCGACGCCATCGGGACGGAGACCGCGCTCCTGCTCAAGGTCCACACCTCGAACTACCGCGTGATCGGGTTCACGGCCGAGGTGACCTCGCGCGAGCTGACCGCGCTCGGCCGCGAGCGGGGCCTTCCCGTCATGGAGGATCTCGGCTCGGGATCGCTCATTGACCTCCGCCCCTTCGGGTTTCCCTACGAGCCCACGGTCCCCGAGGTGGTCGCGTCCGGCGTGGATCTCATCTCCTTTTCGGGCGACAAGCTCCTCGGCGGACCACAGGCGGGAATCGTGGTGGGGCGCCGCGCGTTCGTCTCCCGGCTGAAGAAAAATCCCTGGAACCGGGCCTTGCGCGTCGACAAGCTCACGCTCGCGGCGCTGGAGGCCACGCTCACCGCGTACGAGGCAGGCGACGCCCTGGAGACGATCCCGACCCTGCGCCATCTCACCGAGCCCGCCGCTGCCACACGTGCGCGGGCGCAGGCGGTGCTGCGGCGGCTGTCCGGCGACATCCGGCGTCGGCTGGGTGCGGAAGTCGTCGAGAGCGCGGCGCAGGTGGGCGGGGGAGCCCTGCCCACGCGCGACATACCGAGCTTCGCGCTCGCGGTCGGCATCACTCCGGCCGCCGCCCGCGCCCTCGATGCTGCACTGCGAGCGGGCGAACCCGCCGTGATCGGTCGCATCGCCGGCGATCGCCTGCTGCTCGACTGCCGCACCGTCCTCGCCTCGCAGGTGGCGGCGCTCGCCGCCGCCGTCATCACCGCCGCCGGCGGCGCCGAGCCGTGACGCGCCACCGATGACGGCCGCTCGCCACGTCGTCGTCGGTACCGCCGGTCACATCGACCACGGCAAGACCTCGCTCGTCCGCGCCCTCACCGGCATCGACACCGACCGGCTTCCGGAGGAGAAGGCGCGCGGGATCACGATCGATCTCGGGTTCGCGTTCATCGAGGAGCCGGGCCAACCGACCATCGAGATCGTTGACGTCCCCGGCCACGAGCGGTTCGTCAAGAACATGCTGGCCGGCGTGGGCGGGATCGACCTCGCGATGCTGGTGATCGCGGCGGATGAGGGCGTGATGCCCCAGACCCGTGAGCACCTCGCCATCTGCTCCCTGCTGCACATCAAGGCGGGGCTCGTCGTTCTCACCAAGGTCGATCTCGCGGAGGCGGACTGGCTCGAGCTCGTGAAGGACGACGTGGCCGCCCTCGTCCGCGGAACGTTCCTAGAGGGCGCGCCCGTGCTCGCGGTCTCTGCGAAGACCGGGACGGGACTCGGCGAGCTGCGGGCGGAGCTGGTGCGGCTGGCCGCTTCCGTTCCCGCGCGCGGGACCGACCAGCTCCCCCGGCTGCCCGTCGATCGCGTGTTCACCGTGAAGGGATTCGGAACCGTGGTGACGGGGACGCTGATGGCGGGTCGGCTCGCGATCGACGACCGCGTCGAGGTGTTTCCGCGTGCGGTGCAGGCGAAAGTGCGCGGCCTGCAGACACACGGCCGCCCCGTCGCCGAGGCGCGGGCGGGGCAGCGCACGGCGATCAACCTCCAGGGCCTGGAGCGCGCCGCCATCGACCGGGGCGACGTGGTGGGGCTGGCGGGAACCCTGGTGCCGTCGATGCTGGTGGATGGCACGTTCGAGCTGCTGAAGGAGGCGCCCCGGGCCGTGAAGTCCCGCGATCGGGTCCGCTTCCACGCCGGCACGAGCGAGGTCATGGCGCGCGTGCTCCTTCTCGACCGCGCCGAACTGGCCCCCGGCGAGCGCGCGTTCGCGCGGTTTCGACTGGAAGCGCCGGTGGTGGCCCTTCCCGGCGACCGCTTCGTGGTGCGCTCGTATTCGCCGATGGTCACCATCGGCGGCGGCACGCTGCTCGACATC
The DNA here is from genome assembly GCA_036506275.1 of Candidatus Methylomirabilota bacterium. Lineage (GTDB taxonomy): Bacteria > Methylomirabilota > Methylomirabilia > Rokubacteriales > CSP1-6 > DASXSB01. The sequence goes on along the minus strand of DASXSB010000113.1, from coordinate 4,213 downwards.
GCTCCGCCCCGGGTGAAGCGGAAGGGAGCCGCCCTCGTGGCTCATCTCACGCTGCTCGAGCACGGCACTCCGGCCGAGACGCTGGAGGAGCACGTTCGCCACGTGGGGATGGCGGGGGTCCGCGCGGGCGCGCTGTCGGGGCGCGTGGCGCTCGGGCCCGAACGCGTACGGGCCGTGCTCGCCGAGCTCCAGGCGGCCGGCCGCGTGCTCGCCGTGGACCGCGACTGGTACCTCCACCCCGAGAGCTTCGCGCGCCTGCGCGCCCGCGTGGTGACCGCGCTCGGCGAGTTCCATCGCGCCAATCCGTTGAAGCCGGGGATGTCGCGGGAGGAGCTGCGCAGCCGCGCCGGCGGCGCCGACGAGCGCGTCTTCGCGTTTCTCCTGTCCACGCTCGACGCCGAAGGCGTCGTTCGCGCCGAGCGCGACAAGGTGCGGCTGGCCGCGCACGAGGTGCGCCTCTCGCCGGAGCAGCAACGCGTCCTCGCGCGCCTGGAGGAAGAGTTCTTGAAGGCGGAGGCGGCGCCGCCCAGCGCGGAGGAAGCGCTCGGTCGCGTCGGCCTCAGCGGTGACGAGGAGCACGAGCTGTTTCAGGTGCTCGTCGGATCGGGAACGCTCGTGCGCGTGAAAGAGTCGCTGTTCTTTCACGCCCGCGCCCTGACCACCATCCAGGAGAAGCTCGTCGGCCTTCTCCGGGAGCGGAAGGAGATCGGCCCCGGCGACATCAAGGATCTCCTGGGCATCTCGCGGAAGTACGCCATTCCGCTCCTCGAGTTCTTCGACGGCCGCCGCGTGACGACCCGGGTGGGGGAGCGGCGGGTCTTGCGTGGGGGGTAGCGGCGCGCTAAGGTGTAACCCCTGGAAAGGAGTCCGCACATGTTTGGTCTCGGCTACCAGGAACTGCTGATCATCTTGGTGATCGTGCTGGTTCTTTTCGGCGCCAACCGGCTGCCCGAGCTCGCCCGGTCCCTGGGGTCGAGCGTCAAAGAGTTCAAGAAGGGCGTCAACGAGCCGCCGAAGGACGACGTCGCCGCCGCGCGGAAGGAAGAAGAAAAGAAGGCGTAGCCGCTCCTCCTCGGAGGCGCGTGCCGGCCTGGGTATATACTTCCGTTCCGCCATGCCGACCCGCGCCGACCGCCTCGACGCACTCTGCGCCGGCGCTCTCGCGGTCCTCACCGTCGTCTCCCGGCTCCCGTACCGTGCCCGCATGCTGTACAACTGGGACGCCGTCCAGTTCGCGCTCGCGCTGCGCGAGTACGACGTCGTCAAGCACCAGCCGCATCCCCCCGGCTACATCCTGTACGTGGTCATCGGGCGTCTCGTGGATGCCTGGCTCGGCGACGCCAATGCTTCCTACGTGCTGCTGGCGGTGGTCTTCAGCGGTCTCACCACGTTCGTCGTCTACTACGTCGCGCTGGCGGTCTACGATCGTCCCACCGCGGTGGCGTCGGCGCTGATCCTCGCCGTCAGCCCGCTCTTCTGGTTCTACGGATCGGTGGGCCTCACCTACGCCGGGGAAGCGCTCTTCGCGTCGGTGGTCGCGTACTTCTCCTTCCGAGCGCTCCGCGGCAGCGAGAGCGACGCCTGGATCGGCGCCGGATACCTCGGCCTCGCCGGTGGCATGCGGCAATCCATCCTCGTTCTGCTCTTCCCGCTCTGGCTGGGGTCGATCGTCGCCGGTGTTCGGCGCGCGCGGACGGTCGTCGTCGGCCTGATCATCGTGCTCGCCGCGTCTCTCGCATGGTTCGTGCCGATGGTATGGCTCACGGGCGGGCTGGCCCGTTACCTGGAGGCGTCGCGCGACCTCGCGGAAACCGTGGTGCGGCCGACGTCGATCGTGGGCAGCCCGCTGGAGGCCTCGCTACGGATGTCGCGCTACGTGCTCGAGTCCATCCTCGTCGGTCTCGGTCCCCTCGCTCTCGTGGCGCTGCTGCTGCCGTGGTACGCGCGGCGTCACGGCTTCCGTCACCGGGAAGCGTTCTTGCTCGCATGGACGGCGCCCTCGGTCCTCGTGTGCACGCTCGTTCACTTCGGTCAGGCCGGATACGTTCTCACCTTTCTTCCCGCGCTGGTGATCCTTCTCTCGCACGTGCTCCTGCGTGCGCTCGCGGACGCGTCCGGCCGCTTCGCGATGCCCCGCGCGCGCGCGTCGCTGGCGACGGCGGCGGTGGTGGGCGTGGTACTCGTCAACGGCGCGTTCTTCGTGAGCGCCCGTCCCCTCGTGCGCGATTTCGACGGCCCCCGCACGGGTTGGGCGCAGACGGCCCACGACGAGGCGTTCGACTGGATCTGGAGCCGCACGGCGGCCGCCCTCCGCGAACACGAGGCGGTGGTGGAGACGTTCGTCTCCGCCATTCGCGGACTCTACGATCCCGAGGACACCGCCGTCATCGCGGAGCTCGGCAACCGCCGCTCCTATCCCTGGCTGCGGCACGCGATGTTCTATCTCCCCGAGTTCACGGTTTACGAGATCCGCGTGGGCGATCTGCCGCCCGGCTACTACGCGCCCCGCACCGCACACGCCATGGTGCTCGCGGCCGGCTCGGAGATCAGGCTCCCGGCGACGGTGACCCGACTCGTGTGGTTCGTCGATCACTGGAGCCCGGATTCCGAGCGGCCGGCGGGACTGACGGAGATGGAGCTGCCGTACGGCCGGTTCCTGTACGTGCTCCCGATCGGGCGCCGCGTGGAGTACGCCGGCTACACGTTCGTGAAAGAGGAGCCCGAGCGCCCTGTTCGCCGCGCGGCGCGATGATCTCGTCGTCGCCGCCGCCGCCGTTCTGCCGGTGGCGCTCTTTCTCGTTCGCGAGCGACTGATCGCGGGCGCCGCCGGCTTTCCGCTCGACGACTCCTGGATCCACCTGCACTTCGCGCGCAACATCGCCGAGGGTCACGGCTTCTCCTACAACCCCGGTGTCCCCGTCGCGGGCTCCACGGCGCCGCTGTGGACGGTCTTGCTGGCGGCGGCGTCGGCGCTGGCGGGAGCCTCGCTGGCGACGGCGAAAGTGACCGGCGTGATCGCGACGATGGCGGCGGCGATCGTCACCCGCCGCGCCGCCATCGCCTGGGGCGCCGGCGCCGGGGTCGCTCTCGTCGCCGCCGTCGCCCTCGTGTGGACAGGACCGGTGGTGTGGGGCGCGCTCTCCGGGATGGAAGTCTCGCTGGCGGCGCTGCTGGTGGCCGCGCTCCTGTGGGCCCACGCGCAGGCGCGCGCGGTCCTCGTGGCGCTCCTGGCCGGCCTGGCCGCGCTGGCGCGTCCGGAGGCGCTGCTGCTGGTGCCGTTGCTGATGTTCTCGCGGCCGCTGTCGCTGGCACAGCGGTTCCGCTTCCTCGTGGTGGTGGCGATCGTCCTCGCCCCCGCCGTCGCGTTCAGCGTCGCCACCGTGGGGGCGCCGATCCCGGCCACCGCCGCCGCCAAGGTGGAAGGTGGTCTCGTCGGCTGGCTCGCCGGCGTACGCGAGCCGCTCGCGACGGCGCTGCTCGGCCGTCCCGGGCAGTTCTTCCAGGCGTGGCTGCGCTGGATGTGGACCACCAACTGGCTCCTGCCGCTCGCCGTCGGCGCCGGCGTCGTCGGCGCCTTCGCACGACACGGGCGAGCGCTCGGCGTTCCCGTGCTCGCGCTCGTTCTCCACCCGCTCGGGATGGCGGTGTTGGCTCCCTACCGTGATCCCGCGTTCCAGGAGGCGCGCTACTCCCTTCATTTGCTTCCGCTCGCGTTCGTCGCCGTCGCGGTGACGGTGGGATCGCTCGGAGGCCGCGTCCGCCCGATCCTGGCTGCCGCGTATCTGGCGCTCGGCCTCGTGCTCCTGCCGGCGGCCGCCGAGCGCTATGCGTGGGGCGTCCAGAACATCAACGCCATGCAGGTCCACCTCGGGCGCTGGGTGGCCGCTCGGCTTCCGAAGTCGGCTCGCCTCGCGCTCAACGACGTGGGCGCCATCGCGTTCTTCTCCCGCCGGGAAGTCATCGATCTGATGGGCCTCGTCACCCCCGCCATCATTCCGTACCGACGTGAGGGCGAGCACGGCGTCATCCGCTACGTCACCGAAACGTGCCCGGACTACGTCATCATCTTCCCCGATTGGTTTCCGGAGCTGACGGGGCGGTACACCTTGCTGGCCCCGATCTATCGGGTGCGGCTGGAGAAAAACGAGGTGGCGGGGGGGCCCGAAATGGTCGTATATCGTCTGACGCGCTGTACGGTATGATCGAAAACACA
>DASXSB010000112.1:0-45888 GCA_036506275.1 Candidatus Methylomirabilota bacterium | reverse complement strand
CCCACTCGAGCCTGATCGCATATCGGGACGACCGAGGACGGAACTTCCTTCACATCTGCTGCGGCGTCAATGTCAGCGACAAGAAGCTGTCGCCGGCCCACAGCATCCGCACCGCGGACGTCCTGCTCAACGCCGGAATATCAACCAAGAGGCATTCCGCGAAGAGAACTGGAAGGCGACACCGCTTTGGTACGCAGTCTCCCGAGGCCAGAATCTGCACCTGGCCGAACATCTGTTGCAACGCGGTTCCGATCCGAATCATTGCCTGTGGGCGGCCGCGCACAGGAACGACGTCACCGCCATCAAATTGCTCCTCGAGCATGGCGCCGATATCGATCCGGTTGCCGAAGACGAGACCCCCTTCCTCAGTGCGGTGAAGGGTAGTCATTTCCGGGCGGCGGAAGCCTTACTCGAGCGCGGCGCCAACGTGAACATTCAAGACAGCCATGGCATGACCGCGCTTCATTACATGCTGAAAAAGGACAGCGAGAAGCGTCATTTCCGCGTGCTCCTTCGCTACGGCGCCCGCGGCGACCTGAAGGACGAGAAAGGTGACACGGCCGCCGAGATCATGTCGAGAAAGCGAGATCCAGAGTTCAAGACCATGGCCAACGAACTATCGACACGACCCGGCAAGAGTTGAGTCTTTAGAGCGCGCCCACGAGCCCGAGACCCGCCGCCGCCAGGAAGAGCCAGAGGGGATTGATCCGCGTCGAGAGCACGAGGGCGGCAGTGGCGATGCTGATCGCGTAGACCGGCCACCCCGTGCTGCCGGCTCCGCGCATGAGCACCCACCCGGTGGAGAGTACGAGAGCGACCGTGATCGGCGCCAGCCCCGCCTCCACCGCGCGCCGCCACGGCGCGCCGCGGAAGCGCTGCCACAGGTGCGCCACGAAGTAGCTCAGCGTGCAGGACGGCGCGCACATGGCGGCGGTGGCAACCAGCGCGCCGGGAAGACCGGCCACCTGCCAGCCGATCAACGTCACCAGCAGCATGTTGGGGCCGGGCGCCGCCTGCGACATCGCGAAGAGCCGAGTGAACTCGGCATCGGTCATCCAGTGATGGATGTCCACGACCACCCGGTGGACCTCGGGGAGGACCGACGTCACCCCGCCCACCGCCACGAACGAGAGCAACGTGAACCGCCAGGCGAGCGTCGCGAGCGAGCTCACGGGCGTTGCCCCCATGCCGCCAGCGCGCTCAGCGGCGCCACGACGAGCAGCACCGGCACCAGCGGCCAGCGCAGAACGGCGATGGCGACGAACGTGATGGCGAGGAAGACGAGTGCGCGCGGGAGCCTCGCCAGCGGCGCCGCCATCCGGAGGCCGGTGGCGCTGATGAGGCCGGCCGCCGCCGCGCCCACGCCGCGCAGGACGGCGTCGATTCCCGGAAGCTGCCCGAAGCGCTCGTAGAGGAGGGCGAGGGTGAGGATGGCGACGATGGGCAGCGTGAGCAGGCCCGCGAAGGCGACGAGCGAGCCGCGCACGCCCTGGAAGCGCGCGCCGACCACGATCGACACGTTGACGACGTTGGGGCCGGGCAGGAAGTTGCAGAGGCTGAAGATGTCGGTGAACTCCTGGGGCGTGAGCCACCGGCGCTCGTCCACCAGCATCCGTCGCGCCCACGGCAGCGTGCCGCCGAAGCCGCGCGCCCCTGCCCCGAAGAAGCCTCGATAGAGATCGCCGAGCGACACGCGGGGCGCCGTGTCGGTCGGCGGCGGCGCGGGTGGCGTCACTCCATCCTGATGCCGCGCTGGGCGACCTCGCGGTCGAGATCGAGCGGCCGCGTGCCCACGGGCGTGCCGCCCGGCACCGTCCAGAAGATCTCGAACTCGAGGCCGTCAGGATCCTTGGCGTAGAGCGAGAGGCTCACGCCGTGGTCGGAAGAGCCCACGAGGGCGCCCTCGGCGCGCAGCCGCTCGCGCGCGCGCACGAGGTCCGTGATCTCCGCCACCTCCCACGCCGAGTGATACATCCGCGCCACGCCCTCGTCGGGAGGCGCGACGCCCGCCTGTTCGAAGAGTCCGAGGTTGTGATCGTCGGCGCTGCCGGCGATTTTCAAGAAGGCCGCGTTCGGATACCGCTTCGTGACCTCGAAGCCGAGCACGTCGCGGTAGAAGCGCACGCTGCGCTCGACGTCCGCGACCCACAGCACGAGGTGTTGAAGACGCGTGAGGCCGAGGCCGGTGGCGGGCGTGGCGCGGCTCATGGCGCGAGCGCCTTCGCCACGTCGGCCACGGACGGCGCCGACGGCGTGTCCTTCCACCCCGCGAGGCGTCGATAGATCTCGGCGGCGGCGGCGTGAAAGCCCTCGGGAAGACCGGCGGCGCCGAAGGTGGCCGCGATCTCTTCCATCTCACCGACGAAGCGCCACGCCTTGCGGGCGGTGCCCACGGCGTTGTCGGCGCGCGCGGGGAGGTCGGGCGCCGAGCGCGTCCACTCGGCGATCAGCGCCTCGTCCACGCCCTCGCGCATGGCGAGTGCGCGCACCGCCAGCAGCAACGCCTGCGAGCCCTTGTTCCACGCCGCGTACGCGACCTTCACGGCCGACGCGGCGCCGACGGGACCGTCGAGGACGATGGCCTGGAGCGGCGCGTCCGCGAAGACGGCGGCGACGTCGCCCGCGCCGGGCCCGGACAGGTAGAGCCGCGCGAGGCCGGGGCGGCGCGGCGGAGGACCGATGATGCCGCCATCCACGAAGCGGGCGCCGGCCGCCGTCACCACCTCGCCGATGGCGCGGGCCGTCTCGGGGGCGACGGCGTTCGCGTCCACGTACGTCCCGCGAAAGCCGAGGTCCGCCACTTCGCGCGCGACGTCGGCCGCCGCCCCCGGCGGGCACACGGAGAGGATCACGTCGCTGTCGCCGACGAGCCGCGCCACTGTTCCCGAGTCCTCCAACCCGTCCGCCTCCGCCCGCGCGCGTGTGGCCGCGCTGCGACCCACCGACGCCCATCGCACGCGCGCGCGGCGGGCGGCGGCGGCGCCCACGGCGCTTCCCATCTCTCCCGGGTGCAGCAGTCCGATCGTCGTCATCGTCGTCTCCAGGGGAGTGCGCTCTCCAGGGGGGAGCGCGCTTCGTCTCGAAGTGTACTCCGACCGTCACCCGTGGCGTCCGCGCCGCGGGCGCATCAACTGAAAGGGACCACTGAGAGGGTCGAAAGCTCGCTCGGCGGGAAAAGCGGTACGAGGGTACCGCGCGGGACGTCGGGCTACCGAAACGTCGCGGGACTCTGCCGCCGGCCCGGCGCCAATGTCAGGGCGCCGGACTTCGCCGACGGGCGGTCGCGCGGCGGTGTTCCGGGCTTACAGGTACGGGTTGGAGACCCAGGCGAGCGCCACCATGGTCAACGCGAACAGTACGGAGGCGACGAATCCGTGTGAGTGAAGCGACTCTTGGCGAGACATGAGAACCTCCCGCTGCAGCGACCTGCAACGCCCTGCACAAAGTGCATTTGCGGTGCCAGCACGGGGAGCCCGACTCTGGCCTCGACGGCGTCAGGAGACCGGGGCCCCAGGGAGAGGGACACACGCCTCCGGATCTATCCGCAGCATCACGGGCTGGCCGGGACGGAGACGCCGTGTAGCGGGAGCGGTGGCGCGGACGATCACGTCGGTGCCGGCGAGCGCGATCTCGTAGTCGATGCTCTCGCCGAGGAAGCTCGCGCGCTTCACTTCTCCCGCGAGCGTATTCGGAGGGCCGCTCGCCACCCCGTCGGTAAGAAGCACAATGGCGTGCGGGCGGATCGACACCACTACCGGAGCGCCGGGGTCGAGCCCGGCGGGGGCGACGCGAAGGCGGAGCGCACCGCGCGTGATCACGTCCGGCGCCGCCGCCACGCCTTCCAGGAGATTCGTGCGTCCGATGAACTCCGCCACGAAGCGCGTGCGCGGGTGCTGGAAGACCTCGTCGGCGGTGCCCACCTGCACCACGCGGCCGTGCTGGAGGACGGCGATCCGATCGGAGATCACCATCGCCTCCGCCTGATCGTGGGTGACGTAGAGCGTCGTGATGCCGAACGTCTCGTGAAGGCGGCGGATCTCGAAACGCATCTCCTCGCGCAGGTTGGCGTCCAGGTTCGAGAGCGGCTCGTCGAGCAGCAAGATCTCGGGCTCGACCACGAGCGCGCGCGCCACCGCCACCCGCTGCTGCTGGCCGCCGGACAGCTCGCCCGGGTACCGGCTCTCGTAGCCACCGAGCTGCACCACGCCGAGCATCTCGCGCACGCGCCGGTCGCGTTCGGCGCGTGCGACGTCGGGCTTGAAGCGGAGTCCGTACGCCACGTTCTGCGCCACCGTCATGTGCGGCCACAGCGCGTAGCTCTGGAAGATCATCGCCATGCGCCGCCGCTCGGGCGGCACGACCGTTCGCGACGAGGAGAGGCGGCGCTCGCCGACCCAGATCTCGCCCGCCTCCGGCGTGAGAAATCCCGCCACCAGACGGAGCGTGGTCGTCTTGCCGCATCCGGACGGCCCGAGGAGCGCGACGAGCTCGCCGGGCTTGACCTCGAGCGTGAGGTCCTCCACCGCGGCCACGTCACCGTAACGGAGGGTGAGGGCGCGCAGGCTCACGCCCGGCATCGCCGCCTCACTCGCGCACGCCGAGCACGTCGCGGCCGAGGGCGGCTTGCACGAGCGCCACCGTCGCGAACGTGAAGGCGAGCATGACCAGACCGAGCACGGCGATGGCGCCGAACTGGCCTTCCTCCTTGAGGTCGAAGATCACCACCGACATCACGCGCGTGTTGGGCGTGAAGAGGATGATCGACGCCGATAGCTCGCGGATGACACCGATGAAGATGAAGCACCAGGCGGCGATGATGCCGCTGCGCGCGAGCGGCCCCGTGACGTCGCGGAGCACGCGTAGCCGTCCCGCGCCCAAGATCCGCCCCGCGTCTTCGAGGTCGGCGGGGATGGCGCGGAACGTTGCCTCCGACTGGGCATAGCCGACCGGCATCTCCTTCGTGAGATACGCGATGAACAGGATCCACAGCGTGCCGTAGAGAAGGAGCGGCGGCCGCGTGTAGGCGATGAACAGCGCGACGGCGAGGACGACGCCCGGAATGACGACGGGGGCGAGGGCAAGAAACGCCACCAGCTGATGGCCTGGCACGAGCCGCCGGGTGGCAACGTAGGACAGCAGCGCGACGAAGCCGGCGCCCACGCACGCGGTCAGGATGCCGAGCTCGAGCGTGTTGACGATGGCGGCCTGGGTGGCGTCGTACTCGAAGAACGTGAACGAGAAGTTGTGCAGCGTGAAGTTGTCCCGCGTGAGCGGCTGCGCCCACGCCCGCGCGAACGCCGCCTTCGCGAGGATCCCGTAAGGCAGGAAGATCGAACATGCCATCACGGCCAGGCATCCGAGCAACGCGGGGTAGCGCCAGGGGCCGAGACGGATCGTCCGCCGCTGTCCACCCTTGCCGCCCACCGCCGCGTAGCCGCGGCGGCCCAGCAACCGCTTCTGCACGAGCAGCAGCAACGCGGTCGCGAGCAGGAGCGGAATGGAGACGGCGGCGGCGGTTTCCGTCCGCGGCGGAAAGTGGAAGAAGGACCAGACCTGGGTGGTGATGGTGTGGAAGCCGGCCGGCAAGGCGAGGATGGCCGGCGAGCCAAAGAGCGCGAGCGCCTGCAACACGGCGAGGATGAACCCGCTCACGACGGCGGGCGCCACCATCGGCAGCGTGATCGTGCGCGCCACCGTGAGCCGGCCGGCGCCGAGACCGGTGGCGGCCTCCTCGAGATCGGAGGCGATCAACGCCAGCGTGTTGGCGATCATGATGTAGACGTAGGGAAACGTGTAGATGGCGACCACGAACACGAGCCCGGGCATGCTGAAGATGTTGACGAGCGCCTCGCCCGCGCCGGTCCACTCCCGCCATAGCTTGTTGAGGAGGCCCGCGTTGGGCCCCGCCAGCATCACCCATGCGAACGCGCCGAGAAACGGCGGCGTGACGAACGAGGCCAGGACGAGGGCGCGGATCAGCGCCTTGCCGGGAACGTCGGTGCGCGCGGTCAGCCACGCGAGCGGCGCGCCCACCGCGATGGAGACGACGCCCACCCAGAACGCGAGGACAACCGTGTTCCAGAGCGCCTTCCGCAAGGCGCCGTCGGTGAGCGCCTCTCGATAATGCGCGATCGTCGCGCCGCCTTCGCCCTCGAAGCTGATCCACGTGAGCCACGCGAGCGGCAACGCCATGAGGAAGACGAGCGCGAGCGCGACGAGAATCCACAGCGGCAGCGAGCGCTCCACGCCGGACAGGCGTCCGGCGGCGGCGCGAGGAGCAATCGACACGCTAGGCGCCGGTGACCACGGCGGCGAGGCTACGCCCCGAAGTAGTCCACGAAGCGCTTCTTGATCTCTTCATTCCGCTTCTCCAGCTCCTCGGGGTCGACGGTGAGCAGCTTGAGCTCGGACAGCTTCGGCTTGTCGCTCGGATACTTCACCTCGGGGTGCCCCGAGTACAGCCCCTCGCTGTCGGCGAGCACCTGCTGGACCTCGCGGCTGAAGCTGAAATCGGTGAAGAGACGGGCCGCGTTGGGGTGGGGCGCGAAGCTCGTGATCGCGCTCGGCGACACCACCAGCGGCACGCCCTCCTTCGGATACACGATCTCGAGCGGATTGCCCTTCTTCTTGGTCTGATAGAAGAAGTACTCACTGCCGTCCACGGCCACCTGCCGCTCGCCGGAGGCGACGACGCCGGCGGGGTCCACCGCCGACTGCACGATCATCACGCGGTTCTGGGCGAGCTCCTTGAAGTAGTCCCAGCCGTGCAGGTTCACGAGAGCAAGGACATGAGTGGCGATGACACCGCTATAACCCGGATGGGCGGTGACCAGCTTGCCCTTCCACTTCGGATCGAGTAGATCCTTCCACGTGCGGGGAACATCGCCCGCCGCCACCAGCTTCGTGTTGTAGGCGATGGTGTTCACGGTTGCGCGAAACGCGTAGTGATAGCCGTCGGCGTCCTTGAAGCCGGCCGGAAAGCGGTCGGCGCCCGCTGGCGTGTACTTGGCGAGTAGCTTCTGCTTCTTGAGCAGGACGAAGTGTCCGGCGTCCGAGGTGTGCACGACATCCGCATTCTTGATGTTGGCCTGGAGCTCCTGCATGAGGCGCTGCAAGATGCGCCCCGAGCCCGTACGGTGCACCTCGACCTTGATGCCGCGATGGGCGCTCTCGAAGAGCTTCGCGACCCTCTCCGACGTCTGCAGCTCGAGCGACGTGTACCAGACGACCTTGCCTTCCTTCCGCGCCGCCTCCATCCGCGCGTCGTCGGCGGCGCTCGCGACGCCGCCGAGGCCAACGATGAGGACGACGACGGCGACGACGAACGCTTTCATCGGTGGTGTCCCTCCGGAGTGATGGTGGCGAGCAACTCATCGAGCGTGCGCGCCTCCGCGAGACCGTACACGCTCTCCAGCGCGCGCTCGACGGCGGCGGCGGACAGCGCGAGGCCGGCATTACCACGGAATTTCGCCTCCACCTCGGCCGCGGTAAGGGGCGCGTCGGGACCGCCCCGCGGGCGGTCCTGGCGTTCATGGAGGCGTCGTCCATCGGCGAGCGTGACTTCCACGTCGCCCACGAACTGGCGCGGATAGTCGATGGTGGGGTCGAGCTCGTAGGTGACCCGCTCGGCCATGCGCAGCACGTCCTTGTCGCGGACGGCCTCGTCGGTGAACTCACGGAGACCGGCGCGGCCCTTGACGAGGATCACCGACACCAGGTACGGCAGGCTGAACTTCGCCGCGTAGCCGTTCGGCGGCGCGTGCTTCGCGGCGAGCGGCTCCCACAACCGTGGCACCGGCCCCGACGACGTCCGGCAGCGGACGGCCACGACTTCCTTCGCGCGGATGCCGTGGCGCTCGCGCAACCGGAACGCGCAGTCCATGTAGGGCTGCGCGATCGACCCGCATGGATACGGCTTCAGCGTCAACTCGTCGATCTCCCACGCGCGGCCCAGGCTCGCGAGGAGGGCGTCGAGCCGGGAGGGATCGTGACCGCCCGCGAAGGCGGCGTACAACCCATGCGTGCCCTCCAGCACGCTCGCGGGCCCCGTGAACCCGGAGTGCGCGAGCAGCGTCGCCACCACCCCCGCGTGCGCGGCCCAGCCCGGGTGCAGTCGCTTCGTCCACGAGCCGTCCGCGAGATATTCGATGATCCCGCTCGCCTGGCTCCCGCACACGCCGAACGCGGCCACGAGCTGGTCCTCGCTCAGCGCATGGAGCTTTCCGGCGGCGGCGGCCGCGGCGAAGCTCCCGGTGATCGCCGTGGGATGGAAATGCCGCGCGTGGAGCGCGCCGGGGACGGCGAGGCCCACCCGGCACATCACCTCCACGGCGGCGATTACCGCCTCCAGCACGGCGCGCCCGGACGCGCCCACCGCCTCTCCCGCCGCGAGGGCGGTGGTGACGGCGACGCAGCCGGTGTGGACGATGGCGTCCTCGCGCGTGTCGTCGAAATCGAGACCGTGCGCGAGCGTCGCGTTGGCGAGGACGGCGTTCGCGGTGGCCACTCTCGCCGCGCGCCCGATGAGCAGGCTCTCGGCGCGGCCGCCGAGCCGCTCCGCGGTGTCGAGCACGGAGCGGCCGAAGTCGTCGCCGCCGGCGGCAAGCGTGTTGCCGACGGTGTCGAGCACGAGCGCGGTCGCCGTCCGCACCGTCGCCGCCGGCACGGCGTCGAGGGAGAGGCCGGCCACGAAGCGCGCGAGACGCCGGGCGGCGGTGGGCGGGGTCACGGTCTCGTCCGTCTCCGCTAGCGGTCGAGCCAGGTGTCTTGCAACCGGCAGCAGTTGTAGACGACCTGGTGCGGGATCAGGTTCTTGACGTAGGGGTGATGCGCGAAGCGATCCGTGCGCCAGCCCATGATCGGGCGCGCCGCGTCCTCTTCGAGCTTTCGCTGAATCTGCGTCACCAGAGCCAGCCGCCGCGCGGGATCGATCTCCTGCGACTGCTGGTCGATGAGGCGCATCACGCCCTCGTCGCAGTAGTCGGTGTAGTTGCGCGGCGACCCGCACGCGTAGTTCTCGTAGAAGTTCGCGTCGGGATCGTCCACGCCGAGGCCGGTGAGGTTGGCCGCGATCTGGAATTCGCGACGCGTGGTGAGGGCCGCCCACTGCGCGGTCTCGATCTGCTTGAGCGTCGTCTCCACGGACACTTGCCGGAGCTCGTTGATGACGAAGCTCGCGAAGTCGAGGTAGATGGCGATGGCGCGCGTGACCATTTCGACGCGCAGCGGCCGCGAGGGGCCGAAGCCGGCCTCGGCGAGGATCTGCCGCGCGCGCTCCTTGTCGCGGGCGCTCTTGCCGTAACCGGGCAACTGGCTGACGTCTTTCTCCACGAGGCCCCACACGCCGAGCGGCTTCGGCAACATCGCCGCCCCCACGATGGCGGCTCCGCGGTGGACGGTGGTGACGTAGGCGTGACGGTCGACGGCGAGGCTCAGCGCCCGGCGCACGGCCACGCTGTCGAACGGCGGCCGCTTGGTGTTCATCAAGAGGTTCTCGTTCACGTTGGTGGGCGTGTTGACGAACACCATCTGCGGGACCGCCGCCCGCAGCTGCTCGGCGATGGGGACGGTGGTGTCGCCCGGATACGCGGCGTCGACCTGGCCCGCCTGGAGCGCGGCCACCCGCGTTCCCCGCTCCACGACGACGACGTAGTGCACGCCGTCCAGGTAGGGCCGGCCCTTGACGAAGTAATCGGGGTTCCGCACCAGCTCCACCGACTCCCCGCGCTTCCAGTCCTTGAAGCGGAAGGGGCCGGTGCCGACGCAGCGCGACCGGTGCTCTGCGATCGGCACGTGGGCGGGCAGCACGGGCGAGTAGCCGGAGGCGAGCATCACCAGCAGCGATGGCTGCGGGCGCTTGAGCCGGAAGACGACCGTGTACGGATCGGGCGCCTCGACCGCCTCCACGTTCGCGTACCACTCCTTGCGCGGATTGATGCGGAGGCGAGCGGAGGCGTCCTTGGCCTCGCGGACGATGTCGAAGGTGAACTTCACGTCGCGCGAGGTGAAGGGCTGGCCGTCGTGCCAGCGCACGTCGCGGCGCAAGAAGAAGATGAGATTCCGGTAACCGTCCTGCCACGACCATCGCTCGGCGAGCTCCGGCACGATCGTGTCCGGACTCTCCACGCGCTTCTGCTGGTCGAAGATCACGAGGTTGCTGTAGCAGGGCATGGCGGGCCACGTGACGGAGTTCGTGGAGGACTCGTGGATCGCGAAGCCCTGCGGCAGATCTTCGCGATGCACGAGACGCAGGACGCCGCCCGTCTTCGGGGCACCGGTCGCGGCTTTCTGACCCGCCGCGGGCGCCACCAGCGCCAGGGCCAAGAGCGTGAGTGAGAGCGCGACCACGGGTGGTTTCATGACGCTCCTCTCAGGCGGGCCGCGCGCGCTCGCGCTCCACGAGCAGGCGCCGCAGGATCTTGCCCGAGGCTGATTTCGGGATCTGGTCGATGAATTCCACGTGGCGGATCCGCTTGTGGGGCGCGACGCGCTCCGCCACCCAGCCCATGATCTTCTCCGCCGTCGTGCCGGCGGCGGCGGGATCGGGCTTGAGGACGACGAACGCCTTCGGGACCTCGCCCGCTTCCTCGTCGGCGCGCCGGATGACGGCGGCGTCGGCGATGGCGGGATGCGTGAGCAGCAGCGCCTCCAGCTCGGCCGGCGCCACCTGCAGGCCCTTGTACTTGATCAGCTCCTTGGTGCGGTCGACGATGAAGAAGGAGCCCTCGGGATCCACGTACCCCACGTCGCCGGTGTGGTACCAGCCCTCGGCGTCGATGCAATCGGCCGTTTCCTGCGGCCGGCTCAGATAGCCCTTCATGATCTGGGGACCGCGGATCAACAGCTCGCCTTCCTTGCCCGTCCCCAACGCCGCCCCCGTCTCCACGTCGACGATCTTCACCTCGGTGTTGGGGACGACGCGGCCGATCGATCCCGGCTTCAGGGGCACGTTCCGCGTCGGGCTCAGGTGCGTGACCGGGCTCGCTTCCGTCATGCCGTACCCTTGCACGACCGGACATCCGATGCGCGTGCCCAGCTCGCGCGCCATCGCTTCCCCGAGGGGCGCCGCGCCCGAGAAGATCAGGCGCACGCTCGATAGATCGAACTCGCCGACGAGCGGATGGCGGGCGAGGGCGAGCACGAGCGGGGGCACGATGGGCAGGATGGTGACGCGGTACTTCTGCACGAGACCGAGGAACTCGGCGAGGTCGAAGCGCGGCATGGTGACGATGGTGCCGCCGGCGGCGAGCCCGAGGGCCATGATCACCACGAGGCCATAGATGTGGAAGAACGGCAGCACGGCGATGGCGACGTCGCGTTCGCTGGGGCCCTCGAAGTTCTGGGTGCCCTCGCACTGGCGCAGGTTGGCGACGAGGTTCCTGTGCGTGAGCATGACGCCCTTCGGCAAGCCGGTGGTGCCACTCGAGTACGGCAACGCCACCACGTCCTCCCCCGGATCGATGGCCACCGCGGGCGCCTTTCCCTCGCCTTCGAGCAGCGACGCGAACGGTCGCGCGCCCTCGGCCGTCCCGAACACGAAGACCTCCTCCACGCCCGCCTTGGTGGCGGCTTCCCGCGCCTTGTCGAGGAACGCCGGCACTGTGATCAGGAAGCGCGCCTGCGAGTCGCGCAGCTGATTGGCGAGCTCGTCCGCCGTGTAGAGCGGGTTGACGGTGGTGTTGGTGCCGCCCACGCTCGCCACCCCGTAGAACACGATGGCGTACTCGGGAAGGTTTGGGCTGTAGATGGCGAAGACGTCGCCCTTGCGAAATCCCCGCGCCGCCAGCCCCCGCGCGAACCGCCGCACGCCGTCCGCGAGCTGGCCGTAGGTGAGCGTGCGCCCGCTCGGCCCGTCGACGAGGGCGGGCTTGTCGCGGAGGCGCTCGGCGTGACGGAGGACGTAGTCGGTGATCGACACGTCGGGAACGGCAACGTCCGGGTACGGGCTCGCGATGATCATGACGCTCCTCGAGGGCGCTCGGTGTCGGTGTTGTCGTCCAGCGTTCGTCGGGCAGCGGCGATCTCCGCGTCCACCGCCCCCGGCCCCGGAAAGGCGCGGGCGGCCCGGCGGTACCAGTACCGCGCGTTGTCGAGATCGCCTTCGAGAGTATGCACGATGCCGTGCAGCCATGCCGCCACCGTGGAGGTGTCGGCCTGGACGATGGTGTGGGCCTCCTGCCACGCCCCCGTCGCCAGCAGCTCCACGGCTTTCGCGAGCGGACCCGTCGCCGGACTCACGCTGTCGCCTCCCTCCCCGTCGCTCGGGCGTCGCGGGGGACCACATCTTAGCCGCAGCCGATGCTTCCTGACATGGCAGTATCCTGGCCAACGATGGGGGACGAGACCCAGACCGCCGGCTTCTACGCGCTCACGCCCGATCGTGTCCTCGACGCCGTCGAAGTGGGCGGCCTCCGCAGCACGGGACGCTGCATGCCGCTGCGCGCCTTCGAGAACCGCGTGTACGAGGTGGAGCTGGAGGACGAGCGCCGCCTCATCGTGAAGTTCTATCGGCCGGGGCGGTGGTCACCGGAGACGATCCTCGACGAGCACGGCTTCCTGGCCGACCTCGCCGCCCACGAGCTGCCCGTCGTCGCTCCCCTCGATCTCGGCACCGGCTCCACGCTGGCCGCCATCGACAGCATCCACTACGCGGCCTTCCCCAAGGTGCGCGGGCGCACGCTGGACGAGCTCGACGACGAGCGCTTGCGCCAGATCGGGCGGCTCATCGGACGGATGCACTCGGTGGGCGCGGGCCGGGACGCGCCGCATCGCCCGCGTCTCACCGTGGAACGCTACGTGGAGCAGCCGCTCGCTGTTCTCGCCGAGAGCGCGCTCCTGTCCGCGAATCTCGCCGGGCGCTACCGTGACGTCGCCCGCCGCATCGCGGACGCGGTGGCGACACCGCTCGCGCGGGCGACGAGCCAGCGCATCCACGGCGATCTCCACTGGGGCAACGTGATCTGGGGCGTCGACGGCCCCATCCTGCTCGACTTCGACGACTGCCAGGTGGGACCGCCCGTGCAGGATCTGTGGTTGCTCTCACGCGGTCGCTCGGAGGAGGCGCGGCGCGGGCGCGAGCAGCTCCTCGAGGGCTACGAGGTCTTTCGCGAGTTCGACCGCGCCACCCTCGCCCTCTGCGAGCCCCTCCGCGCACTGCGCATCATCTACACGTCGGCGTGGATCGCGCGGCGGTGGGACGATCCGTCGTTCCGCACGGGCTTTCCCGCCTTCGGCACCGAGAACTACTGGGCCGCGGAGTACGAAGAGCTCTTCGGGATCTACGAGACGCTCTGACGCGCCCTACGAGTCCGCCGGCAGCACCATCTGGGTCTGGATCGTGAGCGAGAGCAGGCGCCCGCTCTCGTCCGTGACCCGCGTCTGCCACACGTGCGTGCGCTTGCCGCGGTGAAGCGGCGTCGTCTCTGCCCTCACCGTGCCGGCGCGGGCGGCCGCGAAGAAGTTCGTCTTCGACTCGAGGGTGGTCGTGCTGGCGCCGGGCGGGAGATTCAGCACGGTGGCGGAGGCGCCCACGGTGTCGGCGAACGCCATGAGGGCGCCGCCGTGAAAGCTGCCACCCACCGTCGTGAGCGCCTCGCGATAGGTCAGCTCGGCCACCACGCGCTCGGGGGCGGCTTCCACGAAGCGGATGCCGAGGAGCTCCACGAGCGTGCCCTTGAAGCGATCGGCGATGAGAGCGGGATCGACCTTCATGCTCACCTCAACCGCGACGCGGCTTGTGGACCAGCTCCTCCATGAGGTCGGTCTGGATCTGCTGGATCTCGAGAAGACGGCGCCACTGGTGGCGCAGGAGCTGATCGATTTTCCAGTGGAGCTGGCGGATCTCCAGCTCCGCCTTCAGATTCACCCGGTAATCGTGCTCGGCGCGCCGGCGGTCACGGGCCTCCTGGCGATTCTGGCTCATCATGATCACGGGCGCCTGCACGGCCGCCAGACACGATAGCACCAGGTTGAGCAGGATGTACGGATACGGATCGAAGGGCGTGCGCATGAGCATGAGCGAGTTCACCCCGATCCACCCCGCGAGGACGCCCCCGAAGATCAGGATGAAGCGCCAGCTCCCGCCGAACTCGGCCACCTTGTCGGCGATCCGCTCCCCCGTCGTCAGACCGCAGTCCGTTTGTCCGTCGATGTCGCGCGACACCACCTCGTGTTCCTCGAGGCTCCGGATTACGTCCGCTTCCAGCGCCGACAGCTCGCCTTTCTGCTGCTCGAGCGCGTCCTCCACGTACTCGGCGCGGAAACGGTTCAGACAGGACAGACAGATCATGGGATGCGTCGTCCACTCCGGATAGCGCTTCTTGACGAGCTCGCCCACGGGACCGTGGATGATGTCCGAGTGGAACATCTCGCGGTCGGACTTGTCGTGCTCGCAGATGGGACACCGGGAATGGCCGTTCGTCCGCACGTTTCCATTGTGGCGCCCGCGGCCGTCGCCTCCGCTGTTTTTTCGCGGCCCCTTTTGCGGGGGCGCGCGATGGCTCAGCGCGCGGCCGCCGTCGCCGCGTCCTGGAGCGCCTGCCAGACCCGCCCGCTCGTGGCCGGCATGTCGAGGGCGCGTACGCCGCGATCCGCGAGCGCGCTCACTACGGCATTCATGACCGCGGGCAAGGCGCCCACCGTGCCCGCCTCCCCCGCCCCCTTCGCGCCGAGGGGGTTGAGGGCGGTCGGCACCGGCTGCGACTCCACGACGGGCTCGCAGAGGTTGTGGGAGCGTGGCAGCGCATAGTCCATGAAGGAGGCGGTGAGGAGCTGCCCGGACTCCCGGTCGTACACGACCTCCTCCATGAGCGCCTGTCCCACTCCCTGCGCGACGCCGCCGTGGATCTGTCCCTCGAGCGTGAGGGGATTGATCACGGTGCCGACGTCGTCCACGACCGTGTAGGCGACGAGGTCAACGACGCCCGTATCGGGATCGATCTCCACCTCGCAGACGTGGCAGCCGTTGGGGAAGGTGTCGGCGGTGGGCGCGAAGGTGCCGCTCTCGTAGAGTCCAGGCTCCAGACCGGGCGGCAGCTTGCTGACCTGGAAGGCGGCGCGCGCGACTTCGGTGACCGACACCGCCCGGTCCGTTCCCACCACCGCGAAGCGACCGCCCGCGAATTGCACGTCGCTCTCCGCCGCCTCCAGCAGCCGCGCGGCGATCTTCTTTCCCTTCGCGATCACCTTGTCGGCGGCGCGCCAGAGCGCGGTGCCGCCGATGACCGTGGAGCGTGACCCCATGGTGCCGGTGCCGAACGCCACCCGGTCGGTGTCGCCGTCGACGAAGCGCACCTGGCGGGGGTCGAGACCGAGGCGCGCGTGCAGGATCTGCTTGAACGTCGTCTCGTGGCCCTGGCCCTGGTTCTTGGTCCCCATCAGCACCGTGGCCGCTCCGTCCGAATCGAAGCGGATCTCCGCATACTCGGGCGTCGCTCCCGCCGCGCGCTCGATCGGATTGGCGATGCCGATCCCGCGCAGGCGGCCGCGGGCGCGCGTCGCCTCTCGCCGCGCGGGAAACCCGGCGTAGTCGGCGCGCTTCAGCGCCTGCTCCATGCCGCGCGCGAAGTCGCCGCAGTCGTACGTCAAGCCGAGAGGATTACGGTACGGCATCGCGCTCGACGGGATCAGGTTCTCGCGCCGCAGGCGGGCCGGATCGAGGCCGAGCTCGCGGGCGGCGTCGTCGATGAGTCGCTCGATGACGTAGGTCGCCTCCGGGCGCCCGGCGCCGCGATAGGGCGCGGTGGGGTTGGTGTTGGTGAGCACGCACGTGACGTGGACGTGAGCGGTTGGAATCGCGTACACGCCCACGAGCGTGCCCACGTTCGTGAACGTGGCGAGGAGATTCCGATCCGACGAGACGTAGGCGCCCACGTTGGCGACCGTCCGCACTCGAAGCGCGAGGAAGCGGCCGCCGGCGTCGAGGGCGAGCTCGGCCTCGGTGACGTTGTCGCGGCCGTGCTCGTCGGCGGCGATCGCCTCCGAGCGCGGGCACAGCCACTTCACGGGCCGGTGAAGCTGCCGGGCCGCCCACAGCACGAGCCGATGCTCCGCGTACTGCCAGCCCTTGGCGCCGAACGCGCCCCCGACGTCGCCCGCCACCACGCGGATCCGGTGCTCCGGAATCTTGAAAATGCGGGTGGCGAGGGCGTTGCGCACCCGGTGTGGATACTGGACGTCGGCGTAGAGCGTGTAGCGTTCCTGGCCGGCGTCCCACACGCCGATGGCACCACGCGTCTCCATGTACCCCGCGTGCACGCGCGTGATCACGTAGCGGCGGCGCACGACGCGCGCCGCCCGCGCGACGGCGGCGTCGGTGGCCGCGGCATCGCCCGCTTCGAACACGTTCGAGATGTTGTCCGGACACTCGTCCCACACGCGCGCCGCGTGGCTCGCCGCGTCCGCGGTGGCGGTCACGGCGGGGAGCGGGACGTACTCCACGGCCACGAGGTCGGCGGCGTCCCGGGCCCCCGCCGGCGTGTCCGCCACCACGAGGGCGACGGGATCGCCGACGTAACGGACACGATCGCGCACCAACCCGGGATGCGCGGGCGCGAACATCGGCGAGCCGTCCGGCCGCTTGCGCTTGAGGGTGGTGGCCATGGTGCCGAGGCCGTCACGCGCGAGGTCGGCGCCCGTGAGCACGGCGAGGCATCCCGGCGCCGCCCGCGCCCGCGCCGCATCGATCGCGGCCACGCGCGCGTGCGCGTGCGGCGAGCGCACGAGGTAGGCGTAGGCCTGGCCGGGAAGCACGACGTCGTCGAGGTAGCGTCCGCCGCCGCGCACGAGGCGCGGGTCCTCGAAGCGCGTGACCGGCTGTCCGATCCCGAACCGATCGCGGGCGTCAGTCGAGGTCGTAGAGCCGCGCCACGTTCTCGCTGGTGATCTTGCGGCGGACGCGCTCGGGCAGCCCGCTCAGGTTCTTCTCGAGGATCCGCCGCGAGTCGGGCCAGAGGCAGTCGGGATGGGGATAGTCGGCGCCCCAGATGATGTTGTCCTCGCCGATGAGCGGCACGATCGGCTCCAGGTACTGGTCTTGCTGGTAGGTGACGTAGCCCTGGCGCCGGAAGTAATCGCTCGGCTTCAGCGTGAAGCCGAGGGCGCGCGCACGGTCGTGGTACTCGGTGTCCATGCGATCGAACACGTAGGGCAGCCACGTCACGCCCGACTCGCCGAGGACGAAGTTGAAGTCGGGATACGTCTCGCAGGCGCCGGAGGCGATCAGCGACACCAGCACTTCCATGGTGTCGAGCTGGAAGAGCGAGGAGCGCACCAGGCGCCACTGCGTCATGTACTGGGCTTCCATCTGCGGCGTATCGGGAGCGCGCAGCGCCTTGAAGCCGGTGGAGTGGAACGAGACCGGGAAGCGGCACTCCGCGGCTGCCTCCCACAACGCGTACCAGTCGTGGTGGTAGAGCGGCGGCGTCATGCGCTTGAAGGCGAGATCACCGCCCCGCAGGCCCATCTTCGCGCACCGGCGTACCTCCGCCGCCGCCTCCACGGGATCCGTGTTGGGAATGATCGCGAGGGGGAACACGCGCGCGGGATCGGAGCGCTTGGCGAAATCGGCCGCCCACTCGTTGTAGACGCGGTTCGCCCACGCCCGCTGCTCGGCGCTCGCGATGAGGTCGTTGATCATGAGGCAGCCGTAGACGACCTCGGCCGCCACCCCGTCGCGGTCGAGATCGGCGAGCCGCAGCTCCGGCGTCGTGGGTCGCGGCTGCGCGCCGCGGCGGTAGTCCCACTCGAAGCCGGCGTCCTTCATCTCGTCGATGTGACCGAAGTAGCCACGCTGATACGGGAGGAACCCGGGGCCGACCCCGTTCCACATGCCGCGGTCCTGCGCGTCCACGAACCAGTGGAGCCCGTCCTCCAGCTCCTCCACGCGCGGCACCATCAGCTTCCAGCGGGCGGGGGCCTGCGAGGACCAGAGATCGGGCGGGCAATACGTGAGGTCGATGTGGTTGTCACCCGAGATCAGCCGCTCTTGCATGGCGCGCTCCCTCACCGAGAGGTACGGCAGGACGTCGGAGGCCCGATCGTAAACCGGATGAGAGACGGGGTCCAGCGGTGGTATGCGCACCCACATCGTCCAAGCGCGGCGAGTGTCTGGCGTCCATCGCCCACGACTACGGATCGACGCCGTTGTTGACGTCACGGCCGCGTGCTAGCCTCACGGGCCATGGGCAGGTCGTTGACGTTGCTGGTCGCGGCTCTCCTCCCCCTCGTGACCACGCCCGTCCACGCCCAGGCGCCCAGCGTCGTGGTCAACGGAGTTCAGCTCGACGCCGGCGTCGTGCGCACTCTCGAGCAGCACTACGGCACGCGCATCCAGAACGGCCGCTACTGGTACGACAACGTGTCGGGGCTGTGGGGCTTCGAAGGCGGACCGACGGCGGGACGGATGTACCCCGGCCTGCGCCTCGGCGGTCCCCTCCGTCCCGACGCCTCCCGGAGCAACACCGGCGTCTTCGTCAACGGCCGCGACATCCACCCTCAGGAGCGGGCGTTCCTCCAGCAATGCTTCGGCTACGTGAACCGCGCCCATTACTGGCTGAACGCGCAGGGCATCGGCGGCTACGACCGCGGTCCCGCCCAGTTCGACCTCACCCGGTGCTTCGCGAGCGAGCAAGGCGGGGGACGTCGCGAATCGCTGCTGGGCGGCTACTTCCTCACGGGCGTGAGCGTGATCGGCGGGCGCTGACATGACCATGCGCGCGCTCGTGACGGCGGTGCTGGCGGTGCTGATGACGGACGGTCTTCTCCTCGAGCGCGAGGCGGCGCCGCAGTCGTTCGCGGTCTACGGCGGCGAGCGGTACTTCACCGTCGAGTGGGAGCGCGTCGACCGCGGCGGCCGGCCCACGCTGGTCGGCTACGTGCGGAACGACGGGACGTTCGACGCCACCGACGTTCGGCTACGCGTCGAGACCGTGGACGCCGCGGGCGCGGCGCCGCCGGACCATCCCCGCATTCCCGGTCTGCTCGGCCGCGGCTCGCGACTGTACTTCGAGGTGCCGGTCGCGGCCGCCCCCGGCTACCGGGTCACCGTCCTCTCCTACGACCGCGTCCGCTGCGAGTGACCGTCTAGCGCCGTTCGTCGGTCAAGGGCTCGGGAAACCCCACAGTCCCTTCGTCACGCGCGCGTCGAACCAATGGCCATACGGGTGCAGCAGCGCCACCTGTGCGAGCACCCAGGCCCGGCTCCGCCCGCTCGCCCAGAACTCGCCGAGCCAGGCCGCGGCCGGCGCCACCGCGCCCTCGCCGGCGGCGACGCGCTGGACGCGCGCCGCGTCCACGGGCGCGTCGAGATCGCCGGCGCGCAGCGTCTCTATCACGGTGAGCGTCCGTTGTGTCACCGCGGTCCAGTAGCCGCGCAGGCCGTCGACGTCGATGCGTGCGCTCAAGTCGTCGACCTCGGCTCCGGTCATCCCCGTACCGACGTCGCGACGGGACACGGCGAGGCGCTCCATCCATCCGTCGTCGAGGACTTGCGGCCGATCGGCGAGCAAGCGGTTGACGCCGACGTCCTCGATCCGCGCCGTGTGCCAGAGGAGCCACGCGATGGGGTTGATGGTCGGCTGCGGACGGCTCTTCACCTGCGCGTGCGACGGCCCCGTGAGCAGTTCCTCCACCATGAAACGATGGACGTCGGAGTACCGGAGGAGGAGGAACTCGACCGCGTCCATATCTCCGTCACATACCACGGAATCGCGCTCGGCGCCCGTTGACCGGCCGCACACGGTGGGCTAAGGTCCCGACCATGCTCGACCTCGTCATTCGCGGCGGTCAGGTTGTGACTCCGGGTGGCGTGGGGGCGTGGGACGTGGGCGTGGAGGGCGAGCGGATCGCCGCCATCGCTCACCCGGGATCGCTGCCCACGGAAGCGGCGCGCGTCATCGACGCCGGCGGTATGCTCGTCGTCCCCGGCGGGATCGATCCTCACACGCACCTCGCGCATCCGATCATGAGTCACCCCGACGAGCCGTCCATCACGCTCGGTCCCGAGGACGACTCGCGCGGCATGGCGTTCGGCGGCACCACCACCTACATCGACTTCTGCTACGTGCGGCCCGGCACCGACATCCCGGCCGCGCTCGAGCAGAGGGCCGTGCGCTGGAAGGCCAACTCCTACGTCGACTACGCCTTCCACATCACGCTCTGCGGTGCCCTCGAGCTGCCGATCTTCGAGCAGATCCCGGACGCCATCGCGGAGGGCTTCCCGACGTTCAAGGTCTTCACGACCAACGTGCTGCCTCCGCATCCGAAGCGCCAGACGAACCGCCTCGACTACGGACGGATCCAGTTCGCGATGGAGAAGGCGGCCCCGCGCGGCGGTCTCATCGTCGTGCACGGCGAGGACGAGGATCTCGTCCAGTTCAACTACGAGCGGTTTCGCGCCGAGGGCCGCACCGACGGCGCCAACCTGCATCTCGTCCACACCAACCTCTCCGAGCTGCTCGCCTTCCGCCGCACGGTCGCGCTCGCCCGTGCCATGCGCGCCGCCATCTACTTCGTCCACACCTCGGCGCGGGAAGGCGTGGAGGCGATCCGCGAGGCGCGGGGTCTCGGTCTCCCCGTCTACGGCGAGACGCTGCACCAGTACGCGTGCTTCAACGCCGAGTACTACAAGACACCGCGCGGCTTCTGCTCGCACACGTACCCGTCGCTGAAGTTTCCCGAGGACCAGGCCGCCCTCTGGAACGGGCTCGTGCGCGAGGGGCTCTCCACGCTCGCCACCGACGAGTACCCGACGTCGCTCGCGCTGAAGCTCCGGGGCAAGCGCATCGACGACGTGACGGGCGGCAACGTCGGCGCGGAGGCGCGGATGGGCATCGCGTACAGCGAGGGCGTCGTGAAGCGCGGCATGTCGCTCTCCCGCTTCGTCGACATCACCGCCGCCAACGCCGCGCGCATCTTCGGGCTCTACCCGCGGAAGGGCGCCATCGCCCCCGGCAGCGACGCCGACCTCGTGCTCATCGATCCCCGCCTGCGCAAGACGCTCACGCGCGAGGACTTCCACGTCACGGACTACAGCCCGTGGGAGGGCTGGGAGGTCGCCGGGTGGCCCGTCACCACCGTTCTCCGCGGCAAGGTCATCGCCGACCACGGAAAGCTGCTCGGCACTCCGCTCGACGGCCAGCTCCTCAAGCGCAAGATCGAAGCGGCCGTGCTCGAGCGCCCCGTCTGCTGACTGCCGCGTACGGTCGTTACATGTCCGGGTCGTCTTCGCGCGGCCAGAACGCGCGGTCGAGCGACAGCGCGCCCGCGCCCAGCAGCGCCACGCTGACGGCGGCGGCGAGCAGCATCAGCTCGAATTCGTAGCCGCCCACGAACCCGTTCCCCGCCGTCACGAGCAGGATGGCCACGACCATGTCGATGGCGATGAGCGCCGCCGCCACCCGCGTGCCGGCGCCGAGGATGAGCGCGAGGCCGCCCACCAGCTCGACCACCATGACCACGATCGCCGCCACCGTCGGCAGCGGCACGCCCACCTTGGTCATGAACCCGGCCGTGCCCTCGAGGCCGAAGACGAGGACTTTCTGGGCCCCGTGCACCGCGAAGATCAGGCCCAGCACCGCTCGGAGGACGAAGCGTCCCCAGTCCGCACCGCGGCGAGCGCGATCGGCGATCATGGACTCGCCCTCCTCTACGCGATCCGCCTCTAGAACATTCCGTTCGGATTGGCGGCCGTGTCGGGGACGACCTGCAGGACGTCCCAGTGCTCCACGATGCGGCCGCGATCGTCGAGACGGAAGATATCGATGCTGGCGCCGTCCCTCTCGCCCGGCCACGTCGTGTGGCAGTGCACCACGACGTAGTCGTCCTCCGCGATCAGACGCTTGAAGTAGACGCGCTTACCCGGATATCGCTGCTCCATCCACAGGAAGTGCTTGATGAACCCGTCCTTGCCATCGCCGACACCCGGATTGTGCTGGATGTAGGCGTCGCCGACGTACCGCTCCACGGCTTCCGCGGGCCGGCACTGGTTGAACATGAGGTCGTAGAACTCCGCCACCGTCCGCTTGTTGCGCTGGAGCCGATCCGTCATCGCCGCACCTCGAGAGAATCACCCGGCGCGGGCCGCCCGCGGAGCCGGTCTGGGCACCGAGGGTAATCAGTCGGCGCCACAGCTTCAAGCGGCGCCGATGTGGTCGGTTGACCGCCCGCACCGAGTCCGCTAACGTCCGCTCGTGGCCACGGAACGCCGACCGCACGCGCTCTCGAAGTCGTTGCGGCGCATCCTCTGCATCGCGGCCCATCCCGACGACAGCGAGTTCACGATCGCCGGCAGCGTGGCGGCGTGGACGCGCGAGGGACGGGACGTCACGTTCTGTCTCGTCACCAGTGGCGGCGCCGGCACCAACGAGCACACACGCGACAGTGCGGGCCTGATTCCCATCCGCGAGCGTGAATCGCGCGAAGCCGCGCGCCTGCTCGGAGTGACCGACGTCGTCTTTCTCGGCTACGCGGACGGCGTGGTGGAGCCGACGCTCGGGTTGCGGCGGGACCTGACGCGTGTCATCCGCCGTCTCCGGCCCGACGTCCTCGTGTGCTCGGACCCCACCGTGCGCTGGTACGGGAACGAATACTTGAATCACCCCGACCACCGCGCCGTGGCCAGCGCCGCCCTCGACGCCGCGTTTCCGTCCGCGGAGACGCGCGCCATCTTTCCGGAGTTGCTCGCGGAGGGACTCGAGCCGCACAAGGTGAAGGAAGTATTCATCACGGGGGCGGCGGAGCCGAACGCGTGGATCGACATCGGCGAGACGCTGGAGGCGAAGTGCCGCGCATTGCGCGCCCACGTCTCCCAGGTGGGAAAGGGCGAGTGGGTGGAACCCCTGCTGCGCGGGTGGGCCGAGCGCGACGGCAAGCGCGGCGGCGTACGTCATGCGGAAGCGTTCCGGCGCATGGTGCTCTCCAACGGAGCGTAGTCGGCGGGCGGGCAACCTGACACGGAGCGGCCGTTTCCGCAAGATCTGCGGAGCCGCGCCGACCTGACACGGATTGCGATCCCGGACGTACGGCGTGAGAAAAGATGCTCGCGTTCCCTGCCCGCCCGGCTATCCTGTGCATCCGCGGGAGGTGACAATGAAGAGTGAGGCCAGGGCCACCGTCATCATCGTCCCCAGGACGCGGACGGATCTCTTCGGGGCGTTGACACAGTCGCTGCGTCGCGACGGTACCACCGAGGTGATCTTCGACCGGCGTGAGGGGGATCGCCGGCGGCACCTCGGCGCGCGTGATCCCGACCGCCGTCACCAGGATCGCCGCCTACGCGGCGAAGGCCGTGACTTGACGTCGGGCCGCTGGGTCGCCGTTGCCTCGCCCTCCGTCCACATCGACCTCGAGCATCCGGATGCACGCGCGCGCCTCTTCCTCTGCTGCAGCGAGCATGCGATCGCCTGTCAGACGTGCCAGGACACCTACCGGCTCGGCTGGTTCCCCCGCGCCGCCGAGGGCGTCTACACGTGCCCGCGCTGCCAGACCGATCTGGCGGCGCTGGTGCTCGCGCATCTCGAAGACTGTCCGTTCTGGCGTGGCTACGCCGCGCCCGCGGCCCCGGCCGTCCGGATCGCCGCGTCGTCCGCGCCCACCCCCCTTCGCTGATCACGGCGTCCCGCCGCGGCGACCCCCTGCGCCGCGGCCGGGACGCCTCGCCTTGACGCCCGCGCGTGCCGGGTCTACGGTGGCTCGCACGAGCGGCGCCTTCCGCGCCCACAAGGAGCCCTCCCCATGAAAGAGCTCGGGATCTGGATGAACGGCGCCGTGGTAGCGCCGAGCCAGGCGGTGCTGCCGGTCAACAGCGCGGCCGTGTTCTACGCGACCAACGTCTTCGAGGGCCTTCGCGCGTACTGGAACGCCGATGCCGAAGAGCTCTACTGCTTCCGGCTCCTCGAGCACTTCGCGCGCTTCCGCGAATCCATGAAGATGATGCGGTTCGACATCCCCTACCGCGACGTCGACCTCTTCGACGCCGTCCGCGACGTGCTGCGCAAGAACGAGCTGCGCGAGGACATCCACATGCACCTCGTCGCCTACGTGCTGGGGACGGGGCTCGACGCCACCAGCCCCACCGGTGTCTACATCAATCCGCGCCGGCGGCCGCGCCTGGCCGACAACAGCGGTCTGCGCTGCTGCGTGAGCTCGTGGGTGCGAACGTCCGACAACGCCATCCCCATCCGGCTCAAGTGCGGCGCGAACTACCAGAACGGGCGCCTCGCCCAGCTCCAGGCGAAGGCGGACGGCTACGATGCTCCCATTCTCCTGAACCAGCAGGGTAAGGTGGCCGAGGGCACGGGGGCGTCGTTCTTCATGGTGCGCAAGGGCAAGCTCGTGACCCCGCCCATCACCAACGACATCCTCGAGTCGATCACGCGCACCACGCTCATCGAGGAGTTGTGCCCACGCGTGCTCGGCCTCGACGTGGTCGAGCGCGACATCGATCGCACCGAGCTGTACGTCGCCGACGAGGCGTTCTTCTGCGGCAGCGGCTACGAGATCACGCCCATCGTCTCCATCGATCGCTTCCCCGTCGGCGACGGCAACGTCGGCAGCCTCACCCAGCAGATTCTTCACGCCTACATGGACGTCGTACGGGGCGTGGACAAGCGCTACTCGGAGTGGCGCACGCCGACCTATCGGCCCGTCACCGTGTGAAAAACGCGGACCATCCGCGGAGACGCGAGCATGAACGCGGTAAAGGACTCGAGCGGACTGTACGAAGTCGAGCGCCGCGCGCGCCACGCGGAACGGCCGGGGTTCCGGATCACCGAGCTGCAGATCGGTCCCACCCAGACCGTCCCCTGGCACTGTCACAACCACATCCAGGACACGTTCTACGTCCTCCAGGGCGAGCTCCGGTTGTTTCTCCGCGATCCGAAGGAGGACGTCCGTCTCGCCCCCGGTGACACGTACTCGGTGCGTCCCCGCCGGCCGCACCTCGTCACCAACGCCGGTTCGGTGTCGGCTACGTTCCTCGTCCTCCAGGGCCTCGGCGAGTACGACTACGTCCCGCTGACCTGAGCCCGTCGCGGCCGAAATGGGCATGCGATCCCTGATGGCTGTGGCCGTGGTCGGCCTCATCGTTGCGCTCGCCTTCACGCCGCTCGGGATCGAGGCGCAGCAGACGAGGCGAATCGCCCGCATCGGATTTCTGTCCCCGAGCTCTCCTTCTGACCCGAGAACGCGGACGTTCGTCGAGGCCTTCCGGGAGGGGTTGCGCGACCTCGGCTGGGTTGAGGGCGAGAACGTGACGATCGAGTATCGCTGGGCGCAGGAACGAACCGAGCGCCTTCTCGACCTCGCCCGGGAGCTCGTCAGACTCAACGTCGACGTTGTCGTCGCAGCAACGAGCCCCGCCGTTCAGGCCGCGAAACGAGCGACGGTGACGATCCCCATCGTCATGACGAACGCCGGCGACGCGGTCGCGACTGGATTCGTCGCCCGTATTGCCAGGCCGGAGGCGAATATCACGGGGTTATCGATGATGGGTGGCGAGCTCATCGGCAAGCAGATGCAAATTCTCACGGAAGTCGTCCCCAACCTTTCGCGAGTGGCCCTCCTCTGGAATCCGACCAACTCGAGTAACGCACCACAGTTGCGGCAGGCCGAGGATGCCGTCCGGGCGTTAGGACTCCGCCTATATCCTCTGGAAGTCCGTGGTCCCGACGAGATCGAAGGTGCGTTTGCGGCGATGACCAAAGACCAGCCGGGCGCGATGATCGTTCTCCTGGACTCGATGCTCGTCGCCAACCGAGCACGGATTGTCGAGCTCGCGGCGAAGCGCCACCTCCCGGCGATCTACGGGCTGACTGACTTCGTCAAGGCGGGTGGCCTCATCGCCTACGGTCCCAATGTGAGCGACATGTATCGGCGAGCGGCCGCCTACGTTGACAAGATTTTGAAAGGAAGCAAGGTGGCCGATCTCCCCGTCGAGCAGCCGACCACGTTCGAGCTCATCGTCAATCTGGGAGCCGCGAAGGCTCTTGGTCTCGCCATCCCACCGTCGATTTCGGCTCGCGCAGATCAGTTGGTGCAATGACGCGGTACGACGATTCGCGCAGAAACTTGAAATAGATCGTCGTCGGGCACGGCGTGCCGTCCGGCATCAGCGCATAGTTCGGAATCTGCCCGCAGCGCTGCCAGCCGCCCCGTGCGTACAGGCGCTCGGCGTCGTCGCTCGCCGTATCGAGCACGAGGAGCGTTTTGCCGGCCTCGAGTGCACTACTCTCGGCCGCCGCCAGCAGCGCCGCTCCCACGCCCCGCCGACGCGCTCGGCGATGCACGAGCATCTTCACGAGGTCCCCGCGATGGGGCTGATTCTCCGGCTGCTGCAGAATGACCTGGGCGGTGCCGACGATTGTCCCCGCGGCGTCCTCGGCGGCGAGGACCACGCGCTCGCCACGGGCGGCGCTGGCGGCCGCGCTCTGCCAGAACGCGTTCGCCTTGGCGCGGGACATCGGGAGCATGAAGCTGACGGACGCGCCACCTTCCACGCAGTCGATCAGCACGTCGCTCAGGCCCTGGATCTCGCGCTCGCCGATGGTCTTCAGACGTCGAATCTCGATGCCTCCCGGCATGGTCATCTCCTCGACGCGCGCGGACGGTCGCTGGCGACGATGACGATGTAGCGCGCAGGTTTGCGCGTGCGGTTGCGAAATGCCGTGGGCTCGTTGAGCTGCATGGCGAGGCAGTCGTCTTCCGCGAGGCGATAGGTGACGCTGCCGAGCGTCACCTCGATACTCCCCTCCCGCACCCAGATCTGCTGATGAATGTTCACGTCGCGCGCGCCCGTTTCGTACGCCACGCGCGCGCCCGCGGGCAGGACGATCTCCACGATCTGGATGGGCGACGGAGCGGAGGGAGAAATATTGCGCCGCACGTAGCCGGACTGCGGATCGCGCCACGCCGTGCGATCGTCGCGCCGGGAGACCGGGTTGTCGGGCGCGGTGGAATCCTCGAAGAGCGTCGCCAGCGGCACGCCCAGTCCGGTGGCGATTTTCTCCAGGACGACGGCGGTGGGGCTGCTTTCCCCGCGCTCGATCAACGAGATCATCGAGCGGCTGACGTCGCTCTTGGCGGCGAGGGCATCGAGCGTCATCCCGAGCTCGGCGCGCAGCGCGCGGACGCGATTGGCGATGCGCGCGTTGATGTCCGGCCCGGCGGCCGCCGCTGCTGCTCTATCCTGCATACTGGACATATTGTCCAGTAAAGTGGATGTGGGTGTCAACCCCGGCGCGGCGCCCGCCTCGCTGCGATCGTCGCGATGCCGCCGAGTTCTGAGCCCTCACGCCCCCCGCAGCGTCGGATCGAGGAGATCGCGGAGGGCGTCGCCCGTCCGGCTCACGACGAGCGACGTCGCCATCAGCACGAGCCCCGGGAACGTCGAGATCCACCACGCGGAGTCGAGATACTCGCGTCCCTCGTGGATCATGCCGCCCCACGACGGCGTGGGCGGTTGGATGCCGAGACCGAGGAACGACAGCGTCGCCTCCAGCACGATGGCGCGCGCGAGCTCCAGGGTGGCGATGACGATCAGCGACGAGACCACGTTGGGGACCACGTGCATCAGCACCGTACGCGTCATCGACGCCCCCAGCGCCTGCACGGCGTCCACGAACTCCCGCGAGCGCAGCACGAGGACCTGCGAGCGGAGCACCCGCGCGTAGCTCACCCAGCCCGACAAGCCCACGACCACGATGAGGGTGGGAAAGCTGGGCCCGAGCACGGCGATGATGCCGATGGCGAGCAGGATGAACGGAAACGCGAGCTGGGCGTCGGCGAGCGTCATCACCACGCTGTCGACCCACCCGCCCCGGAAGCCGGCCGCGATGCCGAGGGTGGCGCCCACGACCGTCCCCAGCGCCACCGCCGCGAAGCCGACCGTGAGTGAGACGCGCGCGCCGTAGAGCAGCCGCGAGAGGACATCGCGCCCGAGGTGATCGGTGCCGAGGACGTGGGCGCGGCCGTCGGGCGCCTCCAGCGTCGGCGACACCAGCCGCGCCCGCAGCGATTGACGCACGGGATCGTAGGGCGCGAGCCACGGCGCCGCCGCCGCCACCACCAGGAGGAGGATCACGAAGACCAGACCGAGCTGCGCGAGCCGATAGCGGCGGCGCGCCGACACGCCCGCGGTGTCCGCGGGCAGTGCGCCGAGCTCGGCGTCAGCGGGGACGGACGCGGGGATCGAGGACGCCATAGAGGACGTCGACGCAGAGGTTGATCACGATGAAGGTCACGGCGGACAGGAAGACCACGCACTGCACGACGGGATAATCGCGGTTGTAGATCGACTGCACGCACAGGCGCCCGATCCCCGGCCATGCGAAGACGCTCTCGGTCACCACCGCTCCTCCCAGCAGCGTCCCGAACTGGATGGCGGTGATCGTGATGATGGGGAGGGCCGCGTTGCGGAGCGTGTGCTTGGTCACCACCGCCAGCTCGGTGAGGCCCTTGGCGCGCGCGGTGCGCACGTAGTCGGCACCGAGCGATTCGAGGACGGCCGAGCGCGTGAGCCGCGCCACCGACGCCATCGTGAACGCGCCCAGCGTGAGGGCGGGCAAGATCAGGTTGTGCCAGTCGCCGCGTCCCGAGGTGGGGAGCAGCCCTGCCTTCAGAGAGATGAGCAGGATGAACAGGATGCCGAGGAAGAAGGTGGGCGTGGCCTGCCCGACGAGCGCGATCGCCATCGTGGCGTGGTCGAGCGCGCTGTTGCGGCGGACGGCGGAGATCAGGCCGATCGGGATCGCGAGCGCGATCGCGAGCACGAAGGCGGTGAGCCCGAGCTCGAGGGTGGCCGCCAGATAGCCCGCCACCACGCGCATGGCCGGCTCCCGGAAGTGGATGGAGCGGCCGAAATCGCCGCGCAGCGTGTTGCCGATGAAGATCGCGTACTGAACGGGCAGCGGGCGATCGAGACCGAGCTCGGCCCGCACTCTCAAGATTTCGCTGTGCGGCGCGTCGGGCGGCAGGAGAAGGGGGACGGGATCGCCGGAGAGGCGCATGACGACGAAGACCACGGTGGAGACGAGCCACAGCACGACGAGCGCGCGCGCGAGGCGCCAGCCGAGGAAGGCGAGGACCGAGCGCATGCCGCGGTCGCGGCCGGAGCCCGGCGGGCCCCGGCCGCGGTGTCCCGGTCTAGGCGCGGCGCATTCGCAAGTTGAAGCGCCGCACCTCGAAGGCCTGATTGGGGTTGGGGGTCCACTCCACGTAGCGCTGCACGCCGTAGTCCTCGTACGGCTGGATCACGGGCACCCACGGGAAGTTCTCGAGGAAGATCTGGGTCATCTCGCGGTAGGCGTCGCCGCGGAACTTCTCGTCCACCGACGACCGTGCCGCCGCTCCCAGCTCGTCGAAGCGCGGCTGGCGCCAGTAGTCCTGAGGCCCGCCGGGCCCGAGGAGCCGCCACATCATGCCGTCCGGATCGCCGAGGGTCGAGGTGGGATCGGACCAGAACAGTCCCTTGAAGCTCTTCTCGCGGTTCTTCTGCGCGCGCACGGAGTACTCGAGGACCTCCGCCTTCGCGTTGACGCCGATGTCGCGCCACATCGCCACCACCGCCTCCGCCATCGGCTTGTCGTTGGCGAGGTAGCCGGCGGTGGTCTCGATGATGATCTCCTCGTTCTTGTACCCGGCCTTCTTCAGACGCTCGCGCGCTTCCCGCGCGTTGTAGGCGAGCGGCGCCTGGGAGGCGTCGTAGTGATTGTCGCCTTTGGCGATGGGCCCGCTGGGAACGATACCGCGCCCACGCCACAGCTCCTTCACGATGAGGTCGCGGTCGATGGCGAGCGACAGCGCCTGCTTCACGAGCGGGTTGTCGAGCGGCGGCCGCTTGCTGTTGACGGCCAGCACGTAGAGCCCCGCGTAGAGGGCGCCCCGCACCTGCGTCGCCCCCGTGTTGACGCGCTCGTAGTGATCGGGGGGAAGCTGCGTGATGATGTCGACCTCGCCCTTCTGTAAGGCGGCGATGCGCGGCGCCGTCTCCGGAATCGAGCGCACGATCACGCGGTCGACATCGATCTTGCCGCCCCAGTAATCGGGATTCGCCTCCAGCACGGCGCGATCGTCCTTCGTCCACGACCCGAAGCGCACGGGACCGGTGCCGACGGGCTTCGTGTTGAAGGTGTCGGGTCCCACCGCTTCCAGGTACTTCTTGGGGACGATCTGGCCGCCGTAGAAGGCGAGCCGCGCGGCCAGGAGCGGGTCCGGCTTCTTGGTGTGGATGACGAGCGTGCTCGCATCCGGCGCCTCGATGCGGTCGATCGTCCCGAACACGGTGGCCACCATCGTCTTGGCGGCGGGGTCGTAGGTGCGCTCGATGCTGTATTTCGCGTCGGCGGACGTGAACGGATCACCGTTGTGCCAGCGCACGCCCTGCCGCAGCTTGAAGGTGTAGGTGGTGGGCGCGGTGACCTTCCACTCGGTGGCGAGTCCGGGATGGAGCTTGCCGTCCGGGTAGCGCGAGACGAGGTTGTCGAAGAGATTGAAGGAGACGCGAATGTCGTTCGACGAGGTGCTGAAGTGCGGATCGAACTTCGAGATGTCGCCGCCCTGGGCGAAGGCGAGCTCGCGCTTCTGGGTGGTCTGCCCGCGCGCCGCTCCCGCGCCCACGTGAAGGACGGCGGTACCGCCGCCAAGGGCGATGGTGCCCTTGAGAAGATCGCGTCGAGTCAGACCGCTCATGGGTGTCCTCCGTTCGGAAACGACGGAAAAGTCCCGCTATTGTGGTCCGGCGCGCGCCAATTGACAAGACCACGCGCCCCGGCATAATGAGCCGCATTTTCCGCCCGCGGTGGCTTCTTCGGGGAGGTCTGATCATGCGACGACGAACGATTTGGGTGCTCCTCCTGACCGTGACCGTGCTCGCGGGGGCGGGCCCCGCCCTCGCACAATCGCCCAAGCGCGGCGGCGTCCTACGGGTGGCGGAACGCGAGGCCCCCAGCCTCGATCCGCATCTCTCCATCAGCTTCCTCACGCATTCCTACGTGAGCCTCGTCTACAGTCAGCTCGTTCGCTTCCCCAACGGACCGGAGCAGAAAAGTCCCACCGACTTCTCGATCGTGCCCGACCTCGCCGAGAAGTGGACGGTCTCGCGGGACGGCAAGACGTACACGTTCACCCTCCGCAAGGGCGTGCGCTTCCACAACAAGCCGCCCGTCAACGGGCGGGAGGTGGTGGCGGAGGACGTCAAGTACTCGCTGGAGCGCTTCGTGGCGAAGTCGGGATTCAGCACGCGCCTCGAGCCGGTGGTCGGCATCGAGGCGGTGGATCGCCACACCGTGCGCATCACCCTCAAGGAGCCCTACGCGCCGTTCCTCAACCACCTCGCCAACCCGTCGTTCTGCGTGATCCTCCCCCGCGAGGCGGAGGAGAAGTTCAAGGACTTCAACCACGCCGACGCCCTCATCGGCACCGGCCCCTTCGTCCTCAAGTCGTACGAGAAGGGCGTGCGCGTGGTCTTCGACCGCAATCCCGATTACTTCATGAAGGGCCTGCCCTACCTCGACGGCGTGGTCATCGACATCACGCCCGACGCCGCCGCCCGGCTCTCCGTGCTGCGCGCGGGCAAGGCGGAGCTGCCGCACATCTGGGGCTGGATCAGCCCGGAAGAGGCGCGGTCGCTCAAGCAGACCAATCCGGAGATGGTCGTGAAGCCGTACCGCGTCATCGGCCAGGGTTTCATCTACATGCGCACGGACCAGCCCCCCTTCAACGACGTGCGCGTGCGGCGCGCGATGTCGCTCGCCATCGACCGCAAGGCGTGGAACGAGGCGCTCTTGTTCGGAGAAGGCTGCGTGGACACCGGCCCCGTCCCCTGCGCGCTCAAGGAGTGGAAGCTCGACACAGCGGCACTCGAACCGGCGAAGGCGAAGGCGCTCGTCGGCTACGATCCCACCGAAGCGAAACGCCTGCTCGCGGAAGCGGGGATGAGCAAGGGCTTCACGACCCCGATGTTCCACTGGCCCGGCTACGTGCCGCCCTGGCGCAGCTACTACGAGCTGGCCGCCGACAACCTCGGGAAGATCGGCATCACGGTGGAGCTGAAGCCCGAGGAGTACGGCAAGTACATCTCGACCACCAACGTCGGCAAGTACGAGAAGATGGCGATGGGACCGTCCACGCCGTTCACGGAGGTCGACGACTTCCTCTATGGCCGTTACGCGCCCGAGCTGCCGACGAACCTGAGCCACGTCGCCGATGCCGAGCTGCACAAGATGCTGCTCGCCCAGCGGCGGGAGATGGATGCGAAAAAGCGCAAGCAGATCGTCGACGACATCCAGCGCTACCTCGCCGACAAGGCGTACTACATCTACGTTCCGCAGTGGCCGCAGTACGTGGCGCATCCGCCCTACGTGAAGGGCTTCGAGCACCACGACGGCTACGGGCTCGGGATGCGCCTCGCCTACACCTGGCTCGACAGGTAGCCGCCCCCGCGTGAAGCGCTACATCGTCCGCCGCATCGCGCTCGCCCTCCCCACCCTCTTCCTCGTGAGCGTGATCGTCTTCGCCATGATGCGGCTGATGCCGGGCGACGTCGCCACCCGCATGGTGGAAGGTCACGGCTACGCCCCCACCCTCGACGCGCTCCGGCGCGACCTCGGGCTCGACCGTCCCGTCCACGTGCAGTACCTCGACTGGATCGGCGGCATCGTGCTCCGCGGCGATTTCGGACGGTCGTACTGGACGCGCCAGCCCATCCTCG
The DNA here is from genome assembly GCA_036506275.1 of Candidatus Methylomirabilota bacterium. Lineage (GTDB taxonomy): Bacteria > Methylomirabilota > Methylomirabilia > Rokubacteriales > CSP1-6 > DASXSB01. The sequence goes on along the minus strand of DASXSB010000112.1, from coordinate 13,187 downwards.
AGGAGTTCCTGCGGCGCTTCCCCGTCACCCTCGAGCTGGCCGCGCTCACGATCCTCGTCTCCGTCGTCATCGGCGTCGTCGTCGGCATCGTGTCCGCGACCCGCCAGGACACGCCCGCCGACTACATCGGCCGCATCCTCGCCATCCTCGCCCTCTCCGTGCCGTACTTCGGTCTCGCCGTGCTCGTGGTCGTGCTGCCGTCCATCTATTTCAAGTGGACGCCGGTGTGGACCTACGTGAGCCTCACCCGCGATCCCCTCGAGAACCTCAAGATCATGCTGGTGCCCGCGCTCGTGTTCGGCGTCACCCGCGCCGGCCCCATCATGCGCATCATGCGCTCCGCCCTCCTCGACGTGCTCCGCCAGGACTACATCCGCACCGCGTGGTCGAAGGGACTGTCGGAGAGGACGATCGTGCTCCGTCACGCCCTCAAGAACGCGCTCATCCCGGTCATCACCCTCGTCGGACTCCAGATGCCGCTCTATATCGGCGGCTCCGTGATCATCGAGGCGATCTTTCGCCTGCCCGGCGTGGGTCTGTTCTTCTTCGACGCCCTCACCAAGCTCGACTACCCCGTGGTGCAGTCCGTGAACCTGATCGTGGCCGCCCTCGTGGTGGGGCTGAATCTCGCGATCGACCTCTCCTATGCGTTCCTGGATCCGCGCATCCGGTACCGCTGAGCGCGACGCCGGGATCCTCGTCCCCGTCGCGGATCCGGCGGCGCGGACGGCCGCGGCTCCGCGCACCCGCTCGTGGTACGTCGACGTCTGGGTGCAGCTCCTGCGGCGCAAGCCGCTGGGGACGCTCGGAGGCCTCATCGTGGTGGTGATGCTGGCGGCCGCGGTCCTCGCCGACGTCGTCAGCCCCTACGGCTACGCGGAGACCAACTTGCGCGACCGTTTCGTTGCCGCTGACCGCGCCCACTGGCTCGGCACCGATCAGCTCGGGCGCGATCTCCTCACGCGCCTCATCCACGGCGCCCGTGTCTCGCTCTACGTCGGATTCGGCGCCGTCGCCCTCGGGAGTATCATCGCCACCGTCCTCGGCATCCTCTCCGCCTACTTCGGGGGGCGCGTGGATCTCCTCGTGCAGCGGGCGGTCGACGCCTGGATGGCCTTCCCGCCCCTCCTGCTCCTGATGTCGATCATGTCGCTGGTGGGACCGAGCGTGTGGAACATCACCGCCGTCCTCGGCATCGCCTTCGGCATCCAGAACTCACGGATCATCCGCGGCGTCGCCCTCTCCCTGAAGGAGCACACCTTCATCGAGAGCGCGCGGGCGGCGGGGGCGGGCCACCTGCGCATCACGGGAGCCCACATCCTTCCCAACGTCCTCCCCACCATCATCGTGGTCGCCACCACCGGCCTCTCCACGGTCATCCTGACCGAGGCCAGTCTTTCGTTTCTCGGCCTCGGCGTTCCGCCGCCGCATCCGACGTGGGGCGGCATGCTCTCGCTGGCCGGTCTCGATCACATGTATCAGGCGCCGTGGCTCGCCATCTGGCCCGCGGCCGCGCTCTCGCTGGCAGTCTTCGGCTTCAACATGCTCGGGGACGGGCTGAGAGACTTGCTCGATCCGCGCCTGAAGGGGCGCTAGTGGCTCAGGCGACGCTGCTGGGGACGCGCTTCTCGAAGGGGCGCCGGAAGAGGTCCTCGACCATCGCCTCGAAGCGCGGGTCGAACGGGATGACCTCCCCCCGATCGTTGGTGGCGTTGATGAGCTGCACCACGCCGTAGGCTGCCTCCGGCAGGAAGCGGAGCGGCATCACCAGCATCGACTTCGTGCGGAACCCGGTCTGGATATCGAACCGTCGATTGAACGAGTACGGCTTGAAGGCGGGAATCCGGTACGCGTCCTCGATGTTGACGGTCGCGCGCGTGAGCGCCACGTAGCTCGCGATGCTGCGCTCGCTCGACTCCAGCGGCGATCGCGTGATGAGCTGAGCTCCGCGGGCCTCGCCGAAGCGCGTGGCGAGATCGTCGTTCTGGGCGATGGCGAACCTCAGCTCGTTGCCGTGGCGCAGGTAGATCGTTCCCGCGCGGGCGCGCGTGAGGTCGCGTGCTTCCCGCAGGAGCTTGTCGAGGAGCTCCTCGCTCAGCTGTTGAGGTTCCACACGGGCATTATCTGCAACGGAGATGCCGAACACCAAAATCCTTGTGATAGGCGGGGGTAGGAGGCAGCGGGCCCGGACCCTGGTCAATGATTGGCCAGTGCCATCCGCGTCCTGACACGGGCGCCGACCCCGCCCTCCCGCGAGAGTTCGTAACCGGAGCCCGGGCGAGTATTCTCGAAACATGCCCACCTGCATGCGTACGACGGCGCTCGCGGTCCTCGCCACCGCCGTCGTGGCCGCCGGATGCGCGGTGGCCGCGCGCACCCCCGCCCAGGAACTGGCGGCGGCGCGCTGGAAGGACTGCGATAACTTCGCCGGCGTCGAGCTCGAGCGCATCGATCCCGACGGCAAGGTGTGGGCGCGCGCGGTCGCGATGGGCGAGGCCACGCGATGGGAGCAGTGCATGCGGCAGGCAGCGGTGCGCCAGGCCCGCGTGCAGCGCCGCGCGACGGCGCGGGAAGCGGAAGTCACCCTCACGCCCATCGCCGGCTTCAAGCGCGACCTCTGCGGGGGCGGCATCGTCCCCGTGCGGAGTCCCTGGGACCGTGACATCAGCGAAGTGTACGGCCGGCTCCTGCGCGCGGCGGATACGGATCTCCGCGGCGCCGACCTCGCCATCGTCGTCGTGAAGAGCAATCCCACGCCGGGCCGCCCCGCCTTCGCGTGCGGGTATCGCCAGCACGCGACCATCGCGGTGACGGCGGCGGCGCTGGCGGAGGTCATGGACGCGCCGGAGCCGCCCCTCCTCCTGGCGCGGCTCATCGCCCACGAGCTCGCGCACGTTTCCCTCGGCCATCTCGACGCCGGGCGCGCCGGCAACGATCGCGCGGACGAGGTCGACGCCGACACGCTGGGAACGTACTACTTCGAGCGGGCCGGCTTCGATTGCCGCCGCTGGGTGGGCGAGGTCACGCGGGTGTGGCGCGCCAGCCACTGGGCGAGCGCCGATGACGAGCGGCGCGGGATCGGCAAGGCCTGCGACGCCGCCAAGCGCGGGGAACGGCCGCCCGCGCGCCGCTACGGCGCGAGCTGATCGCGCGTCACAGCAGCGGCTGGTAGTACATCCGAAAGGCGCGCATCGGCCCCACCGTCGTGTCATGGATCCGCGCCGACCAGAACTGTCGTTCCGCGACGTCGAAGCGGACCAGCCCGGGCCCGCTCGGATCGTTCGGATCGTAGACGATGAAGTCCACCGTCTTCCCGTCTTCCACGCGGTAGTCGTACACGATCACGGTGTGGTTCATCTCCCAGGTGGGGAAGTTGGTGACGAGCCACTGCACCAGGCGCCCCCCCTGCAGCTCCGCCAGCGTCTCCCGCGCGACCCCTTCCTGCTCCGCGCGCGGCATGGGAAAGCCGACGCGCCAGTTGGTCCAGTGGATCCACGTCCAGAAGCGGCCGCCCATGCCCGCCTTCACGACGGCGGCGTCGTCGCGCGAGAACTCGTAGAGCGACGCGTAGCCGGGAATGACGATGCGTTCGGCGAGCGGCAGCGGCGATCGCCACGGCGCGCGCGTGGTGATCCGTCGCACGCGCTCCACGTACTCCTCGGTGGAGACGCGGGGCGCGTCCGGCGCGAAATGGGCGAAGCGGTGGAACTGCGTGATCGCGCGCGCCATCACGAAGCACCAGTTCGCGTAGAGGTCGGGCTTGCCGCGGTTCCTGCTCCGGCTCTCGTTGGGGAAGGCGAGCGTGTCCACGCCGAAGCGGATGGCGGGGGTGGGCGCGGGCACGGTGAGGACGGTGGGGAGCGGTGGCGCGGACACGCAGCCGGCGCCGAGCAGCACGACGACGAGGAGCAGACGGGCGAGGGCGGTGGTCACGGCGACCCCCGAATTCTACTCCGAGCGCAGCCGGTGGCGCCGATGTTGACCTCCGACACCGGGGACGGTAGTGTACTGCGGATGCCGTTACTGCCACCCGGGATCGATGCCGAGGAGGTCGCCGGCATTCTCACCGCCTTCGTCAACGCCAACGTCATGGCGCGCGGCCGTCCCATCCAGCCCGACGATGACTTCGAGCGTGCCGGCGTCGATTCGATGGGGTTGCTGAAGGTCTTGCTCTTCGTGGAGGCCGAGTTCGGGCTGTGGGTGCCCGACGAGGATCTCGTGGAAGCGAACGTGACGTCACCGCGTGCCATCGCCAACTACCTGTGCCGGCGGAGGCAGCTCTCCTAACCGCCCCGGCGCGACGCCGGTGAGACGCCACGTCCGTCGTCTCCCGGTTCGCGGCGCCGATCTCGTGCTCATGGCGATGCACGCGCGGTGGAAGCGCACAGGGCAGAGCAACAACACGGTCATGGCCGTCCACTGCGACGGGCCGCTCCCCGCGGATCGAATCCGCCGCGCACTCGATTCTTTCCTCGATGACTGTCCGTGGCCGGCGTCGCGCCTGCGGCGGCCGTTCCCGTGGGGCAAGCTCCACTGGGCGGCGGCGCCTCGCGCCGCCCTCGTTCCCCCGCCCGTGCGCCACGCGACGGCGGCGAGCGCGGGGGACCTGCAACGGCTCATCGAGGACGAGATCAACACCGCCATCGATCCGACACGCGAGTCACCGCTTCGGGTGCTGGCGGTGGACACCGCCGCCAACGGCGGCCCCGCCCCCGGCGTGCTCGTGGTGACCTGGTTCCATCCGCTCATGGATCCGCGCGGCGGACAGAATCTCCTCGCCGAGCTGTCCGCCCTCGATGCCAGCACCGGTGGCGCGCGACGGGAGAACGGTCACGTGGCGGCCGCGCGGGACGCGCGACCGTTCCGTGAGCGCGGGCGGATCGCGCGCGGGAGTCTCGCCTACATGCGCACGCTGGCGCCGGTGGCGCCGGTCTCTCCCGGCGGCGCCCTCACCGCTCCCGGTCGCGTTCGTTATCGACAGCAGAGCTTCGTGGAGCGCGACCCGGGCGCGCGTCAGACGCGCGAGATCTCCTGGCGTGTCGCCGTCGTCGGTCGCGCCATGGCCGAGCTGTGGCGGCGGCGCGGACTGCCCGACGTCCCCTTCCTGCTGCCGATCTCGGTGGACCTGCGTCCGAAGGGCGAGCCGGGTGCGACGTTCGGCAACCTGCTCGCGTTCCACTTCGCGCGCTTCCGGCCGTCCGAGACCGACGACGTCCCCGCCCTCGCCCGCGCGCTGCGCCACCAGATGGCGGACGCCGTGCGCGACGGCCAGATCGAGGCCAACGCGGTGGCCATGGAATTCCTCCACTACCGTCCGCTGCGCACGATGCTGCGCGCGCTCCCGTGGACGGCGGGCGGCGAGATCTTCTCGTTCAACTGTGCCGATCTCGCGGATTTCGCGCCCGCCCTCGCGCGCTGCTTCGGCCGCGCCGTCGTGAACGCGTATCACGTCCCCGCCGTTCTGCCGCGGCCGGGGATCGGAGTATTCTTCAACCGCTGCGCGGTCCGGCACAACGTGGTCGTCTCCTGGGTGGACGGCGCCGTGAGCGAGGAGGACGCGAACCGGGTCGTGGAGGCCGTGGGCGAGGGCATGGGTTGGGCGAGGACGCCGTGACCTACGACGTGGTGGTGGTCGGCGGCGGCGCCGCCGGTCTCGCCGCCGCCATCGGCGCCGCCGGCGCCGGCGCCCGCACCGCCCTCGTGGAGCGTTACGGCTTTCTGGGCGGCATGGCCACCGCCGGCATGGTCAGCACCATCTGCGGCCTCTATCAGACGTCGCCGGGCGGCGCCCCGGAGCCGCTCAACGAGGGCTTCGCCCTCGCCTTCTCGCGGCGGCTGGCGGCGATGCCGGGATGCGAGAAGCCCGTGCGGCGGGGCCCGATGTTCGTCATGCCGTACACGCCGTTCGCCTTCGCGTGTCTCGCCGACGAGCTCACCACCGCCGCCCCGGGACTCGACGTCTATCTCCACGCCTACCTCGTGGGCGTCAGCACGCACGGCGCGCGGGTCGAGAGCGTGCGGGTGGCGACGTGGGAGCGAACGCTCGAGCTCCGCGCGGGCGCGGTGGTGGATGCGACCGGCGACGCGATCGTCGCCCACCGCGCGGGCGCGGCGACGAAGACGGCGCCCCCCGCCGAGCGCCAGCTTCCCGCGTTGGTTTTCGTCCTCCAGCAGGTGGATCGCGAGGCGCTCACGCCGGGGGCGCGGATCGCGCTCCTGCGCACGCTCGCCACCGCCGAGGCCGACGGCGTGCTTCCCGCGGGCGCGGCCCGGCTCGTGCTCGGCGTCTCGCCCCAGCCCGGCGAGGTCGTGTGCAAGCTCGCGCTCGACGGCATCATCGAGGGCGTGCGGGCGCCGCGCGATCTCCTCACCGCGGCCGAGCAGGAAGGCCGGCGGCGCGCGCTCGCGCTCACGGAGTTCTTGAAATCGTTGCCCGCCTTCGCGCGCGCGTTCGTCTCCCATGCCGCCGCCCAGGTCGGCGTGCGCGAAAGCCGTCGCATCGTCGGCCGCTACGAGCTCACGCGCGACGACGTCCTCGCCGGTCATCGCTTCGACGACGGCGTCGCGCGCGCGAGCTGGCCGATCGAGCTGTGGGAGGCCGGCCACGCCGGGCCCACCTACGAGTACCTCGAGGAAGGACGGACGTACGACGTTCCCCTGCGCAGCCTGCGCGCGCGCGACGTCGACAACCTGTTCGCGGTAGGCCGTTGCATGAGCGCCACTCACGAAGCGCTTGGATCCGCGCGCGTCATCGGCACCTGTCTCGCCGCCGGCGAGGGGGTGGGCATGGCCGCCGCGCGGGAAGCGGAGGGCGCGTGAACCTCGCCGATATCGTCGAGTCGTCCGCGGAGACGCACGCCGACCGCATCGCCGTCACCGACGTCCGCTCCGGCCGCGCGATCACCTACGCCGCGCTCGCCCGGGAGGCGCGGCAGGTGGCCGCGTTCCTCCGCACGGCGGGCGTGGAGCCCGGGCAGCGCATCGGTCTCCTGTGCCCCAACGGCCTCGCCTACCTCCCGGCGGCGTTCGGGCTGCTCGGCACCGGCGCCTGCCTGGTGCCGGTTCCCACGAACGTCACCGCCGCCGAGATGACGGATCTCCTGCGCGAGGTCGACGTGAACGCGTGCCTGTCGGCGCCCGGCGCCGCCGAAGGTCTGCCCGCCGGGGGCGCGCCCCAGCCGCTCACGGGCGGTGAATGCGACGGCTTCACGTTCTCGTGGGTCGACCGGGACGCCGCCGGTCCCGACGCGCTACGGAGTCTCGATCCCGCGTTCATCCGATTCACGTCGGGAACGACCGCGCGCTCCAAGGGCGTCGTGCTCTCCCACGCCGCCACGCTCGCCCGCGTCGAAGCCGCCGACCACGTCCTCTCCTTCACGCCCGAGGACCGCATCCTGTGGGTCTTGCCGCTCGCGTACCACTTCGCGGTGACGATCACCGCCTACGTGAAGGCGGGGGCGCACATCCTCATGGCGCCCGACACGCTGCCGCGCGCGGTGGCGGAGGCGATCCGCCGGCTCCAGGCGAGCGTCGTCTACGCCTCGCCGTTTCACTTCGAGCGCCTCGGCAACCTGTCGCCCGGGGAACCGTTGAAGAGCGTGAGGCTCGCGCTGTCGACGAGCGCGCCCATCACCCAGGCCGTGATGGATCGATTCGAGGCCGGTTACGGCGTTCCCGTCGCCCAGGCCTACGGCATCATCGAGGCCGGATTGCCGTGCATCAACGTGCGGACGGACGGCCTTCCCGCCACCTCGGTGGGGCGTCCCGTGCCCGGCTACGAGGTGGCGGTCTTCGCGGAGAGCGGCGAGTGCGTGAGCGCGGGCGTGACGGGCGAGATCGCCGTGCGCGGGTCCGGGCTGTTCTCCGCCTACTACGCGCCCTGGCAACGACGCGAGGACATCACCCACGATGGCTGGTTCCTCACCGGCGACATCGGCCGCGTGGACGCGGCGGGAGCGCTCTACCTCGAGGGGAGAAAGAAAGCCGTGATCTTCGTCGCCGGTGTGAAGTTCTTCCCGGAAGAGGTGGAGGCCTGCATCAATCGCTTCCCCGGCGTCAAGGAATCGCGCGTGATGGGGCACCCGCATCCGCGCCTGGGCCAGGTCCCGCACGCCGAGGTCGCCGTCAGCTCGTCGTCCGTCGACGTCGGCGCCCTCCGCGCCCACTGCACGCGGCTCTTGTCGCCCTACAAGGTCCCCGTGGAGTTCGCCATCGTGAGCGCCATCGCGCGCACACCGGGCGGCAAGATCCTTCGCCGATGAGCGAGCCTTTCCGCGTCGCCGTCATCGGCGCCGGACCCGCCGGCGCCGTCACGGCCATGCTCCTCGCCGCCCGCGGCGCCAGCGTCACGCTCTTCGACGATGGCCGCCGGCCGGAGCTCCTGGTCGGCGAATCGCTGGTGCCGGCGCTGGTGCCGATGCTGAAGCGCCTCGGCGTCGAGGAAGAGATCGCCTCCTTCAGCCGCCTGAAGCCGGGCGTGTCGTTCATCTGGTCTCCGACCGATCGCTTCAGCTTCACGTTCTCCCGCTTCGCGCCCGGCGTGTACCCGTACACCTACAACACGCCGCGCCCGCGGTTCGACGAGGCGCTGCTGGCGCGCGCCGTTGCCTGCGGCGCCCACCGCGTGGACTTCAAGGCGCGCGTGGAGCCGGCGCGGGGCACGGGCACCGACGCCGAGATCGCCCTCACGCGCGAGACCCTCGACGCCGCTCCCGCGCTCGGCGGCCGGCAGCCGCACCTCATCGTGGATGCGAGCGGACGCGCGCGTCACGTGGCCCGCGTGCTCGGCATCCGCGCCCACGTCGGTCCCCGCAGCGACGTCGCGTACTTCGCGCACTACGAGGGCTTCGTGTGGGACGAGCCGCCGGGACAGCTCCTGCTGAGCCGCGCGGAGGCGGGCTGGTCGTGGTGCATCCCGCTTCGAGAGCGGCTCTCGGTCGGCATCGTGCTCGGCCACGCGGACGCGGCGCGTCTCGGCGCCAGCCCGGAAGAGCGGATCGCGCGCGCGATCGGCATCAACCCGTGGCTCAGCAAGATCCTGCCCGACGGCAAGCGCGTGACGGGCGTGGCCACGTACTCGAACTACCAGCTCATTTCCGAGCGCGGCCTCGGACCGGGATGGGTGATGGTCGGCGACACGTTCGGCCACGTCGATCCGATGCTGTCCCCGGGTGTGTTTCTCGCGATGAAATCGGCGGAGATGGTGGCCGACTTGCTCGCACCCGTCGTCGAGGGACGCCGCGCGCCGACGCCGGCCGCCCTCGCCGCCGTCCTCGCGCCCTACCCGCCCGCGCAGACGGCCGCGCTCGCCGCGTGGAGAGAGCTGATCGAGTACTTCTACGATGGGCGCGTCGTCGCGGCCATCCGCGCCGGCCGCGAGTGGCAGGAACAGAAGGGCGAGAGCTGGCTGAAGACCGCCATGCAGAAGCACATCTCGCGGCACATCGCGCTCCAGGCGAGCGGGGCGCGGACGGGCGCCCGCTACAGTCGCGGGCTGCTGAAGTTTCTCTGCACGCACGGCCTGCGCGGCGTGGACCCCGCCGAGCTGGCGATTCGCTGACTACGCCGCCTTCACCCCGACGTACTCGCTGAGGCAGCCCCCGAAGACGACGCGCCGCACGTCGACGAACCCGCTCCGGGTCAGGTAGTCGAGAATGACGGGCGGCGGCACGCAGGCCGCGATGGTGTCCCAGTAGTAGCGCGTCAGCATCCGCGCCGGCTCGCTGCGCGTGGTGGCCCACATGATGCGCGGCAACACCTGCTGGAAGTAGAAGCGCGTCACCGCCCGCGTCACCGCCGACGGCGAGCGCGTGATCTCGAGCACCAGAAGCCGGCCCCCCGGCTTCAACACGCGCCGGCATTCGCCGAAGGCGACGTCGAGATCGCCCACGTGGCGCAGGGCATAGCCGATGCTCAGGAAGTCGAAGTGGTTGCCGGGAAACGGCAGCTCGTCCGCGCGCCCCTGCACGAGCGCGATGCCGAGCGCCTTCCGCGCCTGCTCCAGCATGCCGCGGCTCGGATCGAGGCCGACGATCCTCTGCGCGTCGCCGACGATCGGCACCGCCGAGCGCGCCACGAGCCCGGTCCCGGTGGCCACGTCGAGCAGCGTCATGCCGTGGCGGAGCCCGGCGCGCTCGAGGGCCTGCCGGCGATACCACTGTCCGCTCCCGAGCGACATCAGCGCGCACACGCGATCGTAATGACGGGCGGCGCCGTCGAAGAGCGCGGTCACGAACGGCTGCCGCTCGGCGTCGCTCTCGTAGTACTTGGGCAACACCGGGTGCGGCTCGCGTCCGGTCACGGGCGCGTGGCTCCGATCGCCCCCACGTAGAAGGTGGGGAACACCTCGCGGATGGCGGCGATGTCCGGCAGGACGCGGATCTCCGCGAAGCCCGCCGCGTCCATCGCGTCCGTCCACTGCTCGGGCGTGAGGAAACCGCCGTTCGGGCGGTAGCGCGGATGCAGGCGCGGCGCGCGAAACGTCTCCAGGAGGTTGAAGACGAACTCCGGATAGAGCGTCTGCCCGGCGGCGGGCCGGATGCACTCCGACACGATGAGCTGCCCCCCCGGGCGCAGGGCACGGCCGATCTCGCCAAGCGTGAAGTCGAGGTCATGGGCGACGTGGAGCGTGTTCACCGCGTACACGATCGAAACGCTGTCCGCGCCCACGCCTTGCTCCGCGAAGGGGCGGTTCATGTCCAGGGGCGCGAAGGTAAGGAACGGCGCCTCCGGAAACTTGTCGGTGAGCAGGCGCTGCGCGCGGCGCAGGAAGGCGGGGACGAGCTCCGTGAAGCGATAGGCCGTGAGCTGCGAAAGCCGGCCCATGGTGCCGAGGCGGTGCAGGACGGCGGTGGCGCCGCTGGCGAGACCGCCGCCCAGCTCGAGCACGGCGCCGTCGCCCGGATCCATCCAGGCTGCGAGGGCGGCGCTCCCCACGTGGTTGTTCACGGCATAGAGCGCGTTGTCGTTGGAGAAGTAGCCGACCCAGAGGGGAAGCCGGGCGGGCGCGAGGAGGATCTCGTCTCCGGAGCGTTCACCGCGGAGGAACGCCGGGTAGTCGCGGGCGGCGGTTGCCGCGAGCGCGTACGAGGGCAAGCAGGCGGCGTCGTGGCGCTGCTGCTCGGCGTGCACGGCGGCGGGATCGAGGACGGGGAGTGGCGCCTCCACGAGGAAACGCATTCCCGCGGCGCCATCCTCGCGCGCGAGCACGCCGCGAGCGGCGAGGTGGCGGAGGATCCAGTCCACCGGCACCAGGCTGCGCCGTGGCTCGAGAGCGGCGCGCTTCACGGCATCCTCGGCGCTGCCCCACTCGGAGAGCGCGGCGTCGAGCCGCGATTCCTGGAAAACGCGGAGGGCGAGCCGGAACACGTATTCGTCGAACAGGATGTGCGAGTGCGTGAAGCCCGCCCCGAAGATCGGCGCCAGCGACGGCGGCAAGAGCGGCGTCACCGCCGCCGCCACCCGCTCCGCGTCGGTGGGATCGATGCTCACCGCGGCATGCTCCACATGTCGAAGAAGTTGAACCATTGCGTGGGATGGCCGCGCACGACGTCCTCGAGCACGCCCACCCACGCCCGCGCCGCCGCCTCCTCTTCCCCGCGCTCGACGACGATGGGCGCGCCGATCTCGACCGTGTAGCGATGCCGGTCGTTGAGCACGCAGAAGGCGGGCACGACGGGACGGCCGGCGGCGCGCGCGAGGAGAAAGGGCCCGAGGGGAAAGGAGGCCGGGCGCCCGAAGAACGGGATCGACACGTCGCCGCGCGTGCCGAGGGCACGGTCGCCCTGCAGTGCCACCACTTCTCCGCGTCGCAGCGCGGCCAGCAGCTCCACGCCGACACCGGGGTGAGCGCGCGGAACGAAGCGCACGCCATCGCCGTCACGTCGAACCCAGCGCTCGAGCTCGGGCGCCTCCTCCGGCGACACCACCACGTGCGTCCGGCGCTCCGAGCGCGTGGCGAGGAGACGGCCGGCCAGCTCCCAGTTCCCGACGTGGGCGGTGATGGAGATGAGGCCACCCGTGAGGTCCTGCACCCGCTCGCCGCCGCGCACGGCGTCGACGTAGGCGAAGAGCGTGGACGCGGAGCGCCGGTTGGTGGAGACGAGGTCGCTGAAGCACATCGCGAAATCCTGGAACACGCGCGCGGTGAGCGTGTCCAGCGCGGCCCCGGTGGCGCCGGTGACGATTTCCAGCGTCCGGCGGGCCGCCGCGTGCTCGGCGGGCGCGAACCGCGGCGCCAGGGCACCGAGCCGCCGCGCGAGGCGGAGACGGAGCGGCCGCGGCAGCCAGCCGACCGTTTCCGCGATGCGATAGAAGCGCGCGCGATTGTACGGATGCCAGTGCCAGCGGGGGCGCGCCAGCACGGCCACCGTCTTCACCGATCCCGACATGCGCCACAGTATAGTCGGAAGTGCGGGCGGTGCTAGACTCCGCGCATGTCGCCGCCGCCGCGACGCGCGCTCGTCACCGGCGGCAGTCGGGGCCTCGGTTTCGCCATCGCGCAGAAGCTCGCCGGCGACGGCCTCGAGGTCGTCGCCACCTACGCCCACGACGAGGCCGTGGCGCGTGCCGCCGCCGAGGCCGCCCGCGCCGCTCGGCTTCCGATCACGCTCACCCGCAGCGACGCCGCCTCCGCCGACGCCGTGAGCGCGCTCTTCGCGCGCGTGGGGACGGTGGACGTCGTCGTGCACGCGGCCGGCTTCAACCGCGATCGGTTGTTGCTCGCCACCACCGACCGCGACTTCGACGATCTCCTCGACGTGAACCTGCGCGCCGGGTTTCTCGCGTCGCGCGCCGCCCTGCCGGGCATGATCGCGCGCGGCTGGGGTCGCATCATCTACATCGTGTCGCCCACCGCCCTCGTCGGTCGGCGCGGACAGACGAACTACGCCGCGTCCAAGAGCGCGCTCATCGGTCTCTGTCGTGCGCTCGCACGCGAGGTCGGTCCCCACGGCGTCACCGTGAACTGCGTGTCCGCCGGTCTCGTCGACACCACCCTCACCGCCGACGTCCCCGCGGAGATCCGCGCCGAGCTGCTGGCCGCCATCCCGCTCGGCCGTCCCGGCCGCGCGGACGAGGTGGCGCCCGCCGTCGCCTTCTTGTGCTCGGACCGCGCGGGGTACGTCACGGGCCAGGTCATTGCCGTGGACGGCGGCCTGACGTAAAAGAGAGGCCATGCGCATACGCAC
>DASXSB010000111.1:0-76453 GCA_036506275.1 Candidatus Methylomirabilota bacterium | reverse complement strand
GTGCCGCGGAGCGTCCGGGCTGCGGGCTTCAGGTGCCCCATCCGCTCGTGGTATCTGACGCCTTCGGCCCCCATCACCGCCGCACGCCCGATGTCCCCGGATTCGTGGTAGGTAAGCACGATAGGAACGGCCTCCTTTTTTCCGACGGTAGAATCCGCTGTTTGTTTTTATATCCCACCCCTGCGGCATTCACAAGCAAAAAGTGCACGCTGCGGCTGACCGTTGACAAATTAGCGCGCGTCGGATAGCATCCCGACTCATGAGAACCCTCACGAAGCCGACCCTCACCCGGACTGGTCACTGGCACTTCGTTGATCGCGCGGACGCCCGGCGGGTCGGCGCTCAGATGCAGGAGCTCGAGGAACACGTGCGCAAGTCACTCGTCGGCGTCAACATCGACGATCTCTGGCTCGAGGTCCCGATCCGCGATGGGGAGTGGGTCGCAGCGTACCGTGTGCTCTCTCAGAACGGGACTCCGGTCATCGGCGAAGTCCGCCTCTTCCCGAATGAGCGCAACCGACAGAACTCCGGAGTGTGGAGCGGGGTGCTTCTAGGGCCAAAAGCCACCGTGCCGGCTGGGGGCGTTACCCATCGGCTGCTCCGCGAACTGCGGGTCGGGCACCACCTCAGCGAGATGGGAGGGATCCTTGCCAACATCCGCCGCCAGGGCTTCGAGGATGACGTGCTCGCGGGCCACGGGCTCGCGCAGGCCGCTCCACCGGCCGCATCCGGGCGTCGGCGCGGTCGCAAGCCCTTCCCGGATCGCTTTTACGCGGAGGTGGCGCGGGACTACGTCGACGCCATCGAGCGAGGGAGTAAAAGACCCACCGTCGAGGCGGCGCGGCGGCTTCCACTCGCTCGCCGGCAGCGCGTCCGGGACATCCTCCATGAGGCGCGCCAGCGGGAGCTGTTGACGGATCCGCCGCGAGGGCGTCGACAAGGCGGAGACCTCACGCCCCGGGCTCGGGCCCTGCTTGAAGCGAAGGAGGCGCACCGATGAGCGTCAAGATCCGCGAGCGCGACGGGTGTTGGTGGCTCTTCGTTGATCACCAGGGTCACCGCAAGGCGAAGAAAATCGGGAGCGGCCGGCGCGCGAAGAAGCTCGCTGAAGATGCCGCAGTCAAAATCACCGCGCGGCTCCTCGACGGGGACCTCCGGGTGTTCGACACGACGCCGGCCGAGGCCCCGCCGACGTTCGACGAGGTGTACGCCGAGTGGCGCGTCAAGTATCCGGCGACCCACGCGGTGGCAGAATCGACGTTCGCGAACTATTGCAGCTTCGTCGAGCACCACCTGCGGCCGTACTTCGGCAGCATGCCGATCACCGCGATCACCGTGGAGACGATCGAGGACTTCATCGCCGCCAAGCGGACCCCCGGTGGGAGCATCCGGCGTGTCGGCAAGCCGCTCGCGGATTCGTCACTGCGCACCGGCCTGCTCCCGCTCCGGCTGATCCTCAAGCGTGCGGTGCGACGAAAACTCATCCCCGCCAACCCGATGAACGACGCCGAGTGGCGCGGCACGGCGCGCACTGAGAACGTCGACCCGTTCACCGGGCGCGAGCTCCGGGCCATCTTCGCGGCAGCGGATCGGCTCGAGCCGGACTTCGCGGCGCTCCTCCGGCTCTGGGGGCAGACCGGAATGCGGGCCGGCGAGGCGACGGGCCTCCAGTGGCAGGACCTCGACCTCAACGCTGGAACGGTGAAGGTGCGCCGCACGTTCAGCCACGGCAAGATCGGCCCGACGAAGACGCGGCAGGAGCGCGATGTGTCCATCACCCACCCGATCGCCGATGACGTGGCGGAGTGGCGCCCAGGAGGCCCAGACGCCGCCCGGGCGGTGCTTCACGGCCTGCGGCGGGTCACGGTGCGGTCGCTGGAGCCGGAGGCCTTCGTGTTTCACCGTGGCGGCCAGCCGCTCTCCTCGATGGAGGTGCACCGCGCGTGGAAGCGCGTCCTCCTCGCGGCCCAGGTGCGCTACCGAATGCCTGAGCAGCTGCGGCACACGTTCGCCTCGACGATGCTGTCCCGGAACGCTCCCCTACTCTACGTGCAGCAGCAGGGCGGCTGGCGGTCGGCGTCGGTCCTGCTCAGGACGTACGCACGCTGGATGCCGCAACCATCCGCAACCCAGGCGCAACCAACGGTCGAAAATCCGACTGTCAGTGAGGGGCGGAACGCGCGCTAACTACTTGAGGACGCAGAACCCCTGGGCCTCGATGCCGAGGGCGACGTTGAACTTGCTCCGGAAGTTCTCGAGAGCGACGGCGGCGGTCAGCTCTACCACCGCCGCCTCGGCGAACGAGCGACGGACGCGCGCGAACAGCTCGTCGTCGACCTTGCGGCCGGTGATGGTCATCGCTTCCGCGTAGGCGAGGGCGGCGCGCTCCGGCTCCGAGAAGAGATCGCTGGTGGCGGCGTCGGCGACGCGGGCAATCTTCTCCTCCGTCGCGCCCGCGTGCATCCCACGGGATGCATTGATGTCGATTCAGAACGGACAGCCGTTGATGAGAGCCACGCGCAGACAGACGAGCGCGAGCAGCTCGGGGGCGAGCAGGCCCGACTTCTGAACGGCAACAGAGAGCTGCTTGGCCGCCTTGAGGATTCCCGGCCGGTGCGCGAACACCTTCGACGTGTTCAGCACGAAGCCGAAGATCTCGCGCTCCTTCGCAAAGGCTTCGGCGACGGTGGCGTCGTTCCCGGGATCGTCGATCTCACGGACGCGCGGCATGGCCCGAGTATACCGCCGTCGTTTCAGCGGCCCGCCGGCGCCGCCGCCCGCGACAGCCACCATTCCACGGACGGCAGCGCGTCGAGCACGACGTCGCCCACGATCTGGAGGCTCCGCGCCGACACTTTGTCGAGCGTGTCGTCGGGCGTGTGCCAGGGGGGGAAGTCGAAGTCGATGAGGAGCGCGGCGGGAACGCCCGCGCGCAAGAAGGGCACGTGATCGTCCTCCACCGGCATGCGCTCGGCGAGGAAGTGCGCGTCGTGCCCCAGGCGGCGCGCGCTCGCCCACAGGATGTCCGTGAGCGCCTCCGTCGAGAACGACTCGCGGCGGATGTCGAGATCGCGATCGCCGATCATGTCCACGACGATGAGCGCGCGCGGCAGCCGGCGCGAACGCGCGAGCGTCTCCGCCATCCGGCGCGACCCATACAGGCTGTCCTGCGCCGTCCACGTACCCCGCGCCTCCTCGCCGTCGAAGAACACCACCCAGTACGTGTACTCCCGCGGCGGGGTGGCGAGATGGCGAGCGAGCTCGAGGAGAAGGGCGGCGCTGGAGCCGCCGTCGTTGGCGCCGACGAACCGGAACTCGCGGAACATCTTGGTGTCGTAGTGGCCGGCGAGCATGATGACGTCGGGCCGTCGGCCCCGCGCCACGCCCACGACGTTGGCCATGCGCAGCTTCCCGTCCGGCGTCTCCGCCTCGAAGGGTTCCACGCGGACCTCGAGCCCGGCCGCCTTCAGCGTGGCCACGATGTAGTCGCGCGCGCGGCCGCCGGCGGGCGAGCCGGCCGGCCGCGGGCCGAGAGCGACGAGCCGCTCGACGTGACGGAGGGCGGCGGCGCCGTCCACCGCCGTCGACGGACGCGGAACGGGAGCGGCGGCCACGACGCCGACGAGCGCCAGCATGAACAGCGCTCGTCGCGTCATCGTGGTTTGCGTCCCACCGCTCCGTAATAGTTCATGGTGAAGACGAACGTGCCCGCGGCCACGAGCCGCGTGAATCCGTCGAGCCAGCGCTGGGCGGCGACCGCATCCACGATGCCGAAGCGGACGGCGTTCTCCGCGCGCCGCTCGAGGAAGCCCTTCGTGAACGGCTCCAGCGTCGTGTCCTGCTGGACGTCGGTCAGGAGGCGCACGGAATCGAGGCCCGCCGCGCGGAGGAGACCGGGGAGACGGCGGCCGCTGTGGGGCTCCTCGTAGATGCGCGCCGCCACCTCGCTGAGGATCCGGTCCGACAGCGCCGGATCCGGGTGCGTGACCGCCACCGTCCCGAAGTCCTGGTCCTGAAGGGCGACACGGCCGCCGGGTCGCGTGACGCGCGCCATCTCCTTCACGAACGCGAGGGGATCGCCGACGTGGAGCACCACGGTGACGGCGACGGTGACGTCGAAGGCGCCGTCGCGAAACGAGAGCCGGGCGCCGTCGGCGACGCGCAGGCTGACGGGGGTGCCGCCGGTGTGACCCCGGGACAGTCTGCGGGCGGCAGTGATGACGGTGCGGCTACGGTCGACGCCGACGACGCGCCCGCGACGCCCGACCAGCGCCGCGAGGTCGCGCACGATGACGCCGGTGCCGCAACCGACCTCGAGCACCCGATCGCCCGCGCGCACGGGAACGAACCGGAGAAAGCGACGACGCAGCCGCGCGTGGTCGGCGTCGCGGCCACGCAGCTCGAGCGCCTTGACGAACTGGGCGGGATCCGCCTGGGCGTCGACGTCGCGGTAGGGATCGGGATGCGGCGCCACCGGCCGCCTCAGACGCCCGACGGATAGCGGCGGGCGCAGTCCGTACTACAGAAGTAGCGCGGCGCGCCGCCGTCGTCGCGGGTGACCGCGCGCGAGCGCACGACGTACGTCCCGCACACGGGATCCTTCACGAGCTCGTCCCGGTGCGATTCATCGACCGGGCGCGTGCGCCCCGACAGGGGCCGGCGCAGGAGCGGCAAGAGGACGGCCACCGCCGCCGCCAGCCACACGAGCAGGAAGGCCGCCCGCATCGGCCGCGTCAGCGGTCGGGCTTGATGGAAACGGCTCGCAGGAATTCCTTGTCCTGCGCGGTGAGCTCGAAGGAGGGGTTGCCGCGGCCGCGCGTCCCCGTGAAGAAGATGCCGGTGTCGGCGCCGCGCTTGAGGATCTCTTGCACGGCGTCGCGCGCGGCGTCGGTAGCGGCCAGCGACACCTCGATCGCATGCACGAGCTTCTTCATGAGCACATCGACGGGACGTTCTCGCGGCATCGTGCGTCTACGATACCGGCGTGCCTCCGGACGTGTCAACGCGCCGCCCTCCGCTTATACTCCGCGGCGGTGCCCGACGCCTGGCGTCCCCTCGGCTCCACCAGTCGATACACGCGCGGCCGCCTCACGCTGCGCGAGGACACCTGGCGGCTGCCCGACGGCACCGAGCGGATCTATCCCATCCTCGCCGTGGGTGTCACCGTCGGCGTGCTGCCCTTCGTCGACGCCGGCCACGTGCTCCTCGTCCGCCAGTATCGTCACCTGGCGCGTGCGCTGTCGTGGGAGCTGCCCGGCGGCGGTGCGCTCCCGGGAGAAGCGCCGGAAGCGGCGGCGCAGCGGGAACTGCGCGAGGAGGGAGGCTACCGCGCGCGCGAGCTCGTCTTCCTCACGCGCTTCCTGCCCTCCAACGCATATCTCGACGAGGAGGCGTACTGCTACGTCGCGCGCGACCTCTCCCCCGATCCCCTGCCCGCCGACTCCGACGAGTTCCTGGAGCGGCGGGTGGTGCCGTTGGCGGACGCGGTGCGGATGGCCATCGAGGGCGAGATCGTGGAGTCGGTGTCAAAGATGACGCTGCTTCAGTACGTGGCGCGGCCGCCGGAGAGATCGTAGACGGCGCCCGTCGAGAACGAGCACTCGTCCGACGCCAGCCACGCCACCAGCGCCGCCACCTCGTCGGGTCGCCCCACGCGCCCCATCGGGATCTTCGACACCAGGAGATTCACGGTCTCCGGCGTCATCTGCTTCAAGAGCTCGGTACCGATCACGGCCGGAGCCACCGCGTTCACGAGGATGCCGCGCGTCACCACTTCTTTGGCGAGCGCCTTCGTGAGGCCGATGACGCCCGCCTTGGCGGACGAGTACGGGACCAGCGTGGGGTTGCCCTCCTTGCCCGCGATCGAGGCCACGTTGACGATGCGACCGCTTCCGCGCGGGAGCATCACGCGGAGGGCGGCGCGACAGACGAGGAAGACGGCGGTGAGGTCGGCCGCGATCACCGAATGCCAGTCCTCGTCGGTCAGCTCCCAGATCGGATAGGAGCGCCCGGTGATGCCGGCGTTGTTGACCACGATGTCGAGGCGCTCCCACCGGTCGTGGACGAGCCGGACGGCGGCGTCGACCTCCGCCGTGCGCGTGAGGTCGGCGACGACCGCCATCCCCGCCTCCTTGAACGGAGCCGCCGTCGCCTCCACGCGGGGGTCGCGGTCCACGAGGGCGACGTTCGCGCCCTCCCGGGCGAGGCGCTCCGCGATGGCGAGGCCGATCCCGCGCGCCGCGCCCGTCACCAGCGCCGTGCGGCCGTGCAGGCTCACGGCGCCGTGGGCGCGGCGCCGGCGAGGACGACGGCGTCGGTAGCCGCGAAGCCGAGCGTGAGCGGCTTGCGACGCTCGAGCGCCGACGCCCGCGCGGTGGGCATGTCGACCCAGAACGGCCGCCCGTGCACGCTGACCTCGAGCCGGACGAAAGGACCGAGGAAGGTCACGACCTCGAGCACGCCCTTCAATCGGTTCGGGATGCCGTCGGCGATACCGTCGACGACGAGCGCGAGCTTTTCCGGGCGCACGGAGACGGTGACGGAGGCGCCGTCGGGAGCGCCGCCCACGTCCACGCGGAAGCGCTCGCCCTCCCATTCCACCAGTCCCTCCGCCGCCGACGCCACCCGGCACGTCATGAGGTTGGAGAGGCCGATGAAGTCGGCGACGAAATCGGTCCGGGGCGCCGCGTAGATCTCCTGCGGGCGGCCTACCTGCTCGATGCGCCCCGCCCGCATGACGGCGATGCGATCGGCGATGGAGAGCGCTTCCTCCTGATCGTGCGTCACGTAGACGGTGGTGATGCCGAGGTGGGTCTGGATCTTCCGGATCTCGCCGCGGAGGCGGAGGCGGATCTTGGCATCGAGCGCGGACAGCGGCTCGTCCAGGAGCAGGATCTGTGGACGCCGGGCGAGGGCGCGCGCGAGCGCGACGCGCTGCTGCTGACCCCCGGAAAGCTGGTGGGGATAACGGCTCTCGAAGCCACCCAGATGGGTGAGCGCCACCAGCTCGGCCACCCGCGCCCGGATTTCCGCCGACGGCCGGCGGGCGACGCGGAGGCCGAACGCGATGTTGTCGGCGACAGTCATGGTCGGGAACAACGCGTAGGACTGGAAGACGATGCCCACGCCCCGCGCCCGCGGCGTCACCGTGTTCACCACGCGATCGTCGAAGAGCACCTCCCCCGCATCCGGCCGCTCGAAGCCGGCGATGAGACGGAGGGTGGTGGTCTTGCCGCACCCGGAGCCTCCCACCAGGCTCACGAGCTCGCCGCGCGCGATGTCGAGAGACAGGTCGTCGACGGCGGTGGCGCCGGCGAAGCGCTTGGTGACGCCGCGGAGACGGATGCGCACGTTACCTCGAGAACTTCTCCAGCCACTTCTTCACGAGCCGGTCCTTGTCGTCCGCCGCCTTCACGAAATCGAGGTTGATGAGATTCATCTCGGTGATCCGCGGCCCGCTCACGGCGACGTCCGTGCGCGTGATGCCGGAGCCCCGCCACTCCGCGTAGGACCCCATCGCCGATTTCGACACCGCCCAGTCCAGGAAGCGGCGCGCGTTCTGGGGATTCTTGGCGCCCTTCGCGAGCGCGTTGCCCTCGAACGTCCACGGAATGCCGTCGGACGGAAAGATCACGTCGATGGGCGCGCCCTGCTTCTTGGCCACTTCCACCTCGTAGGCGAGGGCCACCCCGATGGGCGTCTCCCCCGACGCCGCCATGCGTCCGGGGGCGCCACCCGACTTCGTGACCTGGGAGAGGTTCTTGTCGAGCGCCTCGTAGTAGTGGAACGCCTTGTCCTCGCCGAGGCGCGTGACGTGACTGGCGAGCACCAGATAGGCGGTCCCGGACGTGGACGGATTCGACATCACGATGTGGCCCTTGTACTTGGCGTCGGTGAGGTCGGCCCACGTGCGCGGCGGGTCCAGCTTCAGCTCCGCCATCTTCTTCTGGTTGACGGCAAAAGCCACCGTGAGCAGCGTCACGCCCTGCCACAGGTTGTCGGGATGCTTGAAGCGCGCGGGGATCCGGTCCGACTCCTTCGCCGCGTACGCCTCCAGCAGTCCCTTCTTGCCGGCGCCCGTCAGGTAATCGTTGAACACACCCCAGATCACGTCCGCCTGCGGATTCGCCTTCTCCGCTTCCACGCGGGCGATGATCGGCCCCGTGGAGCCGCGAATGTACGAGGCCTTGGCGGCGAGGTCGGGCAGATCCTTCTTGAACTGCTCCCAGAACGTCTTGAGCTCGTTTTCCTCGTAGGCGGTGTAGATGACGAGCTTGTCTTCCGCGCCCGGCGCCGCCACGGGCCCGAGCGGCAGGAGGAGGACGAGAGCGAGCAGAGCGGCGAGGAACCGAGGCATCGGCGATCTCCTTTTCGTCGCCGGCGGCGTGGGCGCCGGCGCGCGTGTGTCCCTCACATCTTGAGGATCGCGACCCGCTCTCCTCCCACGAGGAAGCGAAACGCCACCACCGTCGCCAGCACGATGGTGAGCACCAGGGTCCCGAGCGCGCACGCGACTCCCGGGTAGCCGTTCTCGACCTGGGCCAGGATGGCGACCGACGCGAGGTTGAACCCGGGATAGATGAGGAAGATCACCGCGCTCACGGTCACCATGCCGTTGATGAAGAAGTAGACGAAGATCGAGAAGGCCGTGCCTTTGAGGAGCGGGAGGACGACCTGCGCGAACGTTCGCACACCGCCCGCGCCCAGGCTCACCGCCGCATCCTCGAGGGCGGGGTCGATCTGCTTCAGCGTGTTGACGGCGGCCAGCACCGCCACCGGGAATTTCCAGAACACGACGCTCGTGACGAGGATCCAGATCGTTCCGGTGAGGAGCAGCGGCGGCACGTTGAAGGCGAGGATGTAGCCGACGCCGACCACCGTCCCCGGCAACGCGGCCGGCAGCAAGCTCAGAAACGCGATCACGCGCGCGCCGGGCGGGCGCCGACGCTCGACGACGTACGCGGTGACGAGGGCGACCGCGGTGCCGACGGCCGCCGTCACGAGGGCGAGGCGCACGCTGTTCCACACCGGCCACGCGCCTTCCGCGGTCGATCCGAGCGCGTAATGACCGAGCGACAGCGACCAGTCGCTCCCCCACAGCCGGACGAAGGAGCCGAGCGGGATGAGGGCGTAGATCACCGCGATCCCGAGGGCGAAGGCGCCCGCCACCACGAACAACGACCACCGCACGGCGGGCGGCGTGGGGCGGAGCGTGGTGCGGGCGCCCGCGGAAACCGTGACGTAGGAGCCGGAGCCCACCCAGTACGTGTTCAACAGATAGGCGGCGAGACACGGCACCAGGAGCACGACGCTCATGGTGGCCGCGCTCGCGAAGTCGTTCATCCCGATGACCTGGGCGTAGATCTCGGTGGCGAGGACGTTGTAGCGGCCGCCGACGAGGATGGGGTTGCCGAAGTCCGTCATGCAGAGGATGAACACGATGAGCGCCGCCGAGGCCAGGCCGGGGCGCGCGAGCGCGAGCGTGACCCGGCGCAGGGTCGCGAGCGCGCCCGCGCCCAGATTTTCCGCCGCCTCCTCCAGGGCGACGTCGATGTTGCCGAGCACGTTCGCGAGGAGGATGTAGGCGGAGGGAAGGAAGGTGAAGACCTGGGCGACCACGATCCCCTGGAAGCCGTAGATCGACCACTCGAGACCGAGGGCGCGCGTGATCACGCCGTTGCGGCCGAGAAGCAGGATGAATGCGAGCGACACGAGAAACGGCGGTGACACGAGGGGAAGCAGGCTCATGAGTGAGATGAACCGCTTGCCCGGGATGTCGGTGCGGGTGACCGCGTACGCGAGGACGACGGCGACGACCACGGTGAGCACGGTGGAGACAGCGGAGACGAGAAGGCTGTTGACGAGGATGCGGAACAGACGCCAGGTGCTGAAGAACTCGGCATAGTGCGCGAGGGTGAGGCCCGCCGGCCCCACCACGCTGAGAGCGAGGATCTTCGCCACCGGCCACACCACGAACGCGCCCAAGAGCAGGAGGAGCCCGAGGGCGAGCAGCGTCAGCGCAAGGTCGCCCGACCCCAGCCGCGTGAACGGCGGTGCCGACGCGCGCGCGGAGACCGAGGCCATCGTCAGCCGGCGGTGAAGCCGCCGTCCACCACCAGCTCGGCGCCGGTCATGAACGACGACTCGTCGCTGGCGAGGAAGAGCGCGACGTACGCGATCTCGCGCGGGTGGGCGATGCGGCCGAGCGGGATGCCGGTCTCGAACTCCTTGCGGATGGCGTCGGTCAGGTACGGCGCCTGGAGCGGCGTGTCGACGATACCGGGGTGGATCACGTTGCAGCGGATCCTGTCCTTGGCGAACTGGATGGCGAGCGACTTGGTGAGCGAGATGAGGCCGCCCTTGGCCGCCGTGTAGGCGTCCTGGGCGCGTGTGAACCCCGCCAGCGCCGACACCGATCCCATGTTGATGATGGAGCCGCCCCCCGCCCGGCGCATTTCGGGAATCCCGTACTTCGTCGTCCAGAACACGGACTTGAGGTTGATCGCCATCACGCGATCCCACCACCGCCCGTCGGTTTCGAGCACGGAGCGGTCGCGGTCCTTCCAGAGCACGCCCGCGTTGTTGTGCAGGACGTGGAGCGCTCCGAAGTGGCGGACGCCGGCCGCGATCATCCGCTCCACGTCGGCTTCCACGGCGACGTCCCCGGTGACGGCGAGCGCCTCCCCCCGCGCCCCTTCCACCTTCGCCACCGTGTCCTTGGCCGCCTCCTCGTCGAGGTCGGCGACGACCACGCGCGCGCCCTCTTCCGCGAACAGCAACGCCGCCTCGCGCCCCATCCCCATTCCCGCGCCCGTGATGAACGCCACCTTCCCCTTCAACCGCTCGCCCATTCCACTCCCCTCAGATGCGCTCGAAGTTGCGCACGAGCTCCCAGTCCGTCACCGCGCGGTCGAAGGCCTCCTGCTCCAGTCGCGCCGCATGCAGGTAATGCTCGACGACGCGCGCGCCGAACGCCGTCCGCGCCGCCTTCGACCGCTCCAGCTCGGTGATCGCTTCCCGCAGCGTCTTCGGCACCTGGGGCAAGGTGGCGTCCTCGTACGCGTTGCCCTCGTAGAGCTTGGGCGCCTTCAGGCGGTTGGTGAGGCCGTGGAGGCCGGCGGCGATGGTGGCCGCGAAGGCGAGGTAGGGATTGGCGTCGGCGCCCGGAATGCGGTTCTCGACGCGGAAGCCGCTCCCTTCCCCGCACAGTCGAAAGCCGCACGTCCGGTTGTCGCGCCCGGCCGCGATGCGCGTGGGCGCGAAGGAGCCGCTCTGGTACCGCTTGTAGGAGTTCACGGTGGGCGCGTAGAAGTACGCGAGCTCGCGGGCGAGGGCCATCTGGCCGCCGAGCCATCCGCCGAAGAGCGCGCCCGCCTTGCCGCCCTCGCCGTGAGCGGCGGGGGCGAAGAGCGCGCGCCGGCCGCTACGGTCCCACAGCGACGAATGGAGATGGAACGACGATCCGGCGGCGCCGGCGTCGTACTTGGCCATGAATGTCACCGACGTCCCCTGGAGGTGGGCGATCTCCTTCGCGCCGTGCTTGTAGAGGGCGGTGCGATCGGCCATCTCGAGCGCCTCCGCGTAGCGGAGGTTGATCTCCTCCTGGCCGCGCCCCCATTCGCCCTTCGACGTCTCCACGGGCACGTCGGCAGCTTCCATGCCGTTGCGGATGGCGCGGATGAGCGGCTCCTCCTTCGTGGTCTGGAGGATGTGGTAGTCCTCGAGGTACCCGGACACGGGGGTCAGATCGTGGTAGCGCTTCGCGCGCGCTTGCTCGAACGATTCGCGGAAGCAGTAGAGCTCGAGCTCGGCCGCCGTCTTCACCACGTATCCGAACGCGGCCGCTTTCTCCACCTGTCGCTTGAGGACCCATCGCGGCGCCTCCTCGATGGGCTCGCCCTCCTCGGAGTAGACGTCGCAGAACACGAGCGCGGTCTTGGGAAGCCACGGGATCACGCGCAGGGTGGCGAGGTCCGGAACCAGCTTCATGTCGCCGTACCCGCGCTCCCAGGACGTGAGCTTGAAGCCGGGCAGCGGCTCCATCTCCATGTCGACGGTGAAGAGATAGATGCAGGCGTGCACGCCCTCCACCGCCGCGTCGAGGAAGTACCGGCCGACCACGCGTTTGCCGAGAAGACGCCCGTACCCGTCGGCGAACACCATGAGCACGGTGTCGATCTCGTCCTTGCGGACGAGCCGTTCGAGGGTCTTCGCATCGAGCCGGCCCGGCATGGCGCGGATAGTAGCGCACGCCTGCCGCGTCTGTCATGCGCCGCCGGATGACGGCGGTGTTACGGCGCCGCCATCGCGAACGACGTCAGGAAAACTGCAGGGGGACGGGCGGCAGCAGCACGACGAGGAGCGCGAGACAGACGAAGCCGAGAAGACGTCGTCCCCGCGTGAGCGGCGTGATGTCGTCGAGGGGCGGACTGTGGTGAAAGCCGACGAGAAAGAAGAGCAGCGCCGCCCACACGAGCCAGTTCGGTGACCACGTGACGACGGCGAGGGTGAGAAGGCACGCGAACGCCGCCATACCCACGGTTCGATGCCGGCGTCCGAACAGCGCGTACGCGATGCGGCCGCCGTCGAGTTGTCCGACCGGGAAGAGGTTGAGGGCGGTGACGAGCAACCCCGCCCACCCCGCCACCGCGATCGGATGAAGGAAGACGTCGGTGCCGGGCGGCAGCGTCCCGAAGGCGAGGTAGACGAAGAACCTCATGAGCAGCGACTCTCCGAGATGGAAAGCGCCCGTGGGCGGGAGGGGGGCCACCACCGACCACTGGAGCCCCACCACGATGGCGGGGATGGTGACGAGCAGCCCCGCGATCGGCCCCGCCGCCGCGATGTCGAAGAGCGAGTTGCGATCGCGCGCTTGCGAGCGCATGCGGATGATGGCGCCGAAGGTCCCGAAGATCACGAGCGGTGGCGCCGGGATGAAGTAGGGCAAGGTCACCGACGCCTTGTAATAGCGCGCCGTGAAGTAGTGCCCGAACTCGTGCACGCCGAGGATGGCGAGGAGCGTGGCCGCGAACGGCGCGCCCGTGAGCAATTGCCCCACCAGCGAGCGCGTACCAAACGGTTCGAAGGTGGGCGACGCGAACGAGATCGCCCCCGCCACCAACGTGGAGAGGCACGTGAGGAGGAACAGGATGACGTTCACGGCCACCCGCGGCCGCTCGGCGGCGCGCAGGCGCGGCAGGGCGTGGATCACGACGTCGTCCCGGCCCGGACGCATGAGGGGCTCGTAGCCGAGAACCCGGAAGCGCTCGATGAGGAGATCGATGGCGGTGGCGGCGGGAACGAGCAAGCGGCCGCGGAAGATCACGCTCGCCGCGCGCAGGTGGCGGTCCTGCACGTCGAGAACACCCGCCAGGCTGCGACCGAGAAGGTCAGCGACGAGGACGATGTCGTCGGGAGCGCCTGGCGCCGGCGCCCGCCGGGCGGGCCACACGCGCATGTGGCCAGCCTACCACACGGCCAGACGCGCCACCGCCCGTCGCACCGCCGGCAGCCCGGCGTCGAGGTAGATCACGCCGAGCACGGCTTCGAGCGTGGTGGCGAGAATCGACTCCCGCGCGCGCCCGCCCGTCTGCTCCTCGCCGCGACCGAGCCGCACGAGCGCACCCAGGTCGAGATCCGTCGCCCATCGCGCGAGGTTCGCGCCCGACACGAGCTCGGCGCGCCGGGGCGTGAGCACGCCCACGGCGGCGTCCGGATCCTGCCCGAGCAGATACTCCGCGACGACGAGCGCGAGGGCGGCATCGCCGAGGAGGGCGAGGCCCTCGGAGTGCGGCGAGGGCGGATGCTCGTACGCGTACGAGGTGTGAGTGAGCGCGCGCTCGAGGAGCGCGGGATCCAGAAAGTGGTGCTCGAGCCGTCGCTCCAGATCGGCGACGCCGCCGGAATCCACGCAGGAACGCGCGCTAGCCGCGATACTTGCGAAACGCCAGGGTGGCGTTGGTGCCCCCGAAGCCGAAGGCATTCGAGAGCGCGACGTCGACGTCCTGCTTGCGGGCGGTGTTGGGCACGTAGTCGAGGTCGCAGTCGGGGTCGGGTGTCTCGTAGTTGATGGTGGGCGGGAGCACGCCGTGGTGAAGGGCGAGCACGGTGGCGACGGCTTCCACGCCGCCGGCGGCGCCGAGGAGGTGGCCCGTCATCGACTTCGTCGACGACACCGCCAGCTTGCGGGCGTGATCGCCGAACAGGCGCTTGATGGCGAGCGTCTCGAACTTGTCGTTGTAGGGCGTGGACGTGCCGTGGGCGTTGATGTATCCCACCTCGGTGGTGGCGATACCGGCGTCCTTCAGCGCGCCCGCCATCGCCCGCACGGCGCCGTCGCCCTCGGGGTCGGGCGCGGTCATGTGGTGGGCGTCCGCCGTCATGCCGTAGCCCACGATCTCGCCGTAGATGCGCGCGTCACGCCGGAGCGCGTGGGCGAGCGACTCCAGCACGATGAGCCCGGCGCCCTCTCCGCACACGAACCCGTCGCGGTTGGCGTCGAAGGGACGCGACGCCTTCTGGGGCTCGTCGTTGCGGGTGGACATCGCCTTCATGGCGCAGAAGCCGGCGATGGTGAGGGGCACGATGATGGCCTCCGCCCCTCCCGCGATCATGATGTCGGCGTCGCCGCGCTGGAGGATGCGGAAGGCGTCACCGATGGCGTGGTTTCCCGTCGCGCACGCGGTGACCACCGACGAGTTGGGGCCCTTGGCGTTGAACCGCATCGAGACCAGGCCCGAGGCCATGTTGATGATGAGCATGGGAATGACGAAGGGCGACACCCGATCCGGCCCCTTCGTCTTGCGGATGTCCTCGCCTTCGAGGAGAGTTGTGATGCCGCCGATACCGGAGCCGATGACGACGCCGAAGCGCGTGCTGTCAACACGGGCGGGGTCGAAACCCGCGTCCTCCACCGCCATCACCGCGGAGGCGATGGCGTACTGGAGATAGGGATCGAGCCGCCGCGCCTCCTTCTTGTCGACGTAGCGGAGGGGGTCGAAGTTCCGTATCTCGCCCGCGATCGTGGTCGGAAATCCGCTCGCGTCGAACTTGGAGATGGGCGCGATGCCGGACCGGCCTTCCGTGAGCGCGGTCCAGAACTCCTCCGCGGAGTTGCCGAGGGGCGTGAGGGCACCGACCCCCGTGACGACGATCCGCGTTCCCGCCACCGTTACGAGTTGTCCTTGATGTACTGGATCGCGTCCCCGACGGTCACGATCTTCTCGGCGTCCTCATCCGGAATCTGGATGTCGAAGTGTTCCTCGAGCGCCATCACGAGCTCCACCGTGTCCAGCGAGTCGGCGCCGAGGTCCTCGATGAATTTCGCGTTCGGGTTGACGTCGTCCTCTTCAACGCCGAGCTGCTCGACGATGATCTCCTTCACCTTGTCCTCGACTGACTTCGCCATGAACCGGTCACCTCCTCGAAGAAAAGACCCTCACCCCGACTCACATGTACAGGCCGCCGTTGACGTGAAATACCTGCCCGGTCACGTAGCCGGCGCCGTCCCCGGCCAGGAATCGTACCACCTCGGCCACGTCGCCCGCGGTTCCGATCCGTCCGAGCGGCACCTGCGCGATGAGCGCCTCCCGCGCGGCAGGCGTGAGCGCGGCCGCCATGTCGGTCTCGATGAGCCCCGGCGCCACCGCGTTGACCAGGATTCCCCAGTGCGCCAGCTCGCGCGCCGACGCCTTCGTGAAACCGATCAGGCCCGCCTTGGCCGCGGAGTAGTTCGCCTGCCCCGCGTTGCCCATCGCTCCCGCCGTCGACGTGATGTTGATGACGCGGCCTCCGCGCTTCTGGCGCACGAGAGCCTTCACCACCGCCCGCGTCATGAGGAAGGCGCCGCGGAGATTCACCTCCATCACGCTGTCCCAATCCTCGTCCTTCATCCGGATGAGGAGGCCGTCGCGCGTGATGCCCGCGTTGTTGACGAGGATGTCGATGCGACCGAACCGCTCCTTCGCGCTCTCCACCAGGCGATCGGCGTCCTCGCGCCGGGCCACGTCGGCGACGACGCCGGCCACCGCCCCCGCCCTTCCCTGCATCTCCTTCACCGCGCGCTCGAGCCGGTCGGCGTCGCGGCCAGAGACTACCACGGCCGCTCCGGACTCTGCCAGCAACGCCGCGATGGTGGCGCCGATCCCGCGGCTGCCGCCGGTGACGATGGCGACCTTGCCGTCGAGGCTCGTCGTCATGCGGAGCGCGGCGTCGCGAGCGCCTTCTCCAGACCGGGCGGGTCTTCCACGGAGACGGCGCGGGCGCCGTCGACGATGCGGCGCACGAGCGCGGTGAGCACGCGTCCCGGCCCCACCTCCACGAAATCGGTGACGCCCTCGGCGGCGAGCCGACGCACACACTCCGTCCATTGCACCGGGCTCGCCACCTGCCGGAGCAGGAACGGTGTGACCTCGGTCGCCGTGCGCGTCACCCCGCCGTCCACGTTGCGGACGACGGGCACGCGCGGGCTCTCCACGGCGACCGCGTCCAGCTCGCGGGCGAGCCGCTCCCGGGCGGGCGCCATCAGCGAGCAATGGAAAGGCGCGCTGACGGGAAGCAGCACGCTCTTGCGCCCGCCCCGCTCGGCGGCGAGGGCGACCGCGCGCTCGACGGCGCCGCGATGGCCCGCGATCACCGTCTGCCCCGGCGAGTTGACGTTGGCGATCTCCACCACTTCGCCCTTGGCGGCGTCCGCGCACACGGCCTTCACCGCGTCCACGTCGAGGCCAAGCACGGCTGCCATCGCTCCCGTTCCCACCGGCACCGCTTCCTGCATGAACTGCCCACGCTTGCGGACGATGCGCACGGCGTCCGCGAAGCGGAGGGCGCCCGCCACCACGAGCGCCGAGTACTCGCCGAGGCTGTGGCCGGCCGCGAAGGACGGTTGAAGACCGCGCTCGGCGCAGGCGGCGGCGGCGGCCACGCTCACGGTCATGACGGCGGGCTGCGTGTTGGCGGTGAGCGCGAGGTCCGTCTCGGGACCGTCGAAGATCAGGCGCGACAGGGGAAACTGGAGGGCGTCGTCGGCCTCCTCGAAGACCCGCCGCGCCGGCGCCGACGTCTCGAAGAACGCCTTGCCCATCCCGACCGCTTGTGAGCCTTGCCCGGGAAAGAGGAACGCGAGGCGCGGCGGGGCCGTCGACGGCCCCCCTACCATCGAACCAGTGCCGAGCCCCACGTCACGCCGCCTCCGAAGGCGGCGAGGAGGAGGAGATCGCCGCGCTTCACGCGCCCCGCGCTCACGGCCTCCTCCAGCGCCACGTAGACAGACGCCGCCCCCGTGTTGCCGTAGCGGTCCACGTTCACGTAGACGCGCTCCATCGGCATGGCGAGCCGCTTGGCGGCGGCCTCGATGATCCGGAGGTTGGCCTGGTGCGGGATGAAGAGATCGACGTCGGCGACGGTGTAGCCGTGACGGGCGAGGATCGTCGACGCACAGTCGACGAACATGCGCACCGCGATCTTGAACAGCTCGCTTCCCTTCATCTTCGCGTAGTGCAAGCGCGCGTCCACCGTCTCCCGCGAGGCGGGGTGGCGCGAGCCGCCGCCCGGCATGTAGAGGAGCTCCCAGTGCGACGTGTCGGAGTAGAGGTCGGCGTCGATGACGCCGCTGCCGTCCTCCGACGCTTCCAGGATGGCGGCGCCGGCGGCGTCGGCGAGGAGCACGCACGTCCCACGGTCGGTGTAGTCGGTGATCCGCGACAGCGTCTCCGCGCCGATGCAGAGCACACGGCGATATTTCCCGGTCTGCACGAACTGGGACCCCACGGCGAGGCTGTAGATGGAGCCGGTGCAGGCCGCCCACACGTCCATGGAGCCGATGCGACGGCAGCCGAGCCGCTGCTGCACGAAGTTCGCCGTGGACGGAAACTGCATGTCGGCGGTGGTCGTCCCCAGCACGATGAAGTCGATGTCTTCGGGGACGAGATTGGCGCGCTCGAGCGCCTGCTGGGCCGCGCGCACGGCGAGATCGGAAGTGGCCTCGCTCTCGTCGGCGATGCGGCGCTCGCGGATGCCGCTGCGCTGGACGATCCACTCGTCGCTGGTGGCCACCATCTTCTCGAGGTCGGCGTTGGTGAGCACTCTCTTGGGGGCGTACGCGCCCACGCCGATGATCTTGCCGCGCGTCATTCCCGGCCTCCCTCTCGCCCGCTGCGCGTCACCTCCACCTCCAGCGCGGCTTTGATGTGGTCGTTCAGGCCCGCCTTCGCCCATTCGCCGGCCACCCGGACCGCGTTCTTGATGGCTTTCGAGGGGGAGGCGCCGTGACAGATGACGGCGGCGCCGTCGATGCCGAGCAGCGGCGCCCCGCCCATTTCCGTGTAGTCCACGCGCTTGCGAAAACGCCTGAACGCCGGAAGGGCGAGGGCGGCCGCGATCTTGGAGCGGACGTCGCGCGTGAGCTCCTCGCGGATCATCGCGCTCAGCATCTCGGCGAGGCTCTCCGACGTCTTCAGCGAGACGTTGCCGGTGAAGCCATCCGTCACCACCACGTCGCAGTGGCCGTTGTAGATGTCGCGTCCCTCCACGTTGCCGATGAAGTTGAGGGACGAGTCCTTCAGCTGCTCGAACGCCTCCCGCGTGAGGTCGTTGCCCTTGCCTTCTTCCTCGCCCACGGAGAGGAGGCCCACCCGCGGCGACTCCACCCTGAGGATGTCGCGCGCGTACACGTGCCCCATCACGCCGAACTGGAAGAGGTGCCAGGGCTTGGGATTGACGTTGGCGCCGACGTCGAGCAGGACCGTGTACCCGCGCAGGCTGGGGAGCACGGCCGCGATGGCGGGACGGTCGACCCCGCGCAGGACGCCGATGGAGAACATCGACACCGCGAGGGCGGCGCCGGTATTCCCGGCGGAGACGAACGCGGACGCAAGGCCGTCGCGCACGAGATCGGCGGAGACCGCCAACGAGGAGTCGCGCTTGCGCCGGAGGGCGTGCGACGGTGACTCTCCCATCCCTACCACCTGGGAGGCATGACGGACCTCGACCGCGAGCGACTCGGCATGGAGGCGGCGGACCTCGCTCGTGAGCTCCGTCGCGTCCCCGACGAGGATCACGGAAGCGCCGAATTCGCGGACGGCGGCGACCGCGCCTTCCACCACGACGGAGGGACCATGATCCCCTCCCATGGCGTCGACGGCGATCTTCAACTAGGCGCCTTCGACGGCGAGGATCTCCCGGCCCTTGTAGTAACCACAGTGGGGGCACACGCGATGCGGTTGCTTGGGCTCCCGACACTGCGGACAAACGGCCGCCGTGGCCGGCGACAGCTTGTAGTGGGTGCGGCGCTTGCGCCCGCGTGTCTTCGAGTGGCGCCGTTTTGGAAGCGGCATCGGGGTCCCCTGTTCGCCTAGTTGTGGGAGCGGGCGGCGAGCTCGGCGAGCGCGGCCAGCCGCGGGTCGCGCGGTGGCGGCACGCACGCGCATTGCACGGTGTTACGGTTGGCGCCGCAGACCGGGCAGAGGCCACGGCAGTCGTCGCGGCACAGCGGCTTCATGGGCAGCGCCAGCGTCGTCTCGGTTTCCACGAGGGCGGCGAGATCGAGCTGGTCGTTCACGTAGAAGTCGGTCTCGAGGTCGTCCTCGCCGAGCTCCACGTTCTCGCCGGTGGCGGGCCGGGGCACGAACCGCGAGTCCACCGCTGCCCGGACGCTCACCGGGAACGTCTCCAGGCACCGTCCGCACGTCTGCGGCACGGTCGCGCCGAGCTCACCGTGGACGACGACATCGGCGCCGTCGCGCTCGACGTGGAGATCGAGACGGGTGAGCCGCCAGCTCGGGTCCGCGAACGGCGACGCGAGCGCGGCCGGATCGGCGATGTGAAGACCTTCGCCTTGAAGGTCCGACACACGAATGATCATGGCTCCTGTATCCTGGGGAAGAATCCCGCGTAAGTCATTGGTAAACAAACGATTTATCACGCAGCCAGGCTGAGTATATCGGCGGGGCCCCCTCAAGTCAACGCATTTGACCGTGGCCGCGGGCAGTTGCTTTGACCGCCCCCCATGGCTCTGCTACGCTTCGCTCGAAGAGGAGGACCACCATGTCCAACATGTTCAAGACGGCGTTACTGCTCGCCGTTCTCACCGCGATGCTGGTGATCATCGGCGACGCCGTCGGCGGGCGTCAGGGCATGCTGGTCGCGTTCGTGTTCGCCCTCTTGATGAACTTCTTCAGCTACTGGTTCTCGGACAAGATGGTCCTCGCCATGTACGGGGCGCGCCCCATCGAAGAAGCCCAGGCCCCCGGACTCTACGCGATCGTGCGCCGTCTCGCCCTCCGCGCCCAGATCCCGATGCCGCGCGTCTACATGATCGAGAGCGACTCCCCGAACGCTTTCGCCACCGGCCGCAATCCCGAGCATGCCGCGGTCGCCGTCACGGACGGGGTCTTGAGGATCCTGGACGACGAGGAGCTCGAGGGCGTGCTCGCCCACGAGCTCGCCCACGTGGCCAACCGCGACGTGCTGATCTCGACCGTCGCCGCCACCCTCGCGGGCGCCATCACCTACCTCGCGCACATGGCGCAATGGACGGCGATGTTCGGAGGCGGGCGGCGCGACGACGACGAAGGTGGCAGCCCCGTCGCCGCTATCCTGATGGCGATCGTCGCCCCCATCGCGGCCATGCTCGTCCAGCTCGCGGTGTCGCGCTCGCGCGAGTTCCAGGCGGACGCGTCGGGAGCGAAGTACGCGGGGCGGACGTGGGGCCTGGCGAAGGCGCTCGAGAAGCTCGAGATGGCGGCCCACCAGGTTCCGCTGCCCGCCAACCCGGCCACCGCTCACCTCTTCATCGTGAATCCGCTGAGCGGACAGAGCCTCATGCGCTTGTTCTCCACGCACCCGCCCATCGAGGAGCGCATCGCCCGCCTCCGCGCCATGAGGGTGTAACTGACGGCTGAACCGCTCGTCCGCGTCAGCGAGCTCCGCAAGGTGTTCGGCGCGAATCTCGTGCTCGACGGTGTGACGCTCGAGGTCCGCGGCGGGGAGGCGGTAGCGCTTCTCGGTTCCAACGGCGCCGGCAAGACGACGCTCCTCAGAATTCTCGCCACCCTCGTCCGCCCCACGCGCGGCACCGCCGTCGTGGCCGGACACGATTGCGTGCGCGAGGCGGAGGCGGTCCGCGCCGCCGTCGGCGTCGTCGCCCACGGGGTCCACCTCTACGAGGACCTCACCGCGCTGGAAAATCTACGATTCTGGACCGCGCTCCACGACGTCGACGCGCCGTCGGCGGCGCTGATGTCGGCGCTGGCGGCGGTGGACCTCGACCACGTCGCCGCCGAGCGCGTGCGCCGACTGTCGGCCGGGATGAAGCGCCGACTCTCCCTTGCCCGCTTCGTCCTCCGCCGTCCGCGCGTGCTGCTCCTCGACGAGCCCTTCGCCAGTCTCGATCAGCAGGCGCGGAAGTGGCTCGACAATCACCTGCAGGAGTTCAAGACGCTGGGGGGCGCGGTCGTCATGGCCACCCACAGCTTCGATCGTGGCCTCGCCGTCGCCGATCGGGTGGCGATCCTCGCCGGAGGACGGGTCGCCCTCGACATGGCGCGCGCCGGGCTCGCGCCCGACGAGATCCAGCGTCTGTACACGCTGTATACCGAAGCCGCCCCGTGAGCTTCGCGCGGCGGACGTGGATCGTGTTCTGGAAGGACGTGGTGGTAGAGGTGCGCTCCAAGGAAACGCTGAACGCGCTCGTGTTCTTCGCGCTCCTCCTGCTCTTCGTCTTCCAGTTCGCGCTCGGCCCCGATCGCGAGCGCCTCGGGGGCGTCCTGCCCGGACTTCTCTGGCTCGCCTTCCTGCTGAGCGGCCTCCTCGCTCTCGGCCGCACGTTCCTCGTCGAGCGCGAAAACGATTGCTGGGAGGCTCTCCTCCTCGCTCCCGGCGACAAGTCGGCCATCTACCTCGGCAAGCTCGGCGGCAATCTCCTCTTGATGTTCGTGGTGGAGGCCATCCTCCTCGGTCTCTTCGTCGTGTTCTTCGACGTGGCCCTGGGGCCGGCGCTGCCGTCGCTGGCGCTCGTCGTCGCCCTCGGCACCGTGGGGCTGGCCGCGATGGGCACGCTGTTCTCGGGGATGACGGCCAACGTACGCGCCCGCGAGCTGTTGTTTCCCGTCCTCCTGCTGCCGGTCGCGGTCCCGGTGCTGCTCGCCACCGTGCGCGCGACCGACGCCGCCCTCGCCGGGCACGGGCTCGGCGACGTCTCGCACTGGCTCGGATTGCTGGTCGCCGCCGACGTGATCTACGTCGTGGTGGGCGTGCTCACGTTCGACTTCGTCCTCGAAGGTTGATGCGATGACGCGGTCATTCGGGTGGCTGGCGGCGATCGCGCTCGCCGTGGGGCTCGTCATGGCGTTCGGCGTCGCGCCGCGGGAGGCGACGCAAGGCAACGTGCAGCGCATCATGTATCTCCACGTGCCGAGCGTGTGGGTCGCCTATCTCGCCTTCGTCGTGGTGGCGGCCGCCTCGTTCGTCTATCTGGTCACGCGTTCCGCCGGCGCCGATCGCCTCGCCGCCGCGTCCGCGGAAGCGGGCGTGATCTTCACCGGCATCACCATCGCGAGCGGGTCCATCTGGGGCAAGCCGACGTGGGGGACGTGGTGGACGTGGGACGCTCGCCTGACGAGCGTGGCCATCCTCTTCGTCATGTACCTCGGATACCTCTTGCTGCGCGCGATGATCGAGGATCACGAGCGCGCCTCCCGCTACGCGGCCGTGCTCGGGATCGTGGCCGCCCTCGACATTCCGCTCGTGCACTTCTCGGTGCTCTGGTGGCGCACGCTCCACCAGCCCCCGTCGTTGATCAAGCCGGGGGCGCCGACGATGCCGGCGGCGATCCTCGTCGCCCTCCTCGTCAACTTCGCGGCGTTCACGCTCCTCTACGCCTACTTCGTGTCCAAGCGCGTCGCCCTCCTGCGCCGCGAGGCGGAGGCGCTCGCCTGATGCCGGATCACTGGGGCTACGTCGTCGCCGCCTATGGCCTCGCCGCCGTCGCTCTCGCCGCCTACTGGCGCCGCCTCCTCCGCCGCGACCGCGAGCTCACCACGCTCCGCACGCGCCGCCCCGTCACCCCCCGCAGCCAGGCCGCGCCTCTCTCAGCCCACCCGCGGCCCGAGCCGACCCCGCGGCCCCCGCTACAATAAGATCCGGCTTTGAAACAACGCAGCCAGGCCGCGCCTCTCTCAGCCCACCCACGGCCCAAGCCGACCCCGCGGCCCCCGCTACAATGACCCAACGCGCGAAGCTGATCGGCGGGCTCGCGGTCATCGCCCTCGCGCTCGCGTACATGATCTACGCGGGTGTCACGCAGTCGGCCGTTTACTTCGTCACCCCGGCGGAGCTGAAGGCGGGCGCGGTGAGCGGCAAGGCCTATCGCCTGGGCGGCATGGTGGTGCCGGGTTCCGTGAAGTGGGATCCCGCCACGCTCGACCTCGCCTTCGTGCTCTCCGACGGCGCCGCCACCGTACCCGTCCGTCACAAGGGAACGGCGCCGGATCTCTTCGGCGAAGGGCGGGGCGCGGTGGTGGAAGGGCGCTGGACCAGTGACGGCTACTTCAAGGCGACGCTGATCATGGCCAAGCACTCCGAGGAATACCGCGCTCCCCACGAGAGCGGCGGCTCCGCGTACAAGGACCTCATGAAGACGCTCTCCGGGAGCGACGCGAAATGATCCCGGAGATCGGGTACGGCGCCCTCGTCGCCGCCCTCCTCCTCGCTCTCTACGGCACGGTGGTGGCGGGCGTGGGCGGCCGCACGGGCCGGGCCGCGTTCGTGGAGTCCGGCCAGCACGCCGCCCTCGGTGTCTTCGCCCTCCTCACCTTTGCCTTCGCGCTGCTGACCTACGCGTTCCTCGTCTTCGACTTCTCCGTGCAGTACGTGGCCGCCAACACCAATCGCGGCACGCCCTTCTATTACCGGATCACGGCGGTGTGGGGCGCCCTCGAGGGCTCCATCATCCTGTGGGCGTGGATGCTCTCGATGTACACGCTCATCGTGATCCTGCGCCACCGCCGCCACGCGCGCGAGCTCTATCCGTGGGTGCTCACCGTCATGCTGAGCGTGATCGCGTTCTTCCTGCTCGTCATGACGATCCCGGCCCCGCCCTTCCGGCGCCTCTCGCCCGTCCCCGCCGACGGACGCGGCCTCAACCCGCTCCTCGAGGACAGCGGGATGATCACCCATCCCGTCGCGCTCTATCTCGGCTTCACGGGATTCGCGGTGCCGTTCGCGTTCGCGATGGCGGCGCTCATCACCCGCCGCGTGGGTGACGCCTGGATCACGACCACGCGGCGATGGACGATCGTGGCCTGGTACTTCCTCTCCCTCGGCCTCCTCATCGGCGGCTGGTGGAGCTACCACGTGCTCGGCTGGGGCGGCTACTGGGCGTGGGACCCGGTGGAGAACGCGGCCTTCATGCCGTGGCTCACCGGCACCGCGTTCCTCCACTCCGTGATGATCCAGGAGCGCCGGCGGATGCTGAAGCTCTGGAACATCGCGCTCGTCGTCCTCACCTTCAGCCTCACGCTGTTCGGGACCTTTCTCACGCGGTCGGGCGTGATCGCGTCCGTGCACGCCTTCACGCAGGGCTCGATCGGCGTGTTCTTCCTCGCCTTCCTCGCCATCGTCGTTCTCACCGCGCTCGCCTTGCTCGCGCTCCGCTGGGACGATCTCCGCGGTCAGGGCGAGCTCGACGCCGTGGTCTCACGCGAATCGATGTTCCTGCTCAACAACGTGATGCTGGTGGCGGCCGCGTTCACCGTGTTCTTCGGGACCATCTTTCCGCTCCTCGCCGAGGCCACCCGCGGCGTGAAGGTGAGCGTGGGCGCCCCCTTCTTCAATTCCGTGAACGTGCCCCTCTTCCTCGGGCTCATCTTCCTCATGGGAGTGGGCCCCCTCATCGCATGGCGGCGGGCGTCGTTCCAGAACCTCGTGCGCAACTTCCTGTGGCCGGTGATCGTGGGCATCGCCGCCGCCGCCGTGTTCCGGCTCCTCGGCGTCGCCTCCACGTTCGCCGTGCTCGCCCTCGCCCTCACCGTGTTCGTCGTCGCCACCATCGCCGTCGATTTCGCGCGCGCCACCCGCGCGCGGCGACGCCTGGGCGAGCGCGTGCTGCCGGCGATGGGCGGTCTGCTCGTGCGCCACAACCGGCGCTACGGCGGCTTCGTCATTCATCTCGGCATCCTGCTCGTGACGGTAGGCGTGACGGGCTCCCAGGCGTGGTCCGTGCAGGACGAGCTCACGCTTCGCCGCGGCGAGAGCACGGCCCTCGCCGGCTATCGCGTGCGCTTCGACGGCCTCGCCGCCAGCGAGGAGTCCAATCACTTCAAAGTGACGGGGACGTTCACGGTGACGAACGGCCGCGGGCGACCGCTGGTGCTGAGCCCCGCCAAGAAGTTCTACCCGCGCGACCAGGCGCCCATCGCCTACGTGGACTATCGGCTCGGCCTGCGCGAGGACGTCTATCTGGTCCTCGGCGATTTCGCGCGCGACGGCTCGCAGGCGACCGTGAAGCTCCAGGTGAATCGGCTCGTGAGCTGGATCTGGCTGGGTGGGGTCGTGCTCACGCTCGGCACCGTGCTCGCCATCCTCCCCGAGCGCAAGAAGGCGACGTGACGCGCGCCTGGCGATGGCTCATCCCGCTCGCGGCGCTGCCCGTGCTGGCGCTGCTCGCCTACGGCTTCCGGGTGGATCCGCGCGAGATCCCCTCCCCGCTCGTCGGCCGCCCCGCCAGCGCCTTCGCGCTCACGACGTTCGCGGGAGATTCCCTCTCGCTGGAGGCGCATCGCGGCCGTGTCGTCGTCCTGAACTTCTGGGCGTCGTGGTGCACGCCCGCCTGCTACGACGAGGCGCCCGTGCTCGAGCGCGGCTGGCGGGCCTTCCGCGATCGCGGCGTGGCCGTGGTCGGCATCGACATCCAGGACACCGCCGACGCCGCCCAGAAATTCATCCGGGATTTCAACCTGACGTTCCCCAACGCGCCCGATCCCGCCGGGAAAGTGTCCATCGACTACGGCGTGTACGGGGTGCCGGAGACGTTCTTCATCGATCGCGCGGGCCGGATTCGCAGCAAGCACGTGGGGGCGCTCACGGACGGCGTATTCCGTGAGGGCGTGGAGCGCCTGCTCGCCGACTGACGCTCACGCGACCCGGGGGCGGCGCTCACTCGACGGCGCGCCCACGGGGGGCGGCGTGGGCTCGATCACGATCATGCGGGCGGTCGTGGCGTCGCCGAGGGCGGCGCGGATCTTCTCCTGGATGCGGCTCACCGCCGCCGTCACCGCTCCCGCCGTGAGCTCGTCGCGGAACTGCACGCCGACCGCCATCAGCAACGCCTCCGGACCGAGGTGCATGGTGTGGAGACTCGCGAGCGCGGCCACCGCCGGGTCTCCGAGCACGATGCGGCGGATACGCTGCTGGACCTCCGGCGGCGCCGTTTCGCCGAGCAGCAAGGAGTAAGTCTCGAAGGCAAGCAGCACGGCCACCGTGAGCAGGATGAGCCCGATGATCGCCGACGCCGCCGCATCCCACTGCGGGTTGCCGGTGGCCTGGCCGATGGCGATGCCGCCGGCCGCGATCACGATGGACGCGAGGGCCGCGGAATCCTCGAGCAGCACCGTCAGCAGCGTGGGATCACGACTGTCACGCCAGAATTCGGTGAACGGCCGCATCCCCTGCACCCTCCTCACCATGCGGACGCCGACCACGAGCGAGATGCCCTCGAAGACAAAGGCACCGGCGAGGACCCCGTACGCCCACGCGAAGCTCTCCTGCTCATGGGGATGCAGGTACGTCCGTACGGCTTCACCGACGGAAGCGGCGCCGCCGACGGTGAAGAGCATGACCGAGACCACGAAGGCCCAGAAGTACACGCTGCGCCCGTAGCCGAACGGGTGGGTTTCGTCCGGAGGACGGCGGCTGTGACGCTGCCCGAGAAGCAGCAGCGCCTGGTTGCCGGTGTCGGCGACGGAGTGAAACGTCTCCGCCACCATGGCGGCGCTGCCGGTGGCAACGGCGGCGATGCCTTTCAGGACTACGAGGGCCGCGTTTCCGAGTAGCGCCGCGATCACCGCCGTCCGGGATTCGGACTCCACGTGCTCGTCCCTCCTCGGCGCCCTGCCGGAGGGCGCGATGCACGAACGTGCAAGCGAAGTGCCGTGGACGTTTCCGCTGGCACGTTCGCTGCACGACCCTCACTCGTGCGTCGCGCGGTGTTCCTGGTCGTGCTTGCCGGCGTGGTGGCGCTGCTGCTCGTGAGCGGGGTCGTCTCCGTGCGCGTGCACGCCCCCCGTCTCGGAGGAGTCAGCGCGCAGCCTTTCTGGGAGGAAAAACCCGGGGTCGCCAAGCTTCCCGAGGCCCTGAGCATCTGGGTGGAGCTGGCGCGCGCGATCAAGCCGGCCGTCGTGAACGTCAGCACCACGCAGCGCGTGATGCGCGGTCCGCTTCCCGACGATTTCTTCCGCCGTTTCTTCGAAGGAGGGCCGCCGGCGGCGGCCCAACCGCGGCAGAGCCTCGGCTCGGGATTCGTCGTGTCACGCGACGGCTACATCGTCACCAACGTTCACGTGGTGCGGGACGCCTCGGAGATCGTCGTCCGCCTCGCCGACCAGGGCCAGCATCGGGCGCAGATCGTGGGCCTGGATCCCACCACCGACATCGCGCTGTTGAAGATCGAGGCCGGCGGCCTCACCGTTCTCCCGTTCGGCGAT
This sequence comes from Candidatus Methylomirabilota bacterium, assembly GCA_036506275.1. Classification (GTDB taxonomy): domain Bacteria; phylum Methylomirabilota; class Methylomirabilia; order Rokubacteriales; family CSP1-6; genus DASXSB01. The sequence continues at coordinate 48,758 of DASXSB010000111.1, read as the reverse complement.
TCCGACAAGCTCGAGGTGGGCGAGCCGGTGATGGCGATCGGCAACCCGTTCGGGCTCGACCAGACGGTGACGTCGGGAATCGTCAGCGCCAAGGAGCGCTTCATCGGGAGCGGCCCCTACGACGACTTCATCCAGACCGACGCGTCCGTGAATCCGGGGAACTCCGGCGGGCCGCTCGTTGACGCGCGCGGCGCCCTCGTCGGCATCAACACCGCGATCTTTTCCCAGAGCGGCGGCTCCGTCGGGATCGGCTTCGCCATTCCCGTCAATCTCGCCAAGCAGGTGCTGCCTCAGCTCCGCGCCACCGGCAAGGTCACGCGCGGCTATCTGGGAGTGGCGGTGACGCCGGTGACGCCGGACGCCGCGCAGTCGTTGAAGCTGGCGGCGCGCCGGGGCGCGCTCGTCACCGACGTCGTGAGAGGGTCCCCGGCCGCCCAGGCCGGGCTGGAGTCCGGAGACGTGATCACCGCCTTCCAGGGCCAGTCGATCCAGGACCCGCACGACCTCACGCGGCGAGTGGCAGGGACACCGCCGGGAACGCGGGCGACGCTCGAAGTGGTGGGGGCGCGCGGGAAGCGCAACGTCACGACCACGCTCGGGGAGCTACGCGAGCGGCGCGGTCCCGAGCCGGGGTAGCGCGCTCACGCCCGGTCGGCGCCGGACGACGAAGCGCCGCGGCGCCGGAGCATGACGAGCGAGCCCACCAGGGCCACGCTGAGGATCGTCAAGAACCCGAGCTCGGTCATCGCGTTCCGGAAGGCTTCCGTCGGCTGCTCGAGGAACTTGTTGAGCTCGGCCACCAGCACGAGGATGCGTCGCGTGGCCGCGATCAGGCCGACGATCAGGAACGGCTCCGGGACGAGGGTGTGCTCGCGGAAGGAGACCTGGACGGTGTAGAGCACCTCCACCAGCATCAGGATCAAGAGAATCCGGTCCAGCAGCTCGATCACGTGGGCGGGGAGCGCGCCCGTCACCAGGTGCTGGACGAATGCGATGCCACCGTCCACGAGCAGGACGAGGGCACTGCCGGCGAGGAGCAGCGCGAGGCCCACGTAGACGATGTCCTCGACACGGGTGAAGCCCTGGGCGATCCAGTCTCGCATCCGCTGCGCGCGATCGCGGGTGGGGGGCTTCCGCGGCTCTCCCGTCACGCTGCGCTCCATTGTCGTTTTCACTATACGACACGCCGCTGCAACGGCGGGCACTGCGGTTGCATCGCAATGCTGACTTGCGACGGAACAGGAGGAAGCGAATGCCCGCAGGAACGCAAAACGTGACCGAACCACGCGCCGAGGTGGGGCAGCCCGCCCCCGACTTCGAGATGAAGACCACCGCCGATCTGAAGACCCTGAGCTCGGTGGCCCGTCTCGCGGACTACCGCGGCAAGTGGCTCGTGCTCTTCTTCTATCCCGCCGATTTCACCTTCGTGTGCCCGACGGAAGTGACGGCGATGTCCGATCGGTTCGACGAGTTCAAGGAGCTGGACACGGAAGTCCTCGGTGTCTCCACCGACAACGTCTTCTCCCACCGCGCCTGGATACACACGCCCCGCGAGAAGAACGGCGTCGGCGAGCTCGCGTATCCGCTGGCGGCGGATATCACGAAGCAGGTCTCGCGCGATTACGGGGTCCTCGTCGAGGATCAGGGAGTGGCGCTGCGCGGCCTCTTCATCATCGACCCCAAGGGGATCTTGCAGTACGCGGTCGTCAACAGCCTCAACATCGGCCGCAGCGTGGACGAGACCCTGCGAATCCTCCAGGCGCTCCAGACGAGTGGCCTCTGCCCCGCCGACTGGCGTCCGGGAGACAAGACGCTCCGTGCCGCTTAGGATGGGCACGCCGCTCCCCGATCTGGGGGGCGCGACGGAATGGATCAACGGCGCGCCGCCGCCGCCGGAGGCACTGCGGGGCGGGCCGGTTCTCGTCCACTTCTGGGCGGTGAGCTGCCACATCTGTCACGAGAACATGCCGACGCTCGCGCGGTGGCGCGACGAGTACGCGCCGCGCGGGCTCCGCGTGATCGCGATCCACATGCCGCGCCAGGAATCGGACATGGACGTCGCGCGCGTGCGCGAGGACGCCGCCGCCATGAAGGTCACGGAGCCCTGCGGCATCGACAACACGCACGCGGTGACCGACGCCTTCGACAACCGATTCGTGCCCGCCTATTTCTTGTTCGACCGCGCGGGCGTGCTGAAGTCCCGTACCGCCGGCGACGCCGGCCTCGGGTTGCTGGAGACCGCCCTCAAGCGCCAGTTCGCGGACGCGCCGGCCTGACGCGAGCTACGCGGTGCGGTTGGTGTCGGCGGAGGGCGCGCCGGCGTCGAGCCACTGCTGGAAAGACGGGGCGAGCGCGGCCAACCGCCACTCGTGAAGGACCTCGAGCGCCATCGCCCGCACGGCGCCGATCGACGCGCCCGCGTGCGCCTCCAGCGACCGCGCGAGCAGCCAGGCTTCGAAGTCGTCGGGCGCAGGATCATCGCGCACGGCGGCGGCGAGGAGCGCCCGCTTGATACCGATGCCGATGGCGTCCGGGGTCGTGTCGCGCTTGCGCTGCCGACGGCGTCCCTCCGTGGCATCGAGGGCGTCGAGAAGGCCGCGGCAGACGTCGGCCGGACGCGGCGCGCTCACGACCATCGCAGCCGTCCGCGCAGACCGCGGCGGCGTTCGCGCACGTGCGCGCCGAGCGGGTAGCCGACGCCGGGGGGGCGGGTGAAACCGTGACCGAGCGCGGCGAGGTCGAGATCGACGGTCTCGAGGTCGAGGATCGGCACCTCGGCGGGCGGCCGCGCCGCGAACACGGTGACGCTCTTCACGAACCCGCGACACGCGTGACAGACGTCCACCTTGCGCGTGGCGGATGCATCCTCGGGCACCAGCGATCCGAGACGCTCGTGATCGGCGAGACCGCAGAACGGACAGCGAAGCCACTCCGTCTTCCAGTCGCCGCCACAGCGGAGGCACCGGAAGTGGCGGCTCCCCTCGAGCCCTCGGACCTCCACGAGCGCCGGCCACGCGCCGCACGTGGGACAGTAGCCATGCGTCCAGCCCTCCGCGGCCGCCCTCGTTCCGTGCGCCTGTAGCAGCGGCATCGCGAGCGGGCCCGTCATCGCGCGGAAGGCGTGGGCATCGGCGCCCGCCGCCTGCGCGAGCGCATCGAGCCGGGCGGGATCGTCGGCGAGCACGGCGTCGAGGACGTCGAAGGCGTCGCGCGACCGTAGCGCGTGCAGGGACGCCGCCGGCCCCTCGCCGCGCGCGGCGATGCGGAGCGCGCGATCGACCCATCCGCGCACGAGGTCTCCGTCCAGCGTGAAGACCGCTCCCGCGAGCGCCGGGATGTCCGGCGATCGGGGCTCGCGGCAGATCACGGGGGTGCGCGCCCAGCCCGGCTCGCGCGCGGCCCGCAGCGTCTCCCCGAGCACTTCGAGCCAGACGCCCCACTCGGGGTTCGCCTGCCGGAGCGTGTCCAGCGCGGAGAGGTCGGTCGCGGCCTGGCGCAGTTTATTTCACCGACGCGGAGGCCGACGCATCGCCGGCGCGCACGTTGGGCAGGACATTGGGCGTGGCGTAGTACGGCTGGGAGCCGCCGTGCAGCTCCCCGACGCCACGATTTCCGACGTCGGCGCCCGGCCCCCCCGCTCGGGCACGCGTTGCCTCGGGGCTCGTGCAGGCGACGAGGCCCAGCCCGATCGCGGCGAGAACGAGCGCGCGCCGCGGTCTCATACCGCCTCCGAGGAGAGCACGATCACGACCCGCAGCAAGAAGCCGCCGGCCAGGATGAGAACGGCCGCCACCGGCACCGCCACGCCGCTCAGCACGCGCGCGCGTGAATGGAGAGCGAGCGGAATCAGGATGCCGGCCACCATGACCCCGAGGACGAGCAACGCGCCCCACGCATTGAGCCAGACCTGGGCGATGCTGCCGAGAGAGACGATGAGCGCGATGAGCGCGATGAACTCGAAGACGAGCACGAGCCTGTCGAAGTTCGCGAGCGCGTGCAGCCCGGTCGCCGCCCACCGGCGGCGCCATCCGAGAAGCGTGAGGAGCGCGGCGGACGTGGAGGCGCTGGAGACGAGGAACGTGAGGCCGAGGAGCGGCGTGTCGGACCAGATGGGCCGGTTCGTCACCGCGAGCAGCACGCCCGTGTAGCCGGAGATGAACAGCGCGAAGAACGCGCCGACAATCGCCACCAGCGCCCCCAGCATCCGCGGCGGCCGCAACACGCGCAAGCGTGGCCAGCGACTGCGCTCCGCATCACCGATCGCGCCCAGGAACGAGAGGAACGAGAAGAAGCCGAAGCCGAGCAGTCCCCACGCCCCCACCGACATCGGCGAGTACGCCTTGAGCATCGGGCGCCACGTCCCCGACTGGATGAGCATGTGCCAGAAGCGCTCCGGCCGGCCGAGGTCGACGGTGAGGAGAAGACCGCACAGCACCACCAGGGGAAAGGCGATGAGGTAACCGAGGCGCCCGAGGGGACGATCGGTGATACGACCGAAGAGATCGAAGAGGACGGCCAGGAAATAGCTGCCGCCCGCGATGCCGCCCACGAAGAAATAGAGGATGATGAGCCAGTGCCACTGCGGCGGCGCCGTGAAGTACGTGCTAGGCATGGGGCCGCCCTCCTCGGTTACGGAAGCTTACGATACCCATGAACCCGACCGCCACCGCCGCCAGCAGCGACCACGCGGAACTCGGCTTCAAGTTGCGCGAGGGAATTTGCGGATCGGGCGGAAGCCCGTATACCTCGGGCCGGTCCACGAGGAGGAAGAACGAGTTCAGGCCGCCCAGCATCTTCTCGTCGGCGCCGTAGAGGTACGCGCGCTTCTCGCCGGCTGCTTGGAGCTGTCCCACCCGCTTTTCCGCCATGGCCCGCAGCTCGCGAATGGTGCCGAAGTTGATGGAGTCGGTGGGGCACGCCTTGGCGCACGCCGGCTCCAGGCTGGCCCGCATGCGGTCATAGCAGAGCGTGCACTTCTGGGCGGTACCGGACACCGGATTCATGTCGATGACGCCGAAAGGACAGCCGGCGATGCAATCGCGGCAGCCGTTGCAGACGTCCGACTGAATGACGACGGTGTCGAACTCGGTGCGGAAGATGGCGCCGGTCGGGCACACCTCGAGGCACCCCGCGCGCACGCAGTGCTTGCAGACGTCGCTCATCAGGAGCCATCGCCCCTCGGCGCGGTCAGGGGTGAATTGCTCGATGAACTTCACGTGCCGCCAGTGGATGCCGTCGAGCCGCCGCGTGTTGTCGTAGCTGTTGCCGCTCAGCGTGTTGCGACCGCCGTTGGTGGCGGGGAGCTGGTTCCACTCCTTGCAGGCCACCTCGCACGCCTTGCACCCGATGCACACGGTCGTATCCGTGAAGAACCCCATCGGCTCCGCCATCACAACCGCTCCATTCGCGCGCGGGCCTCGCCCGCGCCATCCCCTATGCCTTCTCGACGTTGCACACGAACGCCTTTCCCTCGTGGATCGTCACGTTCGGATCGCCCACGAGCGCGGTGAGCTCGTTGCCCGCGTCGCCGGTGCTGAGACCCTGATAGCCCCAGTGCCACGGCATCCCGACCTGATGCACCGTCTGGCCGTTGATGCGGAACGGTCGCAATCGACGTGTCACGAGCGCCTTCCCGCGGACCACCGCGCGCGGGCTCGAGACCTTGACCCAGTCGAGGTTCCGGATCCCCTTCTCGGCGGCGAGCTCCGGCGAGAGCTCGATGAAGAACTCCGGCTGCAGCTCGGTGAGCCATGGATTCCAGCGGCTCATCGCCCCCGCGAGGTAGTGCTCGGTGAGGCGATAGGTGGTGATCACGAACGGAAACCGCGTGTCGCCGAGCGCAGCCACCGGATTGTCGTCGCGCTTCCAGTACTTGAGCACCGGGCTCGACTGTTGTTTGTAGAACGGATTCTTGATTGGCGATTCCATCGGCTCGTAGTGCGCGGGAAGCGGTCCATCGACGAGACCGGTGGGGACGAAGAGCCACGCCTTCCCGTCCGTCTTCATGATGAAGGGATCGGTGCCGGACTGGGCGTCGAGACCGATGCCATCCGCCTTGGCCGCTGCCGTCGGCGGCTTCGTGGCCGCGAAGTCGGGGACGTCGAGCCCCGTCCACTTGCGCCCGTCCCACCAGATCCATTTCTTCCGTTCGCTCCACGGTCGCCCGCGCGGGTCGGCGGAGGCGCGGTTGTACATGATGCGGCGGTTCGCCGGCCACGAGTACCCCCACCCCAGCTGAGCACCGCGCGTCCCCGGCGGGTCCGCCGTGCGGTTGGTGGCGAGATTCTTGTCGGGCGCCGGGAAGACACCGCAGTAGATCCACGACGCGCATGTGGTGGAGCCGTCGTCCTTGAGGTCGGCGAAGGCGGCGAGGTGACGATTCGGGTCACCGGTGTAGTAGCCGTTGATCTCGCGCAGGATCTTGTGACTTTCCGGCTCCCCCGTCACCGCCTGACGTCCTCCGGCGCCTTCACGCGCCGGGTCGGGATCGAAGTCCCACGTGAGGTTCTTGAAACCCTCGTCGCGCTTCGCGGTGCTGTTCGCGTAGAGCTTCTTCAAGCGCTTCGCGAGCTGATGCGTGAACCAGAGATCGGAGCGACAGTCCGCGGGCGGATCCGCCGCCTTGAAGTGCCACTGGAGCATGCGGAACGTGTTCGTGAACGAGCCCTCGTACTCGGCGACCTGCGCCGACGGGAAAAAGAAGACCTCCGTCTTGATGTCGGCGGGCTTGACCTGGCCGCTCTTGACCTCGGGCGCCGTCTGCCAGAACGCCGCCGTCTCCGTGAGCCAGTTGTCCTTCACCACCAGCCATTCGAGCTGGCGCAACCCCTTGCGCTCGACGCTCGCGTTGAGCGACGTGGCCGGGTTCTGGCCGATGCAGAGCATGCCCTTCACGCGGCCGTCGTTCATGGCGACGAACATCGGCAAGTGCGAGTGGTCGCCGATGATCTTCGGATGCCAGGCGTACCCGAAATCGTTCTCGACGGTCGCGGCATCGCCGTACATCGATTTGAGATACGACACCATGAACTTTGGCGTGTTGGCCCAGTAGCCGCGGGCCACGGTCTCCGCGCTGAGCCAGTCGGCGAGCGTGTCGTGCTTCTTCTGGGCGGTCGGGTGCGACATGTAGCCGTGGATCGAGTGGTACAGCGTGGGGACGTCGGTCGAGCCCTGGATCGACGCGTGACCGCGCAGGGCCATGATGCCGCCGCCCGGGCGCCCGATGTTGCCGAGCAGGAGCTGAAGCAACGCGCAGCACCCGATGACCTGGGGACCGTTGGTGTGCTGCGTCCACGCCACCGCGTACGCGAACGAGGTCGTCCGGTCGCGCCCGGAATTGGCGAGGATCGTCTCCGCCACCTTGAGAAAGGTCTCCTTGGGGCAGCCCGTGGTTTGCTCCACCATCTCCGGCGTGTAGCGCGCGAAGTGACGCTTCACGACCTGGAACACCGTGCCCGCGTTCTGCAGCGTCCTGTCTTGGAGTGGCGGTGGCTTCAGCATCGAGTGCACGAGCGGCTCGAAGGGCGGACCGTGGGGGACCGCCTGCGGTGGCGCGGGCGACGCGCCCGGGCTCGTCGTCGGCTTCTGTCCCGTGCCGCGGTCGTGGTCGCCCACTCCCTGCTCGCCCGACCGCTGGGTGGCGGCCGTCCATCCGCGGGACTCCGCTTCCGTTCCCGCGTACTGCCACGACTTGTTCTCGTACTGACCGACGAAGCCGTTGTACGGCCACTCCTTGATCTTCTCGCTGTACTGCACGAGGCCGGAGAAGACGCCGTCGAGGTCCTCGGTGTCCTTGAAGTCGGCGTTCACGATGGTGGCCGCGTTCGTGTAGTTGAGCACGTACTCCTTGAAGAACGAGTCCGTGTTCCAGCGCTGGCTGTTGAGCACGTAGTTCACGAGACCGCCCAGGAACGCGATGTCGGACCCGGCGCGGATGGGGGCGTAGAGGTCGCACATCGCGCTCGTGCGCGTGAAGCGGGGATCGACGTGGATGAGCTTGGCGCCGTTGACGCGCGCCTTCATCGGCCACCGGAACGCCACCGGGTGGCATTCGGCCATGTTCGAGCCCATGACGACGACGCAGTCGGATTCTTCCATGTTGCGATAGAAGAAGGTGGCGGCGCCGCGTCCGAGCCGTGTCCCCAACCCGGGGACGCTGGAGCTGTGTCAGATCCTGGCCTGGTTCTCGATGGCGACGATGCCGAGCCCCCGCATCAGCTTCTGCTGGACGTGATTCCACTCGTTGTCCAGCGTCGCGCCGCCCAGGGAGAAGATCGCGGGCGTCATGTTGACAGCCTTGCCGTTCGAGAGCCGCTCGACGAACGTGTCGTCACGCGTCTTCTTCACCAGTTCCGCCACTCGATCCATGGCGCGCTCGAGATCCCACGCTTCCCACTCGCTCGCGCCCGGCGCGCGGTGCAGCACCTTGAGCGGCCGGTTCGGGTTGATGTGGAGCTGGTAGATGGCGGCGCCCTTGGGACAGAGCGTCCCTTCGTTGAACGGGCTCCGCGGATCACCCTCGATGTTCACGATCTTGCCGTTCACCGTGTGCACGAGGGTGGCGCAGCCGACCGAGCAGTACGGGCAGATGCTGGGGACGGTCTTGGCGTCCTTGATCCGGAGCTCCTGGGCGCGGGCGAGAGTGGGCGCGAGATCCGTTCCGATGGCGGCGAGGCCGCCGAGGGCCGTCCCCGTGGCGGTCGTGGCGGACAGGCGGAAGAGATCCCGTCGGGAGAGTTCCATCGTTCCTCCTCTCTCCTCGTCAGGCGAACCGTGAGTCGAGAAGCAAGCGTCGTGCCTTCGGGTCGCCCCAAACGCCTCCACAGTGAGGCGCGCGCCGGCCCTCAGGCCGCGGCCCGGCCGCGCTCGATATCGATGAGGGCGAGTCCGCTGGCGAGATCCATCCGGCGCCGGAGGTGAACCGGCGATTCCTCGAGCACCAGCTCCAGCGTCGGCCAGACCTTCGCCTGAAGCAGGTGCCCGCCGTGCGCGGTGCCGTCGGATTTCCCCACGACGACGTGGGCGTGGACCTTCGGCTCGCCGCCCTCGAGCGCGACGTCGCCGATGAGCGAGAGCACCTCGACCTGCTCGGCGATCACGATCTTCCGGTAGGACTTTCGCTCACGGTCGAAATAGCCGAGCGTGACCTCGCTGAACGCGCCGATGGCAGTGAAGTGGCTTGCCGATAACCGCTGCGTCTGTGCGAAGGCGGTGAGATCGCGTAGCACGTCGTCGTCCTTGTCGAACACGACCGCGAAGGTCCGTTCCCCGCGCTCGTACAGAAGCGTGCTCCTCATGGCGTTCCCGTTCCTTCCTGGTGTCGCCGCGTCCGCGTGATCGTAAAAACTGGACTTATTGCAAGATGCGGTCCCGTTGCAAGATGCGGTCCCGCGAAGCGGCGCGGTGGTGTACGCTGGACGCGGTGCGTGACGCGATGTACCGGATCCCTGCCGTGGCGGCGCTCGTCATGCTGGCGGTTGCCCCCGGTATCGCCGCCGAATCGGGACGCGTCGTCGACGAGCAGGCGGTCCATGCGGTGGCCTCGCAGCTACGCTGCGTGGTGTGCCAGAACCTCTCCGTCGCGGATTCTCCGTCGGAGACCGCGCAACAGATGCGAGCCATCGTGCGGGAGAGGCTGGCCGCGGGCGAGCGCCCGGATCAGGTCGTCCAGTACTTCGTCGACAAGTACGGAGACTGGATCCTGCTCGCCCCGCGTCGTTCCGGGTTCACCCTGCTCGTCTGGCTGGCTCCCGCCGTCGCGGTTGCGATCGGCCTTCTGGTGGTGGCGCTGCTCCTGCGGCGGTGGACGCGACGCGGGCGCGCTTCCGAGGCGGCCGTCGTCGATCCCGCGATGCGCGAACGCATCCGGCGCGAGCTGGAAGCCGAGCCGTGACCGGGATCCTGATCGCGGCCGCGATCATCAGCATCCCCGCCCTCGCCTTCGCCCTGTGGCCGCTGGTGGTCTCCAGGGATTGGCGGCCGACCTTCCTCTCGGTGCCGCCGGACGCCCGCGAGCAGCTCCTCGAGCAGAAGCAGCGACTCCTGCGCTCGCTCCGCGAGCTCGCCTTCGAGCACGAGGCGGGACACGTCTCCGACGACGACTATGCCGAGCTGCGAAGCCGCTACGAGGCGGAAACGGCCACCGTTCTCACCGAGCTCGACCGTCTTCGCGCCACCGCCCCGCCGCCGACGGCGCCGCCCGCCGTGGCCTCGGCGCGCCGAGCGGCGTGGCGGCATCCCGCCGCCGTGGGCGCCTCCGCCGTCGCGCTCGTGGGGTTCGGGGTGGCGCTGGGCGCGGGCATCGTGCGCTACACCACCGCGGACGACTCCACGACGGGTGCCGGCGTCCGCGAGATGCCTCCGCTCGCCGGTCTTCCACCCGTCCCCTCCATGCCCCCTGGGGAGGCGACGGGGAGATCACTATCCCCCGAAGTGCTCCAGGGGATGTTGCAGGCAGCGCGCGCGAGTCTTTTCGCGGAGCGGTACCAGGAGGCGATCGCCGCCTACCAGGCCGTGCTCAAGCGGGATCCGAAGAACGTCGACGCCATGACCCACCTCGCCCTCATCGTGGCCATCGGCGGCCACGCCGACACCGCGCTGGAGACGTGGGAGAAGGCACTCGCCATCGACCCCAATTACGGCCCCGCGCTCCTGTATCGGGGACAGGTGCTCTACGAGGTGAAGGGCGACAAGAAGGCGGCCATCGCGTCGTGGCAGAAGTTCCTGGCGGTGACGCCGCCCGGTGAAGAGCACGAGCGCGTGAAGCAGCTCATCGCGCGCGCCGAGCTCGACGGTGGCGCCCCCAAGAAGTGAGGCTAGCGGAGCGCGGAGAGATTGAACGAACGCTCGATGGACATCGGGAGGTTCACGACCATGTCCCGGCGGGGCGCGAGCAGGGTGTGATCCCACTTCGCGCGGACCTCGAGAAACCGGTTCTCCTCGTACACGGCGAGGTTCTGGTCGGAGAGCGGGACGCCGATGTCGTTCACGCGCTTCAGGATCTGCCCCCGGATGCGCGCGATGCCGGGCCCCTTGTCGGTGACCGCGTCCGAGCGATCCGCCATGGACGGTAACGTCATCTCGACCACGTCATCGATGGTGCTCGAGACCTGGAACCACTGCCAGCCCGCGACCGCGAACGTGTAGACGCCGTAGAGAATCGTGACGATGATGATGGCGGTGACGACGACCTTCACCGTTCGTCACCGTGCCCGGGCGGCCCGATCTTCCGCGCGGTCTTCAGCGTTCGTCACCGTTACCGAACGGCATGCTCTTCACCGCTCGTCACCGTTGCCGGGCGCGGCGTTTTTCATCGCTCGTCACCGTTGCCGGGGGCGTAGACCCAGATCTTCGCCGCTGCCGGCAAGCCGAGCGTGATCGTGCGGCCATCGCCGGAGGCCGTGATCGTGCCCGCCCACGGCGCCACCTCGGTGATCTTGAGCCGCCGGCCGGGGCGGACGTCGTTCCGCCAGAGATGCTCGAGGAGGTTCTTGTCGGCTTCCGCCTCCTCCGTGATCCGCTCCACGACCACGGTGCTGCCGGGCTTCGCCTGCGCGAGCGGGAACGGCTCCACCGGACGCGGCTTCGCCATGCCTGGAATCGGATTGCCGTGCGGACACGTGCTCGGCATGCCGAGCAGCTCCGCCAGCCGTCCCTCCACGCGCGGCGAAATGGCGTGCTCGAGCCGATGGGCTTCTTCGTGCGCGTCCGTCCAGTTGAGGCCGAGCGTATCCGTGAGCCATCGCTCGAGCAGTCGGTGCCGGCGCGCCATCACCTCCGCGATCTGCCGGCCCTTGGTCGTCAGCAGGAGCTCCTTGCCGCGTCCCACCTTCACGTACCCGCTCCGCGTGAGTCGCTGAATCGATTCCGTCACCGCCGGCGCCGAGATCGCCATGTGCTTGGCGAGGCGGGCGCCGATCACGGGTTTGCCGGTGCTGCCGAGATCGTAGATGGCGGCCAGGTAGTCCTGCACGGAAGCGGTGGCGGTACCGCGCGGGCTCTTGGAATTCGACGGCGCGGGACGCGGCATCTTCGGAGGACCGAACACGCGACGTTCGGACACCGCGCGTAGTATAGCGTGAGCGGCGTGACTCCCGCAATTCGCGCAGAAAACGCGCGTGCTGATCTTTTGGATCGGCGTCGGGGCGCCTCCGCGCCCGACGCTCGACGAGAAACGCGCGTGCTGATCTTTCGGATTGGCGTCGGGGCGCCTCCGCGCCCGACGCTCGACGAGAAACGCGCGTGCTATTCTTCCCCCATGAATGCGGCGGATGCCGCGCAGCGGGTGACGGAGCTGCGCGAGCAGATCCACCATCACGACTACCTCTATCACGTCGAAGCGCGGCCGGAGATCTCCGACGCCGAGTACGACGCGCTCGTGGCCGAGCTCCGGCGGCTCGAGGCCGAGTTCCCTGCCCTCGTCACCCCCGAAAGTCCCACCCAGCGCGTGGGCGGACAGCCGGTGGAGGCGTTTCGGCCTGTCGAGCACCGCACCGCCATGCTCTCGCTCGACAACGCCACCACCGCCGACCAGCTTCGCGAGTTCGAGGCGCGCATCGGCCGCGCGCTCCCCGGCGCGCGCTTCACCTACGTGTGCGAGCCCAAGATCGATGGCCTCGGGATCGCCCTCGTGTACGAGCGTGGGCGCTTCGCGCGGGGCGCCACGCGGGGCGATGGGCGCGTGGGCGAGGACGTCACGCAGAACCTCCGCACGATCAAAAGCCTGCCCGTCGTCTTGCGCGGCCCTCTCGCGGACGCGGCGGAGGTCGAGGTGCGCGGTGAGGTGTTCATGCCGCGCGGAGACTTCGAGCGGCTGAACCGCGCGCTCGAGGACGCGGGCGAGGGCACGTTCGCGAACCCCCGCAATGCCGCCGCCGGCGCTGTGCGCCAGAAAGATCCCGCCGCCACCGCGCGGCGCCCCCTCGACATCTTCCTCTACTCGCTCGGTGCCGCCGACCGTCTCGGCTTCGAATCGCACTGGGATGCGCTGGCCGGGCTCCGGGCGGCAGGCTTCAAGACCAATCCGCGCTCCGAGCGCTGCGCGAATCTCGACGCCGTCCTCGCCTACTGTGCGCGACTGGAAGGTGCGCGCGACGAGCTGGGCTACGACGCGGACGGGGTCGTGATCAAGGTCGACTCCCTCGAGCAGGAGCGCCGGCTCGGGAGCACCACGCATCACCCGCGGTGGGCGATCGCGTTCAAGTTCGCGGCGCGCCAGGCCACCACGGTCGTGCAGGCGATCGAGGTCCAGGTGGGCAAGACGGGCGCGCTCACGCCGGTGGCCAAGCTGGCGCCGGTGGCGCTGGCGGGCGTCGTGATCGGCAACGTCAGCCTTCACAACGAGGATGAGGTGCGCCGCAAGGACGTGCGCGTGGGCGACACGGTGCTGATCGAGCGCGCGGGCGACGTCATTCCGTACGTGGTGCAGGTCATCGCCGCCCGCCGCCCGCCCGACGCGCAGCCCTATCGGTTTCCCGACGCCTGCCCCGCGTGCGGCGGCGTCGCCTTCCGCCCGCCCGGAGAGGCGTACTGGCGCTGCATGAACAGCGCGTGCCCGGCGCAGCTCAAGGAGCGGCTGCGTCACTTCGGCTCCCGGCGCGCCATGGACATCGAGCATCTCGGCGAGAGCACGGTGGACCAGCTCGTCGATCGCGGGATCGTGCGGGACTTCGCCGATCTCTATCGGCTCACCGTGGACGAGGTGTCGGAGCTGGAGCGACAGGCGGAAAAGTCGGCATCAAACCTCGTGACCGCCATCCAGGCCTCGAAGGGCCGCGGGCTTGCCCGCTTGTTGAACGGCCTCGGCATCCGGCTCGTGGGCGAGCGCGTGGCCCAGCTTCTCGCCACGCGCTTCGGCTCCCTCGAGCGCATCGCGGCCGCTCCCGTGTCCGAGCTGGCCGAGGTGCACGGCGTGGGGCCGCAGATCGCGGAGTCGGTGACGAAGTTCTTCGCCGACGAGAAGAACCGCGAGGTGATGGAGCGCCTGGCGAAGGCGGGAGTGGTGACGACCGAGCGCGACGTCCCCGTGGGGCCGCGGCCGCTGGAAGGCAAGACCTTCGTGCTCACGGGCACCCTCCCCTCCCTCAGCCGCGATGCCGCACGCGACGTCATCCTGCGCGCGGGCGGGCGCGTGACGGGCACGGTGTCGAAGAAGACCAGCTACATGGTGGTGGGAGACGATCCCGGAAGCAAGGCCGACGACGCCCGGCGGCTCGGCGTGCCCGTTCTCGACGAGGCCGACCTGCTCGCGCTCGTGCAACAGCCGTGAGGCGCATCGTCGCGCTCGCCGCCGTCGTGCTGCTCGCCGGCTGTTTCGGCGTCACCACGGAATCGCGGGCGCCCCTCGACGTCGCCACGCCCGGGACGTGGACGACGCTGGCGCCGCTGCCGACGCCGCGGCAAGAAGTGGCGGCGGCGGCCCTCGACGGCCGCGTGTTCGTGATCGGCGGTTTCGGCGAGAACGCGGAGCCGGTGGCGGTGGTGGAAGCCTACGATCCCACCACCGATCGGTGGGAAGCACGCGCGCCCCTGCCTGCTCCCACCCACCACGCGGCCGCCGCCGTCGTGAGCGGGCGGCTGTTCGTGGTGGGCGGCTTCACGGGCGGGCGCATGAGCTGGGTGGCGCAGGCCGAGCTGTACGAGTACGATCCCGCCCGCAACGCGTGGATCGCACGCGCGCCGCTGCCGACGCCGCGCGGCGCGCTCGCCGCCGCCGCCGTCGGTGATCGCCTGCATGCGGTGGGCGGCAGCAGCGGCGGGTTGACACCCGCCCACGAGATCTACGATCCGGCCACGAACCGCTGGACGGCGGCCGCGCCCCTCGCGGTGCCCCGCGACCATCTCGCGGCCGCCTCCGCCAACGGGCACTTGTGGGCGATCGGGGGGCGGCGCTCCTTCCTCGGCGAGCAGTACGACAACGTCGACGTCTACGTTCCCGCCGACGAGCGCTGGACGGTGAGCACGCCGCTACCGAGCGCCCGCGGTGGCCTGGCCGCCGCCGTCCTCGGCAATCGCGTCTTCGTCTTCGGCGGAGAGGCGCCCCTGCGCATCTTCGCGTCCGCCGAGATGTACGACCCCGTGAAGCAGCAGTGGATCGCGAAGACGGCGATGCCGACCCCGCGTCACGGCATCGCCGCCGTCGCGCTGAACGGCCGTATCTACGTGGCGGGCGGCGGCACCCAGCCCGGGTTCGCGCGTAGCGATGTCAACGAGGCGTACCAGCCATGATCACCCTGCGCGCGCTCGTCGCCGCCGTCATGCTCTTTCCGGCCGGCGCCGGCGCGGCCTCGCCACACGACGACGCCGTGGCCGCTCTCCGCGACGGCCCCACCGCCGACGCGCGCCGCCGCGCCGCCCAGGAGCTGGCGGAGAGCGGCGTGATGGCCGACGTCCCCGGTCTCGTGCGCGCCCTCCGCGACGCCGATACCGTCGTGCGCGCCCTCGCCGAGAATGCCCTGTGGCGGGTGTGGAGCCGCTCCGGCGATGCCGACATCGATCGGCTGTTCGCGCTCGGGGTGGAGCAGATGAGCCAGCGCCAGCTCGAGGAGGCGGTGGAGACGTTCACGCGGATCATCGAGCGCCGGCCCGAGTTCGCGGAAGGCTGGAACAAGCGGGCCACCGTGTACTTCATGCAGGGCGAGCTCGAGCGATCGCTGGCCGACTGTGACGAGGTCATCAAGCGCAACCCCTACCACTTCGGCGTGCTCAGCGGATATGGCATGATCTACCTGCAACGCGACGAGCCCACGCGTGCGCTGTCGTACTTCGAGCGCGCGCTCGCCGTGAACCCGAACCTCCACTCCGTGGAGGAGGCGGTGGAGGTGCTGCGCCGTCTGCTCCTCCAGCAGCGCAAGAACACCATCTAGGAGGCCGACGTGATCGACGCCCTTCGCAAGATCTCGAGCCCGAGCGTGGCCAACGCCATCGAGAAGTTCAATGTCCGCCCCCGCAGTCACGGCTTCATGTCGTCGGAGATCCGCACGCTCTTTCCCGACCTCGGTCCTCTCGTGGGCTACGCGGTGACGGCGGTCATCCGGGCCGAGCCGCAGCCGCTCGAAGGCCATCGCTCGAGCACCTTCGGCTGGTGGGACTACGTGCTGTCCATCCCCGCCCCCCGCGTGGTGGTCGTCCACGATCTCGACGACCCGCGCGGCCAGGGTGCGCAGTGGGGCGAGGTCCAGGCGAACATCCACCGCGCGCTGGGAGTGGCGGGCGTCATCACCGACGGCTCCGTGCGCGATCTCGACGAAGTGCGCGCGCTCGGCTTCCAGTTCGCGGCCGCCCACGTCTCCGTGTCGCACGCGTACGTGCACATGGTCGACTTCGGGCTGCCCGTGAAGGTGGGCGGGCTGTGGGTGAAGCCGGGCGACCTTGTGCACGCCGATCAGCACGGCGTCATCAACATCCCCGCCGAG
Organism: Candidatus Methylomirabilota bacterium; assembly: GCA_036506275.1. Lineage (GTDB taxonomy): Bacteria > Methylomirabilota > Methylomirabilia > Rokubacteriales > CSP1-6 > DASXSB01. The sequence goes on along the minus strand of DASXSB010000111.1, from coordinate 32,346 downwards.
ATCGCGGGCCAGATCCCGGAGGCGGTGGCGAAGGTGGAGGCGGACGAGCGGCGCATCATCTCTCTCTGCCAGGCATCCGATTTCTCGGCGGAGCGGCTGAAAGCGCTCTACCGCGAGGTCCGGCCCGGGACGTACTGAGAGGGAGGACCGCATTCAGATCCGGCAGCTCGAAGGAACCGACCTCGAGACGGTCATGGAGCTGGCCACCGACGTCATCGGCCCCGAGCGCGCCGGCCCTTTCGTCCGGTCCCACGTCGAGCGTCACCACCTGCTCGTGGCCGAGATCGACGGCGAGGTGGTGGGCGTGCTCGCGTACCGGACGGACTGGTTCCAGTGCACGTTCGTATCGCTCGTGAGCGTCCGCAAGGAGTTCCGTCGGCGGGGGGTGGCCCGTGCCCTCTACCGGCGCGTCGAGGACATCTCGCCCGGTCCCCGGCTCTTCTCGTCCACGGAGGAGACGAACTCCGTCTCCATCAAGATGCACACCGCTCTCGGGTTCGCGCCGTCCGGCCACATCGACAACCTGCCCCAGGGCTATCGCGAGCTCCTGTTCTACAAGCGTCTACGCCCGTAAGCGGCCTCACTCGACCACTCGCTCGGCGCGAACGACGATCGACCGCGGAATGGTGATGCCGAGAGCTTTCGCCGTTTTCATGTTGACCGCCAGCTCGAACTTCGTCGGTTGCTCGACGGGCACGTCGGCGGGCTTCGCCCCCTGCAAGATCTTGTCGACATAGTGAGCCGCCCGCCGGTAGCCCTCGAGCAAATTCGGTCCGTACGACATGAGCCCGCCGCCGTCCACGTAGGATCCGTCTTCGAACATGGTCGGAATCCGGTGACCCGACGCAAAATCCAGAATCCGCGTGAGGTGGCGCCGGGTGAACGGCTCGGTGGTGACGAGCAACGCGTCGGGCGGTTGCTTCATGAGCTCGACGAACGCGGCCTCGAGCTCTTCGAGGTTTCGCGGTCCGACTGTTGCCAGGACAAGGCCCGAGTGATCGGCGGCCGCTTTTGTTTCGCGCACGCGTAAGGCCATGCCGGGGTTCGACGAGTCCCACAGGATGGCGAGGCGAGACACCTTGGGCACCACGGTCCGAAGCAGCTCGAGCCGTTTCGCGCTGAGGTCGGACGCCATCAGCGAGATTCCGGTCGCGTTGTCTCCGGGCCGGGCGAGACTGGCGACTATCCCGACTCCCACGGGATCGCTGAGGGGACAAAAGACGATCGGGATCGACGTCGTCGCCCGCTTGGCGACGAGGGTCGCCGGCGTCCCCTGGGACACGATCACGTCGACGCGAAGCCTGACCAGCTCTGCCGCCAGCGCCGGCAGGCGATCGAGATTTCCGTCGGCAAATCGACGCTCGATCGAGACGTTCTTACCTTCGACGTAGCCGAGCTCTCGCATCGTGTCGGTGATCGCGTCGGTGAAGACGGAGGAGCTGCCCGTGACCAGCATGCCGATTCGACGGATCGGCGGCGGCTGCAGCGCGAACGTGGCCAACGGGACGAGGATTCCGGCAATCCACAAGCCAATGGTGAGCGCGCGTGCGATCGCCGCCCTCAAGGAGTGATCGTGAGCGTCACGCGGCGGATCTCTTCTCCCCACGTGGCGGTGATGGTCGCGCGGACGGGCGTGGGCGGCCGGCGCTCGATGGTGGCCACGCTGAATTTTGCCGAGGTTTGTCCCTCGAGGACCACGACGTCCCCTTGCAGGCTCCAGGCGTTGGCATTCAGGCTCATGCTCGGGGACAGGCGGATCCGGAGGCCGCCCGTGGGCGCCGGCTTCTCCAGGAAAACGTAGGCGGTGACCATCTGCGCATAGCGGGCGAAGCCGGGGCGGAATCCCAGGGAGAACAGGCGCAGCGGCCGCCACAGGACCGCGTGGCGCTCGCCATTCGAATCGACGGCGGTGCCGACGATTTGCTTCGCGTCGTTGATGGCCAGGGCATAGGACGCGATGAAATCGGACGGCACGAACTGGTGCAGATCGGTCACCTGATTGGGATCGGCGTCGCTCCAGTAGAGCGCAGTACGCCCGAACGGCGACACGCCGCTGTAGCCCACGATACCGGCCTCGCTCGCGCCCACCGCCGTAGAATTCACCGCCCACGGAGGATTCAAGTCCGTGACGGGCGAGTCGAAGCTCATGGCGTGCCAGCCGCCGGAGCCGGCCGGGCTCGCCGTCCCGACGGTCCAGCGGCTCGAAATCCCGTAGGCTCGGGACCCGTCGTAGCCGCTGGGCTGCACGTCAAAGGGCGCGAGGAAGCCTCCGGCCACGCCATCCGAGCTCCACTTGATCGCACGGTCGACACCGTTGTGCTCCGCCCATCCGGCGATCTTGACGTCGGCGATCCCACCCATGATCCGAGCGGTGACGGCGGCGGCTTTCGAGTAGGTGAAGCCAGATGGGTGCAGGTCCTCGGTACCCCACTGGAAGGTGTCCCACAGGAGTGCGTGCGGAAATGACCCGCCCGGGGGGACGGCGGAGCCGACCCGGAACTCGTGGACTCCGCCCAGCATCTCGCTCGCCGAGACGCCGGGCGGGTTGCGGTCGCTCCAGCGCGCCCTGAACACACCGACGATGTTGTTGTCCGCGACGATCTCGTCGACCTGGATGGCGTGGATCGCGTTCGCGGTGTCCAGGCCACGGGCCGCCCCGAAAGGCCAGTTTGTGACGGGGTCGATTCCGTTGAAGACCACGGACGTGAGGTGGCCATTCATCTGGGGCGCTTCCACGTCGTGGTAGCCGAAATCCGGCGTCCAGCGCAGGCCCAGGCGCGGCGAGGTATCGTCCACCTCCCAGCCGTAGCCGGCCACGACACCGTCCGGCGAGATGCCGGTGCCCTCCACCTGGTTGAGCGCGGACGGTCGGGGAAGGATCAGCGCCTCGAAGCCTTGTCCTCGCGCCGGAGTCGGCCGCGCCGTCACCGCGAGGAGCACGGCCAGCACGCTCAGGGTTACGGCGGGTATACGCGTGTGCCTTGACATCCCGAATCCTCCCGGGTCGTGGCCCTCGGTCAACGAGTGGCCGTGAACGCCTTCGCGCGCTCGAATTCAGGGCGGGTGGTATCGGCATTCTTGGACAGGCCAACCACCTTTTCGAAATATCCAGCGGCTTTCTGGCGGTCGCCGGCGGCTTCGGCGGCGCGCGCGGCGCCGTAGAGACCTCGATAACGGTTGGGGGTTTCGTTGAGCGACGCCTCGTATTCGCGCAGCGCCGGCCCTGGCTGCCCCAGCTGGAGCAGCAGGTCGCCCAGGAGCTCACGCATCGGATAGAGCCGGTTCTCCATGGCGACGTGCTTGACGCTGCCGTCTTCCCCGTCGGCGGCGGTGCGCATGAGCTTCACGGCCTGCTCGCGCGCCCCCTCCGTGAGGGCGATCCAGGCCGAGACGGCGAGGATCTGCTCCTCGGTGCGGTCGGCCCAGTAAGACTGGCTCGACTTCTCGAGGGCGGTTCTGAGATCCCGCATCGCCGCCACCTCACGCTTGGCTCCCGTAACATCGCCGCTGCGCGCGGCGCCGAGCCCGCGCGCGAAACGGGTAAGAGAGTCCGCCGCCGGAAACTGCGTCGAAGTGATGGGAAGAATGGCGGCCCCCGGCCAGTCGGCGCGCTCGAGCGCGTATCGTGCGGGCATCGCGGCGAGGGCCGTGAAGTTGACGATGGTCACCGCGCGCGTCCCCGTGTCCGCCGTTCTGGCGGCCTCTTCGATCATCGCCTTGGCCCTGGCGTCCTGCGCAAGCTGCAGGTGCGCATAGACCATGAAGTCCGATGCGTGGTAATAGTCGGGCTGGATCTCGAGCGCGAACCGGTTCGAAGCGATCGAGTCCTCCCACATTCCCACCATCGAGTAAATGTGCGACGGCATGTGACGGGCGTGAGAGGCGGCGGGAGCGAGGCCCGCATAGCGCCGCGCGGCCGGGAGCCCCTTCTCCGCGAGCGGAGGATAGTCGTAGGCGTGAATGAGAAAGTGTGCCACGCCCGGGTGTTGCGGTTCCTGCTGGAGTAGCTTCTCGAGGATTGCCGCCGACGCGAGCTGACTCGCGTAGCTCTTGTCCGTCTTGGACGCCGACGCCTGCAACGTCAGTGCGTAGAACACGCGCGCCTCGAAGTCATCGGGGTAGCGCTGCGTCAACTGCTCCATCGCCCTCGTGTAGGCCAGCAAGCGCGCATCGACGGGCGTGGTGTCAGAGCCGCGGTAATAGACACCGAGGGCCTCGATCCAGTCGCGCTCGCGCTGCGTTTTCGGTCCCACCGCCCGCGCCTTCTCGAGCGCGTCCCACCCTGCTTGGAGATTCTTCGGGGGCGGCGGCGCCACGAGCGTGTTCCCGAGGAGGTCGACGGCGATCCCCCAGTAGGCCATGGCGCAGCTCGGGTCTTGCTGGAGGACCGCTTCGAAGGTTTTCCGCGCCTCCAGGAACCAGTACGAATGCAGCATCGCCACCCCGCGCTCGAACTGAGCCTGCACGCGCGGGTCGCAGGAGGTCGGGAACGTGACCTTGCCCAGCTTGTCCGGCTGAGCCCGGCCCGACATGGGTAGCGAGAGGACGCACACGAGCGCCACGAGGAGCCGCCTGACGTTCATCGATCCCTCCCTGTCGATGTGACCAATCCCCACGCCGTCGTCGACGGTTCCGGCGGCGGCGGCGCTGCCGACCGCCGGCCGGTCTCGATCGCGGCCTCAGTGTGACGGCTGGCCGTGATTCTTCCGTGATCGGAACGGGCCCGCATAGAAACCCGCGCCGTGGCGGCGATCGCCGCCCAAGAAGCAGCGTGCGCGTGTGAGAAAATCGTCCTACGATGAGACGCTGTTCGAGTTGCTCGACGAGCCTCGCGCTTCATGACGGCACGCACGGGTGAGGAGGATGGGATGAGCGCCAAGGAGGAGCTGCTGAACGCGGCCGCGCGCGAGTACAAGGCGTTTCACGAGGCGCTGCGAGGACTGAACGAAGAGCACATGACGGAGGTGTGGCTGGGCACGTGGGCGATTCGCGACATCATCGCCCACATCGTCGGCTGGCATCGCGAGATGGCGCCCGCGCTGGAGCGCATCGCGCGCGGTGAGAGGCCGCTCCCGCCGGGCGTGAGCTACGACGACGTCGACGCCTGGAACGCGCGCTTCGCGGCCGCGAAGAAGGACGTGGAGGTGGCGGACGTCCTCCTCGACCTCGACAAGTCGCACGAGGACTTCCTGCATGCGGCGGCCGCCGTTCCCGAGGAACGGTTCCAGTCCGGCAAGACGGCGTATCGCATCGTCGATCAGAACAGCGCTCACCACTACAAGGAGCACGGCGACCAGATCCGCGCCTGGCGCGACGCGCGCGGACTCTGACCTCGGAGCGCACGCGCCAGCTCATTCTCCTGACGCCCGTCGGCATCTACTTCTTTTCCTACTTCCACCGCATCGCGCCCGCCGTGGTGGCGGGCGACCTCATGGCCACCTTCTCCCCCACGGGGGCCATGCTCGGTCTGCTCAGCGCCGTCTATCCGTGGATCTTCGCGGCGATGGCGCTGCCGGCGGGAACGCTCGCCGACACCGCGGGCCCCCGCTGGACGCTCACCGCCGGCGCCGCTCTCATGGCCCTCGGCTCCATCGTGTTCGGGCTCGCCCCCACGTTCGGGGTGGCGCTCGCCGGGCGCGTGTTGGTGGGGCTCGGGGCCTCCGTGATCCTGATCGCGTGGCTGCGCCTCGGCGCCGCGTGGTGCCGGCCCCACGAGACGGCGCGCCTGGCCGGGCTCACGCAGACGGTGGGCGCGATCGGCGGCCTCGTCGGCACCGCGCCCCTCGCCCTCCTCGTGGCGCGCCTCGGCTGGCGCGCGAGCTTCGTCGCCATCGGTGCCGTCACCGGCGGCGTGGGCGCCGCCTGCGCCCTGATCGTCCGCGATCGTCCGGCCGCGCGCGAGCAATCGGTGCCGGCGCCGCCGGCGGGCGGCGGGAGCGCGGCGGACCTCGTGCGCGCCGCGCGCGCCGTGATCGTGAACCCCGCGTCGTGGCCGCCCGTGCTCGCCAGCGCCGGGATCTACTCCACGCTCCTCACCTTCGTCGGGCTGTGGGGCGTCCCCTACCTCGTGCAGGTGTACGGCCTCTCGCGGGTGGCGGCGTCGGGCTACACGGCGTGGGCAGCGGTGGGAATCCTCGTGGGCGCGATCTCGATCGGGTGGCTGTCCGATCGCGTGCTCGCGCGCCGGCGCCTGCCGCTCATCGTTTTCGCCATCGTCTACGCCGCGCTCTGGTACGCGCTCGCGCTCCCGGACGGGCCGCGGCTGTCGCTTGGGTGGCTGGCGCCGTTTTGCTTCTTGCTCGGGCTCACGTCATCGGTGGTGGCGGTCGTGTTCGCGGTGGTGCCGGAGGTCAACGATCCCCGGCGGCCCGGGGTCGCCATCGGCTTCTGCAACATCCCGTCCTTCACCGCGATCGCGCTCTTGCAATGGGGAACGGGCGCCATGCTCGACGCCGGCTTCACGGGGGAGACGATCGGCGGCGTCCGCGTCTATCCGTTCGCCGCTTATCGCGCGGTGTTCGTGCTGTGCGCGGCCCTCGCCACCGGCGCCGTCCTCGCCGCCTTCGCCGTCACCGAGACGCGCTGCCGGAACGTTTGGGCGGCGGCCCGCGCCGGCACGGCGGGGGCGTGAGCGCGCGCCGAATCAGACGCGAGGCGGTGAGAGCGGGCGGCCCTGGAGGACAGTGGCGACGGCGCGGCTGAGCTCGTCCACCGTGAAGGGCTTCAGGAGGAGGCCGTTCACCGGGGTGCGCGTGGCTTCCTCGAGGACGTCGCGGGTGCCGTGGCCGGTGATCATCATGGCCGCCAGCGCGGGCTGGAGCTGACGGGCGCGGCGAATGACCTCGAAGCCGGTGAGACCCGGCATCTTGTAGTCGACGAGGAGGAGATCGGCGGGCTGGGCGGCCAGCTTCGTGAGCGCGTCCTCCGGCCGCGTGAACCCTTCCACGGAATGGCCGCCCCGCTCGAGGACGTTCACGCAGAACTGCATGATGGGTTGTTCGTCGTCCACCACGACGATCCTCATCGAGGACCGTCCGCGCGGCGCTCGTCCCGGCGCAGCTTGTACTCGAGCGAGTCCACCAGCGCCTGCCACGAGGCCTCGATGATGTTGTCGGCCACGCCCACCGTGCCCCACGTCTCGTCACCGTCGCCGGAGGTGATGAGCACGCGCGTCTTGGCGGCGGTGCCCTTCGACTCGTCGAGGATGCGCACCTTGTAGTCGAGCAGACGCATCGTCTTGAGCCCCGGATAGAACTCCTCGAGCGCCTTGCGGAGGGCGCGGTCGAGGGCGTCCACGGGACCGTTGCCGGAGGCCGCCGTGTGTTCGGAGATGCCCTTCACGCGGAGCCGCACCGTCGCTTCCGCGACCGGCGCCGGACCGGCGCTCTGCTCCTCCACGATCACCCGGTACGCGTCGAGCTCGAAGTACGGCGTGTGACGACCGAGAGCGCGTTCCATGAGCAGTTCGAACGACGCCTCCGCGCCCTCGAACAGGAACCCTTCGTCCTCGAGCGCCTTCAGGCGGTCGAGGATGCGCCGTGAATCCGGCGTCTCGCGGTCGAGGTCGATGCCGTACTCGCGCGCCTTCCACAGGATGTTCGACCGCCCCGCCAGCTCGGAGACGAGGACGCGCCGGCGATTGCCGACGGCGGCCGGGTCCACGTGCTCGTACGTCTCCGGATGCTTCTGCACGGCCGACACGTGCATGCCGCCCTTGTGCGCGAAGGCGGAGTCGCCCACGTAGGGCTGGGCCGACCATGGCTTCCGGTTGGCCAGCTCGGACACGAAGCGCGCGGCGTCGCGCAGCTCGCGGAGATGGCTCTCCGGTATGCAGTCGAGGCCCATCTTCAAGACGAGGCTGGGGAGGATGGAGACGAGGTTCGCGTTGCCGCAGCGCTCGCCGAAGCCGTTCATGGTCCCCTGGACCTGGTCGACGCCTTGGCGCACCGCCGCCAGCGAGTTCGCCACCGCGCACTCCGCGTCGTTGTGAACGTGGATCCCGAGCGGCGTCTTCACCTGCGCGCGGACGGCGCGCACCACCTCCGCAAGCTCGTGCGGAAGGGTGCCGCCGTTGGTGTCGCAGAGGACGAGCCAGTGGGCGCCGCCCGCCTCCGCCGCTTTCAGCGTCGCCAGCGCGTACTCGCGGTTCTGCCGGAAGCCGTCGAAGAAGTGCTCGGCGTCGAAGATGACCTCCTCCAGCCGGGGTCGGAGGTACGCGAAGGTATCGGTGATCATGGCGAGGTTCTCGGCCAGCGTCGTCTCCAGGGCGTGGGTCACGTGGAAGTCCCACGCCTTGCCCACGATGGTGGCCACCGGCGCGCCTGCCTCCGTGAGCGCCTGCATGTTGGGGTCGGCGTCGGCGGTGCCGCCGGGCCGGCGCGTCATGCTGAAGGCGGCGAGCCGCGCGTGCTTGAGGCTCACGTCTTGCATGCGACGGAAGAAACGCAGGTCCTTGGGATTCGAGCCCGGCCACCCACCCTCGATGTAATGGATGCCGAGGGCGTCGAGACGGCTGGCGAGCCGGACCTTGTCCTCCATCGAGAAGGACACGCCCTCGCCCTGGGTGCCGTCGCGAAGGGTCGTATCGTAAATCTTGATGAGACGGCGCATCTGCTGATCATGAGCCAGCGCGCCGCGACGTGTCAAGGCAGCGCTGCTCTCATGACGCAGGGAACGCCGCTCGGGGGGAGACAGCAATGAAGCCAGTGGCGGTGCTCGGAGTCCTCTTGATCATCCTCGGCATCATCGCGCTCGCGTATCAGGGGATCACCTATACCACCCGGGAGAAAGTCGTCGATCTCGGACCCCTAAAGGTGGAGGCGAAGAAGGAGAAGACGATCCCGCTCCCGCCCGTGCTGGGCGGCCTCGCCCTCGCGGCCGGGGTCGTGCTCGTCATCGTGGGCTCGCGCGGGCGGTCCTGAACGTCAACCGTAGAGACGCGCGGCCAGGCGCGCCTTCACGGCCGGCCACTCGTTCTCCAGGATCGAGTAGTACACGGTGTCGCGCTGGTAGCCGCGCACGTTCATGTGACGGCGGAGCGTCCCTTCCCGCACCGCGCCCAGACGGGCGATCGCCTCCTGGGAGCGGACGTTGCGGCCGTCCGTCTTGAGCGCGACCCGGGTGCATCCGAGCGTCTCGAAGCAGTGCGCTAGGAAGAGATACTTCGCCTCCGTGTTGGCGGCCGTGCGCCAGTAGGCGCGGGCGACGAAGGTGGCGCCGATCTCGACCTGCCGGTCGGCGGGGCGGACGTCGAGCAGCCGCGTGGAGCCGATCGCGCGTCCGGTCTCGTTCCAGACCTGCGCGAACACGATGGATTGGCGCTGCTCCATGAGGGCGCCGGCGTCGGCGATGAGCCGCCGGGTCTCGTCGATGGAGGCGGGCGGCGGCCACGTGAGGTAACGACACACTTCCTCGTCCTGCATGGCGGCGAAGATGTCGTCGGCGTGACGTGGCGCGAGTGGCTCCAGGGTGACGTACCACCCGACGAGCGTGGGCGGCGTGAGATCCACGGCCGGGCGAGGCTAGACGGCGCCGGTCGTGTGGAGACGCGAAATCTGCGGGCCCGATAATCCCATCAGCGATTTCAAGATCTGGTCGGTGTGCTCACCGAGACGCGGCGGCGGCGACGCGACGGCCCCCGGCGTGGCGGACAGCCGCACGGGCACGCCCATCACCGTGACCTCGCCGGCGGCGGGATGAGGCAGCGTCACGATCATCCCGCGCGCTTTCAGGTGCTCGCTCTCGCACACCTCCGACACCGTCTTGATCCGTCCCGCCGGCACCCCCGCCGCCTCGAATCGCTTCAGCCATTCGCCGGCGTCACGTCCGCCGAGGATCTCGTTCAAGAGCGGGACGAGGACGTCGCGGTGCTCCACGCGCGTGGCCTCGGTGGCGAACCGCGGATCGCGCGCGAGGTCGGGACGCTCGAGCGCGGCGCAGCAGCGCTCCCACAGCGAGTTGTTGGCGACGCCGAGCGTGAGATAGGCGTCGGCGGCGCGGAAGACCTCGTAGGGCACGATGGACGGATGCTGGTTGCCGCGGCGGCGCGGGCGCTGCCCGGTGTTGAAATACATCCCGGCCTGGTAGGTCAGGAGCGACGCCATCACGTCCAGCATCGCGATCTCGACCTTCTGGCCGCGCCGCGTGCGCACGCGGGCAAGGAGGGCGAGCGTGATGCCGTGGGCGGCCGTCATGCCGGCCACGAGGTCGGCGATGGAGTTCCCGACCTTCACGGGCGGGCCATCCGCGAAGCCCGTGAGGTCCATGATCCCGGACTCCGCCTGCACCACGAGATCGTAGCCGGCCCGCGCCGCCTCCGGGCCCGATTCGCCGAAGCCGGAAATCGAGCAGTACACGAGCCGCGGGTTGAGGCGGGCGAGGGCGGCGTACCCGAAGCCGAGCTTGTCCATGGTGCCGGGCCGGAAGTTCTCGACGAGGACGTCGCTCTTTGCCGCCAGCGCGCGGAGAATTTTTCGTCCGGCAGGCGCCTTGAGATTGAGCGTGAGGCTCTTCTTGTTGCGGTTAACGGACATGAAGTACGTGGCCTCGCCGCCCTTGAACGGCGGCCAGCTCCGCGTGTCGTCGCCCTTGCCGGGCTCCTCGATCTTGATCACCTCCGCCCCCATGTCGCCGAGGATGAGCGTGGAGAACGGCCCCGCGAGGACACGGGTGAGGTCGAGGACGCGCACGCCCGCCAGCGGCCTGGCGGCGGCGCGCAACGCGCGCGCGGTCGTCTCAGCTCTCGGCACGGCTCTTCCCCTTCCACATGCGCTTCACCACGCTGCGCGTGATGGCGTTCATCCGCTCGCTGGCGTGACCGGTGCGCCCCCAGAACAGGCGCGCGCGGTCGAGGGCTCCGAGCGTCGAGAAGTAATAGATGTGGTCGATGGCCTCGATGGCCACGCGCGAGCCGATCTTCACCCCGCGCGTCGCGCTGCCGTGGCAGACGAAGCGTGCGCCGCCCTGGAGCTCGACGAGCGCGATGTGCAGCGGCGACCGAAACCCTTCGGGGGCGGCGTGGAGCGTGGTGAACGACACGATCTCACCGATGCCGGGAAGGGCGACGGGCGTCATCGCCACCGGGTGGCGGGGACAGAACGCCTCCGGCGGCGCCACCATCATCGCGCAGCGCGGACACCGGGAAGCCTCGATGGTCTCGATCACGAGCGGGCTTCGAGGAGCGTGATCCAGTTGTTGGTGGCGAGACCGCCGATCGAGTGCGCGAGCGCCACGCGCCCGTCGAGCTGACGGCCCTCGGCACGCCCGCTGAGCTGCCACACGCACTCGACGACCTGGGCGAGGCCGGTGGCGGCGAGCGGGTGCCCGCGCGCCTTGAGGCCACCGGACGGATTGATCGGCAATCGACCATCGATGGCGGTCTCGCCGTCGAGGGTGGCCCGGCCCGACTTGCCGGGCGGGACGAGACCGGTGTCCTCCAGCGAGATCAGCTCGAAGGGCGTGAACGCATCGTGGAGCTCGGCGAAGTCCACGCGCGCGGGACCGAAGCCCGCCATCGCGAACGCGGCGCGGGCAGCGGCCTGGGTGGCGCGGAAGCTCGTGAGGTCGCGGCGGTGGCGGACGGCGAGGGTGTCCGTACCCTGGCCGATCCCGGCGATGCGCACGGGGGTGGTCTCCGACGTCAGCACGACCGCCGCCGCGCCGTCCGAGATGGGGCAGCAGTGGAGCAGCCGCAGCGGGTCGGCGACCATGCGGCTCCCCATCACCTCCTCGAGCGTGACCGCGTGCGGAAAGTGCGCATACGGGTTCTGGACGGCGTTGGCGTGATTCTTCACCGCCACCTGCGCGATCTCCCGAAGGCCGGCGGCGTGGCGGGCGAGGAGCGCGCGCGTGATCAGCCCGGCGAGGGCGGGCATGGTGGCGCCGTACGAGCGCTCGAACGGATCGATCGAGCGGCCGATCAGCTCGGACACGCGCGGGGTGGAGAGGTGCGTCATCTTCTCGCCCCCGACCACGAGGACGTTCCGGCGCAGGCGGGCCGCCACCTGCGCGAACCCCGCGTAGAGAGCGGCGGCGCCGGACGACGTCGCCGTCTCGATGCGGATGGTGGGAACGTCCGCGAAGCCCATGTGGGTGGCGACGTTGGAGGCGAAGTTGCCGTCGCCGAGAAACTCCTCGGGGTTCATGGCGGCGACGACGATGGCCTCCGGAGTTTCGATGCCGGCGGCGGTGAGCGCGGCGTGGGAGGCGTCCGCCATCAGGCGGGGCAGCGATTCGCTGCGCCGACCGATGCGGGTCATCCCGGCGCCTGCCACGAACACGTCGCCCATGCCGTGTAGAGCTTGCCGGCACGGCGCGGAAAGGTCAACTTCGCACGGCCGACGCGACGCTCACCCGAAGCGGGCGATCACACGGGCGGGAATCCGTAGATCTCGTTGAACCAGGAGAAGTTCCACCGCTTGGGCACGTGCTCCTGGACCAGAGCCTGGACGGTGCTCACCGCGTCCTCCCGCACCTCCCAGCCGTTGCCGAGGTTGACGTAGCCAACGGCGAGCTTGAGGTCCCAGGCCCGGTGCTGCACGCGCGTCGCGAGGTCGCCGATGCCCGGAAGCTGGATGTCGAGGTTGCCCTGGAGAACCTCCAGCACCTGGCGATAATTGCTGACCTGAGGCACGTAGATCGACGCCGGGTACTTGTAGACCACGATGACGTGGTGGGGGCCCGACAGGATGTCTCCCGTCTTGGTGGCGTCGAGGCCGGGCAGACGAGTCGTCTGATGATAGCTGGTGTTGTAGAGGTCGGGAGCGCCGATCCGCTGGTTCACGTCGTTGCGGAAGCGCTTGATCGACACGATCGATTCCACTTCCGCCCGCAGCAAGCCGCCGACGTACTCGAACCCCACCGGCAGGTAGTTCGCGAACGCGTAGTCCATCAGCAACTGCATCGCGAAGTCGGCGCAATCGATCACCACCGCGTAGGTGTTGGCGAAGATCAGCGCCTTCTGCTCGACGTGGCGATGGAAGCCGGTGATGCTCTGCGCCGTCCACCCCTGGCGGAAGGGATGCGTGGCGGGCGGCGGGACGGCGGGTGCGGGCGCCGGCGCCGGCGTGGTGGCCGCCGTCGGGTAGTAGACCTTCATCCCGGCCGTGAAGCGATAGTTGTAGCCGTCGCCGGTCGTCTCGCGGCATCCCATCTTGTTGAAGAGGTACCAGTTCACGACGTCGGGCTTGTTCTTCGAGTTGGGAAAGTTGAACTCGATCAGGTCCCAGACGGGAATGCCGAGCTCGGTGGCGAACGTCGAGAAACTCTGCGTCTTGCCATCGGTCACCGTCTTCTCGCCCTTGTTGGGCGTGGCGGGCGGGAAGACGGCCTTCGACATGTCGGACGGGGGAACTCGCCTTGGCTCCATGTGTGCGCTCTCGCCGGGCAGGATTGACGACGCGCGGGAGTATAGCCAAAACTTGTGCCGCGCGAAAGACGCGCGCCCCCGCCGCCCGCGCTATACTCGCTGACCTCGGGCGCGACCCTGACAGGAGGTTTTCGGGTGGCCAGTTACAAGGAATTCAAGCCGGACCCGAGCTTCGACTCGCGGATCATTCCCTCCTTCGCCTCGTCCGATCCCCGCTACTTCGAGCTCGCGATCATCTTGAAGATCGCGCTCCTGCAAGTGAATCCACCCCGGGGTCGGAATCGTTTTTCCGTCCGCGACTCCACCGACCTCATGCGGCCCGCCCTGCGCTGGGATCGCGCGGCCTGGCTCCAGTTCCAAAAAGACTTCGTCCAAGCGGTGGTGTCGACGTGGGATCAAGCCTTCCTCCTCATCGCGCCCGCCCGCTACGACGGGTTCAAGTTCCCGGAGAAGGACGGAACGCGGCGTGACGTGATCTGCGGCCTTCGCCTCTTGCTCGTGGATCGCGCCGCGGACGCCCACGCGGTGTTGCGGGTGGTGCGGGTTGCAAAGCCCACGGCGTACTTCCACGCCGACTCCACGCTGCTGGCGTCGACCGCCACGGAGCCGACCACCCACGGCGATACCAGTCTCGGCTACCGGTGGCAGCAGCACCCGGTCGCCCACGAGGTCGGGCATCTGCTGGGTCTCCACCATTCCGGCAACGCCTCTGTGGCCTGCCGAAACGGCGACGCCCTCCAGTGTTACGGGTCGAACCTGCCGGAAAAGGTCAACGTCATGGGCAGCGGCGATCAGCTCTCCCGCGACAACGCAAGGCCGTGGCGGGAGCGCATCGCCTGGCACACCGGCGTCAGTGCCGATCAGTGGACGGTCGAGTGGGCGTCCACGGGCGCGATGCTGCACGGGACGGAATCGCTGCAACGCATTCCGAATCCGTCCCTCATCGATATCTGAACGCCGGCGCGCGGGCGCGTCGCCCGCGATGGCAGCGCGGGGACGACGGAACGTCAAGATGACCGCAGTCCGGGGAAGGTGAGGACGCGATGGCCACGACAGCACCGAGCGGCGCGGGGACGATTCCCACCGCCGATTATGCCCGCCTCGAAGAGCGCATCCTCGCGCGCGACCAGAAGGGCGCCAGCGACGTGCTCTACGGACTCATCAGGCAGGATCGGCCGGCGACGGAGATCGTTCGCGAGACGGTGCGCATTCATGCGCCGTACACCCACGTGCCCTACCACCAGCGGCTCGACGACGGCGTCGTGAAGTTCGTCAACAACGATCACTGCCTGCTCAGCGAGCGCGTGGGGCTCCCGCTGATGGCGATGGTGCGACCCGAGCTCTCATGGCTGCCCCTCGCGCAGACGGTCTGGTACATGCCGACGGGGCTCGATCCGTGGAACCAGCTCCTCGGCAAGGCGCCCGGCCACTACACGCGGCTCTACGACATCACCGTCAACCAGGAGCCGCCCGCGCCCCAGATCCACTGGCCCGATCAGGAGCCGCTCGCCACGGAAGGGACGCTCCGCGAGCGCCTCAATCACTGGCTCACGCTGGTGCAACGGGGCGAGGTTCTCCCGGCGTACCGCGTGTTTCTCGGGTTGATGAAAGAGCCGCCGCACCGCCGTGACGTGCTCGCCCACCTCGCGTTCGCCGGCCTCATCGACGTGCAGGACCGGATGCTCCACAACCGCTCCTACACGACCGGGCACAAGGCGTACCGCGCCCGTGCCACCATCGAGCTGGGCGAAGCGCTGGGCTGGGACACCGCCCACAGCGTGCTCTACGCGGGCGTGCCCGACCTCGCGGTGGGACCGCGCTGGTACTCGACCTACGAGATGGGCTGCAACGTCGTCCAGAACGTTCTCGACGGGCGCGACGTCGAGCTCCTGAAGCAGGAAGGCGCCCTCACGCCGGCCGAGGAGGCGATGCTGGTCGAGGTGATCACGCGCGGGCGCGAGATCAACGTGATCGAGTCGATCGTGGCGCTGCTCCAGGGCGGCGCGGCGCCGCGGCGGATCCTCGACGCCATCCAGATCGCGTCCGCGCAGGTGATCCTCGAGACCGGCGACGTCAACAACTACTCGATGTCCCAGCACGGCTACGAGTACTGCAACACGCTGGCCTGGTTCTACGACACGTTCCAGCATCCGCACCGGCTGAAGCTCCTGTTCGTCGCCGCCAGCTTCATTCAGCACGCCGCCGAGCATCAGCGGGACACGCCCAACAATTTCGGACGGCGGACGCTGACGGCACCGCCCGGCGCCGCGGGATGGTCCGCGCGTCAGCTCCTCGAGAAGCTCGAAGGGACGTTGCTCGCGTTGAGGGCGGACGAGGCGGTCGCGCTCACCGCGACCTACCTGGCCGGCGGCCACGACCGCGCGCCCCTCATCCAGACGCTCGCCAGCGCCGCCGTCGAAGTTGGCAACGATCCGCACAACCAGGAGCTCGGTCTCTCGCTGCTCGAGGACTACGGCAAGACGCGCGCCCACGATCGCGACCGACTGCTGCTGGCGCAGGCCAAGCACACGGCCGGCCACAGGAAGTACGGCGACCACCTCGAGTGCTATCGCCGCTTCGGGGAGGCGCTCTCGATCTGACCGCGCTCGCGCGGGGACGGCGTCACGGCCGCCGTCGTCGCGGCGCACGCTTCTGAGGCGCTATGCCGACCGCCGGCCGCGCGGGGGCGGCGGCGGCGCTGCCACGGCGAGATCACGCATCAGGCGCAGGAGGTACGTGCGCTGAAGTCCGAGCGCGCGCGCGGCGTGCGTGCGGTTGCCGCGGGCCTGGTGGAGAGTGGCTTCGATGAGCCGGCGCTTGAAGTCGTACACGGCGCCGTGATAGCCGATCGGGCGCGACGCGGGCGTGACGGCGGCGGTCGTCATGGTGTGCATGCGGCGCGCAAAGGGCAAGCGATGTGCCACGCCGGTTGCGCCGAAATTACGCGGCGAACGCGCGCACACGACCGCCCGTGATGCCCAGCGTTGCGGGCGGCGTGCCGCGATGACTGGGCACAAAGATGAGTGGGGCACGAATACGAGTGGGCACAGAAAAGGAAAGGGCCCCGCGTGCGGGGCCCTGGAGAACGGCGGCGAGTCCTGCTCAGGCCTTGGTGGCCGGCTGCACTCCCGGGTTGTCCTTGAAGAATTGCTTGTTCAGCTCGATGAAGCTCTTCCACTGATCGGGCGTCTCGTCCTCGGCGAAGATCGCCTTCACCGGGCACACCGGCTCGCACGCCCCGCAGTCGATGCACTCGTCGGGATGGATGAAGAGCTGGTCCTTCCCCTCGTAGATGCAGTCCACCGGGCAGACCTCGACACACGCCTTGTCCTTGACGTTGATGCACGGCTCCGCAATGATGTACGGCATTCGGGCCTCCCGGTAGTGGACTCCGCGAGAGCGGTCAGACCAGCCAGATTTCTATACGAATCGACTCATTGTGTCAAGTTCGGGCGCTCTCACTGCGTCCGCAAACGCGGGTCGAGAGCATCGCGCAGGGAGTCCCCGAACAGGTTGAAGGCGAAGACGGCGAGGCTGATGGCCAGCCCCGGAAAGAGCGCCATCCACGGCGCCGATTCCGCGAACTGCACGGCGGCGCCGCGGAGCATCAATCCCCACGCCGCCACCGGCTCCGCCACCCCGAGTCCGAGGAACGAGAGCGACGCCTCCAGCAGAATGGCCTGGCCGAGGAACGCCGTGAGCATGATGAGGTAGGACGCCATCACGTTCGGCAGCATGTGGCGCAGCACGATCCGGTGATGGCGGAACCCGGACGCGCGGGCGGCATCGATGTACGGCATTTCGCGAATGGCGAGCGCGCTCGAGCGCGCCACCAGCGCCGCGCGCGGGATCATCGGAATCGTGATGGCGAGGATCACGTTGCTGATCCCGGTGCCGAGAATGGCCACCACCGCGAGGGCGAGGATGATGAGCGGGAAGGCGAGGAAGATGTCCATGAAGCGCTGGATGAAGAGGTCGACCTTCCCGCCGAAGTAGGCGCTGGTGACGCCGATCACCGCGCCCAGGGTGGCGCCCACGAACGCGCACGAAAACCCGACCAGCATCGCCGTGCGCGAGCCGTAGATGATGCGCGACAGCACGTCGCGCCCGAAGGCGTCGGTGCCGAGCCAGTGCGCGCGCGACGGCGCCGCCAGCATGGCGGCGTAGTCGGTGGTGACGGGATCGTAGGGAGCGAGGACGTTGGCGGCCACCGCCACCAGGAGATTCAGGAGCACGACGGCGGCGCCCATCGCACCCAGCGGGCGCTTGCGGCAGAACTCCCAGGTGACGTCGACCCAGCCGCGGCGCCGCTCCTCGACACCGAGCGCCTCCACGCGATCCGCAGTCACCGCCATGACGACTCCACCTCCCCGCGGGCGCCGCCGTGCGCGCGCGCGGTCATCGGAACCGGATGCGGGGGTCGATCCACGCGTACGCGAGATCGACGGCGAAGTTGACGAAGATGAAGACGAAGGCGACGAGGAGGACGAGCGCCTGCGTCAGCGTGTAGTCGCGGTGCGCCACCGACTCCACGAAGAGCATGCCGAGCCCGTTGAGGTTGAAGACCTGCTCGGTGACGACGAGCCCGCCCATGAGGAACGCGAACTCGAGGGCGATGACGGTGAGGACGGGCAACATGGCGTTCTTGAGCGCGTGGCGGGAGAGGATCAGGTTCTGCCAGAGGCCTTTCGCGCGGGCGGTGCGGATGTAGTCCTCCCGGAGCACCTCGAGCATGGCGGAGCGGGTCATGCGGGTGGCCACCGCGGAGTAGCGGTACCCGACGGCGAGGGCGGGCCAGATGAGCTGCGCGAGGTTCTGCACGGGACTCACCCAAAAGGGCGTGTACACCATGGGCGGCAGCCATTTGAACACGATGAGGAGCCCGAGGATGAAGACGATGCCGAGCCAGAAGGAGGGCATGGAGAGCCCGGCGATGGAGAAGATGCGCACGGCGTAGTCCACCCACGTGTCCTGCTTGAGGGCGGCCAGCACGCCGAGAGGGATGGCGAGGAGCACGGCCACGATGGTGGCCATGATGCTGAGCTGGAGGCTGAGCGCGAAGCGGAGGCGGATCTCTTCCGAGATCGGCGAGCCCGTCCACATCGACGTGCCGAAATCGAAGCGCATGATCCCCGTCATCCACGTGACGAACTGCTTCCACAAGGGCTGATCGAGGCCCAGGCGCGCACGCTCGATGGCGAGGTTCTCCTTGGAGGCGAAGGCGCTCTCCCCCGCGAACCGCAGCTCGACGACGTCGCCGGGCACCACCCGCATGAGGAAGAAGATGAGCACGGCGACGCCGATCAGCGTCGGGATCATCAGGAGCACGCGCTTGACGATGTAGCGCAGCACGCCCGCGCGCCTACTCCGACAGCCACACGGCGTCGAGCTGCTGGTTCAGGTAGTGGCTGGGCGTGATCATCCACCCCTTGACCCTGGAGCTGTGCGGGATGATGCGATGCCACTGGAGCGTGTAGATGTAGTGGACCTCGTCGTCCAGGAGCCGCTTCTCGAATTCGCGGATGTACTTCTTCCGCTCCTCGGCCTCCACTGCCTTCCCCTGCTTCTCGTAGAGCTCGTCGAGGACGGCGTCGGTATAGCGGCTGTAGTTGGCGGCGTTCTTGTCCTTGGAGGTGAACTTGTAGAGGTCGAGGTCGGGCTCCACCGTGTAGCCGCACTGGAAGTCGGCGGCGACGTCGAAGTTCCCCGGTCGTAGCACCTGACCGTAGTAGGCGGCCGCCTCGACCACTTCCTGCCGCACGTTGAGCCCGATCTGGCGCCATTGATCGATGAGCCACACGCCCACCGGCTCGTACGGCATCGGCACGCCGCGGTTCTTGTAGACGAACGAGAACCCGTCGGGAACGCCCGCCTCCTTGAGCAGCCGACGCGCTTCCGCGCGCGCCTTGTTGATGTCGTGCGAGTAGCCGGCGAGCTTCTCGAGCTCCGCGGGTGGAGTCGCGAAGATCGTCCCCGGCACCTGCACGCCGCCGACCTCTTTCACGATGGCGATCTTGGAGAGGGCGGCCGAGCCCTGATAGCGGTCGAGCGCGAGCGTGAGGGCACGCCGCACGCGCTTGTCGTCCCACGGTTTCTTCTCGTGATTCATGGCGATCAGGATCAGGCAGTTCCAGGGGCTCTCCTGCACCGTGATCTTGTTGCCGAGGGCCTGCACGAGGCTGTCGCGCTCGGAGGGCGCGAAGCCGCGGAACTGGATCATGGCGCGCTCACCGCGAACGGCGGCCACCTGGGCGGCGGAGTCGGTGATGAAGATGGCGCGATAGCCGTCGAGGTACGGTTTCCCCTTGTCCCAGTAGTTCGGGTTCTTCTTGCCGACCCAGTGCGAGCCCTTCACGTGCTCGACGAAGATGAACGGGCCGGTCCCCATGACGTGCGTCTCGTACCAGCGCATGTCCTGGGACAGGATGTCCGCCTTGTAGATCCAGTTCCACGGCGACGCGAGCGAGTTCAGGAACGAGGCGGACGGCCACTTGAGCCGGAACACGATCGTGTACGGATCGGGCGCCTGTATGGCCTCCACGTCCTGGTACTCGCCCTTGCGGTTGGAGGCGACGCCGGCGGCAGGAAAGATGATCTTGTCGTAGCTCGCCTTGGCGTCCTTGCTCGTGAACTCGCTCCCGTCGTGGAACTTGACGCCGTGGCGCAGCTTCAGCGTGTAGGTGCGACCGTCCTTCGAGATCGTCCAGGACTCCGCGAGGTCGGGAGCGACCTTCGTCCCCGTCTTGTCGTGGGGATCGGTGCGGAGCAGCGTGTTGTAGTGCGGCGCGATGGGATGGATCGTGCCGAACGTCTCCTCCCGGTGCGCGTCGAAAGAGGGCGGGTTCGAGGGCACCACGAACACGAGCTCGCCGCCGTAGCGCGGCTTCTCCTGCGCCGCGGCCGGCAGTGCGCAGACGAGGGCCAGGACCGCGATGACCAGACCCGAAAGGCGTCGCATGAAGGATCCTCCCCGGTCGGCCCCGCGCGTCCCGCGAGCCAGACCGTCTCCCATCTGTGGTTGAGAACTACCTGATGCCGGATCAAATCGTCAATGACTACGGAAGGTTCCGACACCGTACCGGGCGCCGGCGGCGCTGTCAAGCAGAAGCGGCCCGGTGGTCAGGCCAGGATGCAGGCGGCCCAGTGGCCCGGCTTCACCTCCCGGAGCTCCGGCACTACCGTGGGACAGCGATCGATGGCGATGGGACAGCGCGGGTGGAACACGCACCCGGAGGGTGGGTTGAGCGGGCTCGGGACTTCCCCTCCCAAGACGATGCGCTCGCGCCGTGCCTCCAGCTCGGGATCGGGGATGGGAACGGCGGAGAGCAGCGCGCGGGTATAGGGGTGGAGCGGCTCGTCGTAGAGCGATTTCCGGTCGGCCAGCTCGACGATGCGCCCCAGGTACATGACGGCCACGCGGTCCGAGATGTGGCGGACGACCGACAGATCGTGCGCGATGAACAGGTACGTGAGGCCGAACTCCGCCTGGAGATCTTCGAGCAGATTGATGATCTGAGCCTGGATGGAGACGTCGAGCGCGGACACGGGCTCGTCGCACACGATGAGCGACGGTTCCATGGCGAGCGCGCGCGCGATGCCGACGCGCTGTCGCTGCCCGCCCGACATCTCGTGCGGATAGCGATGCGCGTGGCCGGCGAGCAGGCCCACGTGGGACAGGAGCTCGCGCACGCGGGCGGCGCGGCGGGCGCGGTCGGGCACGATCCCGTGCACGGCGAGCGGCTCCGCGATGATCTGCCCCACCGTCATGCGCGGGTTCAGCGAGCTGTAGGGATCCTGGAAGATGACCTGGATCTTCCGGCGCACCGCTCGCAGCTCGGCGTCGTCGACGGTGGTGAGATCGCGGCCCTCGAAGAGGATCTCGCCGCGGGTAGGACGCTCGAGCTGGAGGATGCAGCGCCCCGTCGTCGTCTTGCCGCAGCCCGACTCCCCCACGAGCCCGAGCGTCTCTCCGCGCCTGAGCGTGAAGCTCACGCCGTCGACGGCGCGCACCACGCCGCGGGGTCCGCCGAAGAGACCGCCGCCGACTTCGAAATGCTTGACGAGCCCGCGCACGTCCAGGAGGACGTCGTCAGGCATGAACGGGCTCGTCGGCGAGGCGCTCGGCTTCCCAGCACGCGCTGACGTGGACGGCGCCGGCCACCGGCCGGAGCGGCGGCGTCTCGTGCGTGCACCGCTCCACGCGGAAGGTGCAGCGAGGCGCGAACGAGCACCCGGGCGGAAGGCGCGAGAGGTCAGGCGGCTGCCCCGCGATGGGATCGAGGCGGGCCCGCCGCGCCTCGTCGAGACGGGGCACGGAGCGCAGCAGGCCGAGCGTGTAGGGATGGCGCGGATTGGCGTAAAGCTCGCGCGCGGTGCCACGTTCCACGATCTTCCCCGCGTACATCACGTTCACCCGGTCCGCGTAGCGCGCGACCACACCGAGGTTGTGGGTGATGATCAGCATCGCCACACCCAGGCGCCGCGAGAGATCTTGCATCAGCTCGAGGATCTGGGCCTGGATCGTCACGTCGAGGGCGGTGGTGGGCTCGTCGGCGAGGATGAGCGCGGGCTCGCACGCGAGCGCCATCGCGATCATCATGCGCTGGCGCATCCCGCCGCTGAACTGGTGCGGATACTGGCGCAGGCGGCGCGACGGATCCGGGATGCCCACGGTGGCAAGCAGCTCGGCCGCACGCGCGCGGGCCTGCGCGGGCGCCAGCCCGAGATGGATCTCGAGACCTTCCGTGAGCTGGCGGCCGATGGTGAGGACGGGATTGAGCGACGTCATCGGCTCCTGGAAGATCATCCCGATCTCGCGGCCGCGCACGCGGCGCATCTCCTCCTCGGACAGCTTCAGGAGATCCTTGCCCTTGAAGCGGACCTCGCCGCTCACGATCCGTCCCGCCGGCGCCGCCACCAGCCGCATGATGGAGAGCGCGCTCACGCTCTTCCCGCAACCGGACTCGCCCACCAGCGCCACCGTCTCGCCTTCGTTGACGTCCCAGGAGACGTCGTCCACCGCGCGCACGACGCCGCCGCGCGTGACGAATTCGGTACGGAGGGACTTCACCTCGAGGAGGGTGCCCACGTCGGCGGAGTGTAGCACGGCCGTTCCCGCGCTCCGGCGGCGTCGATGCGGCGCGAGGAACAGTGATGCGGCGCGCGGCCGAGGCGGAATCGGCCCGCCGCGCCGCCTTCGAGGTCGGGGTCAGTCGCTCAGCGCCACGCCCACACCGGCTGCTCGAGATGGTGAACGCGCGTGGGCCGCCCGTGCATCACCACCTCGCGGAGCTGGTACAGCACGGCGGCGGTGGGCGCGTGCACGAGCGTCCCCAGCAGCGGAACCTGGATGACGGGACGGTCGGACTCGGGAATGGTGATCATGCGCGGCACGTCAGGCGCGTCGAGGTCGGCGAGCGGCACGCGATAGGCGGCGGCCACCTCCGCCGCGTTCGGAACGATGTCGCCTCCCTCCCCACCCCACACCACGACCGGCGTGATCACGTATCCGGACCGCGTCGGATAGTCGTCGAGCAGCCCGAGCACGGCGGAGGCGTCGAGTGCGAGACCGAGCTCTTCGCCGAGCTCACGCAGCGCGCCCTGCGTCGGCGATTCTCCCGGCTCCAGACGACCGCCCGGCAGCGCCCACTGGCGCGCGTGCGCGCGCAGTCCCGCCGCCCGCCGCGTGAGAAGAAAGCAGGCGCGGCCGGCGTCGTCGGGCAGCATCACCACCGCCACCGCCGCCGCGTGCAAGCCGTCGGCGGGGGCGCTTCGCCGTTCGAGGCACGTGATGTTGGCGCGGGCGTGGAGTCGGAGCTCCTCGCCGAAAGGCAGGGCGGCGAGGCTCACCGCTCGTCGTGGCAGCGCAGGGAGGCGAGGTGCTCGTGGGCGAGCGGCTGGAGCGCGGCGTACTCGCGACAGATGGCTTCGGCGACGCACGGCCAGCGATGGCCGGCCGCCCACCGCACTCCTTCCGCGCCCAGTCGCGCCCGGAGATCTGCGTCCTCCAGCAGCTCGCCGAGGCGATCGGCGAGATCGACGACGTCGCCCTCGCCGACGAGAAAGCCGGTGACGCCGTCGCGCACGGTGGTGGGAAGCCCGCCCACGCGCGATGCCACGACCGGACTCCCGCACGCCATCGCCTCCAGGGCCACCATCCCGAACGATTCGTAGTGCGACGGCAGCACCGTGACGTCGGCGGCGACGTAATAGCGCTGGAGCAGGTCCTGCGATTGGGGGCCGAGGAAGCGCACGGCGTCGTCGAGGTCGAGCGCGCGCACGCGCTGGCGCAGACTCGCTTCGTGCCCGTCCGGCGGCTCATCGGCGTCGCCGCCGACGACGCGCAGGTGCGCCGGCACGCCCTTGCCGTGGAGCCGCGCCACCGCTTCCACCAGCGTCTCCAGCCCCTTGATGGGAGCGAGCCGGCCCACGTAGAGCAGCAGCGGCCCCGCGGGGAGGCCGAGCCCGGCGCGCGCGACGTGCGCCTCGCCGGGCGCGAACAGCCGCGTGTCCACCCCGCACGGGATCACCGCCACGCGCGCGGGATCGGCGCCGTAATGCTGCACGAGGTGGCGACGCTCCACCGCGTTGGCGGCCACGATGCGGTCGACGTGGGCGACCAGCCGTCCCTCGGCGGCGATGCGAAGCGGGGGCTCGAGCTCGGACGCGGTGCGCGCCACGCTGTTCTTCAGCCGACCGAGGGTGTGGAACATCTGCATCACCGGCACGTCCCACCGCTCGCGGAGGCGTTGCCCGACGACGCCGGACAGCCAGTAGTGCGCGTGCACGAGGTCGTAGTCCGCGCTGTGGGCGATGCGCCAGGCGTCGACGCCCTCGACGAACTCGTCCAGGTGAGAGAACACCGACTCGCGGGGCATGGGAGCCTCCGCCCCCGCCGCCACGTGAATCACCCGCGCCCGCTCGCCGAGCTGAACCACGCGCGGGATGGCCGGGTTCTGCGAGCGGGTGAACACGTCTACCTCAACGCCCATGCGTCCGAGCTCGCGCGACAGCTCGCGGACGTATACGTTCATGCCGCCCGTCTCCTTGCCGCCGAGGGCGGCGAGGGGGCAGGTGTGGACGCTGAGCATGGCGACGCGCAGGCTCATCCGGTCCTTGGGATGCCGGCGGCGACGGTGACGGTGCAGACGGCCTCCGGCGTGGGGCCGAACTCGTACTTGTACCGCTCCTCCCCCCGCAGGAAGTCGAAGCGCCGCTTGCCGCGCGCGATGGCGTCCTCGATCAGGCGCGCCAGCAGGACGAGGCCGGGGGAGAGGGCGGCGCGGGCGGGGTCGAAGCCCGAATTGTAGAGGCCTACGGTCTCGTCCCATTCGAGGGTGATGAAGGCGGCGGCGGGGCCGGTGGCGGTGTCGAGGAACCAGAGTCCGACCGCGCCCTCGGTGGCGAGGGCGGCGGTGGCGCGGCGGAAGAAGGTCTCCATGCGCTCGTCCATGAAGCGCGCCTTCCCGACCCGGGAGGCGCGATGGAGCGCGAGAAAGTCGCCGAGCCGGGCCGCGATCTCGTCGGGCCGACGACAGCTCACCGCGCGCGCGCCCGGGGCTTCGCGCTCCAACCGCCGCATCTTGCGCGCGAGCTCGTGGCGGTGCTTGCCGGGAAGGGACGCCCGGTACGCCTCCCACGACGCGGGCAGAGCGAGCACGGGACAGCGGTCTTCCACCGCCACCGCGGCGGTGAGGCCGGATCGCGTCGCGAGTGCGGGCAGCACGCCGACCGTCGGCGACTCCTGGGGGACGGCGTGGAAATCCCACACGCCGTCGTGGGGGGGGCGGGCGTCCAGGAGCGCCGCCCACGCCGCTTCCTCGCGGCCCGCGCGCGCGAGCAGATCGAGATAGTCGGACACGTCCGTGCCGCCGATGAGCTGCAGCACGCCCGGGCGCGCTTCGTAGAGCGGAAGCACGGCGGTGAGCTCACCGTGCTCGTCCTCGACACGGCGCACGTCGAGCCGCCGCCCCTCCGCGAACGCCCGCACCCACTCCACCTGCCACGTCCACGACAGGAACGGCGCGCGCACGCGCGCGCTCGCGTGGAGCGCGGTCCACGCTTCGGGTGGGACCGCGTCGAGGCGATCCGCGAAGTGGACCTTCACAGGTCGGAGTCGGACGAGCCGGCGTCGGCGGCCGGCTGATCTGAGTCTTCGCCGTCGCCCGCTTCGCCCTCCGCCATCGCCTCGTCCATGGCGGATTCGAAATCGCCGCCGAGGTCCTCGCCGAATTCCTTGCCCATCTTCTTCATGAAGCGCGCGACGCTGGCGGGATCGTTCTCGTCCATGTCCCCGAGATCGCCGCCGCCCGCGAGCGCCTCCATCCGTGCCTCTTCGGACTTCACGGTGGCGAAGCGGGACATCAGGCGCTGGAGCTCGGTGGAACCGCAACGGGGACAGGTGGGCGGCGCCGCCGCCGAGGGGCGGAGCACGAGGAGGCTCACGCGCCGTCGACAGTCACCGCACTCGTACTCGTAGATGGGCATGGTCGGTAATCTTACATGACGCCCGCCACGACGCCTGCGGGCGCCACCGGGACGTCGGCGTCCGCGCCCGGTGCCGCCGGCCGCGCACGGACGCGCGCCGTCGCGCCTCCCCGTCCGTCAGAAGACCGGCGTCTCCACGTACGAACCCCACACCGAGCGCAGGCGGGCAACGATCTCGCCGAGCGAGGCGCCGGCCTTCACGAGGTCGATGGTCACCGGCATCAAGTTCACGGCGGGATCGCGGGCTTCCTGCTCGAGGCGCGCGAGGAGCGTCGTCACGCACGCGCCGTCGCGCTTCTGCCGCGCCGCCTGGAGGCGGGCGATCTGGCGCGGCTCCACGTCCGCCCCCACGCGGTGGATCTCCACGCCGGGCGGCTCCGGCGGCTCCACGTGCTTGTTCACGCCGATCAGCGGCTGCTCTCCGGACGCGCGGCGGCGCGCCGTCTCGTACGCGGAGTCCGCGATCTCGCGCTGGAAGTAGCCGGCCTCGATCGCCTTCACGCTGCCGCCGAGCGCGTCCACCTTGGCGATGATCGCCCCCACCGCGGCCTCGAACTCGTTCGTGAGCGCTTCCACGTAGTAGGAGCCCCCGAGGGGGTCGATCACGTTGGGCACGTTCGTCTCATCGGCGATGATCTGCTGCGTGCGCAACGCGACCTTCATGGCCAGCTCGGACGGGATCGCGTAGGCCTCGTCGAGGCCGTTCGTGTGGAGCGACTGGGCGCCGCCGAGCACCGCCGACAGCGCCTGGAAGGCGGTGCGCACGATGTTGTTGAGCGGCTGCGCCTTCGTGAGCGTGGCCGCCGCCGTCTGGCAGTGGAAGCGGAGCCGCATCGATTCCGCCCGGGTGGCGCCGAAGCGCTCCTTCATGATCTTCGCCCACACGCGACGGGCGGCGCGGAATTTCGCCACCTCCTCGAAGAAGTCGGCCTGGGCCACGAAATAGAAGGCAAGCCGGGGTGCGAAGCGGTCGACGGGGAGGCCCGTCCGCGCGACCTCTTCCACGTACGCGATGCCGTTGGCGAGCGTGAAGGCGACCTCCTGCACCGACGTCGCGCCCGCCTCCGAGATGTGATAGCCGCTGATGTTGATCGGGTTGTAGCGCGCCATCCGCTCCGCGCCGAACACGATCATGTCCCGGTTGAGCCGGAGCGAGGGGCGGATCGGAAAGATCCACTCCTTCTGCGCGATGTACTCCTTGAGGATGTCGGCCTGCACCGTGCCCGACAACCGGTTCAGGTCATAGCCGCGGGCCTCCGCGAGGGCGACGTACATGGCGAGGAGGATCCACGCCGTCGGATTGATCGTCATCGACACCGAGATGCGCTCGAGGTCGATGCCGTCGAACAGCGCTTCCATGTCGGCGAGCGTGTCCACGGCCACGCCTTCGCGTCCAACCTCGCCGAGGGCGCGGGGATCGTCGGAGTCGTAGCCCATCAGCGTCGGCATGTCGAAGTCGACGGAGAGTCCCGTCTGCCCCTGCTCGATCAGGTAACGGAAGCGGCGATTGGTGTCGCTGCCCGTCCCGAAGCCGGCGATCTGCCGCATGGTCCAGAGCCGCCCGCGATACATCGTCGGATAGGGCCCGCGCGTGAACGGATACCGCCCCGGGAGGCCGATGTCCTCGAAGGGCGTGGCGGCGACATCTTCCGGCGTGTAGACACGCTTGGTGGGCAAGCCCGACAGCGTGCGCGTCTCCGCGCGCGCTTCCGGCTGGCGCTCCACGAACCGCCGCAGCTCTTCCGCTTCCCACTCGCGACGCTGCGCCGCCACCCGCTCGATCGCGTCCTCGTCAGACATGGCCGGTTCTCTCCCGCTCTCTCGCCCCCGCCAGCAGCGCGCGCGCCGCCGCGTGGGGCGCCATCGTCCGCCTCGCCACCTGCTCCACCAGCGTGCCGTCGTGCCCGCGCGCGGGATCGTTGAGCGCGGCCGCCACGAGGCCGCCTGCGATCGCGAGCACGCGCGCCTCCGCCGCCCGTCGTCGCCGTACCTCGAGCTGTCCGCTGCCGGCAAGGCCGGCCATGTGCGCGTCCACCGCATCCGCCACGGGCTCGATGCCTTCCTCGCGCGTGGCAGAGACGCGGAGCACGGGCGGCACCGGCACTCCGGGCGGACCGGGGACCAGCGTCAGCATCGCGCGCAGCTCGGCGATGGTGCGGTCGGCGCCCTCCCGGTCCGCCTTGTTCACGACGTGGATGTCCGCCACCTCGAGGATGCCCGCCTTGAGCGCCTGCACGTCGTCACCGAGGCCGGGCACGCTCACCACGATCACGGTCTGCGCCACCCGCATGATCTCGACCTCGTCCTGCCCCACGCCCACCGTCTCCACGAAGACGACGTCGCGGCCGGCGGCGTCCATGAGGTCCACCGCGTCCGCCGCCGCTCGAGAGAGGCCGCCGAGCGCCCCCCGCGTGGCCATGCTGCGGATGAACACGCCCGGATCGAGCGAGAGATCGTTCATACGAATGCGATCGCCGAGGATGGCGCCCCCGGTGAACGGCGACGAAGGATCCACGGCGAGCACGCCGACCGTCCGCCCGCGCTGGCGCGCCACCCTCACCAGCGCCCGCGTGAGCGTGCTCTTGCCGCTGCCGGGCGCGCCCGTCACGCCCACGACATGCGCGCGGCCGCCCCGCGCGTACGTCAGCGCCAGCAGCGCCTCCGCGCGCGCGCCACCCGTCTCGACCCACGTGAGCGCTCGCGCGAGCGCGGTCGGCGAGCCGTCCATGAGGGCGGCGGCCAGGGCCTCGGGGTGGCGGTCACCGCGGGTCGCGCGGGAAAGGTCCGTCATCGCGCCATCGTCTTCCGGTACAGATCGCGATCGTCGATCACGCGGCGGGCCTTGAACTCGGTGCGCGGCAGCGTGCCGGCGTCCACGAGCTCCACCACGGGGTGGACGCCGAGCCGCGCGCGCAGACGTTCGCGCATGGTGGCGCCGAGGCGGGCGCGCTCGTCGGCGGCGCCATGGCTGGCCGCGCACTCGGCGCGCACGAGCAGCTCGTCCATCGTGTCGCGCCGGGAGACGATGACCTGGAACTCGCCGCCGAAGCCGTCGATCGCGCGCAGAACGTCCTCGATGGCGCTCGGGTACACGTTTTCGCCGCGGACGGTGAACATGTCGTCGATGCGGCCGTAGAGGCCCTCGGGCAGGCGCGGATACGTGCGGCGACATGGGCAGGGCTCGTCCGTCCAGCGCGCGAGGTCGCCGGAGACGAGCCGGATCATCGGTTGCGACGTGCGCTCGAGGTGCGTGTAGACGGGCGTCCCCTCCGCCCCGTACGGTACGCGCGTGAACGAGATGGGATCGCACACCTCCGTGTAGACCACGTCCTGCCACAGGTGCATGCCGGTGCGATGCCGGCACTCGGCGTTCGTCATCCACGGCGACATCTCCGCCATGCTCCCCATGTCGATGCAGACACCGCCGAACGTGTCCTCGATGAGCCGCTTGGTGGCGGGAATGCCGGCGCCGGGCTCGCCCGAGAAAAAGAGCGTGCGCAGGCCGAAGCGGCGGGGATCGATGGACTCGCGGCGCGCCGTCTCCGCGAAGTGCAGCGCATAGGACGGCGTGCTGTAGAACGCGGTGGGCGTCAGCTCGCGAGCCCACTGCACGGCCATCAGCGTTTGCCCACTCACGCCCGCCCCGAACGGGAACATGGCGGCGCCGAGGCGCTCGCCGCCCTTCAACGTCCCCCACGATCCCAAATACAGGCTGAAGAAGGAGCAGACGAGGATGCGGTCGTGCGGCCGGAGCCCGCACGCCCACATGATGCGCGCGTGCGCCTGACCGATCCGGTCCCAGTCATCGGCCCCGATCCCGAACACGGTGGGGCGACCGGTGGTGCCGCTGGTGCCGTGGATGCGGGCGACGTCGCCGGGCGCGATGCAGAGATAATCGCCGAACGGTGGCGCCGCCGCCTGCGCCGCCCGCAGCTCGGCTTTCTGGATGACCGGAAACCGCGCGAGGTCGTCGAGGCTCTTCAGCGTGTCCGGAGAGACGCCAGCCTCCGACCACTTGCGCCGATAGAAGGCGCTGTGCTCCCAGGCCCAGCGAAGTTGATGCCGGAGCTTCGAGAGGATGATCGCGTCGCGCGCCGGCGGCGGCGCGCACTCGAGCTCGGGCAACCAGTGCTCGGCGTCCGCGGAAGGCCGGTACGTCGGGTCGTATCGCGGCGGCCACACCGAGAGATCGACGCCACGCGCACCGACGGCGTCGATGATGTCGGCGGCGGTGATGCTGGCCGCGGTGTCCGTCATCCGGATTGCGTGCCGGCGGCGGCGGCGATGGCGCGGATACGCGCCACGATGGTGTCGGGAGGCGTGTCTTGTAGCAGCACGTCACGGGCGCCGGAGCGAAGCAGCTCCGGGATGTCCTCGTCCGGGATGACGCCTCCTACCACGAGCGGCACGTCGGCGGCACCCGCCTGTCGGAGCAGCTCGGCGATGCGCGGGATCAACGTCAGGTGCGCGCCCGAGAGCAGGCTCACGCCGAGGACGTCCACGTCCTCCTGGACGGCGGCCGCCACCACCTCTTCCGGCGTCCGATGCAAACCCGTGTAGACGACGTCCATTCCGGCGTCACGCAGACAACGCGCCACGATCTTGGCGCCACGGTCGTGGCCGTCGAGGCCGACCTTGGCGATGAGGACGCGGATCGGTGGCGCCGCTGTCACGGCTCAAATCTCCCGGATGGGCCGACGTCCGTCAAGCGCGCCACCGTCCGATGCCGATCTGGCCACCTATAGCCGCCTGACGAGCAGCTGTAATGAACTTCGACACCCCGTCGTCGACAATGTCAGCCGGCGCACGGCGGAAGCGCCGGCGTGTCATGGAAATCCGCGTACGGGAATGCGTCGCGGTTCGGCACCCATCTTGCTCATGCAAGCGCTCCAACATGAGTAGCGTAGAGTTGCGGGCCACCGAAATGGTGGAGGCCGAGCCGCTTCCCAGCGTCGAGGAGCGCGAGCGCGTGCTGCTCGAGGTCGTGGTGGCGTTCGCGAAAGCGCTGCGGGACGAACGCGAACGTCTGAGCCGGCGTCTTGCCGAGGTCGAGCAGGAGCTCGAAAGCCTGCCCGTCAAGCTCGGGACGCAGCCGGGAGCGCCGACGCGAAGAGCGCTTCGAGCCGTTCCACCGATCGATCCCAGTCGAAGGACGTCCTGACCCAGCGCTCGCCGGCAGCGGCGAGACGCGCGCGCAACGCGGCATCGGTGGCGACGCGCGTCAGCTTCGCGGCGAGATCGGCAACGTCGCGCCGTCGCGCCACCAGCGCCGTCTCTCCGTCGCGCGCGTAGTCGCGACAGCCGCCGTTGTCGTACGTCACGAGCGCGGCGCCGCACGCCATCGCCTCCATGGGCGGCATTCCGAGCCCTTCGTCCCACGACGGGCACAGATAGATGTCCGCGCCGCTGTAGAGCGCCGCGAGTTGCTCCTGGGGCGGGTCCGCATGGAACTCGTCGTAGCCGGCCGTCGGCGGCGGCGCCTTCACACCGAAGCCGACGAGATGGAGCGCCGGCACCGCGCGCTTGGCGCGCGCGACCGCCTCCAGGCCCTCCGCGACGCCCTTCCACGCGTACTCGTGATGGAGCATGAGCACGCGCGGGCGCGACGTCGTCACCGCCACCGGCACCCGGCGAAACAGCTCGCCGTCCACCGGCGTCACCAGCACCTCCGCCTCGCGGTGGAAGCGCTCGCGCATCACGTCGCGCAGCCACGTCGAGATCACGACCTGGTGCAGCGGCAAGCGGTAGGTCGCATCCACCGCGGCCGGCGCGCCGTGGTAGAGGCTCTCGTAGTGCTGCACGAGGTAGAAGCGCGCGGCGCCCGCGGCCGGCGGCGCTGAGGCCACCGTCGCCGCCGATTGCCACGCCGTAGCCACGACGACGTCGCCGGGCGGAAGCGTGTTCGCGTTCCATTCCGGCACCCAGCGGATCGCCGCGCGCAGGCGCGGTTGCCACGACACGGCGGTGGCGCGCGCGTTGCGCCAGCGCGCGCGCGCACGGCCGTGGGCGGGAACGAGCAGCGTCACGGCGTGGCCGCGGCCGGCGAGGCGATCGGCGTAGGTGAGGATGGCGCGCACGCCGCCGGCGATGCGGAGATGCGGACAGAGAATGGTGATGGTCACGCGGGCGCCGGCTCAGATCGCCATCGAGACCTGGCCCGTCTTCCGATACGCGGCGGGGTCGAGGATCGCGTTCACGCACCAGACCTCGTCCGACGCGAGCGCACGCGCGAGCGCGGCGGCGAGCTCCCGCGGCTCCCGCACGAGCACGCCGCGACCGCCGAGCGCTTCCACCATGAGATCGTAACGCGTCGTCGGAAGCGAGGTCCCCACCGCCCGTTCCGCGCCCCAGAACGAGAGCTGCGGGTTGCGGATCTGTCCCCAGCCGCCGTCGTTGCCCACGACGCACACGAACGGGAGCCCGAACCGCACGGCGGTCTCGAGCTCCATGCCGTTGAGCCCGAGCGCGCCGTCGCCCGCGATGAGAACCACCGG
>DASXSB010000110.1:0-1867 GCA_036506275.1 Candidatus Methylomirabilota bacterium | reverse complement strand
CCGGCATTGGCGAAGACGATGTCGAGCCTGCCCTTCTCCCGCTTGATTTGTGCGAAGAGGCGATCGAGGTCGCCGAGGTTCGACACGTCTCCCCGGACGCCGGTCACATTGCGTCCGATCTCCTCGACCGCCGCCGCCGTCTCAGGCTCACGGCGCCCGGTGATGAAGACGTAGGCGCCTTCCTTCACGAACCGCTTCGCCGTCGCGAAACCGATGCCGCCGTTGCCACCCGTGATGAGTGCGATTTTTCCTTCAAGCTTGCCCATGCTTGTCCTCCGTTGCCTTGCGTTTCGTGAGCCGGGAAACCCCGGGCTGGGAACGTTCCATTGACTCTCGCAGCGCGGTCATGGCCCGACAGAGCGCGCTGGATGGTCCGGGCGGGGCCATCTCGGATGCGCCTCGCCGCGCGCTCTCCTCCCGCCCCCGGGCTCGTTCCCTGGCGTGGCTCCGCACGCGAGCCGTTCGACGTTACAGATGCTGGCATCGCGAGGGCCCTGGGCGCGCGCCTGGGTACACGCCACGTGGAACTTCCCGCATTCCTCGACGTTCGCTCCCGCGGCGAGCGGTCGCGAGCCGGCGGCCAGCACCATGGAGCACGCGACGGCACCTAGCAGCGGCCACCTCGGAATGTGACCACGCGTCCCGCTGAGCGACATGGCGGACGAGTGAGGTAATCGCCACGTGGATCTCATGCTCGTTCTCCTTTGCTTCGGTTTGGTGCAACCACTGCGCGCCGAACGGCGTCGACGACGGCCGCCGGGTGCGTAATCGGAATCATGTGCCCTGCGCCGGAAACCGTGAACGTCGTCGCCTCGAGCGCGGGCGCGAGCAGACGCGCGACGGCGCGCGGCGCGAGGAGTGTCCGCTCGCCGACGAGGATGGTTGTCGGCGGCGGTGACTCGGCCAACCACCCGAGCGTCGCGGTATCGGACCGCGCCGCGGTCATCTCCAACCGCAACGTCGGAACGAGGGATCTGACCATAGTGCGGCCGCGGCTTCCCATCGAATCCCACGCGCCGGCGCCGCCCCAGTGATCGACGAAATAGTGGGCGGCCGCCTCATGATCTGCGGACAGACTCATGAAGCGCTGATACTGCTCCTCCATCTCCGCGTAGGCGTCGTCCTCGCCGCACTCCCGGAGTAGGCTCACGACCACCGGATCGACGAGCGTCATCCGCGTCACGCGTGCACCGAGGGCACGTCGCAGATGAAGCCCGATCAACGAGCCGAGCGAGTGCGCCACGAGATGAAACGTGCCGCCGAACCCCACGGCATAGGTGGTCCCGTTGCAGGAATGGGGTTGGAGACCTAGCAGTCGGGTCAGGTGCGCCACCTCCTCCGCGATCGCGTACGAGCCGGTCGGGGCCGGCGACGCGCCGTAGCCGAGCATGTCGGGCGCAAAGACGCGTGCTCCCGACGAAACGAGTGAGCGCGCGACCGCGTTCCACGACGAGGACCCCGTGGCGCCACCGTGAAGCAGCACGATCGTAGCCGTCATGAAGAAACCCCCTGCAGCACCCGACGGATCCGCGTCGTTGCCGGTTCTCTGGGGGCGATCGGTGAAGGCCTCGATGCCGTCGGTCGGAGTACAATCAGATGACGATCGCGCTCGCCCGCGCGCGTTGCCGAACCGCCTCGCGGAAGCCGCCACGACGTGGCGCTTACGGCAACACCGGCCGCCGCGACGAGCCACCAGGCGATCCGATGATGCGCGAGGAGCTCATCCGCCGTCGTTCGTCCGGCCACGGCCACGAAGATGGCGACGCCGAGCGTCTGTCCTAGGTTGCGGAGCGCGGCGTTCACGGCGGAGCCGGTGGCGAAGCGATCGGAGGGCAGGCCGGCGACGGCGGCCGACGTGAGCAGCGGC
>DASXSB010000109.1:0-38601 GCA_036506275.1 Candidatus Methylomirabilota bacterium | reverse complement strand
GGCGCAGCCGGCCTGGTCGGGTGGCGGTGGCGGCGTAGCCGAGCAACCCGCTAGCACTCGCCCGGTTTCGCGCGGGCGAGCCCTCGAGCCACTTGATCTTAGAGTTGCGAATTCGCGTGCTTGTCGCGCGCGAGTAGTCCGCTCGCGGCGACTGGTTTTGGCGGAGGGCGAGGGATTCGAACCCCCAAGGGGCTTGCGCCCCGGTGGATTTCAAGTCCACTGCCTTACCAGTTAGGGCTAGCCCTCCGTGCCTTTCGATAGTACACGTTCACGCGGGTCTGGCCGGACCGTCTTGCCGTCGCGGACCGCACGGCGTCGGAAGAGTTGTGCACCGCGATCGCCAGAGAGAGAAAAAAATTGCGATGTCGTCATCCCCGATGGCAATGCCCCGCCTGAACGAAGCGAGCCGCACTCGGCACTAGCTATCGCCGCATCCCGCACCCGCGTACTTCTGTAATCGGCGTCGCCCATCGCATCCGGGCCGGCGTGCGGTTCACGCCGTGCGGTTCTTGAAGTAGGAGCTCTTCACCGCGATCTTGCCGCCATCGAACGTGAAGACGTCGCAGCCCTGGACCTCGGTTCTTTTGCCATTGGATGCCGTCCCCGCGAACACCCACTCCGAGACACCCCGGTCGCCCGCCACGAAATGGCGGGCATCACGAAAGTGGACGTCCGGAAAAGCGGTGAAGATGCGGGCAAACGCCTCTCGCACGCGATCGTGTCCCACGTGCCGCGTGCCACAGACCTCCGGACCTGCCACGCTCTCGAAGATGCAGTCCTCGGACATGAAGGTCATCAGCACATCGACGTCGTGGCCGTTCCATCCCTTCGTGAAGAATGCGTCGAGATCTTTGGTTGTCACGGTGCCCTCCTCGCGTTCTGCGGACGTCCGGTCGGAAGGACGACGTCCGATGCGAGCGAGGATCCGACACGGCGACGGGGCGGGTCAATTCGCGATACATCCGGGCCACGATCGCCCGCGGTACGTTGTATAGCGTTCGGCGCGCGGCGGCGCCCATACATCTATGCGTACCGGGCGCGCCCCACCATATCTTGTGCGACGGACGTCAGCAGCGCGCGGTGAGACGCTCCACGCCGTTCATGTACGGATGGAGCGCCTTGGGAATCGTCACGGTGCCGTCCGCCTCCTGATAGTTCTCGAGGACGGCGATGAGCGTGCGCCCGACGGCGAGACCGGAGCCGTTCAGGGTGTGGCAGAAATCCGTCTTGCCGCCGCCCGCCGGCCGGAAGCGGAGATCGAGACCGCGCGCCTGGAACGCCTCGCAGTTGGAACAGGACGAGATTTCCCGGTACTTGGCCTGGCCGGGAAGCCAGACTTCGATGTCGTACGTCTTGGCGGAGTTGGGGCTCATGTCGCCCGTGCTGAGCGCGACGACCCGGTAGGGGATCTCGAGGCGCCGCAAGACCTCCTCCGCGTTCTGCACCATCGATTCGAGCTCGTCGTAGGACTGGGCGGGCGTGGTCACCTTCACCAGCTCCACCTTGTCGAACTGGTGTTGCCGGATCATGCCTTTGGTGTCCTGCCCGTACGTCCCCGCCTCGCGGCGGTAACACGGGGTGAACGCGACGTACCGGCGCGGCAGCGACGATTCGGCGAGGATTTCCCCGCCGTGGAGCGCGGTCACGGGGACTTCGGCGGTCGGAATCAGGTAGAGCGTGCGATTGTCGTCCGGCTCTACGGTCTTGAAGAGCTGTTCCTCGAACTTCGGAAGCTGCCCGGTGCCGACCATGGTCTGGCCGTTGACGAAATGCGGGACCCACAACTCCGTGTAGCCGTGCTCGCGCGTGTGGAGATCGAGCATGAACTGGGTGAGGGCCCGCTCGAGCCGCGCCGCCTCCGCCCACAGGACGGTGAAGCGGGACTTCGCGATCTTCGTGGCGCGCTCGAAATCGAGAAGCCCGAGCGCTTCGCCCAGCTCGTCGTGCGTGCGGGCCGGGAACGCGAACGCGCGCGGCGTCCCCCACCGACGGACCTCGACGTTCTCGGCGGCGGACTCACCCACCGGCACCGACGGGTGGGGAAGGTTCGGGAGCTGGAGCAGGAGGCGGTCGATTTCCTCGTCGCCGCTCTTCAGCTCGGCGTCGAGGACCTTGATACGATCGCCGACCTCGCGCATCCGCGCGACCTCCGCGGAGGCGTCGTCGCCGCGCCGCTTCGCCTGCCCGATCGCCTCCGACGCCCGGTTGCGCTGGGCCTTCAGGTCTTCCGCTTCGCGCAGGACCCGCCGGCGCTCGGCGTCGACGGCGAGCAACCGCCCGATGAGCGCCCGCGCACCGCCTCCGCGGGTCGCGAGGGCGCGCTCGACCACTTCGGGCTGCTCTCGGATGAGACGGAGGTCGAGCACGTCACCCTATGGCGCTTCGACCGGCGCCTGCTCGGCATCGACGCGCGCCACGGAACCCACGCGATCGTCCGGCTCGAGGTCGATGATGCGGACGCCCCACGTGTTGCGTCCCTGCGACGACACGTCGGCGGCGTGAAAACGGATCATCTTGCCCTTCGTCGTGACGACGAGGATGTCGTCCCCGTCGCGAACCTGGAGCATCCCGACCACCGTGCCGTTGCGACCGCCCGTCTTGATGTCGATGATGCCCTTGCCGGCGCGGCCCTGCAGCCGGTATTCGTCGAGGGGCGTGCGCTTGCCGAAGCCGCGTTCGGTCACGGTGAGGATGGACACGCCTTCCTGCACGACGTCGGCGGCGATCACGCCGTCGCCCTCGTCCACCTCGATCCCACGCACGCCCGCCGCCGCGCGGCCCATGGGGCGGACTTCGTCCTCGGCGAAGCGGATGCACATGCCGAGCTTGGTGGCGATCATCACCTCGCGCTGGCCGTCGGTGCGCCGGGCGTTGATGACTTCGTCACCGTCCTCGAGCCCGATGGCCTGGATGCCGCCCGAGCGCGGATGGGAATACGCCTCGAGGTCGGTTTTCTTGACCTTGCCCTGGCGGGTGACGAAGAGGATGTAGCCGCCGGCCGCGAAGTCGCGGACGGGAACGCAGGTGGCGACGCGTTCGCCCTCGCCCAGGGAGAGCAGATTCACCATCGCCTTACCCTTGGCCTGTCGTCCGCCCTCTGGGATCTCGTGCACTTTCAGCCAGTGAATCTTGCCCAGGTTCGTGAAGAAGAGCAGGAAGGAGTGCGTGGAGGCGACGAATAGGTCCTCCACGATGTCCTCTTCCTTCGTCTCCATGCCGGTGACACCCTTGCCACCGCGACGCTGGCTCCGGTACGACTCCACGTGCGTGCGCTTGATGTAGCCGGAGCGCGTGACCGTCACCACCATCTCCTCGTCGGCGAGGAGGTCCTCGATCGTGAGCTCGGTGGTCTCGGTCAGGATCTCGGTGCGCCGGGCGTCGCCGTACTCGTCACGGACGGCGAGGAGTTCCTCCCGGATGATGGCCATCAGCTTGGCGTCGGAGGCGAGGATCCCCTTCAGCTCCTCGATGAGAGCGAGGACGTGCTCGTGCTCCTCCACGATCTTGTGGCGCTCGAGCTGGGTGAGGCGCTGCAGGCGCATGTCGAGAATCGCCTTCGCCTGGATCTCGCTGAGCTCGAGCTGCCGCATGAGGGCGTCCCGCGCGGCGTCCGGGCTCTCTGCCTGGCGGATGAGCCGGATGACGAGGTCGAGCTGATCCACGGCCTTGCGAAGGCCGGCCAGGATGTGAGCGCGTTCCTCCGCGCGCGCGAGCTCGTAGCGAGTGCGGCGCGTCACGATCTCGCGGCGGAATTTCACGAACGCTTCCAGCATCTGCTTCAGGTTGACGATCTGCGGGCGCCGATCGACGAGGGCGAGCATGATGATCCCGAACGTCGTCTGCATCTGGGTGTGCTTGTAGAGCTGGTTGATCAGGATCTGGGGAATGGCGCCCCGGCTCAGCTCCAGCACTACCCGGATGCCCTCGCGATTCGTCTCGTCGCGGATCTCGGAGATGCCGTCCATCTTCTTCTCCCGCATCAGCTCCGAGATCTTCTCGATCAAGCTCGCCTTGTTCACCTGATACGGCAGCTCCGTGATGATGATGGCCTCGCGGCCCCCCCGCAACTTCTCCGTGTGCGCCTTTGCGCGCAGCGTGATCGTGCCGCGCCCCGTCGTGTAGGCCTCACGGATGCCGTGGGTGCCGTAGATGTAGCCGGCGGTGGGGAAGTCCGGGCCCGTCACCACCTTCATGAGCGCCTCGATGGTGGCGGCGGGGTCGTCGACGAGCGTGACGAGGGCGTTCACGACCTCGGTGAGATTGTGGGGCGGGATGTTCGTCGCCATCCCCACCGCGATGCCGGCGGAGCCGTTGATCAAGAGGTTCGGGATACTGGTGGGAAGGACGACCGGCTCCTGCTCGGACTCGTCGAAGTTCGGCACGAAGTCGACGGTCTCCTTGTCGATGTCCGTCAACATCTCGTGCGCGATGCGCGCCAGGCGCGCTTCCGTGTAGCGATAGGCGGCGGGCGGATCCCCGTCGATCGACCCGTAGTTGCCTTGCCCGTCCACGAGCGGGTAGCGGAGCGAGAACTCCTGCACCATGCGCACGAGCGCTTCGTAGACGGGCGAGTCGCCGTGCGGGTGGTACTTGCCGAGGACCTCGCCCACGACCTTCGCCGACTTCTTGTAGGGACGGTTCCAGGCGAGGCCGAGGCTCTGCATCGTGTAGAGGACGCGGCGGTGCACGGGCTTCAGACCATCGCGGATGTCGGGGAGGGCGCGGCCCACGATGACCGACATCGCGTAGTCCAGGTAGGACTTCCGCATTTCCTCTTCGATGGGGACGGGAATCTGTCGCTCGTTGGGCATCGTCAACCTCGGCGGAGAGCCGGGCCCTCCGTCCGAACCTCCTTCGGGAAACGGCGCGGGCGCGGCCCGCGCACGGCAAGCGTCCTAGATGTCGAGATTGGCCACGTCGAGGGCGTGCTTCTCGATGAAGTCGCGCCGCGGCTCCACGGCATCACCCATGAGCACCGTGAACATCTCGTCGGCGCCCACGGCGTCTTCCATCGTGACTTTGAGCAGGGTCCGTGTCTCGGGGTTCATCGTGGTTTCCCAGAGTTGCTCGGGGTTCATCTCACCGAGACCCTTGTAGCGCTGGAACGTGGCGCCTTCCTTCGAGCGATCGAGGGCGGTCCGCCAGAGGTCGTCGAGGCCTTTGACGGGCGTCTCCTTGCCGTCCTCGAGGAGGGTGGTGGGACCCTTCGCCACCGCCGCCACTTTCTCCCACACGTCGAACAGGCTCGCGTAGTCGGCGCCCTTGAAGAGATCGGTGCTGAAGCTCACCGTGGGCGGCCCCGCGATGGTGACGCTGTGGCCGCCCGCGTTGTCGCCCGGATGGACGGCGATGCTGTAGCCGTTCACGGCGGCCGCGGCCGCCACGATCGCCTCTCCGATCTCGGCGTGATCGACGCCACGCTTGTTGCCGCGGAACTTCGTGCGCAGCAGCTCGGCCAGGATGGGCGCCGGAACACCGCGCCGCGCGAGCTTGCCGAACAGCGTGCGGTACTCGGATACGTGGCGAAGGAGAAGAAGGAGATCGTTGCCGGTGACGGGCGCGCGCGTTCCCGGGACCTTGACGCTCGCGCTCTCCACCCACGCGCCCAGGAAGAAGTCCTCGAACTCTCGCTCGTTCATGAGGTACTTCTCGGTGCGGCCCTTCTTCACCTTGAAGAGCGGCGGCTGCGCGATGTAGAGATGCCCCGCTTCGATCACGGGCACCATGTGCCGGAAGAAGAAGGTGAGCAGCAGCGTCCGGATGTGGGCGCCGTCCACGTCGGCATCCGTCATGAGCACGATCTTGTGGTACCGAAGCTTGGCGAGATCGAACTCCTCGGTCCCGATGCCCGTCCCCATGGCCGAGATCAGGAGCCGGATTTCGTTGTGGGACAGCACCTTGTCGTAGCGCGCCTTCTCCGAGTTGATGATCTTGCCGCGGAGTGGCAGCACCGCCTGCGTGCGCCGGTCGCGCCCCTGCTTGGCGGAGCCGCCGGCGGAATCGCCCTCGACGAGGAAGAGCTCGCGGTACTGCGGCTCGCGCTCCGAGCAGTCGGCGAGCTTGGCGGACAGGCCTTCGTCGTCGCGGCCCCCCTTGCGTGTGAGCTCGCGCGCCTTGCGGGCGGCCTCGCGCGCCTGCGCCGCTCGCACGCACTTCTCCACGATCTTGCGGGCGGTGGTCGGATCCTCCTCGAACGCCTCCGCGAGCTTGTCGTTGACGATCTGCTGCACGAGACCCTTCACGTCGCTGTTGCCGAGCTTCGCTTTCGTCTGTCCCTCGAACTGGGGATCGGCGATGCGCACGGACACCACCGCCGTCAGACCTTCGCGAACGTCGTCACCGGTCACGCCGCCCTTGAAGCCCTTGAGATAGTTGTTGGCCTGGGCGTACGTCGAGATCGTCCCCGTGAGCGCGGCGCGGAACCCCGTGAGGTGCGTCCCCCCCTCGCGCGTGTTGATGTTGTTGGCGAAGGAGAAGAGCGCCTCCTGATAGCCATCGTTGTACTGGAGCGCCACCTCGACCTCGGTGTCGCCCTTCTTGCCCTCGAAGTACAGCACCTTGGGGTGAATCGGCGTCTTGTTCTGGTTCAGGTGCTTGACGAACTCGACGATGCCGCCCTTGTAGAAGAAGGTGTGATTGCGCTCGTCGCGCTCGTCCTCGATGACGATCTTCAGGCCGCGATTGAGGAACGCGAGCTCGCGCAGCCGGTTCGACAACGTGACGAACGAGAACGTGGTCTCTTCGAAGATCGTGGAGTCGGGTTTGAAGCGGATGATCGTGCCGTGCTTGGTCGTCTTCTCACCGGCGGTGAGGGGGCCGGTGGGAACGCCCCCCTTCTCGTAGCGCTGCGTCCACACCTGGCCGCTACGGCGGATCTCGAGATCGAGCCACTCGCTGAGAGCGTTGACGACGGACACGCCCACGCCGTGGAGACCGCCGGAGACCTTGTACGCGGAGTGCTCGAACTTGCCGCCGGCGTGGAGGACGGTGAGGACCACCTCTGCCGCCGATTTACCGGCCTCTTTGTGCAGGTCGACCGGGATGCCGCGACCGTTGTCCCCGACCGAGCAGGAGCCGTCGGAGTGCAGGATGACCTTGATGCTGTCGCAGTATCCGGCGAGCGCCTCGTCGACGGAGTTATCGACGACCTCGTATACGAGATGATGGAGACCGTAGGCACCGGTGTCCCCGATGTACATCGCGGGACGCTTGCGAACGGCTTCCAGGCCCTCCAGGACCTTGATATCGCTCGCGGTATAGGTGTCGGCGCTCATGCGGCGCTCGGCTCCTCCCTCTCCCTCACGCCACCTCCTTTCACCTGCCAGCAGGCGGCGTCACCGACGGTGAGCGTCTCGGGGGTGGTGAGGAACACTTGCTCGGCGGCCACCACTTCGCGGAGGACGTTGTCGCGGACGCGAGGATCCAACTCGGAGAGGGCGTCGTCGAGCAACAGCACGGGCGCCGTTCCCGTGGCGTCCGTCACCGGCAGGATCTCCGCGAGACGGAGGGCGAGCGCGAGCAAGCGCTGCTGTCCGCGCGACCCGAAGGCTCGCGCGTCGGCGCCGTCGATCTCGATGGCGAGGTCGTCACGATGAGGGCCCACCAGCGTCTGGCCGCGGCGAATCTCCTGCGCGCGCTGACGCTCGAGCGCCGCGTGAAAGGCGGCGGCCTCCGTGGCCTCGCCGAGCGAGCTCCGGTAGCGAATTTCCACCTTCTCTCGTTCTCCCGACAGCATCGGATAGACCCGCGCCAGCTCGCCCTGGAGCGCCGCCACCGCGCGCCGGCGGCGGTCGATGAGCTCGAGGCCCACCGTCACCACCTGCTCGTCCCACGGCGCCAGGCGTCCCGCCAGCGCCGCATCCACCGGTCGTTCCTGAAGCAGTCGATTACGCCGAGCCAGGAGGTGCCGGAACCGGACGAGCGCGGCG
Organism: Candidatus Methylomirabilota bacterium; assembly: GCA_036506275.1. GTDB lineage: Bacteria > Methylomirabilota > Methylomirabilia > Rokubacteriales > CSP1-6 > DASXSB01. The sequence goes on along the minus strand of DASXSB010000109.1, from coordinate 30,673 downwards.
ATGTGGCTCGCATACAAGCGCGCCGCGAACCCGTCGATGAAATTTCGCCGGGAGACGGGGGCTCCGTTGACGATGTCGAGGTCTTGCCATCCGAACGCGATCACGCGCGCCCACGGACAACCGTCGCCCGACACCTGCCACGTTCCGTCGTCTCGCCGACGGATCGCTCGTCGCACCGTCCGACTCCCCTCCGCGCGCATGAGGTCGCCCGCCAGCGACGCGGACTCGGCGCCCCAGCGCGGCAGCTCAGCGAGGCGAGACGTCCGGAACGACCGGCCGGTCAGCAGGACACCGAAGGCCTCGAGGAGGTTGGTTTTCCCCTGGGCGTTGGCCCCGATCAGAACGTTCAGGCGCGGCGACGGGCTATAGCGAAGGGCTCGATAGTTCCTGAATTCGACCAGTTCTATCGATCCAATGTGCACCCAGTAAAACTCCCGTTTTCAGAGGCAAATTCGCTCTAAATCCGCATCGGCATTATAACACAGCAGTATCCCTCCTCCTCGACGCTTTTGATCACTCCGGGACTCAGCGCGTCCTTGAATTCGAACACGATTTGATCCTTTTCGATGGGCGCCAGCGCATCGAGCAGGTAGCGCGAATTGAAGCCGATCGTGAGCTCGTCGCCCGTGTAATCGACGTCGAGCGTTTCCTCCGCCTCGCCCGACTCCTGACTCGACGCGGCCAGTTTCAGGGAAGCGGGCGCGAGGACGAACTTCACCGGCTTGTTGCGCTCCTCGGCGACCACCGACACCCGGCGCAGGGCGGCGATGAGGGCGCCCCGCGGCAAGAGAAGCCGACCCGGATGCCCTTTCGGGATCACCGCTTCGTAATTCGGAAACTGGCCCTCGATGAGGCGGGCGGTCATGACGAAGTTCGGCATCTGCATCACGAACTGATTGTCGGTGATGGCGATCTGCACTTCTTCGCCGGCGCCCACCACGCGCACGATCTCCGTCACCGCCTTGCGCGGCACGATGCCGCTGACACCGGCCGCAAACGGTAACGAGCGGGTGGCGAGGGCGAGACGATGCCCGTCGGTGGCAACGAGGCGGACCTCCTTGCCCTGCAAGGCGAACAGAATACCGTTGAGCGCATGACGGCTCTCGTCGTGGGAGATCGCGAAGCTCGTCTGCGTCAGCATCTCCCGCAAGATTCTGGCGTCGAGAGTCAGCCATGTCTTCGGAAGCGACGGCAGCACGGGCGGAAAGTCGTCGGGCGCCAGTCCGACGAGCCGATAGTTGACGCCGCCGCAGCGGAGGGTGACGGCGGCGTTATCGGCGACCTTCATGGCGAGGGCGGCCGCCGGCAACTCCTTCACGATCTCCGTGAGCTTCCGGGCGGAGATGGTGATCGAGCCCTTGGTCGTGACCCGCGCCGGCACGGAGACGCGTGCGCCCACCTCGAGGTCGGTGGCGGTCACGCGCATCGTTTCGGTCTCGGTCTCGAGCAGGACGTTGGCGAGGATCGGAAGCGTCTGTCGGGCCTCCACGATGTTCTGGACCATCTGCAGGCCCTTGAGGAACGCATCACGATCGAGCACGACTTCCATGAGGATCTCCCGTTTTTGTCAGAGAAGAAGAAGACAACTTCGTAGTGGTAGACGTCGTCGGGGGTGTGGATACCGTCCGCACGGCGCAAGTGCCGTGGGGGCGGGCGCTTGCGGCGAGCGGGGAGCGGGGACAACCGTGTGGACGGGAAGGCGGAAGCTGTGGATCACAGGGTGATGGTCTGGATAAGTCCGTCGATGTTCTTCTTGAGCTTGGGATCTTCCACCAGCAAGATCTGGATCTTGTCCACGGCGTGGAGCACGGTCGTGTGGTCCTTGCCGCCGAACGCGCGGCCGATCTCGGCCAGCGAGGCATGCGTCAGCTGTCGCGCCAGGTACATGGCGACCTGGCGCGGAAAGGCGACGGCCTTGGTCCGGCTCTTCGCCTTGAGGTCGGAGAGCTTGACGCCGAAGAACTCGCCCACCTTGCGCTGGATCTGATCGATGGTGATGACCTTCTCTTCTTCTCCCCACAGATCGCCGAGCACCTCCTGGGCGAGGTCCACTCCCATCTCCCGACCGGTGAGGGCACAAAACGCGATCATGCGCGTGAGCGACCCTTCCAGCTCGCGAATGTTCGACTTGATCCGGCTCGCGATGAGGTAGGCGACGTCGTCGGCGAGACGCACGCGCTCCTGCGCCGCCTTCTTTTTCAGGATCGCGACGCGGGTCTCGAAGTCCGGGGGCTGGATGTCGGCGATGAGGCCCCACTCGAAGCGCGAGCGCAGTCGTTCCTCGATCTCGGGAATCTCCTTGGGCGAGCAATCACTGGAAACGATGATCTGCTTGCGCGACTCGTAGAGGTCGTTGAACGTATGGAAGAACTCCTCCTGGGTTCGTTCCTTCCCCGAGATGAACTGGATGTCGTCGATGAGGAGGAGGTCCATGGTTCGGTAGCGGGTCCGGAATTCCGCCGTCCGATCGTAGCGAATGGCGTTGATGAGCTCGTTCGTGAACCGTTCGGAGGAGAGGTACACCACCGCCATGCCCGGGAAGAGGCGCACGCTCTGGTGACCGACGGCGTGGAGCAGATGCGTCTTGCCGAGGCCCACGCCGCCGTAGATGAAGAGCGGGTTGTACGCGCGCGATGGCAGCTCCGCCACCGCCTGACAGGCGGCCTGCGCGAACTGGTTCGAGGACCCGACGACGAAGCTGTCGAAGGTGTAGCGGGGGTTGAGGCCCTCCACGTGGTGTCCCCCGGGCCGTGCGGCCGGAACCGGGGGCCAGGGGTCGACGACGGGCGCCGGCGTGTCGTCGATGACGATCGTCACGCGGGGCTGCCCCCCCAGGCACTCCTGGGCGGCTTGGTGGATCGTATCGAGATGATGCTGGACCAGCCAGTCCCGGGAGAAGCGATTCGGCGCCCCGATCTTGATGTGGTCGCCTTCGACGGCGAGCAGTCGGCAGGTGCGCACCCACGAATCGAGCGTCGCGGCGGGAAGCTTACGGCTGACGGCGTCGATGAGCCGCGCCCAAAGGCTATCCAGCACTGGCGTAACCCTCACTTACACACACAGTTATCCACAGGTGTGGATAGCCGATAGCGCCTTATTTAGACAGGATTTTGGACCGAGGAGCGCGCACAACCGCGACGAAGCACCTCACTACCTCGCGCGAAGAATGGCGCACCTTAACACACGCGAAAAGCTGGTCGCAAGGGTCTTGGTCTCGATCGCGCGTGTTGACTTGGATGGGAGCGATGCCTAGACTGTTGCGGCTCAACGACCGGGAGGGAAAGCGCGCTCATGAAGCGAACGTTCCAGCCGAACACGCGTCGGCGCAAGAAGACCCACGGCTTTCGCGAACGCATGTCGACGAAGGGTGGGCGAAAGGTCCTGGCCAGCCGTCGCGCAAAGGGGCGGAAACGGCTGACGGTATAGCCGGTCGGTTTTCCCGTCGCGAACGGTTGTCGAGCAGCGCCGAGTTTCAGGCGCTCTTCAAACAAGGCAGGCGGATCGATCGCTCCTCCCTCGTAGTTCTGTGGGGGGTGGGGCCAGGGCGGCGAGCCGGGTTCGCCGTGAGCCGCCAGATCAGGGGTGCCGTCAATCGCAATCGGGCGCGGCGGCGACTGCGCGAGGCCTACAGGGCCGTGCGCGACGCTGCCCCCGAGCGCGTCGAGGTGATCGTGATCGCCCGTCCCGGGGCCCTGACGGGCCCTTTCGTGACTCTCGTGGGCGAGCTGCGTACCGCGTTCGCCGCCATCCCCCGGTTCAAGTCGTGACTCCGGGTACACGTCTCGTCTTGGGCGTCCTCACCGGCTACCGCTTCGTGGTGTCGCCCGTACTCCCGCCCGCATGCCGCTTCGCGCCCACCTGCTCGGAATACGCACGGCAGGCGGTCGAATGGCATGGAGTCGTGCGAGGGCTCTGGCTGGCGCTCATGCGCCTGGGGCGCTGTCATCCGTTCCATCCCGGCGGTTACGATCCGCCTCCGCCCTCTCCGCGGAACGTCTGACGATGGAGAAGCGCGCGATTCTGGCGGCCGTCCTCATGGCGGCCCTCCTGATGATCTACCAGACGTTCTTCATGCCCGCCGTCCCCGACCCTCCACCGGGGTCGAAGACTGTCGAGAGTCCGCCTCCCGCCGCTCCCCCGGCGCCGGCCACGCCGCCCACGGCGACGCCGGCGCCTGCGCCGCGTAGCGCGGAAGCCGCGCCGCTACCTCCGCAACGGCTCGTCTCCGTGGAAACGCCGCTCTATTCCGCCGTGGTCAGCAGCGAGGGCGGCAAGTTCCAGGAGTTCACGCTCAAGTATCGCGGCGAAAAGCCGCTGGTGATCCTGGGCGAGCTCGGCCCGACGGGTCTCGCCCTCGCCACCGACCCCGGCCGGACGCCCGAGGTCGTATCGATGAGCGTGAGCGCGGACAGCGTCCGCGTGTCGCCCGACCGTCCCACCGCCGACCTCGTGCTGTCGGGCGAGCGCGACGGCGTACGCGTGCGAGAGACGCTGCGTTTCCGTCACGACAACTTCGCCATCGACGCCGACGTCCGGGTCGAAAACATATCCGGCGCGTCCCGTGAGGTCTCGCTCCTCTACCCCTGGTACTCGCGCGCGGCGTGGAAGGGCACCGCGGAGCGATTTCACGGACAGCATCCGACCGAAGTCGTGTGGCGGACGGGGCACGTGGAGCGCGTCGAGGACCTGACGACGGTCATCGATCGTACAGTGGACGGCTCGTGGATCGCGCTCGACAGCGTCTGGTACCTCGTAGCCCTGATGCCGCGATCGGAAGGATTCCGGCTGCTGACGCTGCGGCCACCTGCCGCCGGCGGCAAGAACGACGATCCCGCCGCCGCGCGCGTCGGCGTCGCCGTGCGTGCCACGGCCACGATCGCACCCGGGCAGGCATGGCAAGGCCAGCTGACCGTGTACGCGGGGCCGAAGGAATACGACCGGCTCGCAAACGCGGGACTCGAGGAGACCATCAACTTCGGCGGCTTTCCGATCCCCCGGAAATGGGGCGGCCTCCCGATGGACTGGCTCGGGGTTCCGATCCTTCGCCTGATGAACTGGGTCTATCACTACGTCGGGAACTACGGCATCGCGATCATCCTCCTCACGGTCATCTCGAAGGTGCTTTTCTACCCGTTGACCGTGAAGAGCATGCGGTCGATGAAGGCGATGCAGACGCTGGCACCGCAGGTGAACGCGCTGCGCAGCAAGTACAAGAACGATCCGCAACGGCTCCAGCAGGAAACGCTGGAACTCTACCGCAAGCATCACGTCAACCCCATGGGCGGCTGCCTCCCGATGGTCGCCCAGATACCGATCTTCTACGCGCTCTATCTCGCGCTCTCGGTCTCCGTCGATCTCCAGGGCGCGCCCTTTCTCTGCTTCGGGCGCGCGTTCGGCGTGGATCTGTGGATCTGCGACCTCGCCAGCCAGGACCCGACCTACGTGCTGCCGATCCTGATGGGCATCACGATGTTCGTGCAGCAGAAGCTGACGCCGGCGGCGGGCGATCCACGCCAGGCGAAGATGATGCTCGTCATGCCGTTCGTCTTCACTTTCATGTTCCTCAACCTGCCGTCGGGCCTCGTCCTCTACTGGACGGTTTCGAACGTGCTACAGATCGCGCAGCAGTGGTACATGGACAGATCGAAGGGCGCGGGGGCCGCGCGCGAAGCGAAGAGCGCGGCGCGCGCCTGACGCCGGCGCGGCGCGAGGGCCACGGCCGCCGATGACTGTCGCTTCCGCCTCCACGATCGCCGCGATCGCGACGCCCCCGGGGGAAGGGGCCATCGGCGTCATTCGGGTGAGCGGGCGGGACGCCATTCCGATCGTGGGGCCCCTCGTTCGGCACGCCAAGCTGCCCCTGCCGGAATTCCGCCCCCGCGTCGCGCACCGGGTGGGGCTCGTCGATCCGCGAACGGGCGGGACGATCGACGAGGCCGTGTGCGTCGTGTTTCGCGGACCGCACTCCTACACGGGCGAAGACGTGGTGGAGCTGTCGTGTCACGGATCTCCGGCGTTGCTCGCGCTGGTCGTGGCGCGGCTCGTCGAGGGCGGCGCTCGCCTGGCGGAGCCCGGCGAGTTCAGCCGACGCGCGTACCTCAACGGTCGTCTCGACCTCGCGCAGGCGGAGGCGGTCGCCCTGCTGATCCGCGCCCGTAGCGAGCGCGCGGTCACGCTCGCCGCGCGAACGCTCGGCGGCGGACTGTCCCGCCCTCTGCACGCGCTTCGGGAAGGCCTCCTCGATCTCATCGCGAGTCTGGAGGTGACGCTCGACTTCGCCGAGGAGGGCTACGGAATCGACGCCGGCGCCGCGCTCAAAGCGCTGACGCCGCTGCGGACGGAGGCGGCGCACTGGCTGGAGGTCGCGCATTCCGGCCGCCTCGTCCACGACGGCGTCACCGTCTGCATCGTGGGGGCTCCCAATGCGGGAAAGTCGTCGCTCTTCAACGCGCTTCTTGGGCGCGAGCGGGCGATCGTATCCGCCATTCCGGGCACCACCCGCGACGTGGTCGAAGGTCGGCTCGAGCTCGCCGGTGTCGGCGTTCGCCTGCTCGATACGGCCGGGATCCGGGAGCCGCGTGACGTGCTGGAAGCCGAGGGGATTCGCCGCGCGCAGGCGGCGGCAAGCGAGAGCGATTTACTGCTCGTCGTTCTCGACGGGACGACGCCGCCGGATCTGGCCATCATCGACCGGACGGCGGATCGCCGGCGCGTGCTCGTCGTGACCAAGAGCGATTTACCGGGTCACCCGCGGACCCACGACATCGCCGACGCGCTCCGTGCTTCCTCGGTGACGGGCGAAGGCGTGGAAGCCATCACCGCGCGATTGTGCGACGAGATCGGACGGCTGACCCTCGAGGCCGACGACGAGAGCGGAATCGTCGCGTCACTCAGACAGATGGAGCTGCTGGCGCGCCTGCGGGACGCGCTCGCCACCGCCGAGGCGGCCCTCGCGAGGGCGCCCATCGAAGTCGCCCTCCTGGATCTCGGTGTGGGCCTCGGAGCCGTGTCGGAGATCCTCGGGACCGCCGTCAGCGATTCGGTTCTCGACCGGATATTCTCAGTATTCTGCATCGGAAAGTGAGAGATATCGCCGAGCGGATAGCGCAAGGAGCCGAGCGCATCGTGGGGCGGCCTCCCGACGACGAGCAGCTCGGCCAATTCATCAAGTACCTGAATTTATTAGTGAAATGGCAATACACGTCGCGGATGGTGGGGTCTTCCGAACCGCGTTGGCTCGTCGACAATCTGATTCTCGATAGTCTTCTCTTTCTCCGCGTAGTTCCTGATGGGGCGCGGTCACTCCTCGATTTTGGTTCCGGGGCGGGAGTTCCGGGAGTCCCGCTGCGTATCATCCGCCCCTCGCTCCAAACAACTCTTCTGGAATCACGGCGCCGGCGAGCGTCCTTTCTCAAGGCGGTGGTCAGGGACGTGCCTTTGCCGGGCACGGTGGTGATCGACCGTCCCGCCGCGGAGGCGATCCAGGGCTTCGACCGACCGGTAGACGTTGTGGTCATGCGATGTGCCGGATCGCTCGACGACGTGCTTCCCCTGGCCGAGAAATTCGTCGCCCCGGGTGGTCTCGTCGCGGCCTCGGGACCGCCCACGCTGGCCCGGCGTTCCGGCGTCGAGTGGCTGGAAGTACCGGGCATCGTCCCCGGCACAACCCGCCGGTTCGCGCTCCACCGGCGGCCTACTACCTAGCGTGTTCACCATGGATGAGCGCCCTGTTCCACGTGGAACATTCGGGCGTGAGCTCGACGGTGCTCCACCACTGGGGTCGCGATCGGATGCCGCTGCCGACGCGTCGACCCGGACGGGTCCTTCGCCGCCATGGTGACGATACGCGAGGGACCTCGACGCCGGCGCTCCGGATTCTTTTGGGATCGCTCGGTAGCCTGGTCGTTACGGTCCAACGATCGTCACTGTCCGTGCCGTCGCCCTCGTAAGTCACCGGCTCCGACGGCGTCGTGCCGCGCCTTTCCTCGACCCCGCACGTCGCCCGCTTCGCGCCCTGAGTGTTCCCGCGACGTTCCACGTGAAACATCTAGAGAAGGCATGTTCCCGGTCGGGGGAACGTTTCACGTGAAACATCCTCTTGGGCGCGCTCCAACCGCGGCGCGCTGCCGTCGGAGCCGATTGGTTTGCCGGGTTCGCCGCCCGACCGTAGTAGGATGACGGCGATCTAAGGGTACCAGTCTTCCAATGGAGCCACCGGTGACGAACAGGTGCAGCCGCGGGACTGGCCCGCGACGAGCTTTGGGCGATCGCTAAAGTCGTCGCGGTCGTCAATCAGAAGGGCGGCGTCGGCAAGACGACGACCGCCGTGAATCTGGCCGCGGGCCTCGCCCTCGCGGAACGACCGACGTTGCTCGTCGATCTGGACCCTCAAGGCAACGCGACGACCGGTCTCGGCGTTCAGAAGACAGGCCTGTATCCGACGGTCTATCACGTCCTTCTCGGCGGAGAGCCGCCCGAGAAGGCGATCCGCGACACCGCGCTCAGACCGTTACGCCTGATTCCCTCCGACATCGATCTCGTCGGCGCGGAGATCGAGCTGGTTGGTCTCGAACGTCGCGAGCATCGGCTGGAGGCGGGGCTCGCGCCTGTCATCGACAGCTTCGATTTCATCATCGTGGACTGTCCTCCGTCGCTCGGCCTGCTGACGATCAACGCGCTCTCGGCGGCGGACCGCGTGCTCGTGCCGGTTCAGTGCGAGTTCTACGCGCTGGAGGGTCTGACGTACCTGCTCAAGACCGTGAAGCTCGTGCGCGAGCGTCTCAATCCCAAACTCCGCGTCGAAGGCATCGTCCTTACGATGTTCGATGGCCGGACGAGCCTTGCCCTCCAGATCCGGGATGAAGTGCATCGCTATTTCCCGGGGGAGATCTTCGAGACCGTGATTCCGCGAAATATCCGACTCAGCGAAGCGCCGAGTCATGGGAGGCCCGTGATGCTGTACGACGTGAGATCCAGTGGCGCCATTGCTTACCTCGAGCTGACGCGCGAGGTCCTGAAGCATGAATAAGCGAGGTCTCGGCCGTGGATTGGGCGCTCTTCTCTCGTCTACGCCGGAGGAAAGCGAGGCGCTGCTTGAAATCCCCATCGACCAGGTCGAGGTCAACCCCAATCAGCCAAGAAAAGCCTTTGATTTAGCGGCTTTAGATGAGCTGACGGCGTCGATTCGCACATCCGGCCTGATCCAGCCCGTCGTGGTCAGAAGGCTCGGCGAGGGCTATCAGCTGATCGCGGGCGAACGCCGATGGCGAGCGGCCAGGCAGGCGGGGCTTGCACGTATCCCAGCCGTGGTCCGCGAGGTCTCGGATGCGGAAAGCCTGGAGCTGGCGCTGGTCGAGAATCTGCTTCGCGAAGATCTGAACCCGATGGAGGAGGCGGAAGCCTATCAGAAGCTCCTCGCCCAGTACGGATGGACGCAGGAGGAGCTGGCGCAGCGCATCGGCCGCGATCGTACGTCCATCGCGAACTCCCTCAGGCTCCTGCGCCTGCCGGCCGAGATCCAGGCCGACCTACGCGGAGGCCGTCTCACGATGGGGCACGCGCGGGCGCTGCTCATGTTGACCACGGTCGCGGACCAGCTCAAGCTCCGCGACGAGATCCTCACCCATTCCTGGTCCGTGCGGGCCACGGAAGACTCGGTACGGACCGCCGAACAGGCGGCGCGTTCACAACGCGGCGTCCCCGTCCCGATCCGTCGGAGATCGCCGGAGCTCAACGCGCTCGAGGAGTCGCTCCAGCGCACGCTGCTGGCGCGCGTCCGGATAACCGGCAGCGAACGCCGCGGCAGGATCGAGATTCTCTACACGAGCTCGGAAGACCTGGAGCGCGTCGCGGGATTGCTCGGCGCGCGATACTGACCCCCATGTCGGAGCGCATCGTGGTCGGGATGAGCGGGGGCGTCGATTCTTCCGTGGCGGCGGCCCTCCTCGTCGAGCAGGGTTACGACGTCATCGGGATCACGCTGCGCGTGTGGCCGTGGAAAGAAGCGGACGACCCCGTCCGGAAATTTGGGAGTTGTTGCTCGGCGGAAACCGTCGAGGGCGCCCGCGACGTGGCGCGGCGGCTGGGCATTCCGTACTACCTCCTGAATTCCGAGGAAGAGTTCGCCCGGACGGTGATCGAGCCGTTCGTGGGCGCCTACCGCGACGGGCGAACACCAGTTCCCTGTGTCGCGTGCAACAAGAACCTAAAGTTCGGTTCCCTTCGGCGGCGCGCCCGCGCGTGGGACGCCGTCGCCGTCGCCACCGGCCACTATGCCCGCATCACGCGCGACGAGGCGACCGGCCGCCATCAGCTCCTCAAGGCGCGGGACGCGCGTAAGGATCAGTCGGACTTCCTGTGGCCGTTGACGCAGAGCGAGCTCGCGACGGCACGGTTCCCCATCGGCGAGCTCACGAAGGCGGACGTCCGCGAGCACGCCCGCCGGTTGCGGCTCGTCACCGCGGAAAAGCCGGAGAGCCAGGAGATCTGCTTCATCCCGGACAACGACTACCGCGGGTTCTTGCGGCGGCGTAATCCGGAAATTTCGCGGCCCGGACCGATCGTCGACGACGGGGGCGCCATCCTCGGACACCATGACGGCATCGTCAACTACACTATCGGTCAGCGACGGGGGCTCGGGCTCCGTAGTCGGAGTCCTTTGTACGTCGTCGACATCGACGCCGAGACGAACACCGTGACCGTGGGCGGTGCGGACGCCCTCGAGCACGACCGACTGGTCGCCGAGCACGTGAACTTCATCGCGGGCGAAGAACCAGGCGGGCCGTTGCGCGTGCAGGCCAAGATCCGGCACAACCATCCGGCGGCATCGGCCACCGTCCGCTATCGGGGCGGCGGAATGGCGGACGTCGTCTTCGATGAGCCACAACGCGCGATCACTCCCGGTCAGTCAGTCGTCTGGTACGACGGGGACGTGGTCGTGGGTGGAGGCGTGATCGGGCGTCCAGAGCCGCAGAATCGTTGACAGTGGCCCATTTCGGGTGATAGTTTTCACAAACCCACGGCATCACGGATCCCGGGAGATTCCGATGCGTTACCTCAGAGGCCGCTCTTTCCGCGCCGTCGTGTGCGCTCTCGTCGTGTGCGTGATGCCGGTGCTGGCGTGGGCGGCCGAGGAAAGCGGTCACGCGGAGGGTGGCGGTGGGCTGATCAGCCTCGACAAGTCGCTCTTCGTGCAGATGTTCAACTTCATCGTGCTCCTCGTCATCCTCCACCGGCTTTTCTACAAGCCGTTCCTCGCCAAGATGAACGAGCGCACGGAGGCGATCAAACGCTCGCTCGACGAGGCGCAGGAGGCGCGCGCGCAGGCGGCGAAGCAGGCGGAGGAGAACGCCGAGCGCATGCGCGCGGCCTACGCGGAGGCGGCCGCCATTCGCGCTCAGGCCCTGAAGGAAGCGGCGGACGAGCAGCGGCGTCTGGTGGAGGCCGCCCGCGCGGAAGCCGCGAAGCTGCTGGAGTCGGCAAAGGCACAAACCGACGCCGACATCCGACGCGCGCGCGAAGACCTGCGGCGCGAGGTGGGTGACATCGCGATCGCGGTGGCGGAGCGGCTCGTGCGCAAGAGCCTGCGCGACCCGGATCACCGCCGTCTCGTGGACGAGGCGATCGCCCAGGTCGGGGCGTGAAACAGGATCACGCGACCGCCACCGCGTACGCGAAGGCGCTCTTTTCTCTCGCGAAAGAGCGCAACGTCACCGACGCCGTCGCCAGTGATCTCGCCCGCGTGGTCGAGCTGTTCGAGCACGAGGCCGAGCTCCGTCGCTTCTTCGCGTTGCCCTGGGTGGGAGGACCGGCGAAGCGGAACGCCGCCGTCGAGCTGGCGGCGCGCCTGGAGCTGGCGCCCCTCATGCGCGATTTCCTCGCGCTCGTGGCCGCCCACGGCCGCGCGGCGCAGCTTCCCGGCATCGCGATCGCGTACCGAGACCTCGCCGACGAGGCGGCCGGGCGCGTGCACGCGCGCCTCCGCACGGCCGTTCCGCTCACGCCGGAGGAGCGCGATACGCTCGCGCGTCGCCTGCGCGGAGCGCTCGGCGGACGGGACGTCGTCCTCGACGAGGAGGTCGACACGAGCTTGCTCGGCGGATTCATCGCCGAGAGCGGCAGCGTGGTCGTCGACGCCAGCCTCGACGGCCAGCTCGCGCGCCTGCGCCAGCGCCTCGTCGCCGGCTGAGCCCGGACGTCACGCGAGCGATAAGAGCGATCGGAGGGGTGTGACCATCTCCTCCGACACAAAGGGGTAGGGAATGATCAAGGCGGCAGAGATCAGCGAGATCATCAAGCGCCAGCTTGCCGGGTTCGAGAGCGACATCGACGTGCACGAGGTCGGGCGTGTGATCGAGGTGGGCGACGGGATCGCGCGCATCTACGGTCTCGAGAAGGCGATGGCGGGCGAGCTCCTCACCTTTCCCGGCGACATCTACGGGATGGTCCTCAACCTCGAGCAGGACAACGTGGGCGCCGTGCTCCTCGGCGACTTCACGGGCATCCGCGAAGGCGACACCGTACGGCGCACGAGTCGCATCGCGCAGGTCCCGGTCGGGGAGGCCCTCGTCGGACGCGTGGTCAACGCGCTTGGACAGCCCGTCGACGGCAAGGGAGCGATCAACGCCAAGGAGTCGCGGCCCATCGAACGGTATGCCCCCGGCGTGGTGGACCGCCGCTCCGTGAAGGAGCCGCTTCAGACGGGACTGAAGGCGATCGACGCCATGATCCCGATCGGCCGCGGGCAGCGCGAGCTGATCATCGGCGATCGCGGCACCGGCAAGACCGCCATCGGCGTGGACACCATCATCAATCAGAAAGGGCAGGACGTTTTCTGCTTCTACGTCGCCGTCGGGCAGAAGCGGTCCACGGTGGCGCAGGTGGAGAAGGTTCTCGAAGACGCGGGCGCGATGGCGTTCACGACCATCGTCGTCGCCTCCGCCTCCGAGCCCGCGCCGCTGCAGTACATCGCGCCCTACGCGGGCGTGACCATGGCCGAATACTTCCGCGACTCCAAGCGCCATGCCCTGTGCATCTACGACGACCTCTCCAAGCATGCGACCGCCTACCGGCAACTGTCGCTGCTCCTGCGGCGTCCGCCGGGCCGCGAGGCATATCCCGGCGACGTCTTCTATCTGCACTCTCGCTTGCTGGAGCGCGCGGCCAAGCTCAACGACCAGCTCGGCGGGGGGTCGCTCACGGCGCTGCCAATCATCGAGACCCAGCTCGGTGACGTCTCCGCGTACATTCCCACCAACGTCATCTCCATCACCGACGGCCAGATCTATCTGGAGTCCGACCTCTTCTACGGCGGTATTCGACCCGCCGTGAACGTCGGTCTCTCCGTCTCGCGCGTGGGGGGGTCGGCGCAGGTGAAGGCGATGCGTCAGGTGGCGGGCAAGCTGCGCCTGGACCTCGCGCAGTATCGGGAGCTCGCCGCCTTCGCCCAGTTCGGTTCCGATCTCGACAAGGCGACGCAGGCCCAGCTCGCGCGCGGGCAGCGGATGGTCGAGCTCTTGAAGCAGGGTCAGTATCGGCCGCTGCCGATCGAAAAGCAGGTGGTGATCCTCTTCGCGGGGACGCAGGGTCTTCTCGATGATCTTCCCGTCGACGCCGTGCGCGAGTTCGAGACGTTCCTGTACGGCTGGCTCGAACGGAAGCAGCCGCAGATCCTGGCCGAGATCCGCGACAAGAGAGAGCTCTCGGACACGCTCCGGGACACGCTCGCGCGCGCCATCGCCGACACGAAGACGGAGTTCATGGCCGCCAAGGGCATCAAGGCCGCGTAGGCGCCGTCGCATGGCCACCCTGCGCGACATCCAGCGGCGGATCCGCTCCGTCCAGTCCACGCAGAAGATCACGCGCGCCATGAAGCTGGTGGCGGCGGCCAAGCTGCGGCGGGCGCAGGAGCGCATCCTGGCCGCGCGGCCGTATGCGGGGAAAATGGCGGAGCTGCTCGGTCGTCTCGTGAGCGACGCCGACGGCGCCGATGGTCCCGCGCATCCGCTCCTCGAGCAGCGCGAAGGGCCACGGCGACAGATCGTCATCATTACCGCCGACAAGGGACTGGCGGGCGCATTCAACTCCAACATCATCCGTCGGTCCGTGGAATTCCTGCGCGCTTCCAACGCCACCGAAGTCACCGTCGTCGTCGTCGGCCGCAAGGCGCGCGACTTCTTTCGGCGGCGCCAGTGGACGGTGAAGCGTGACCTCATCGGCTTCTGGGATCGGCTCGCCTACAGCCACGCCACCGAGCTCGCGGATTACTTCATGCGGCAGTATCTGGAGGGCGAGGTGGACGAGGTCTACCTCCTCTACAATGAGTTCCGCTCGGTGGCGGTGCAGCGACCCGTGCGCCAGCAACTGCTGCCCATCCCCCGCGACGAGGAGCAGGCCGCGGAGCCCGTCGACTACATCTACGAGCCGAGCCCGGGGGCGATCCTCGGTGATCTCTTGCCGCGCCACATCCGCATGCAGGTGTTCCGCGCCCTCATGGAGTCGCTGGCGGGCGAGTACGGCGCGCGCATGACGGCGATGGAAGCGGCGACCAAGAACGCGAAGGAAATGATCGAGGTGCTGACGATTCAGTACAACAAGGCGCGCCAGGAAAAGATCACCAAGGAGCTGCTCGATATCGTGGGAGGCGCGGAGGCCCTCACGCAAGGAGCGGGCGCATGAGTCAGGGCAAGATCGTCCAGGTCATCGGTCCCGTGGTGGACGTCGAGTTCGAGAGCGGCAAGCTGCCCGCCATCTACAACGCGCTCGAGGTGCAAGGTGCCGGCAGTAGGGACATCTTCGCGTACTCGCAGAAGCTCGTCCTCGAGGTCGCCCAGCACCTGGGCGAGAGCCAGGTGCGCACGGTGGCGATGGCGGCGACCGATGGGCTCACGCGGGGAACGCTCGTGGCCGACACCGGGGGACCCATCTCCATTCCGGTCGGCAAGGAGACGCTCGGCCGCATCCTCAACGTCGTCGGCGAGCCCGTCGACAAGGGGCCCGCCATCAACACCAAGAAGAAGTATCCGATTCATCGGCCGGCGCCGTCGTTCGAGGACCAGTCGACGAAGGTCGAGATGTTCGAGACCGGCATCAAGGTCGTGGACCTCCTCGAGCCGTACACGCGCGGCGGCAAGACGGGACTGTTCGGCGGCGCCGGCGTCGGCAAGACCGTGCTCATCCAGGAGCTCATCAACAACATCGCCAAGCAGCACGGCGGCATCTCGGTGTTCGCGGGCGTGGGGGAGCGCACACGGGAAGGAAACGACCTCTACCACGAGATGAAGGAGTCCGGCGTTCTCGAGAAGACGGCCCTGATCTTCGGACAGATGACGGAGCCGCCGGGTGCGCGCCTGCGCGTGGGCCTCACGGGGCTCACCGCCGCCGAATACTTCCGGGACGAGGAAGGGCAGGACGTCCTCCTCTTCATCGACAACATCTTTCGCTTCACCCAGGCCGGCTCGGAAGTGTCCGCGCTCCTGGGCCGCATGCCCTCCGCCGTCGGATACCAGCCCACCCTCGGCACCGAGATGGGACAGCTCCAGGAGCGCATCACCTCGACCAAGCGAGGGTCGATCACGTCCGTGCAGGCGATCTACGTTCCGGCCGACGACATCACGGACCCGGCGCCGGCGACGGCGTTCGCCCACCTCGACGCCACCACCGTGCTGTCGCGTCAAATCGCGGAGCTCGGGCTCTACCCGGCCGTCGATCCCCTCGCCTCCACCTCGCGCATCCTCGATCCGAACGTCATCGCTCAGGACCACTACGACACCGCGCGCGCCGTGCAATCGATCCTCCAGCGCTACAAGGATCTCCAGGACATCATCGCCATCCTCGGCATGGAAGAGCTCAGCGATGAAGACAAGCTCACGGTGGCGCGCGCGCGCAAGATCCAGCGGTTCCTGTCGCAGCCCCTGTTCGTGGCGGAGGCGTTCACGGGCCAGAAGGGTCGCTACGTGAAGATCGCGGACACCGTCAAGAGCTTCCGCGAGATCGTCGACGGCAAGCACGACGAGCTGCCGGAACAGGCCTTCTACATGGTCGGCGACATCGGCGAGGCGCACGAGAAGGCGAAGAAGCTGCGCGAAGGCTGACATGGCGGAGCGACTGACGCTCGAGATCGCGACGCCGACCCGGCTCGTGGTCACGGAGACGGTGGACGAGGTGGTGGCACCCGGCAGCGAAGGCTACTTCGGCGTGCTGCCCGGGCACGCGCCGTTTCTGACGACGCTCGGCATCGGCGAGCTCACGTACCGCATCGGCGGAGAAGAATTCCATCTCGCGGTGAGCGGCGGCTTCGCCGAGGTCCGGAACGACAAGGTCGTCGTGCTCGCCGACACCGCGGAGAAGCCCCCCGAGATCGATCGCGCCCGAGCGGAGCGCGCGCGCGAGCGCGCGGAGCAACGCCTGTCCGGTCGCACGCAGGAGGAGATCGACTTCGTCCGCGCCCTGGCGGCGCTGGCGCGGGCCCTCACCCGGCTCCAGGTCGCCGGCCGCACTCGGTGATCTCGCCGGCGGATCGGGAAATCGCGGAAACCTGGTCGGACGCGAAGGAGGACGTGGGATGAAGCGGGGACGGACGCTTGCCCTGTTCACCGTGTTGATGCTCGCCATCGGCGCCGCCCGTAGCAGTGCCGGTCCCGAAAAGGTCGAATTCCCGGCGGCGTACAAGGACCACACGCTCTACACGACCGTCGACCGCTACGACATCAAGCAGTACCGCGAGCTGTATGGGACGCCGGACGCCGTGAGGGCGATGAAGGAAGGCCGTCCGCTCCCGAGCGGATCCGTGCTCACCCTCGTCCAGTACAAGGCGCAAGTGGATGCGCAAGGCATGCCGATCAAGGACGCGAACGGGCGCTTCGTGAAGGGTGATCTCGTCGGCTACGCCGTGATGGAGAAGCGGACGGGCTGGGGCACGGAATACCCGGACGATCTTCGCAACGGCGAGTGGGAGTACGGGGCTTTCACCGCCGATCAGAAGCCGAACGACAAGGCGAACTTCAAGGCGTGCTTCCAGTGCCACAAGCCGCACGAGCGGCAGGATTTCGTGATCTCCCTCGCGAACCTGGCACCCGCGCGCACCGGGGCCCCCGCGAGCGACGTGACGATCGCGGGCTTTGCATTCGGCCCCGCCAAGCTCACGGCTCCCGCCGGCAAGGCGGTGACGTGGGTCAACACCGATGCCTCGCCGCATCAGGTGACGTTTCCGGCCACCCAGACTCGATCCCCGGTGCTCGTGAAAGGCCAGAGCCACGCGCAGACGTTCGCGACGGCGGGCGTCTACGACTACATCTGCGGCCTTCATCCCAACATGAAAGGCACGATCGAGATCACGAAGTAGCGACGCAGTCCTGCTGCCCATCGGGACGGGCACCCCGCCCGTGCCGATGGGCAACGCCCTCGCGCGCCCCGCCGCGATCGCCGCATTCACCGCGTCCGACCTGTGGCATGCCACTCGCACTCGCGGTCGGCCATGGTCACCGTTCTCATCGTCGATGACGAGCCGCACGTCGTAGAGCTGGTGCGCGTCACTCTCGAAGATCAATGGGTCAACGTGGAAACGGCGGCGGACGGTGCCAGCGCGCTCACCAAGGCGCGCACGTTCGCGCCGGCGTTGATCTTGCTCGACGTCCAGCTCCCTGATGTGAGCGGCGTCGAGGTCTGTCGCCGCCTGCGCAATGATCCGCGGGCGGCGGCCACGAAGATCGTGATGCTGACCGCCGCCGCCCAGGACGACGACGTCGCCCGCGGGCTCGCGGCCGGCGCCGATCACTATCTGACGAAGCCGTTCTCGCCCGTGAAGCTGCTGTCGCTCGTCGAAACGCTCGTGCCTCGGATTCCCGCGTGGCTTCCCCGGTAGACGGCGCGCGTCGCGACGACCCCGCCGACGCGTATCGTCGGCTGAATGCCGCCTACGAGCAGTCCATGCGCTACGCGCAGGACGTGCGGCAGCTCTACCAGCGCCTGCAGAGCTCGATCTACCAGTCCCTGCTCGGCCTCGCCAACGCGCTGGAGGCGAAGGACCCGTACACGCGCGGGCATTCGGAGCGCGTGGGGACGTGGGCGCGACACCTCGCGCTCGCCCTCGGGCTCTCCTGCGACGAGAGCGACCGGGTCGCGCACGCCGGACTGCTGCACGACATCGGGAAGATCGGCGTCCCCGAGGCCGTGCTCCGGAAGCCAGGACCGCTCGACGCCGACGAGTGGATGCTCATGCGGCGCCATCCCGTGATCGGCGCCCAGATCGTGTCGCCGTTCGAGTTCTTCGCGGCCGGCGCCCAGATGCTGCGGCACCATCACGAGCGGCTGGACGGGAGCGGCTACCCGGATGGTCTCGCCGGCAACGCCATTCCCCTCGGCGCGCGCATCATCGCCGTCGCCGACGTGTACGACGCGCTCACCTCCGACCGACCCTATCGGGGTGCGCTCCCGCACGCCGTCGCCGTCGCCACCCTCGCGCGGGAAGCCGGCCACACGCTCGACGCCGACATCGTCGGGGTGTTCATCGACGTGTGCCGTCACGTGAAGGCCGACGTGTGACGATCGCGGGCGAGGCGCGCGCGCTCAGCGCGCTCGGCGCCGGGCGGGCCCAGCCGCTCTTGACGGGAACGCCGTGGCGAGGGGCCGCCCTGCTCGCGAGCGGCTTCCTGGTTGTCGCCGGCCTCACGCGCGCCGGCCTGCTGCCGGCGGCGGCGACGGCGGTGGCGGCGATCGCGGCCGTCCACGGAACGCTGCTCGCCACCGCGGTGGCGTGGAGCGACGGGCGCGCGTTCGAGCGCGAGAGGACAGGGCCCACGCTCGTTCTCGCCGCCGTCCTCGTCATCGCGGCCGCCGCCACCGCCGTCCATCCGCTCGGGGCCGTCATGTACGTGGCGCCGCCGCTGGTCACCGCGGTCCTGCTCGACCCACGGCGCGCGGTCGTCCCGTCGCGAGGGATCCTGCTCGTAGCCGCCGTGTTCGGATGCGGGCTGGGCGCGCACATTCTCCTCGCGGCGTCGGCCACGCTCGACCACCGCCCGCACGTGCCCGGCCTCACGGCCGCCGTCGCCGCCCTCGGGTACGACGTCGGCGCCAACGTCCTCTCCGCCGAATGCTTCTTTCGAGGTGCTCTCTTCGATCGGCTGCAACGTCGGTGGTCGTTCACGGCCGCGGCCGGCGGCTCGACCGGTGCATATCTGCTGCGCTACGGGCTCGATCCGCTGCTGCCGAAGACTCCAGAAGCCCTCATCGGCGCCGCCTTCTACTTGGGCCTCCTCGGCGTCTTCAACTGCTGGCTCGTGTGGCGGTCCGGCAGCATCCTGCCGGGGATCGTGAGCAGCCTGCTCTTCTTCACGGCGTACCGGCTCCTGACCACGGGATGAGCGAGGACGGTCGTCGCGCGACGGCGACGTGGATCGCCGTCGTGACGGCGGGGCTTCTCGGCCTCACGGCGGCGCTGGCGAGCGTGGAGTCAGCGGAGACGTCGCTGATCCGCGAGGTGTACGCCGTTCCCGTGCTGGCGGCGGCGCTTCGCTTCGGGCTACCAGGCGGGATCGTCGCCTCGGGCGCCGCCATCGTACTCCAGGCGCCCTTCGTCCTTCCTCCCATCGAGCGAACGCCGGCAGCGGCCCTCCCTGCCGTGGCCGGTTTCACGGTGGTGGCCGTCGTCGGCATCCCCGCCGGCCTCCTCACCACCCGCGTCCGGCGGCGCCATGCGCGCTACGAGACGCTGCTCGCGGTCCAGCGGATCCTCGGCGGCCAGCCGTGCCTGGACACGGCGTTGAAGCGCCTGTGCGCCAGCCTCCAGCGGCGCCTCGGCGCGGTCGCGGTGGCGCTCGTTGTGCGCGACGGCAACGCGGTCACCATCGGAGGCGGCCGCACGATGGCGCCGGGGTCTCCGCTGCACGTCGTGTGCGAGACGGGCCGTCCACTTTTCATCGCCGACGCCGGGGCCGAGTGTCGTCCACGCCGGCTCTTCGCGGCCCCCCTCGGCGTGGGAGAGCGGGCGGGCGCGCTGGCGGTCGAGCGCTGGGGCGACATCGATACCGACGAGCGGGAGGCCATCGTCGCCCTTGCCGTCCATGTCGGGCTCGCGCTCGAGAACGCGCGCCTGGCCGCGCGGCAGCGGCGCTTCGCGGACGAGCTCGCCCACAAGGTGGCGGCCGCCACCGAGCGTCTGGAGGAGGCGGACCGCGCGAAGTCGACGTTCGTCGCCGTCACCTCGCATGAGCTTCGCACGCCGCTCACGGCGTTGCTCGGCTTCAGCGAGCTCTTGTGGCTGCGGCGCTATCCGACGGAGGAAGTGCAGCGTCTGGCCGCCATCATGCACGTGGAGATCGCGCGCCTCGTTCGCATCGTGAGCGACGTCCTCGACCTCTCGCGCGTGGAGCGGGGAGCGCCGTTGCCGTTGCGCCGTTCCGCGCTCGCGGTGGAGCCCGCGGTGGCGGCGGCCGTCGCCCTCTTCCGCGTCCAGACCCCGGTCCGCGAGATCGTCCTCGACTGTGCTCCCGACCTCCCCGCCGTCGACGCCGATGGAGACGCCTTCGATCGCATCGTGAAAAACCTCGTCTCGAACGCGCTGAAGTACTCGGCCCCGAACGGCGTCGTGCGCGTCTGTGCGCGTGCCGCCCCCGGCGCCGTGGAGTTCACCGTGGAGGACAGCGGACGCGGCATCCCGGAGATCGCGCGGCGGCGGGTCTTCGAACCGTACTATCGGGCCCCCGACGCCGTCGGCGCCGCGCGCGGCGAGGGCATCGGCCTCGCCGTCGTGAAGGCGCTCGTCGACGCGCACGGCGGCGCCGTCACCGTCGCGAGTACGCCCGGGATCGGGACGCGCGTCACGTTCGTGTTGCCCGCCGTTTCTTGACACTCCGCGTCGCGCGCGTATAGTCTGAGCCGCTATGTCTCGCCGTACCCAAGTTGCAACCCGAATGGCCGACGCCATCCTGAAACGGCTCGCGACGAGGAAGATCATCGACGTGAAGGACGAGGCGGCCGCGCGCGCGGCCGTCGCCGACATCGTCACCGCGAATCTCCTCGCCGAGGAGCGGCTCGACGCCGACGCGCGTCAGCTCCTGCTCGATCACGCGAAAGCCATCAAGGACTCCGCCGCCGACTACCGTCAGCTCCTCGGCAAGGTCAAGGAAAAGCTCGCCCGCGATCGGGGGTTCATCTTGTAATGCGGATGAGCCGCGATCGCATCTTCTACCTCTCGGATCTCATCATGAAGGAGCTGAACACCATCCCCGGTGTCATCGTGAAGGCGCCCGACGACGTGCGACCCGAGATCATCCGGGCCCTCACCGAGGAATCCAAGCTCGAGGAGTCGATCGACGGTGAGGTGCGCAAGATTCTCGGATCCTATTCGCGCCCGATGCCGGAGGGGAGCCACGAATGGGAGGTGCTCTACCAGAAGACGCGGGAGGAGGTCTTCAAACGCAGGTTCCGGCTGTGAACCGCCTCGTCGTCGGGATCACCGGCGCCACGGGGGCCATCTACGGAATCCGCCTCCTCGAGTGTCTGCGCGCGCAGCGCGACCTCGAGACCCACCTCGTCATCTCCGGCCCCGGAAAGCGCACGCTCGTGGAGGAGACCGACTGGAGCGTGGGCGAGGTGGAGGCGCTCGCCACCCGCGTCTACGACAACAAGGACATCGGCGCCGCCATCGCCTCCGGCTCATTCCGCACGGCGGGCATGGTGGTGGCGCCGTGCAGCGTCAAGAGCGCCGCCGCCATCGCCGCGTGCCTGTCGGAGAACCTCATCGCGCGCGCGGCCGATGTCACGCTCAAGGAAGGGCGCCCGCTGATCCTTCTCGTGCGCGAGACCCCTCTTCACACCGGGCACCTCCGCATGATGCTGGCGCTGTCCGAGATGGGCGCGGTCGTGCTGCCGCCCATGCCGGCCTTCTACAACCGCCCCAAGGATCTCGACGACGTCGTGAATCACACGGTGGCCCGGGTGCTCGATCGCCTCCACATCCCCCAGACACTCGTCGGCGAGTGGCGAGGAACGCATCCACGAACGGTCTAGAATCTCTCGCGCCTGATCTCTCCGTCGTCATTCCCGTCTACAACGAAGAAGAGAGTCTCCCTCCGCTGTGGCACGAGCTCCGCGACGCGCTGGAGAGCCTCGGCCTCGGCTTCGAGGTCGTGTTCGTCGACGATGGAAGCCGGGATCGCAGTGCGGAGCTGATCCGTGCCTTCCGCGACGCCGACCGCCGCGTGCGGCTCGTGCGTCTGAAGCTCAATGCGGGAGAGACCGCCGCCACCGATGCCGGGTTCAAGGCGGCGCGCGGGCGGTGGGTGGTGACCATGGACGCCGACCTGCAAAACGACCCCACGGACATTTCCGCGCTGCTCGCGCACCTCGACCGCTGGGACGCCGTGAGCGGCTGGCGCGTGAATCGGGGCGCGGGCGACTCCATCGTGCGTCGCGTGTCGTCGCGCGTCGCCAACCGGGTGCGGAACGCGATCTCCCACGACGACATCCAGGACAGCGGCTGTACGTTTCGCGCCTTCCGGCGCGAGTGCCTGCGCGGGCTCACGCTCTATCGCGGCTTTCATCGCTTCCTTCCCACGCTCCTCCGGATGCGCGGCTACCGCGTCCTCGAGATCCCCGTGAATCATCGCCCCCGTCGCTTCGGGCAGTCGAAGTACGGCATCATGAACCGTGCTCTCGTGGCCTTCGTCGACCTCCTCGCCGTCCGCTGGATGAAAGCGCGGCTGCTCCGCTACGAGGTGGCGGAGGACCTCGGCGGCGATTTCCTCCACGAGTAGCGACGACGTGAACGTTCTCCTCGTCGGTCTCGGACGCTGGGGCGAAAAGCACGCGCGGGTGTGGCGGGAGCTCGGCGCCACCCTGTGGGTGGCCGACGTCGCGGAGGCGCGCCGGGCGTGGGCGATCGGCCAGGGCGTCGACGCCGCGCGCGCCGTCGCCGATTACCGCGAGGTGCTGGACCGCGTGGATGCGGTCGACATCGTGACGCCCGCCGACAGCCACCTCGCGGTCGCGACGACGTGTCTGGCCGCCGGCCGCCATTGCTTCATCGAAAAGCCCCTCGCCCTCACGCCGGCGGAAGGCCGCCGCATCGTGACGGCGGCGGCGAAGGCACGGCGCGTGGTGCAGGTGGGCCACATCTTCCGCTTCCATCCCGTCACCGGCGCCTTACGGCGCGCCCTCGCTCAGGGCTGTCTCGGCGGCATGCGCTACGCGAGCGGCCGCTTCTCCGGCTTCAAGCGACCACGTACGGACGTGGGGATCACCCACACCGATGCCATCCACTATTTCGATCTCTTCACGCACCTGTTCGAGCGGGGCGCGACGCGGGTGCTCGCCGTGCAGCGCGATTACCTCGGCCGTGGACTCGACGACGTGTCGCTGACGCTCGTCGAGTACGGAGACGTGCCCGTGTTCGTGGAAGCGAACTACTTCGTGCCCGGCACCCATCGCGAGTGCGTCCTCGTGGGCGAGCGCGGCACCATCGTCGCGGACTACGGCACCGGCAGTGTCACCTTTCACGCGGGGGAGCATCACCGCCGCGGTGAGGTCTGGGAAGCGGTGGAGACCGGCAAGGAAGACCTCACGCCGTCGGGGCCGGAGCCGCTGCGGGCCGAGCTCGAGGCCTTCATGGCCGCCTGCGACGGCCGCGGGCCCGTGGTGGTTAGCGCCGCCGACGGCCTGCGCGCGCTCGAGATCGTCGCCGCCGCCGCGCGCTCCGCGCGTCTGGGGCGCGCACTCGCGCTCGGCAAGCGGCGTTAGGCCAGTCGCCCGCGGACGAGAGTCTTCAACCGCCTCCAGCCTTTCGTGACGCGCGCCCGCCGGCCGCCATCCGCGGCTGCGCTCGGAGTGGGCGGGGACGCCGGGAAGGTATAACGTAAGCCTTCTCCAACCGTGGTGGAAGCGGCGCCGTTGCCGGCGGCGCCCCACCGGAGGAAAACATGGGCGAAGGTGCCCGGCTGGTGTCCGCCTACGGGGACGGCTCGTGGACGGTTTCCGTGCTAATGTGCGCGCCGGTGAGTGGCAGCCGGCGTTTGCGGGCGCACTAGTTCTGTTGACCTACCACCCACGCGCTTTCGCGAGCCACGTATGCCGGAAGACGTACAGCATGATCTCGAGGCGGTCGAAGGCGCACACCGCCGCCCTCTAGTCGGTCTCGACGCCGTGTATCCCCGCGCGCCGCTGTCGACAAACTTTACACATTTGGTGGTCGGGCGACGGCGGCCCTTCGGGAGTGTGCGAGAACGTGCGCGTTTGCTCATGGCGCGGTTTCTGCTGGAGTCTTTCTGCCCGACGTACCGACTGCGTGGATGTCTGAAGGGCCACGCGCTAGTGAGTTCGAAGTCATTTTGTAAGACTGGGGCGACCGGAAGAACGCGCGAATCCGCATGGGGGATGACCTCGCGGTGAACCGCGTACGGCCGGTCTCGCGCTCTGCGAGCACGCGCGATATTTCTTCCCATATCCGCGGAGGCGCTGATTCCGAGGCGATGACTCACTTTTGGCGGGGATCTTCACGACGCCGGGGAACGCCCGACCCCGTTCTCTACGTTCACCACGGCGACGACTGGATCCGGGGCAGCGAGCGCTGCTTGCTCCAGCTCGTCCAGCACCTGGACCGCGCACGTTTCCGCGCCGTCGTGCTGACGGACTCGCCCGCGCTCTCCACCGCCGCCGGCAAGCTCGGCGCCATCGTCCACCCGCACGGCGATCTCGCGGGGCCCGACCGATTTCTCCCCGCGCGGTCGATGGTGCGCGAAGCGCGATCCATCGTGCGCACGCACGGCATTCGTCTCATCCACGCCAACAGTCAGGAATCGGTGAAGTGGCTCCTTCCCGTCGCCCGCGCCTCCGCCATACCGATGCTCCTCCACATCCACAGCCCGTCCACGGAGAGCGAACGATGTTACGGCTGGCTCCACCAGGTCCGCGTGGTGGTGGGCGCGAGCTCGGCCGCGCTCAGTGGATTCATCGCCGACGGGATGCCGGCCCCGCGCCTGCGGGTCGTCTACAACGGCGTGGATCCCGACCGCCTCGGAGCCGGTGACGCGAGCGCCCTGCGCGCCCAGCTCGGCATCGGCGCCGATGATATTGTCTGCACGGCCGTGGGTTCGCTGATCGAGCGCAAGGGTCACGACGTCCTCCTCTCCGCGATGGCGGAGCTTCAGCGATCGTCATCGCGTCATCGTCTCCTCATCGTGGGGAGTGGCCCGGAGCGGCCCGCCCTCGAAGCTCACGCACAGATGCTCGGGCTCGAGAAGGTGGTCCATTTCCTCGGCGAGCGGACCGACGTCGGCGCGATCTTGCGGGATGCGACGGACATCGCCGTCTCCGCCGCCCGCGCGGAGGCGTTTCCGTTGAACGTGCTGGAGGCGGCGTTTTGCGGCCGGCCCGTGGTGGCGTCCGCCATCGCGCCCCACGCGGAAGCCGTCGTCCCCGGGGAAACGGGCGTCCTCGTGCCCGGGGACGACGCCTGCGCGTTCGCCGCCGCCATCGCGGACCTCGCCGACAACCCCGAGCTCCGGCGCCGCTACGGGGAGGCGGCGGCGCGGCGTGTGCGGGAGCACTTCCTCGTCACTCGCTACGTCGGCCTCTTCGACGCGCTCTACCGTGAACTGCTCGCCACCTCACGCTGGCGGTGGGGCTGGTGGACGGGCTGGGTCTGGCCGTCGGTATACACTCGCTGGGCTGTCCGGGTGATCAAGCGCCGTCTGGCGGCGTTCGGGGGACCGCGGTGGGTCCCGGCCGGACACTCCAAGCAAAGCAGGTGAGGGCGATGGAAGCTGACACGGAACAGCCCACCGTCACCGTCATCATTCCGGCGTACAACGCCGCCGACATGATCGGCAGAGCGATCGAGAGCGCCCTCCGCCAGACCGTGCCGCCGCAGGAGATCATCGTCGTCGACGACGGATCCACGGACGAAACGGCGGCGGCGGCGGCGCGATACCCCGAGGTCACCGTCCTCTCGCAAGACAACCGGGGCCCTGGCGCAGCGCGCAACGCGGGAGCGCGCGTGGCCAAAGGCGACTGGCTCGGTCTCCTCGATGCCGATGACACGTGGACGGACACGAAGCTCGAGCGCCAGCTCCCGTACACGCGTGATCCGCGCGTCGGGCTCGTCTATGCTCGCCGCGACCTGCATCCCGACTACGTCCGCCCCACCCTGGTCACGCTGTTGCGCGGCAACTTCATCGGCACGTCGTCGGTGCTCCTGCGACGTTCCGCGTTCGAGGAGGTGGGCGGATTCGACGAGCACGGCGCTCTCCGGTACGCGAGCGAGGACTACAATCTCTGGATCCGACTGCGGGCGGCTGGGTGGGAATTCGAGGTGTGTCCCGAAGACCTTCATCGCTACACGCCATCGCCGGGCAGCCTCTCCAGTCGCCTGGACACGTTTTACGAGGCCGAGGTCGCCAATGCCGCCAAGCTCTGCGCGCTGCTCGGGCTCGGCGACGCCGAAATACGGCGACGACGGGCGGCGATCTACCAGGACTACGGCAAGACGTTCCTCTCGGAGCGACGGATGAGAGTGGCGCGGCGCCTGTTCCGGACCGCGTTCAAGGAAGAGCGATCGGTCGCGGCCCTCGGATGGTGGCTGGTGGCGTGGGCGCCCGTGCGACTCCTGGACGCGCGCCGCCGGCTGCGGCGCCGCGGTCAAGACGCCGCCTGAGCCGCGGTCAGCTCGAGCGACGCTCGGTCACGACCTCCTGGGAACCCGCCGGCGGCGCCGGCACACCGTCGAATTCCACGCGCCACGTGTGTAGCATGTGGAAGTGCCCGCGCGCCGCCTTGGCGGAGTCGACTTGCAGCACCACGCAGTGGTCCAGGTAGTGGAGGCTATTGCCGCGTAGCGAGTCGCGCTGCCGCATGGACACGTCCGCGTAGTAGATACCCGGCAGGAGGCCCAGCTCCGGACACGTCAACTCCACCCGCCCCGTGCCAGGCCGGAGGTCGATGCGCTCGCCTCCTTCCTCCGTGCTGAGGTGGCTGAAGAGCACGTTCTCCTGCGAATAGAACGAGACGTGAAAGGTCACGTCGGGGATGTGTTCGGCGGCCGCCCACTCGATGCGGACGACGAGCGGCTGGCCGGTGAAGAACGTCCCCGCCGGCGCCTCGGCGCCCGCGCGAAATTCGAACGATCGGATCTCCGCCGGCCGCGTCCGCGGGCGCCCCGGCAGCTCGTGCAGCGCGGCGCGCGCCACGGCTTGCTGGTAGAGCCTGATCATCTCGCTCGGCGTCCCCGTGTTGAGGATCTCCCCGCGCCGCATCAGGATGACGCGGTCGCACAGCCGCTGCACGGAGGCGAGGTCGTGCGAGATGAAGATGATCGTGCATCCCGCCCGCTTCAGGTCCCCGATACGCTGGAGCGATTTGCGCTGGAACGCGAGATCGCCCACGGCCAGCACCTCGTCGATGAGCAGGATGTCGGGCTCGAGGTGCGCGGCGATGGAGAATCCAAGACGGACGTACATGCCCGAGGAGTAGTGCTTCAGTGGCTCGTCGAGAAAGCGGCTGACCCCCGCGAAGTCGACGATAGCAGGCAGCTTGGCGGTGATCTCACGGCGGCGCATGCCGAGGATGGAGCCGTTGAGATAGGCGTTCTCGCGGCCCGTGAGCTCGGGGTGGAATCCCGCCCCCACCTCCAGGAGGGCGGCCAGCCGCCCGTCGATGACGATGCGGCCGACGGTGGGGGTCGTGATCCCCGCCAGCAGCTTGAGGATCGTACTCTTACCGGCGCCGTTGGGTCCGATGATCCCGAGCGCCTCTCCGCGATGGACCTCGAAGCTCACGTTCCGGATCGCCCAGAACTGGTGCGAGCGCCGCCACCACCGGCGAGGAGGAGTCGGACCGGCCGCGGAGGCCGCCTGACTGATGCGATATTTCTTGCCGGCCCCCTGCACGCTCACGTCGATCATCGGGCGTCCCGCTACACGACGTCGGCCATGGTGGCGTCGACGCTCTTGAAGTAGATGTAGCCGGCCACGAGCAGCACGCTCGAGATCACCGCGGACGCGGTGAACGACGACCACTCCATCTGCGCTCCCTGCAGCACCACGCGGCGGAAATTCTCCACGATCCCCACCATCGGGTTGAGGATGTACCACCCGCGCCACGCCGCGGGCACGATGCTGAGGGGATAGACGATGGGGGTCGCGAACATCCAGACCTGCAGGAGGAGGGGCAGTGCGAGGCCGAAATCGCGGAGCCACACCTGCAGCGCCGACAGCACGAGGCCGACGGCGGTGGTGAAGACCGTGGCCAGCAGCATGATCGGCACCACCCAGAGCGCATGCAGTGTCAGCGTCACTCCGTACGCTCCCATCAGCGCCGCCAGCACTGTCGCGCCCACGATGAAGTCGAACACGGCGGCGAGGATGTAGCTCAGGGGGAGGATCTCGCGCGGAAAGTACGCTTTCGTCACGAACTGCGCGTTGCTCACGATGCCGTGGGTGGCGCCCGTGAGGCCGCTCGAGAAGTAGATCCAGGGCAGGAGCGCGGTATACGCGAAGACCGCGTACGGCATGCCCTCGCTGGGGACGCGCGCCATCCGGGAGAACACGAGGGTGTAGATCACCGTCAGCCCGAGGGGCTGCGCGATGGCCCACACGAGCCCCAGCATCGACTGCTTGTATCGCACCCGGACGCGGTGAAGGCTCAGCGTGTAGAGCAGGTCGCTGTAGCGGGCGAGGCGGGCGAGGTCATGCAGGACGCGCCGCGGCGCCAGCGAGGGCGGCTCCACTATGGTGATCTCGCGCCGCGCGGCGGCCGCGGAGTCCCTCATGGTCGGCGGCGCCTGGCGGCGGCTGGCCGCGCGCGGCGCACCGGGAGCGCGACGCGATAGGTCGTCACCTTCTCGAGCCAGTCGGAGTCGATCGTGATCGTTCTGTGTGCATCGGAGACGAATGGGTACGTGACCCACCGGATGGTGGCGGTTCGTTTCCGTGCATGATAGCACGCGGAGGGCATCCCCTCCCGGCCCCACCGGGCGCAAGCAATCAGCCACCCGGTGTAGGATTTGCGAGCGAACGTCGCGGTATTGGTGCCGAAGCGGGGACTCGAACCCCGACACCCTTGCGGGCACTAGACCCTGAATCTAGCGCGTCTGCCAATTCCGCCACTTCGGCTCGATCGAAAAGCGCGATCATGATACCGCCCGACCGGGGCAAGTCAAGGGAGGCCATGGCGTCCGAGCGGCAGAGCGAGCGCGCAATTTCCACCAATCGGCGGGCGCGCCACGAGTACGAGATCCTCGAGACCGTCGAGGCGGGCCTCGTGCTGCGCGGTACCGAGGTCAAGTCGTTGCGTGACAGCCAGGTGACCTTCAAGGACTCGTACGCGACCATCCGCAATGGCGAGGCGTGGCTCCTCGGGTGCCACATCAACCCGTACAGCCACGGCACCGACGCCAATCACGATCCCGATCGGGACCGTAAGCTGCTCCTGCATCGGCGGGAGATCTCCCGCCTCACCGGCAAGGTGGCGGAGCGCGGCCTCACCCTGATCCCGCTGCGGCTCTATTTCAAGGACGGGCGCGTGAAAATCGAGCTGGGCCTGGCGCGGGGTCGCAAGCTTCACGACAAGCGCTCCGCCATCCGCGAGCGCGAGGTCCGGCGCGAGATGGACAAGGCGGCGCGGGCCGGGCGGCGGGGTCAGTGGTAGTCGGGCGGCTCCGACGCCGCAGTCGGGGCCAGGCGGGTGGCGACGACGCCCGAGCGGCCGGCGTGGTTGCGACGCCGGGTTGCTCATATATAGTGGTAGGGAAAGGGGGCGACAGGTTTCGACGGGGATCAGTGAGGTCCAGGCTGCGTCTCGAGGTTTCTCTCCCCTCGTTAAATAGAGAGAACGGTATAGCTGCCGACAACCAGCTAGCCCTGGCGGCCTAACACCCGCCAGCGTCGGCCAGGCCGAGCCATCAGGGTCTGGGAACCGGCGTCATACTCTGGTGGCTGGCTCCAAACCTGGCCTCAGGGGAGGAGCGAGATAAATGAGGCTGGTCCCGAGGTCCTCCTGCCGGCTGGACGGTCAAGGGACGAGAAGCGGTAAAGTTAACCGGCTATCGGCGTAGACGCCTGCGACTGAGGGTTTCCGGACGTGGGTTCGATTCCCACCGCCTCCACCAACACAACCAATTCGAACCGCTCTCCGGGGCCTCGATGAGGTCGAGGACCTGGAGAGCGGTTTCGGCTTTGTATTAAGACCTGCCGAACTGAGGAGCGACCGGGATCAACCTGACGGGTCCCATCACTCGTCGAAGGGTCAGCGCTGACGTCGTCGGCTCCGCTTTACCCGGAGTGGCTGGCAACGGCCCTCATCGAGTTGAAAACCTACGCGCGACAGGCCCATTCATCGGTCGTCACCGACACCGTGGAGCGCGTCACCGGTCGTGCGCCGAGCGCGATCGAGCAGTGGGCGCGGGAGAACGCGAGCGCATTGCTCGGCTGACGAGGTTGGGGTGAGCCTCAACGCACGGGCCTGGCTCGCCCTCGTCGTCGTCACGCTGGTGATGTGCGCGCTGCTCTTCGGCTCCGCCGGGACGATCCGGTACTGGCAGGCATGGGTCTACGTGGCGATCTTCGTCGCCGCCTCCGTCCCCACCAGCGTCTATCTGATGAAGAAGGACCCGGCGCTGCTCGCGCGCCGGATGCGCGGCGGTCCGATCTTCGAGAAGGAAGGCACGCAGCGAATCATTATGACG
>DASXSB010000108.1:0-75456 GCA_036506275.1 Candidatus Methylomirabilota bacterium | reverse complement strand
GGTCGGCTTCTCCGTGCGCGTGGGCGGAGGCCTCTCCACCAACCCGCACCTGGCGGTCCGGCTCAACGCGTTCGTCCGCTGGAACCAGGCGCTCGCCGTCGTGCGCGGGATCACCGAGATCTTCCGCGACAGCGACGTGCTGCGCCAGGATCGCGAGAAGGCGCGGCTGAAGTTCCTGTTCCTCCAGCACGGCTGGACGGCCGAGCGCTTTCTCGACGAGCTCCGGCGCCGGCTCGGGTTTTCGCTCGAGCCCGCCGTCCCCGATCGGCCGCCCGAGGACGTCTACCGCGATCACGTCGGCATCCACGCCCAGAAGCAGGAGGGCTACGTGTATGCGGGCGTCGCGGTGCTGCGGGGCCGCATGACGACCGACCAGATGCGGACGGTGGCGGATCTCGCCGATCGCTACGGAACGGGCGAGCTGCGCACCACCGTCATGCAGAACGTCCTCATCCTCAACGTGCGGCGGGAGCGCGCCGAGGCGCTCGCCCGCGAGCTTCAGGAGGCCGGGCTCCGCCTCCAGGCCTCGCCGTTCTGGCGGGGGACGATCGCGTGCACGGGGACGGAATTCTGCAAGCTCGCGCTCACCGAGACCAAGGGGTTCGCGCGCTGGCTGGTGGAGGAGATGGAAGCGCGAGTACCCGGCTTCGATCAGCACCTGAAGATCCACGTCACCGGCTGCCCCAACAGCTGCGGCCAGCACTGGATCGCGGACATCGGCATCGAGGGCAAGAAGACGAAGATCGAGGGCACGATGGTGGACGCCTACTACTTCTGCGTGGGCGGCGCCGTCGGCCTCCACCAGACGACGGCCCGGCCCGTCGGCTATCGCGCGCCCGCCGTGGAGGTGCCGGCCGCGATCGAGCGCCTGCTTCGCGCCTATCTCGCCGAGCGCCGCGAGGGCGAAACCTTCCGGGAGTTCGCGGCCGCCCACAGTGACGAGCAACTCCGTGCGCTGCTGGCGGGAGAGCCAGTGGCGGCCGTCGCGCGCGATCTGCCGGCGGGTCGTCCACCCCACGGCGCCGACGGCTGAGGCGCGTCCGGCACGTCAGCGCGGGCACATCAGATCGTCTCCTGTCCGGCCCGGTGGCAGCGAACGCCAGACGGGATACTATGCACGGCGACGGGTGGGCGGATGAGCCGGCGCCCGCGGGAGGAGCCGACATGGACATGAAGCGGGTGGTGACATTCGTAGGCATGCTGCTGGTTGCTCTCGGCCTGGGGACGGGCGTGGCGTCGGCGCAGAAGAAGACGCTCGTGGTGGCCCTGAACCAGGATCCCGACATCCTGGATCCAACCCTCTCGCGCTCCTACGTCGGGCGCATCGTCTACGCCCAGATGTGCGAGAAGCTCTACGACATCGACGAGAACCTCCACATCTATCCGCAGCTCGCGTCGGACATGCCGGTCGTCACCGACGGCGGCAAGACCGTCACCATCAAGCTCCGCCCGGGCGTCAAGTTCAACGACGGCACGCCCATGGACGCGGAAGCGGTCCGCTTCTCGCTCGACCGTCACCTCAACATGAGGGGTTCGAACCGGCGCAGCGAGATCGACCTCATCAACACCGTCGAGGTCGTCGACGCCCGCACCGTGCGCCTTCGCCTGAAGTCACCCTTCGCACCGCTGACGGCCGCGCTCACCGACCGCGCCGGGATGCCGGTGTCGCCCACCGCGGCCAACAAGCTCGGCGAGAAGTTCGGGACGGCGCCCGTGTGCGTGGGGCCGTGGAGCTTCGTCGAGCGCGTACCGCAAGACCGGATCGTCCTCGAGAAGTCCCAACACTACTTCGATCCCGGGCAGGCGCGTTTCGACCGCCTCGTCTTCCGCATCATCCCGGACGACAACGTGCGCCTCGCGAATCTGCGCTCGGGCGATATCGACGTGATGCACCTGGTGGCGCCGACGGACGCCAGCAGCTTGCGAAAAGAGGGCCGCTTCGTCGTCTCCAGCGTGACCGGTCTCGGCTACACGGGGATCACCCTCAACCTCCACAACAAGACCGGCAAGACCAACCCGCCCGGCGATCTGGGGACGCCGCTCGCCAACAACCCGAAGGTGCGCGAGGCTTTCGACCTCAGCATCGACCGCGAAGCGCTGAACCAGGTGGCGTGGGACGGCCAGTACACGCCCGGCTGTACGCCGCTCTCTCCCATCAGTCCCTTCTACGACAAGACGCGCAAGTGTCCGGGCCGCGACGTGGCGCGCGCCAAGCAGCTCCTCGCGGACGCGGGCCTGGCCAACGGGTACAGCTTCGAGCTGACGATCGTGAACGATCCCCAGCAGCGACGGGTGGGCGAGGTCGTGCAGGGGATGGCCAAGGAAGCCGGCTTCAACATCACGCTGCGGCCTTCGGAGTTCGCCTCCGCCCTCAAGGACGACGACGCGGGCAGCCTGCAGGCGTTCGGGATCGGCTGGAGCGGACGCCTGGACCCCGATGCCAACATCCACCAGTTCCACACGTGCGGCGGCAGCCTGAACACCACCCGGTCCTGCGACGAGGCGATCGACGCGCTCCTGAATCGGGCGCGCGAGGTCAGCGACCAGGGGCAGCGGGCGTCGCTCTACCGGCAGGCGATCGAGAAGTTCACGGGGGAACGGCGCAACATCATCTACCTCTATCACATCAATTACATCGTGGCCCACCCGAAGAATTTCCGCGGGTACAAGGCGGTGCCGGACGGATTGATCCGGATCAAGGGGACGTCCTGGCAATAGCGGGACGCCGTGGCGGAGTTTCTCCTGCGCAGGGTCGCGATCTCGATGGTGACCCTGTTCGTCATCACGGTCATCGTCTTCACGGGCGTGCGCATGATCCCCGGCGATCCCGCGCGCGTCATGGCCGGCACCGACGCCGATGAGGCGGGGCTGGCGGAGGTGCGACAGAAGTACGGGCTGAACGATCCCATCGCCGTCCAGTACGTGCGCTGGCTCGGGCTGGCCGTGCGCGGCGATCTCGGCGAGTCCATCCGCACGCGTGAGTCGGTGGTGCTCACGGTGCGGCGGAAGCTGCCCATTACCCTCCAGCTCGCCTGCTTCGCGATCCTGATCGCCGTCGGCATCGCCATCCCCGTGGGCATCCTCTCCGCCTTTCGCCGGAACACCCTGTGGGACTACGTCGCCAACGGGCTCTCCCTGTGCGGGCTGTCGGTGCCGAGCTTCTGGCTCGGCATCATGCTCATCCTCTTCTTCTCGGTGCGTCTGGGCTGGCTGCCCGCCTCCGGCTTCGTGCCGCTCTTCGAGGACCCTCTCGGCAATCTCCAGCGGATGGCGATGCCGGCGCTCGTCCTCGGCACGGCCCTCGCCGCCGTCCTCATGCGCCAGACCCGCAACAGCATGATCGAGGTCCTCAGCGCCGACTACATTCGCACCGCCTATAGCAAGGGACTCGCCGCCCGCGCCGTGATCTTTCGCCACGCCTTTCGCAACGGCCTCATCCCCGTCGTCACCATCCTCGGGCTCCAGATGGGCGCGCTCATGAGCGGCGCCGTCGTCACCGAGCAGATCTTCGTGGTGCCCGGCTTCGGCCGTCTCATCGTGGAGGCCGTGTTCACGCGAGACTATCCGCTCGTGCAGGGCGTGGTGCTGCTCACCGCGAGCGCGTACGTGCTCATCAATCTCCTCGTCGACATCTCGTACTCCGTCCTCGACCCGCGCATCCGGGTCACGCGATGAGCACGCGCCCCGCCGCCACCGCCGACGCGTGGACGCTGGCCGATCCGGTGGCGGTGGCGACGCGAGGCGGACGCGCCTGGCGCCGTCTCGTCCGTCGACCGCCCGCGGTGGCGGGCGCCATCGTCGTCCTCGTGTTCACGGTGATCGCGCTGGGCGCGCCGTGGCTCGCGCGCACGGATCCGTTGCGCACGGACTGGGCCAAGATCAGGAAGCCGCCCACGTCGGCGAACCCGTTCGGTACCGACGACCTCGGCCGTGACGTCTTCGCACGCGTGGTGTGGGGCTCGCGCGTGTCCATGCAGGCGGGGGTGTGCGCGGTGCTGCTCGCCATCGCGGTGGGCGTCCCCGTCGGCCTCGTCGCCGGCTACTACCGCGGGAGCCTCGATCAGCTCGTCATGCGCTTCACCGACGCCTGGCTCTCGTTCCCGTTCCTGATTCTCGCCATCGGCCTCGTGACCATCCTCGGCCCGTCCCTCACCAACGCCACCATCGCCATCGGGCTCGGCGCCACGCCCACCTACATCAGGCTCACGCGCGGGCTCGTGCTCGCGACCAACGCCCAGGAGTACGTGCAGGGCGCGCGCGCGATGGGCGCCGGCGACACCCGCGTGATGTTGCGTCACATCGTGCCGAACATCTTCAGCGCGCTTCTCGTGCAGGCGACCGTCTCCATCCCCGGTGCCATCATCGCGGAGGCGATTCTCTCGTTCCTTGGGCTCGGCGTGCAGCCGCCCACGCCGAGCTGGGGAACGATGCTGAACACGGCGCAGCAGTTCCTGGAGTCGGCGCCGTGGATGGCGTGGTGGCCGGGCCTCGCCATCTTCTCGCTCACGCTGTCCTTCAACCTCGCCGGCGACGGTCTTCGCGACCTTCTCGACCCCAAGGACTACTGAGCGAACGGCGTCTTCAGCGGGCTCGCCGCTCTCGGCCTCCTGCGCGTGCGGACGTAGCCGGCGACGCTCCGCGGGCCGCCGCCTTTCGCAGCGGCCACGCCGTCGGCGGCGCCGCGACTCCGCGCGCGACCACCGGCGAGGACAGGATGATCGACGTCGTCGGCGTGCCCCACCGCCCGAGGGCGGCGATGACGGCTTCGAGATGACCGACGGACTCCGTCACCACCTTGAGGACAAAGCTGTCGCTGCCGGTCACGTGGTGGCACTCCAGCACTTCGGGCAGGCTCTTCACGAGCGACGTGAGACCCGGGCACTTCTCTTCGGGCGCGCTCACGCGAATGAGGGCCGCGATCGGAAGCCCCAGCGGCTCGAAGCCGATCTCGAGCCGGTAGCCGCGGATGATTCCCGCGTCTTCCATCCGCTTCACGCGCTCGGCCGCCGCCGGTGCGGAAAGACCGACCCGCCGGCCGAGCTCGCTGAAGGAGAGCCGCGCGTTGTCCTGGAGCGCGCCCAGGATGTCCCAGCCCACCGTGTCGAGCAGCCTTTCGATCTCCCCGCTCATCGCGCCTCCGGACCTTCGATTCGCTCGCCGGCGCCACGCTGCGGCGTCGGATCCCTCTGTACGCGCGCTGCGCGCGGTCCCTAGAGTAGTGCGAGACAGGCGCGCCATGCCAGCAAGGAGGATCGCGGCCGTGATCGACATCGAGAGGACGCTCGGTGACCTGGCGGGACCGGTGACGCTTCGCTATTACACCTCGGACGTCGAGAGCTGGTATTCGGCGGCGGAGCGTAGCCTCCTCGAGCGGATCGCGGGCGTGTCGCCGAAGATCCGTCTCGAGATCCACGCCGGGCGCTGGGATCCCGAGCGGGAGGCGGCGGTGGGGATCGCACGCACGCCGGCCATCGTCGTCGCCGGCGAGCGCGACACCGGCATCCGCTACTACGGTCTCCCGGACGGATACGAGCTCGAGATCTTCCTCGGGGTCCTGCGCGCGGTGTCCGGCCACGCGCCCGCCTTGAGCGCGGAGTCGGTGGCGTGCCTGCGCGCGTTGCCGCGGCCGGTCCATCTCGAGGTCATCGTCTCGCCCACCTGACTGGACTGCGCGACAGCGGTGGCGCTGTCCACGGCGGCCGCGATCGTGAGCGAGCACGTCACCACCGACGTCGTCATGGTGAACCTCTTCCCCTATCGCGCCGTCCGCTACCAGGCCGACGACGTCCCCACCACGGTCATCGACGGGCGCAAGGGGATCGTGGGCTCGGTGCCGGAGGCCGCGTACGTCGGAGCCATCGTGGCGGCGGCCGCCGGCGACGTTTGCAGATCGGAGCGCATGCGGTAGCATCGACGGGATGCTGGACATCCGGGCCCTGCGCGCGACGCCCGTCGTCAAGGTCCCGTTCGACTTCGTCGTCGTTCCCGACTTCATCGAGAAGGACGCCGCCGCCGCGCTCCAGCGCGATTTTCCGCGGATCACCCGACCGGGCAGCTTCCCCGTCTCCGAGCTGTCCTACGGCCCCGCCTTCGCGACGCTCGTGGAAGAGTTGCGGGGACCGGAGTTCCGCGCCGCGATGTCGGAAACGCTCGGCGTCCGGCTCGAGGGCTATCCCACGCTGATCACCGTGCGCGGCCGCTGCGCGCGACACGACGGCGCCATCCACACGGACTCCGAGTGGAAGATCGTCAGCGTCCTGCTCTATCTCAACGAGACGTGGAAGGACGACGGTGGGCGGCTGCGCTTGCTCCGCAGCAAGGACCTCGACGACATGGCGATGGAGGTGGACCCGGCGTGGGGCACGCTGCTCGCGTTCCGGCGCTCGGAGCGGTCGTTCCACGGGCACCGTCCGTTCGAGGGCGAGCGTCGCGCGGTACAGCTCAACTGGGTCACCACGCAGAAGATGGTCGACCGCGAGCTGGCGCGGCATCGGCGCTCCGCCCTCTTGAAGCGCTTCCTCTCCTTCGCCCCCTGACGCGCCCATGCGGGTGGCCATCGTCCGGCTGACCTCGCTGGGCGATGTCGTGCACACGCTCCCCCTCGCCCGCGCCCTCCACGACGACCCGCGCGTGTCGCGCCTCGCCTGGATCGTGGAGGAACGCGAGCAGGCGCTCCTCGTCGACAATCCCGCCGTCGACGAGGTCATCGTGGCCCCCACGCGGCGATGGCGCCGTCAGCTTCGTACGGCGCGCGGGGCGCGGAGCGTGGCGCGCGAGTTTCGCGCTCTCCGCGAGCGCCTCCGCGACCTCCACCTGGACGTCGCCGTCGAGGTGCAGGGCTTTCTCAAGAGCACGCTCTTCACCGTGCTCACGCG
Source organism: Candidatus Methylomirabilota bacterium (assembly GCA_036506275.1). Lineage (GTDB taxonomy): Bacteria > Methylomirabilota > Methylomirabilia > Rokubacteriales > CSP1-6 > DASXSB01. The sequence goes on along the minus strand of DASXSB010000108.1, from coordinate 68,581 downwards.
CGCCCCCATCCGCATCGGCTTCGGCTGGCGCCACGTGCGCGATCGCTTCTCGTCGGCGTTCACCACCCACTGGGTCACGCCGCCACCGGCGGCTGCCCACATCGTCGAGCAGAACATGGCACTCCTGGACCCGCTCGGCGTGGAAGACCGGCGCATCGCCTTTCCGCTGCCGGTGGCGCCGGCGGCGGAGGCGCTCGCGGCCCAGCGCCTCCGCGCGCTCGGCATCGCCGAGCACCGCTTCCTGGCCATGCTGCCCGCCACGCGCGGACCCGCCAAGCAGTGGCCGGCGGGGTGCTACCGGGAAGCGGCACGGCAGCTGGCGGAGAAGGCGGGCATGTCCGTGCTCCTGCTCGGTGGACCGGGGGAAGAGCCGTTGCTGCGCACGGTCGCGACCGGTCTCGAAGCCAGCAGCGTGCTCGCTCTCGCCCCCGAGCCGATCGCCGAGCTCACCGCGTATCTCCGTCGAGCGCGCGTCGTCCTCGGCAACGACACGGGTCCGTTGCACCTGGCGGCGGCCGTCGGCGTGCCCGCTGTCGGGCTCTACGGTCCCACGCGTGGCGAGCGCAACGGCCCCTACGGCGCCGCCAGCCGCTTCATCCAGAGCCCCACGCGTCGGGTGGAGGACATCGACGTCGACACCGTCGTCCGCGCGGTGATGGACCGGCTGGAGACGCCGCCGCCGGCCTGAGCTTCTCGATCCAGCGGCGCGTGCGCTACCCGATCCACCGCAAGAGGAGGGTGGCGAGCGTCAGGAAGATGGTGACGCCGATGACGTCCTGAAACGCGGTCTCGAACGGTCCCGCTGTGAGCGCGGGGTCGAAGCCGAGGCGCTTGGACACCATCGGGAAGCCGGTGCCGGCGAGGCCGGACAGGTTCACCGAGATGAACATCGACAGTCCCACCACCAGCCCGAACACGCGCGTGCCGTGCCAGGCAGAGCCGATGATCGCCACCACCACCGCGCACACGGCGCCGATGATGCTCGTGGTCTGGACCTGGTGCCAGAGCGGCTCCCACCACCGCGCGAGCTGGACGTGCCCGGTGGCGAGACCGCGCACCACCATGGTGACCGACTGGAGCCCGGTGTTCCCGGAGATCGCCTGGATGACCGGCATGAACGACGCGAGCAGGATCACGTGGGCGAGCGTCTCGTCGTAGTAGTGGATCACCACCCCCGCGCACAGCTCGATGAGGAGCGTGGCGAGGATCCAGGGGAGCCGCATGACCGCGATCCGCGCCGGCGACCGCCGCTCCAGCTCGGCGGCGTCGGACCCGGCGAGACGGAAGATGTCCTCCGACGCCTCTTCGCCGACGATGTCGACGACGTCCTCGACGCTGATGGTGCCGATCAGCCGGTTGCTCCGGTCCACCACGGGAATGGAGACGAGGTCGTACTTGGCCACCAGCCGCGCCACTTCCTCCTGGTCGGTGTCCGGCCCCACGCTCACGACCTCGGCGTCGCGGATCGCCCACACGGGCGTGTTGGGAAGCGCGGTGAGGAGCCGGCGGAGCGGCACGGCGCCGACGAGGTGGTTGTGGTCGTCGACGACGAAGAGCTCGAAGCTGCGGCCCTCGGTGGCCGACTTGCGGATCTGGTCGATCGCCTCTCCCACCGTCTTCGCCTCGTTGACGGCGACGACGTTGGGGGACATGAGGCGGCCCGCCGTCTTCTCCTGGTACTCGAGCAGCTCCTGGACGTCCTCCGACCGCTCGTCGGTCATGAGGTCGAGGAGCTTCTCCGCGTGCTCCTCCGGCAGCTCCTCCACGACCTCCGCCGCGTGGTCGGGCGGCATCTCGTCGAGGATGCGGGAGACCTCCACGTCGTCGAGCGAGCGCACGAGATCGATCAGCGTCTTGTCGTCGACTTCGGACAGCACCTCGCCCGCGCGATCGCTCGGAAGGAGCCGGAATACCGTGATCTGCTGCTCCAGGGGGAGGTCCCGTAGCAGGGGCGCGAGGTCGGCGGGGTGGACGTCTTGGAGGAGCTCGGTGAGCCGGGCCTCGGAGCCGCCATCGAGCAGGTCTTTCAAGGATTCTCGAAGGCGGCCGTCCACGTCCATGGCGCCTATTCTCGCACCGAAATTCTCGGGCGATCCGCGCTCAATCGGGCTAACCTATGGGGCGCCGAGGAGCCAGGGATCATGTACGTCTCGTACTTCGGCCTCAAAGAGGCCCCGTTCTCGATCACGCCCGACCCGCGCTACCTCTACATGAGCGAGCGCCACCGGGAAGCCCTCGCCCATCTCCTGTACGGCATCGGCGAGGGGGGTGGGTTCGTCCAGCTCACGGGGGAGGTCGGCACTGGCAAGACCACGCTTTGCCGCTGCCTCCTGGAGCAGGTGCCGCCGCACGTCAACGTCGCGCTCATCCTGAACCCGCGGCTGACGGCGCTGGAGCTGCTCGCCGCCGTCTGCGACGAGCTGCGCATCCCGTACCCGTCCGACACCACGAGCACCAAGACCCTCGTCGACGTCCTCTATCGCTACCTTCTCGACGCCCACGGGCGCGGGCGGCGCACCGTGCTGATCATCGACGAGGCCCAGGACCTCTCGATCGACGTCCTCGAGCAGGTGCGGCTCCTCACGAACCTCGAGACCACCCGCGAGAAGCTCCTGCAGATCATCCTGATCGGCCAGCCGGAGCTGATCGACCTCCTCGCCCGAGACGAGCTGCGCCAGCTCGCGCAGCGGGTGACGGCTCGCTACCATCTCCAGCCCTTCTCGGAGCTCGAGGCGCGGGGCTACGTTCGCCACCGCTTGAAGGTGGCGGGTCAGACGCGTGCGATCTTCACCGACGCCGCCTTGCGCCGGCTGCACGTCCACACCAGTGGCGTCCCCCGGCTCATCAACGTCGTCGCCGACCGCGCCCTGCTGGGCGCCTACTCCAGCGAGAGGAGTCGAGTCGACGCGGATACCGTGCGTCGTGCCGCGCGCGAGGTGCGGGGGGTTTCGCCCCGCCGGCGGCTGGCGGCCCTCTGGCCCTGGGGGGCGGTGGCGGGGGTGGCGGTGGTGGCGGCGCTGGCGGCGGTGGCACTGGCGGCGCCGCGCGATGGCGGCGCGCGATTGGCGCGGGCGGTGGCTGTCCTCATGGGATCCCCCGGCGCGCCCGTGACGGCGTCGATCGCGTCGGACTCGCGTCCACCGGCGGCGGAGTCGGCACCGGCGAGCGCCATGACGGCACCGGACGGTGCTCCGGTGACGGTGTCGAAGCTGGACGAGCTCCTCGCCAACCCCGCCGTCGCCAGTGACCGCGCGGCGGCATTTCGGAGCCTGGTCGCTCGCTGGGGACTGAGCGGCGCCGGAAAGTGGGAAGCGGCCTGCGAGCGCGTTCGCCCCGAGGGACTCCGCTGTCTCAGCCGCACGGGAACGTGGACCCGTCTCCGGCGCTACGACCTGCCCGCGGTGCTCGAGCTGGTCGGGCCCGCCGGCGACCGGCACTACGCCACGCTCGTGGGGATGTCCGACGACACGGCCACGCTCGAGTTCGGCGAGCGCCGGGCGACGTTCCCTCTCACCGAGATCGAGCGCTTCTGGGACGGTCCGTTCGTCCTCCTGTGGCGCGCGCCCGCCCCCGTGACGGTGGCGCTCGCCCCCGGCATGCGATCCAAGGATATCGAGTGGGTGAGGCGCCGCCTCAGCGATGACGGTGCCCCCGCCACGGCCGGAGACAGCGAGCTCTACGACGCCGCGCTTCAGGCGCGGGTGGTGGCGTTCCAGCGACGCCGCGCGCTCACTCCGGACGGCATCATCGGCGAGGAAACACTCGCGCAGCTCAGCGTCGCCGCGCGCGAGCCTGGTGTGCCCTCACTTTCGGCGAGGAACTGAAGCAGATGTCGTACATCCTCGATGCACTTCGCAAGGCCGAGCGCGATCGCCAGACCACGCCCGTCCCGACGATCGACGCGGTGCACGCGCCGTTCCTCGTCGAGCGAACGATCCGGTTCTGGCCGTGGCTGGTGGCGGGCGCGCTCGCCGTGAACGTCGTCGTGCTGGTGGCGGTGTTCCGCCCCCGGGGCGTGGACGTGCCAACCCCCACCGTGCCGGCCCCCATGGTGGCGGCGCCGGCGGGACCGGCGACGGCGCAGGCCGTGGCGCCGACGACGCCGGTGGAACGGGCCGCCCCTTCGTCGGCCCCCGCTCCGGCCACGGCGCCGGCGACGGCCCCGTCTCGGGTGGCCGCCGGCGACGGACCCGCGGTGACGCAGGCCCCGCGCGCGACGGAGACGGACGCGACTCCCGCGGCGCCGCCCCGAATAGTGAACCCGCCGGTCGTGGCGGCAGTGCCGAAGACCCATCAACCGGCTCACGAGGCGGAGCCATCGCCCAGAGCCGAGGCGCCAAAAGCCGACTCCGCCGAGCCGACCAAGCGGCAGGCGCCGGCCAGCCGACCCGGCGACGCGGTCGCGGCCCCGACGGCTCCGCGCGTCCGCGTCGATGAAGCTCCCGCCAAGCGGAGCGACGGCGCGGCACCCGGCGCGCCGGCGGCGCCCGCACCGCCGGCGGCGGGCGCACGGCGGACGGAAGCGACGGCGCCCGGACTTCAGGATTTGCCGGCGAGCTTCCGGGAGAGTGCTCCCAAGCTCCGGCTGGAGGTCTTGCTCTACTCCGACGCACCCGCCGAGCGGATGGTGTTCATCAACGGCCGGAAGTATCGCGAAGGGGACACCGTGGAAGGCAAGGCGGTGGTGGAGTCGATCGTTCGCGACGGCGCTGTCCTGTCCTATCAGGGCCAGCGCTACCTGCTCCGCGAATAGCGCGGGCCGCGCGTCCCGCGCGCCTCGCTACCTCACCGCGTCCCGCACGTCCTTCAGCCGGCGCAGCGACGCCAGCACGTTGTCCTGATCGTTCGTGAGGTGGCGGACGATCACGTCCGTGTAGCCCATCGCACCGAGCTCTCGAAAGCGCGCCGCGACCTCCTCGACGCTCCCGACGACGAGGGCGGTGGGGTCGAAGCCCCGATAGCCCGCGCGGATCACCGGCGCCGCCGTCGCGTCCGCCTCCGCGCGCGACTCGCCCACGTAGACGTCGCGCCTGATCGCGATCGTGGTGGGAGCGCGGCGATGCACGGTGCAGCGTTCACGATAGAGGTCGATCTGACGGCGCGCCTGCGCGGTGGTCAGGCCCGGCGAGGCGAGCCACGCGTCGCCGAGGCGAGCGGCCCGATCGATGGCGGGCGGCGCGCTCGCTCCGATCCACACGTCCACCGGCTCCGCGGGTCGCAACGCCACGCGCGCGTCACGCACGGTGAAGCGGCCGGCGGCCGTGACGGTTTCGCCGCGGAGGAGCCGACGGACGATGTCGAGCGACTCCTGGAAAGCGGAGGGCCGCTGCTTGAGGATGGCGCCCATGGCGGCGAACTGGGCGTCACCATCGCCCAGGCCACACTGGAGCACGAAGCGGCCGCGCGCGAGCGCGGCGAGCGTGCCCACCTGTTCCGCCACCAGCACCGGGTTCCACAGCGGGAGTAGGAACAGACATCCGGCGGGAGCGTCTCCCCACTCCGCGAGGAGACGACCGAGCATGGGGACATTCTGGTAGTAGGGCTCCGCCGTCGCGTGGTGATCGCCGAGGAACAGCGAGTCGAGGCCGGCGTGCCGCGCCGCTGCCGCGCGGTCGATCATGAAACGCGCGGCCTCCCGCGGATCGCGCGTGCGATGCGCGCTCGTGAGCGAGATCCCGACTTTCATGTCGTGTAGCCCGGCGCGCTCCGAACCTCGGACAGTGCGCGAGACGAAACTTGCGCGCGCTCGCGATGGTGAGGCCGCGGCAACATCGCCGATACCGTACACTCCGCGCGTCCATCGCGAAAGGGCTGCGGGGACGCTTGGCAGGACCAGGCGATGGTAATTGCCGCACGTCGCTCATCCCCGTCCAGAATCGTGCTTTGAGCTTGCGCCGAAGCCGCGATCAGTGACAGACTCGCGCAACTCCTCGCTCTCCTGGTGAGCCGGCCTGCGCGCGCGACCGACGACGCCGGCCCGCATCACGGAATCCAGTTTCTCTCCTCCGCGTGTAGACGCATGCGGGCGCCTGCGCGTCGGGAGGATGACGGGAGACCTGAAGGCGACCTCCGCGGCAGGGCGAAACAGACGACCGAAACAGAAAGATAGGAGGGGTTGATGGGTTATCGCGCGTGGGGAGTCATGGCTGCCGTCGTGATGCTGTTCCTGGGCTTTTCAGCGACGGCTCCCTCGAGCCAGACGACGCCGCTCGTCCAGCCGGGCGGGCACTTCGGCTTCAGCTATCCAAGCTTCACCTCCGTGCAGAGCGCGCGCGACTTCGCGACGATGTTCGCGGGCGCGATGGCGAATCCGGGCTCCTATCCGGTGTGGGGCTCGTATGGCGTGGACATCCGCCAGCTGAACCCCGGTGGGGCGTACCTGAAGCACATCAACATCCGGACGATCGACTCCACCCAGGAGTCCTCGAGCATCGAGGGACGGCCGCCGTACTCCTGGATCAAGCAGAACCATCCGGAGACGCTCACGCCGAACACCGCCACCGCCACCACGCGGGTCGATCTTCCCCAGTCGAAGGTCGTGACGGTCGCGGTAGCCGCCATGGATTCGTCCGGCAACGTGAGCACCAAGAGCACGACCGTCACGCGCTGATGCTCCGCCGGCGAGTGATCGACGCGGCGCTCGCCGGCGCGCGGAATGAACGCGCTTGCGCCAGCGGATCGCGTACCTGAAACGTCAGTGTACGCGATCCGCTTCGAACACATCGCAGCACGCGTCCGATTCTTTGGTCTGAAGCGACGACGAGGCTACAACCATCGAGGTAATTCGACGGTCGGGATCAATTGTTGAATGTCGCTTGGACTATTAGCGCAACCCCCCTTTGACTATGACCTAGGCACTGATATATGCGCCAGGCAATAGGCACATGCTCTATTGGTTGCCGTGAGTCCGCTAAACTCTGCTCTGATATCTCGTTTCAATCTGTTGCCCGATAGACCTCTCTGCACTGTGCCTCAACTCTGCTTGTAGTCATTACAGCGAGAAGTGAAAGACCAGACACTCGCGAGCGGAAGTGAGATGCCGACGGCCAGGGCGCCGAGCCTTGGTGGAGTTTCCTATTTACTACTGTCCCTCTCTGGACGGTCCTGACCGAAGCGGTTGGCCGCGAGTCTGCCCCAATGCCACGGCTGTCGAATGTAGGCGTCATCCGATGTCGGATCGCGGATTGTGGAGCGTCGATTGGATGGAGGACGCCGCGACGCGATGGACGCTGACGGCAGTAACTTTCGTGACGCGACGGTGAGCGGCTGTGGCAGCCGCCGAAGTTTGGCAACGGCGGCGCGTTGATGCGTTCCCGCGTAGTGTCTCAGTTGACTGGGGTCCCGCGACGCTCAACCTCAAACAACGACCCCCACCGCACCACCTTCACTTCGATGGCGCTTGTCGGAGCTTCCTGCCTGCCGCAGGACGTCGATCACTCCCTGACTGAATCACATTGATCCTTGGGTCGAGCCCTCCGCGGGGATAGCGGAAAGGTGCCACATGGAGAGCATCAAGGACGACGAACGGAGTTGGCAGGACGTCAGTGGCGGAGAACTACAGGAACGCGCATACGCCCGGCCCGGGACACGCACGATTCTTCACGGCCAGTTCGCGCGCGCGGCCGCCGCGCTCGAGATCAAGCCACAACATCGAGTTCTGGATGTTGGGTGCGGAGCCGGTCATTTCCTGCGGTGGCTGGGCGCGGAACAACCAGACGCGCAGCTACACGGAGTTGACCTGTCGCCGAATTCCGTTCGGCGAGCTCAGCGCGTGGTCCCGCGCGCGGACATTCGGGCGGGCGATGCCGAGGCGCTACCGTACGAGGACGCAAGCTTCGATCGCGTCGTCTGCAATGGGGCTGCACATCATTTTCCCGATACTCGGAGAGCGTTCGGTGAGATGTGGCGCGTGCTGAGCCCAGGCGGCCGGCTCGTTATGTATGAACCCACGTCGACTTCGGCCACGCGCACGATGCGGCGGCTCGTCATCGGATTTAACCGTTATGAGTCGCCCGCCGATCTTGCGCACAAGGAAGAGTTTACCGCCACATTGATCGCCCGCGAGCTCGCTCATGTCGGTTTCACCGAGATCCGGACGTCACTGCATGACTTCCTCGCCTACCCGCTCTCCGGCAATTACATCCGGTCGCCGCTCAGCGGGTCCCCGCGCATTTTGGGCGCTCTGTCTCGGTGCGAACAGGCGCTCACCGGGTGCCCCGGCGTGCGCCATCTTGGTAAATGGTTCGCATGGCGGATCCTGGTCGTGGCCGAGAAGCCCTATGCCGACCGGCGGGTGGTGGCGCCATGAGCAGCGCTACCGCTAAAGCTCGGGAACCGCTGGATCGGCGGGTCGAGCTGCTACTGAGGCGCGTTGCGACCCGCAAGCCATTGAACCGAGACGATCAGGATCAGGCGGCGGCCGTGCTCCGCGAACACGGCGTCGACCCATGGGCGCGTATATGATCGGATTTAAGAGGACGCTCAACAGTCGCGTCTGATGCGTTGACTGAGCGAGCTCCTGGAGCGTCCTCGGCGCTCTCAGTCAGCGTGTGCTGACCGAGGGTGCCGTCCCTTGCCGCCGCCGTCCATGAGCTGTCTCCGTTGATCATGCGAGCGTGACCACGAGGTCACGCGAGCGCCACGGGCTGACCGTCGACGTCACCGACAGGTGCGTGACGTCGGTACCGTCCCGGCGAAGAGCCCCGCCCGGTTTTCCGTTTGAGCGCGGCGTCCGAGAACCAACCAGCGCCACACCGCTTCGCGGAGGTCCTCGCGAATTCCAGCGAAGCCCGTACACTATGAAGTCGGTGTCCGGGATCCGCTTCGACCACATCGCGATCGCCGTCCCCAGCCTCGCCGCCGCTCCCGCGTTTCTCGTCGGCGTGCTCGGCGGCGTGCCTGCCTTCGGCGCCAACGGCGGCGGTTTTCGCTTCGGCCAGTGGCGCTTCGCGAATCGCGCGCGCATCGAGGTGCTGGAGCCGGCGGGCCGCGCGAGCTTCCTCCACCGTTTCCTCGCCGCGCACGGGCCCGGCGTCCACCACGTGACGTTCAAGGTTCCGAGCCTGGCGGAGGCGTGCGCGCGGGCGGAGGCGCGCGGCTACTCCATCGTCGGCTACGACGATTCGTATCCGAGCTGGAAGGAGGCCTTCCTCCATCCCAAGCAGGCGCTCGGGATCGTGGTGCAATTCGCCGAGGAGGGACCGAGCAGCGGCGCGCCCCCGCCATGGGTGCCACCGCCGGCGCCGGCGGCCCCGCCGTCGGCGGTCACGCTGATCGGCCTCCGGATGCGCGCGCACAGGCGCGAGGGCGCGGACGCTCAGTGGAGCGGGGTGCTCGGCGGCGAGCGCACCGAGACCGCCGACGGTGGCCTCGTCTATCGCTGGTCACGGTCGCCGCTGCAGATCGTCGTCGAGATCGATCCCGTCGCCGACGAAGGCCCGCTCGCCGTCGAGTTCGCGGCGGAGCGCAACGTCGACGTCCCCGCCGGGCGCCATCCCGTCCTCGGCGCCGTCTTCACGCGGGTGCCGCTCAGGCGGGAGTGACCTCGACCGTCGCGTCGAAGGCCGCCTGCCCCGCCGCGAACGCGAACAGATCGACGGCCTCGTCGGGAATCACCGCGCGTCCGGAGGTGAGGTGGTTCAGTCCCGCCCAGCCATCGCGCATCCACACCGTTCCCGGGGGAATCCGGGGCGTCACGTGCGCGCGGGCGCGTAGCTCGCCGCGCTCGTTTTCGAGTCGCACCCTGGCGCCGTCGGCGATTCCGCGGGCGGCGGCGTCCGCGGGGGCGATCCACAGCACCGGCTCCGGGTCGGCGGCGGCCAGGGAAGGAAGCGCGTGCCCGTGATCGTAGAAGCCGTGGAAGTGCGTGAGCGTCCGGCCCTGACGGAAGGCGAGCGGATACCGCGACGTCGGCAGATCCTCGTGCACGGGGAGGGCGGGTAGCCCGAGGACGAGCGCGCGCTCCGAATAGAACTCGACCTTGCCCGACGGCGTGTCGTAGCGGTGATCCGGATACGCGACGTGCGAGACGCGGAGCGCGCGCACTCCGCCCTCGGCGCGAAGCGCGGCGACGGTGGCATGGCCGGTGGCCGGATGATCGAGGATGGCATCGAGCGGACCCTCGTCACTCGTCCACGGATAGAAGTCCGCGAGACCGAGGCGCCGCGCGAGCTCCCGCATGATCCACGTGGCCGGGCGCGTCTCGCCCGGAGGGTCGAGGACAGGCGGCATCAGGTAGAGATGCGTGTTGGTGCTCTTGCACCCGAGCTCCTCGAGCCACGCGGTGGCGGGCAGCACCACGTCCGCGAAGCGCCGCGCGGTGTCGTTCATGAAGAGGTCGTGCACGACGATCAAGTTTTGATGTACGAGCCCGGCTTCGACCTGTCCGATGTCGGCGAATGACGACAGGAGATCGGTGCCGAACAGCAGCAGCACGCGCACCTGGGCCGAGAGGGATTCCGTGATGCGGGACATCTGATTCGGCACGTAGCGCCCGGGCGGCCGCCGCTCCTGGGCCACGATCGTGGCGAGCGCTTGCCCGTGGGTGGCGGCGCCGTGGCGCGGACCGAGGCCGCCGCCGGCGAGGCCGAGATTGCCGGTGAGCGCGGGCAGGCACGCGATGGCACGGCCGCCCTGCCAGCCGTTGGCGCCCTTGTGCATCGAGCTGCCGCCGACGAGGATCATGGCCGGCCGCGTCGTCGCGTACGCGCGCGCGAGGCCCGCGATGCGGTCGGCATCGACGCCGGTGACGCCGGCCGCCCACGCCGGGGAATGCGCCTCCAGATGCGCGGCGAGGGCGTCGAATCCCACCGTGTGGCGCTCGACGAACGCGCGATCGTGGAGGTTCTCGCGAACGATCACGTGCATCATGCCGAGGGCGAGGGCGGCATCCGTGCCCGGGCGCAGCAGCACCACCTCGTCCGACTGCGCGGCCGCCTCCGTCTGACGCACGTCGATGGTCACCACGCGCGCGCCGCGGCGCTTCGCCGCCATGAGATGGCGGCCGGTGTTCGGCTGGGAGGCGAGGTTGGCGCCCCACAGCAGCACCATCTCGGCGTGCCGGCCCATGTCCTCCTTGGTGTTGGCCTCGAGCACGCCGGTAAGGCCGAGGCCGAAGGCGCCGAGGCCCCAGCAGATGATGGTGGGACTCCACCACTGACAGCCGTAGAGGTTCGCGAACCGCCGCAGGAGATGCGAGCCGACCCGCGTTCCGTAGTTGTTGGCGAAGAGCCCGTGCCCCGACCAGGTCGCCACCGCCTCCCGCCCGGCGCGCTCCATGCGCTCGGCGATCAGATCGAGCGCGTGCTCCCACGACACCCGCCGCCACGTGTCGCGGCCGCGGGCGTCGCGCACGAGGGGATGAAGCAGGCGGCGCTCGTTGCCGATGATCTCGCGCGACGCGTGGCCGCGGATGCAGAGGAAGCCGGCGCTGTCGGGATTGTCGGGATCACCGCGCATGGAGAGGAGCCGGCCGTTCTCGACCTCCACCAGCATCCCGCACAGGGTGGGGTGGCAATTCATCGGGCACATGGTGCGCACGGTGCGCCGGCCGCCGGGATCCACGACGCACAGGATAGCGGAAATGACCCGTGGCTTCCGCTCGCGCGCGAAAGCTGGCACACTGGCACCTCGTGACCGACGCTGACGACATCGAGCGCCGCGTGGCGCGGGTTCTCGACGATCTCGGCGTTCCGTACGAGCTTCTCACCATCGATCCCGCGTTCGCCGACACCGCCGCCTTCTGCGCGCGCTACGGCGTGTCGCTCGAGCACTCCGCCAACACCATCGTGGTCGCCTCCAAGAAGGAGCCGCGGCAGTACGTGGCGTGCGTGGTGAAGGCCACCACGCGTCTCGACGTCAACCACGCCGTCCGCCGGCTCCTCGGCGCCTCTCGCGTTTCGTTCGCCTCCTCGGAGGAGACGAACGCGCTGACGGGGATGCTCATCGGCGGCGTGACCGTGTTCGCGCTGCCACCGGACCTGCCGATCTACGTGGACGACTCCTTGATGACGCTGCCGTGGCTGATCCTGGGCGGCGGCAGCCGATCGTTGAAAGTGAAGACCTCGCCCGACGTGTTCCGGCGGCTGCCGCGGGCGACGATCGTGGCCGGTCTCGGTCTCCCCGCCGCCGATCCCGCGCCCTGATGCCCGAGCTTCCCGAGGTCGAGGCGGCGCGGCAGGCCGCGGAACGGGTGGCGGTGGGCCGCACGATCACGCGCGCCGACTGCGCCGTCGATCCCATCGTGTTCGAGGGCGTCTCGCCGGCGCGGATCCGGCGCGCTCTCCTCGGGCGTCGCGTGGAAGCGGTCGGCCGCCACGGCAAGCACTTCTGGCTCGCGCTCGATCGCCGCCCCTGGCCCGTCATCCACTTCGGGATGACGGGTGGCGTTCACACGCCGGCCGGTCCCGGCGTGCGGCTGATATCCAGCGGCAAGCGCAGCCGGGCGCCGCTGTGGCCGCCGCGGTTCACCAAGCTGCGCCTCGTCTTCGACGACGGCGGCGAGATGGCCATCGCCGACGCCCGCCGCCTCGGCCGCATCCGCCTTCGTCAGGACCCGTCCACGGAGCCTCCGATCAGCGTGCTCGGCTTCGATGCCCTCCGGGACGTGCCCACGCCGGCGAAGTTCCGCGCGCTGATGGCCGGGCGCTCGGCCCCGATCAAAGCCTTGCTCCTTGATCAGTCCTTCGCGGCGGGAGTCGGGAACTGGATCGCGGACGAGGTGCTCTATCAAGCCGGCATCGACCCGCGCCGGCGGGCGGGGACGCTCGACGAGCTGGAAATTCGCCGGTTGCGCGCCAAGATCAAGGCCGTGGTGGCGACCGCCGTCCGCCTCGGCTCCGACAGCGATCGCTACCCGCGCACGTGGCTGTTCCACCATCGCTGGGGCCGCAACGCCGCCGCCATCACGGGCCGGGGCGAGAAGATCCGGCACGACACCATCGGCGGCCGTACTACCGCCTGGGTCCCGAAAGTCCAGCGCTGACCCGCGCCTGCGGACGTACCATCGAGATGTACGCCTCGTGACGTCAGCCCCCGCGCAGTTTGCGGGGCGAGCGACGCGGCGACGCAGGAGGGACAGATGTCGATCGTGCGCGAGATTCTCGGCTGGTACGGAAGCGACAACCCCGGGACCCTGACCAACCTCGCCCGGCTCCTCGGCGCCGGTCGCCTCGGCGGCACCGGCAAGCTCGTGATTCTCCCCGTCGATCAAGGCTTCGAGCACGGACCGGCGCGGAGCTTCGCCGCCAATGCGCCCGCCTATGACCCGCGCTATCACTTCGAGCTGGCCATCGAAGCCGGCTGCAACGCGTATGCGGCGCCGCTCGGGTTCATCGAAGCGGGCGCGAGGGAGTTCGCGGGGGAAATTCCACTCATCCTCAAGGCCAACAACCACGACGTGCTCCTGGAGGAGCGCGATCCCGATCAAGCCGTCACCGCCGGCGTGAGCGACGCCGTGCGCCTCGGCTGCGTCGGTATCGGCTTCACGATCTATCCTGGCTCCGCCCACCGCCTCGAGATGTACGGTCGCCTGCGCGCCCTCGCGGAGGAGGCGAAGCGCGCGGGGCTGGTGGTGGTGGTGTGGTCGTATCCGCGCGGATCGGGGCTGTCGAAAGAAGGCGAGACCGCGCTCGACGTGACCGCGTACGCGGCGCACATCGCGGCTCAGCTCGGTGCCCACGTCGTCAAGGTGAAGCTGCCTTCTGCCCATCTCGAGCAGCCCGCGGCGCGGAAGGAATACGAGAAGGCGGCGGTGCCTGCCTCCACGCTCGCCGAGCGCGTGCGCCACGTGGTGCAGGCGACGTTCAACGGCCGGCGCATCGTGATCTTCTCGGGTGGCGCCGCCGACCGCGACGAGGCGGTCTTCGAGCAGGTGCGCGCCATCCGCGACGGCGGCGGGTTCGGGTCCATCATCGGGCGCAACTCCTTCCAGCGGAAGAAGGCCGACGCCCTCAAGTTCCTGAAGACCGTGATCGACATCTACGCGGGGACGGTGAAGTAGCGGCATGAGAGAGCTGCTCCTCGTCGAGGACAACCTTCTCGTCGCCCAGATGCTCGTGGACAGCCTGGGGCAGGGGAGCGACTTCCGGGTGCGACACGCGGCCTCGCTGAGCGAGGCGCTCCGCGAGCTGGAGACGCATCGCCGAAGCATCGATGTCGTTCTCCTCGATCTGACGCTTCCCGATTCGTCCGGGCTGGCCACGTTCACCAAGATCCACGCCGCTGCCCCCCATCTGCCCATGGTCGTCCTCAGCGGCGACGACGACTGGGAGACGGCGGTGCGGGCGGTGCAGGCGGGCGCGCAGGACTATCTCGTGAAGGGCGCCACCACCCCCGCCATGTTCACGCGCGCGCTCGGGTATGCGATCGAGCGGAAGCGCGTGCTGGAGGAGCTCCGCGCCGTGCAGTCCGAGCTGATGCAGGAGAGCGAAGCTGTCCGGCGGGCCGAGGAGAACTATCGCTCCTTCTTCGAGCGCAACCTGGCCGGGATCTTCCGCGTGGACCTGACGGACCGCGTGGTGGAATGCAATCCCGCCTTCGCGGAGATCCTCGACCACGCGACGCCGGCGGCCGTGCGTGGCCACAATGTCGCCGAGTTCTGCGAGGATGGCGACGAGTGGCACCGCATTCGGGGCGACGTTCGTCCCGACCACGCGGTGACGAACCGCGAGGTGCGCTTCCGCCGTCGCGACGGAACCGGTATCTGGGTCCTCATGAACGTGGTGGCGCGCACCGCGCGCGACGGCGACGGCTTCGAGGGTCAGGTCTTCGACATCACCGCGCACAAGCGCGCGGAGAACGCGGAGCGGACGACGGAAGCGCTGCGCGCGGTGGCCCAGCTTGCCGCCGCCGCCGCCCACGAGATCAACAATCCGCTGGCGGTGATGATGGCCGACCTCCAGACGTTCGCCCGCGATCCCGCTCTCGATGCGAACGCGCGCCGACGCGTCGAGCGCGCGCTGGAGGCGGGCCTCCGCATTCGCGACATCATCATCCGCATGCGACACGTCACGCGTCTCGATCTCGACGAGCGACACCCGACGCTCACGGCGATGCTCGACCTCACGCGATCGAGCCCGCACGCGGAGGGCACCCCCACCGACTGACGGCACCGCGCCCACGCGTCAGAACGACACGTGGTGTGCCGCGTTTGTCCGTCTCCCCGCCGTGCAACTCACGGAATTCCGTGCGTTCGGACTTGGCACCCGGGGTGCACCCCTGGCGCCCTGCCGAACCTGCGCGAACACCCGGTTCGAGACCCACGCGGAGGCAGACCCATGAACAGCACGAGCGCGGTGATGTTCACGACGCTCGCCGTGGTGGCGGCCGGTCTCCTCGTCGTCGCTCCGGCCGCGGCCGATGGTGGGGCGAAGGTTGCGGTGAAGGTCGCCACGCCGCCGCCGCCGACGGTGGTCGTGGGACCCGTGCCGCCGACGATGGCGGTGACGCCGACGGTGATGAGCGTGCCCGGTTCGTCGGTGATGTACGTTCCGAACGCGAGCTTCAATCTCTTCGTCTACAGCGGCCGGTATTACAGTCTGCACAACGGGACCTGGTTCTACGCGCCCACGTACAAGGGCCCGTGGATGGTGGTCGGTGGCGATCGGGTCCCGCAGCCTGTTCTCGCCGTGCCCGTCACGTATTACAAGGTCCCGCCGGGGCGCGCCAAGAAGGACGCCGGCCCGGCCGCCGCCCACGGCAAGGGACCGAAGAAATGAGCGGCCTCAGAGTCCTCGCCGCGCCGACGCAGTGACGCCGTGAGCGGAACGGCGGAGGAGAATCCTCCGCCGCCGCTCACGATCCTCGACCTGGATCAGCGGAAGCAACCTCCGAAGTTGCTCCCCGCCGCCATCGAATACGCGCCTGCGCACCACACCGGCGCCGCGGCGGGGACCACCACCACGGTCGTCGGCGACGCCGCCACGATGCCGGTGCCGGGAGCACCCGCCACCTGAGTATTCACCGTCTGCGCGAGGGCGAGATGCTGCTGGAGCGTGGGCAGCTTCTGCGCCGCCCACGCCTTCACGTCGGGATCCGACCCGCTCTGCGCCTCGCGCTGGAACGCGGCGATGTCCTCGTTGTGGTCGCTCACCATCTCCTGCATGTACTGGCGATCGAACTCGGCGCCGGAGAGCGCGGAGAGCCGATCGCGCACGGCGGCGTGCTTCGGGTTGAGCGACTGCGGAAGCGAGTAGCCCTTCTGAGCGGCGAGAGCCGTGAGCTCCGCGTTCGCCGCGCTGTGGTCGGTCACCAGGCGCTGCGCGAAGTCGCGCACGGCATTGCTCGTCGAGCGCTGGAGAGCCAGGTTTGCGAGCTCGACCTCCAGACGGCCGCCCGAGGCCGCCTCCCTCACGAACTCACGATCGCCCATCTGCGCGGTAGCCAGCGCCGGCACGGCGAGGGTGGCGGCGATAGCCAGGAGCAGAGTCAATACGGTGTAACGCTTCATGATTGTTCTCCTCGAGTGGGGTTACCACATCGGAGTGAAAATCAGGCAATCAGGGTGCCACCGAAGCTCGTACGGATACGTGCGCGCAGCATGATGTAGGAGCTACACCAAGTCTCCGCGGCATCGCGCCCGGTGCTATCCTTGCCGCAACCCGGGAGGCCCGATGAGCGACGATCTGCTCCAGCTCGTGAAGGACGGTGTCGCGATCCTCACCTTGAATCGCCCCGATCGCCTCAACGCGCTCAGTCCACCGATGCTCGATGCGCTTCTCGAGACCTTGCCCCGTCTTGCCGCCGCCCCCGACGTCGGCGTCGTGGTCGTCACCGGCGCCGGCCGTGCCTTCTGCGCGGGCGGTGACGTGAAGGCGATGGCGGAAGGCCGCGAGCTCGGCGGTACCACCCAGGAGGCGAAGACCGACGCATTGCGCGCGCGCATGGAGGTCTCGCGCTGGCTCCACGAGATGCCGAAGCCGACCATCGCGATGGTGAGGGGAGCGGCGGCGGGAGCCGGTCTCTCCATCGCGCTCGCGTGCGACCTCCGCATCGCGAGCGAGTCCGCGCGCTTCGCGACCGCTTTCGCGCGCGTCGGATACTCGGGCGACTTCGGAGGAAGCTTCTTCCTCACTCGCCTCGTCGGCACCGCGAAGGCGCGCGAGCTCTACTTCACGGCGGACATCGTGGAATCGGCGCCGGCGCTCGCGCTCGGTCTCGTCAACCGCGTGGTGCCGGACGCGCGGTTGGAGGAGGAGACGCTCGCGCTCGCCCGGCGTCTCGCGGCCGGTCCGCGCGTGGCGCTGCGCTACATGAAGCGCAACATGAACGCCGCCGAGAGCGGCACCCTGCGCGAGCTGTTGGACCTCGAAGCGGCGCACCACACGCGCTGCGGGCTCACCGAGGACCACCGAGAGGCGACGAAGGCGTTCGTGGACAAGCGCGAGCCCGTCTTCAAAGGTCGCTAGCGCTCGCGTCGGCGCGCCACGCGCGGGGACCGCTGCGCACGGTGGCGCGCAGCCGGTGGGCGGCGCCGGGCGCGAGCGTCAGCGCATTGTCGGCGGCGTTCGCGGTCTCCACGCACACGAAACGGCGCCAGTCGTCCTCTCCCAGGTCCGCGATCGTGCGGGCGCGCTCGGGGCCCGGGTTCCACACCACGGTCGTCTGCGATCCGTCCTTGGCCACGAGCAGCTGTCGCCGGTTACCGGGGTCGTCGATGATGCAGGCGGCGGTGGTGTCGAGGTACACGCGGTCGGTCTCGGCCGCGAAGTGCACGGCGCGGGCGTCATCGCGCGTGCGGCGCATGCCGTCCGTCTTGTCGATGTAGGTCGTCCCCGCCAGACCGGCCACCGCGACCTCACGCACGTCGGCGACCGCGAGGTACGTGTGCAGCGCCTGCTCGATCACGATCGGCGTCCGCGACCGGTTCTCCGTCACGAGAACGAGATCGAGCGTATCGCCCACGGTCACGGTGTAGCGGAGCTGGAAGTCGGCGTCCCATTCGTGCCGCGTGTCCTCCCCGGCGGCGAGCTCGAGAGCGAGCACGACGGCGCCGTGGGGCGCGGGGCGGGTCGCGGTCACGGTCCACGGCCGTTGCCGTGCGAGTCCGTGCGCGGGCGACGCCGGGTGTCCGGTGCGCGGCCCGAACCACGGAAAGATGATCGGAACACCGCCCCGGATCGCGGCGCCGGCAGCGTAGTGGCTGCGCTCGCTCAGGAAGAGAACCGGAACCTGTCCCCGAGGCTGGTAGTGGGTGACATGACCGCCGTGGAGGTAAACGTGGGCCGAGCCGCGCGGCGTGGTCACCACGGCGCAGGGGAGGCCGCCCTCGCCGCGCTCGAAGCGCACGAGGCCGGGGAGGCCGAACCGCCCTTCGAGCTGCTCGACGGTGGGGTTCACGGGCTTCCCGCCATCATAATGGCGCCCACATACGGACGACGGCGCCCTGCGTGGGGGGCGGGCGCGGAGCCGTGCCTCCGGCGCGAGCATTAAGGGCTGCGGGATGGGCCGGGGGGCCCATTACAATTGACCTGGACGGAGGGCGTCCGGAAGGATCCAGTGGAGGAGATGCATGCGCGTCGCGATCGGATGTGATCACGTCGGAGTCGGGCACAAGCAGAAGCTCGTCGAGGCCCTCCAGCACGACGGTCACGCGGTGCTCGATCTCGGTACGTACACGAACGCGCCCGTCGACTACCCGCCCCTCGTCCGCGCCGTCGTCAACGCGGTCCTGAACCGCTTCGTCGACGTGGGCGTGCTGCTCTGCGAGCGCGGAACCGGTTGTACGATCGCCGCCAACAAATTCAAAGGTATCCGCGCTGCGTTCGGTCCCGACGCCGCCACCGCGCGGCGGAGCCGCGAGCACGAGGACACCAACGTTCTCTGCGTGCCCGCCGCCTCCGTGGATGCCGCGGGCTCCCTCGAGATCATCTGGCAGTGGCTGGCGGGCCGCTTCTCGGACACCGCCGCCGACGTGCGGCAGCTCCACCAGATCGGCGAGTTCGAGGAGTCGTTCGGCGGTCCCATGGCGCGGCCGCAGATGCCGGAGCCGATGCCGGCGGCGGCGCCAGCTCCCTCGAAGTCGGCAGGCCGGGACGGCACGCGCGAACCGGCGCGCGAGACGTCCAAGGCGGGGTTCCGTCACTCCGTCCCCGGCGAGGAATGGCCGCCGGCCGCGGCGGCGGCGCCGCTGGAGGCGGCGAAGCCGCTCGAAACCGCGAAGAAGTCGCGCTCCAAGACCAACGTCGCCGACGTGGAGAGCTTCATCCAGTCGCTTCCCGACGCCAACGTGCGCGCCCTCACCGCCCGCGCGCTCGAGTTCTTCACCTCGCGCTTCCCGGGGATCGAAGGCGCCCCGAGCCCGCTCGGCGACGGCTTCACGCTGACGCTGAACGGCGAGCACGCGAGCAGCGTGTACATCGGCAAGGGCCTCGTGTGGTTCGAGGCCGGGCCCGACCGCATCCCGAGCAGCAAGATCAAAGACCTCACCGCCCTCGAAAGCGCGATGAACCTCCCCAGCGTGGTGCGCGCTCTCCAGGGCATCGTTCCCTAACCGCCAACCATCCGCGGCGCGCGTGACGGGAACGGCGCTGCGCGCGCTCCGTGATCGGCGCTTCCGGCGCCGCCGCGCGCCCCGTGTCACCGGCGAGGCCACCGCCCTCGCCTTCGTCGAGTCGGTCGGATTCTGCTCCACCTTCTATCGCTTTCCCGAAGGCGTGGCCTGCCTGTGGGAAGCCGTGGCCGGACGTCCCGATCCGCGCTGGCCCCGGCGATCGCATCACGACGCTGGCATCGGCCTCACGTGGCGACTGAAAGACACGCTGCCCGCGAAGAAGCGCGTCTACTACGGCAAGCTCCTCAAAGGACGGCCGCTGCTCGTGGCCCCCGAACTCTTTCCGGCGTTCTACGCCCTCGCGCGCGGACGGCAGCGCGCGCGTGACTACGCGAGCGAGTACGAGGCGGGCCGGCTCACGTTGACCGCGAAGCGTCTGATGGACGTTCTGCTCCGCGACCATCCCCAGTACACCCGCGATCTCCGCGCGCATTGCTTCCTGCTCCATCCCACGCGTACGCGCGAGTTCGAGCGCGCGATGGCGGAGCTGCAAGCCGGCCTCTGGGTGGTGAAGACGGAAGAGCGCTACGAGCCGACGTTCTCCTATCGATGGGACCTCGTCGAGGCGTGGCTGCCGGAAGCGACGGCGGCGGGCCGCCGCCTTTCGCGCGCAGCCGCTCTCGATCGTCTCGTCACCCGTTACCTCGCGGGTGCCGTGTACACGCGCGAGGTACTCCTCGCGCGGCTCCTCGGCGTCCCCCGCGCGGAGGTGACGGCGACGGTGGCGCGCCTCGTTCGCGCGGGTGTGCTCTTGGAGACGTCGGTCGATGGCTGGCCGGGCCGCTGGCTCGTGGATGCCCGCGTCGCGACCGCGGCCTGACCCTCCTTTCGATTCCTGCTGGCACGCGATTCGCTGCTCTCGCTCTCAACTCATGAGACCTCGAACTGTCCAGAGGCCGCCGAGCCTTGCCCGTTCACCCGGCGGCGGTGGGTGGCCGTCGTCCACGATGGCGATGGCGCTCCTGGCCGCGGGCGGAGTGGCATGGATGGCCGCGCGAGGCAAGCGTCCCGACGGAGGTTCTCTCGATGGTGAACCGGCTCCTCCCGGGTCCGGGCGGAATCGGAACGGCGGCGGCGCGGGGCCACGAGAGTCACTCCGCGCTGTCGCCGTCGTGGCTCACGACGCTCGGCGACCAAGCGGCCGAGCGCAATAACGAGGTGGCGTGAAAGGAGCGCGGCGATGAAGAGCGTGGTCGGGATCTTTACCTCGCGGGAGGCGGCCGTCCGCGCCGCCGACGCCCTACGTGAAGGCGGCATCAAGCCGGATGCGATCAACGTCGTCTCGCCCGATGCCGTTCGCAGCGACCTCGAGGCGGTCCCCGTCGATACGGGCGAGCGACCCGGAATCGGCGCCGCCCTCGGCGGCGTGGTGGGCGCCGTCAGCGGTGCCCAGCTCGGCATCGTGGCGGCAAGCTTCTTTCTGCCCGGGGTGGGGCCGGTGATCGCGAGCGGTGTCGCGGCGGCCGCGCTGTTCGGTCTCGGTGGTGCCGCCGCCGGCAACGCGCTGGAGACCACGCTCACGGATGGTCTCCCCAAGGACGAGCTGTTCGTCTACGAAGACGCGCTACGGCGCGGCCGCACGGTGCTCATCGTGCTCGTCGACGACGAGGGGCAGGCGGACACCGCGCGCGCGACCCTCGCCGACACCGGCGCCGAGAGCGTGGACGCCGCGCGTGAGCGCTGGTGGATCGCGGTGCGCGAGCACGAGGCGGCTGAGTATGCGGGCACCGGGCGCGACTTCAAGAACGACGAGCAAACGTACCGGTGCGGCTTCGAGAGGGCGCTCGACCCCGCCGCGCGCGGCAAGTCGTACGAGGAATCGCTCGACTACCTGCGGCGCTGCCATCCCGACGTCTACCGCGATGACGTCTTCCGCCATGGCTACGAGCGGGGACAGCGCTACGCCGAGCGCGACGGCGATCGAAAGGCCGCCTGAGCGATCCGGCGGCTTGTGATCAGGCGGCTTCGGAAGGGCGCGCCGCCGGGCGGGAGGCGTCCCCGGCGGCGGCGTCTTGCGTCGGCGCGGTTTTGATCTCGATGATCCGCACCGGCGGTTGGTCCGGCGCCGCCGAGCGCAGGAGCGGGAGGGCGACGTTGTAGACGGGGACGTCGCCTTTCGTCCGCCCTTCCAGCGATCCGTGGTGAGCGTGGCCGTGGAAGACGGCCGTCACCGGATAGCGATTGAGCGGTTCCTCCAGGCGGCTCGAGCCGAGAAACGGATAGATCGTGAAGGGCTCGCCCTTCACGGTGTCCTCGATCGGTGAGTAGTGGAGGACGGCGATGCGCTGGGGCGTGCGCAGCCGCGCGAGGGCGGCCTCGAGCTTCAGCGCCTCGTTCACCGCCTCGTGCACGAACAGCTTGATCGTCTCCTCTCCCCAGGGGCCGAGCGCCCGCGGGCCGAAGCCGCCCGCGAACCCTTTCACCCCCGCGAAGCCGATGCCGTGCACCTCGCAGGCGTCGCCATCCAGCACCTGCACACCGCTGTCGACGAGGATCTGCTTCACCTCGTCCTGCTTGCCGGACTCAAAGTCGTGATTGCCGAGCACCGCCACCACCGGCACCTTGGACGCGTTCAGCTCGCGGGCGAGAACGCGCGCCTCGTCGGGCAGGCCGTAGTCGGTGAGGTCGCCGCACAGCAGGAGCACGTCGGCCAGCTCGGCCATCCGCGCGAACAACGGCTGGAGCGTGCCCTGGAACGCCTTCGAGCAATGCAGGTCCGCTACGGCCGCGACCCGCACCACGTCCTTCGTGGGCGGCATCGCCGAGATCACGCGGCGTCTGGCTGAGGCAACGGGCTCGGTATTCCCGCCCCCGGCCGTCGCTGCGAGTGGGCTTCGTACTGGATCGCCGCCGTCCAGTGCGCGATGTCCTCCGGCCCCATGGCCACGTAGGGGAGGAGCCGCGCATCCTCGTACCCCCATTCCTCGACGTCCACCAGGTATTGCTCACGCGAGAGCATCGTGCCCTGGCAGAGGCGTGTGACGGGTGCCGGCGTGTCGAGGTCGCTCTCGAGACGACGCAGCAGCTCGCGCATGACCCCGTACGGAATCCGCGCCCGCTCGCCGGGATAGATGAACCCGAACAGGATGAGATGGGTGAGGAGAGGGCGCCAGTTGGGGCCGAAGCGAGCGAGCAGGCGCGGCCAGTCCAGGCGCTCCGCGCACGCGCGCAGCAGGTGCGCGACGTCGGCGCCGTCGAACCGCTCGCGCTCCATGATGAGCGCCTTCGACCAGATGATCTCTTCGGGCGGGCTCAACTTGACAGGGACACCGAGGACCTCGTCGTCCACGCCGTGAGCGAACCACGCGGCGTCGACCTGGGCGAGACCGTTGCCCGAGCTGAAGATCACGTCGAGGACATCGTTGCCGCCGAACGCCTTGCCGAGCCAGTGGGGGAACGTCATCTCCGTCCGGTAGCCGGCTTCGGCGAGGATGGCGAGGGCGCGCTCGGCGTCGCCGCGCATCACGAAGATATCGAGGTCCTTCGTGTTGCGCGCGATGCCCGTGTAGCGCTCGAAGGCGTAGGCGCCGCCCACGAGGAACGGCACATCCGCGCCCTTCAGCAACTCCAGCGCGTGGCAGTAGAACGCCACGGTGTCGGCGTCGAGGGGATCGCGCGTGCAGGACATGGCACGGCAGTGTGATGCAGCTTGCATGCCGGCGACCCCCCGCACACGCCCGAAGCGCGGTCGCTCACGGACTAGGAAGCCGGAAGCGGCCGCGGGCCTCCAGGAGCGGTGCCCACAGGTCGCCGAGGGCGGCGATGCGCGCGGGTACGTTGTCGATGCGGAAGTCCTCGATGCGGATCCCGCGCGCCAGCTCGTCCCAGGTGACGGGCGTGGAGACGCTTGGCACGGGGCGCGGGCGCGCGGAGTAGATCGACGCCAGCGTGCGGCCCCACGCGTTCTGGTTGAAATCGACGAGCACGCGGCCGCGCGGCCGGCGCTCGCGGCGGTACTCGCCCGTCATCAGGCGCGGATGGCGGGCGGCGAGGTCCAGGGAGAGCCGCTTCGCGATCGTCCACACGTCCTTCTGCGTCGGACCCCGCACGATGGGGACGTAGACGTGAATGCCCTTGGAGCCGCTCGTCTTCACGTAGCTCGGCATGCGGGCGGCGTCCAGGGTCTCCTTGACGAGTTGCGCCACCTCCAGGACTTGAGGGAAGAGGACGCCGTCACCGGGGTCGAGGTCGAAGTGGAGGTAGTCGGGACGATCGACGTCGTCGCAGCGCGCGTACCACTGGTTCAGGTCGATGCAGCCGAGGTTGATGACCCAGAGGAGGGAGGGGACGTCCTGGATCATCGGGAAGTCGATGACGTTGCCGGACGCGTGCTCGATGGCACACGTCTCGATCCAGTCCGGTCGGGGCGAGGGCGCCCGCTTCATGAAGAAGAACTCGCCGGTGGCGCCGTTCGGATATCGCTTCATCACCATCGCGCGATCGCGCACGTGGGGCAGCAGCACGGGCGCGACGTCCGCGTAGTACTGGAGGAGGTCGCCCTTGGTGACCTTGGCGTCCGGCCAGAAGACCTTGCGGAGGTTCGTCAGGTTGACGCGGCGGCCGTCGACCTCGAGGACGGCATCGTCCACGCCGCGCGGGATCTGCAGGGCGACGACGGAAGGCCGGCGCACACGGCCGCGTGGCCGGGCCACCCGGCGCGTCGACGCCGGGTGATGGTCGGTGGTGGCCTTCGCTTTCGCCGCCCGGCTAGGGCGCGGCATAGCGGAGCGGGGGCAGCTTCGGCGGTCGCACGCCGTGACGGATGGCGCCGCGCACGGGAACGTACGTGAGCTCGCGTCCCTCGCGCGCGCAGCGGAGCATCAGGCCACCGCGGCTCATGTCGCCGCGTCCCACGAAGTCGATGGGGAAGCGCAGGCGCGCGCCGAGGATCCCGTCCAGCACGTCGACGTATTTCGCGGACGCGATGCTGCCGAGCAGCACCACGTCGCACGTCTTGCCGATGCTGGCGGCGAGCGCGCGACAGTCGGCGGCGAGCGGCTCCCGATAGCCGGGATTGTCGGCGGCGATGTCCACGCGGGCGGCGGCGGCGAGGATGTCCGCGGTCACCAGGGTGTCCGCGGGAACGAGTCCCGCATGGGGCGTGATCACGAGCACGCCACCGCCGGTGGCGGCGGCCACGCGTCGCGGGGGACGCGCGAAGGCGCGCGCGTACGCGAGCTTGCCGCGGAAATAGAGGCCGCTCAGGAAGGTCATGACGTCGCCGAGAGGCGCGCCGGGCGAGCGCAGCTGCGCCGCCAGCGGAAAGGTGGCGCGCGGCGAGACGAGCACGTCCGTGCGCGGGCCTCCGCACCGCGCGGGCGACAGCAGGAAGATCCGCGGCGACGGTCTCACGGGTCGCTGCAATCGCGGAAGAAGCCGCAGTTGGGACAGATGATCTTGCACTTGCGCTCGTCCATGCGCTCGCCGCACCGGTCGCAGAGATGGAGATGCTCGGCGGGAGCGGGAGGCGAGGGCGGAGGCGCCATCATCGCCCATAGATTACACTGAGCGTGATGCAGCGCTGGGACGATCAGGAATTGCTCCGCCGCGTCTTCGAGGACACGCGGGTCTTGCGCAAGCCGCTCACCGGCATCATCAGCGGCTATCACGTCCTGCCCTACATCCTCGTGGCGCCCGAGCGCGACCGCCCGCGTCGCGCGGTGGAGGTGCGCGGCCGCATCCGGGTGTCGCCGCGGCTCGTGATCACCGCGGGCGACCAGACCCCCACCTACGGCGATACCTTCGCCGATCGGGAGCTCATGGACACTGCCATCGTGGCCCGCGTGTTCAGCTTCCGCTACGCGTCGCGGGTGTCGCTGGAGAGCGAGGATCTCCAGATCCGGCGCCATGAGCTCGACTCCCACGTCCAGCTCGAGCGCGTGCTGGACGACCTCGCGCGCCGCGAGGTGATCGACACCGGAGTGATCTCCTCGCCGGATGCCGGGCTCTATCCGGTCTCCCTCGACCGGTTCATCCGGGAGATCCTCGACCAGGAGTTCCGGGACTAGCGACGGCCCTGGGCGAGCTTGGCGAGCAGGCGCGAAAGGTCGGCGGGATCCACCGGCTTCACGACGTGATCGTCAAAGCCGGCGTCGGTCGCCCGCTGCCGGTCTTCGGGCATGCTGTACCCCGTGAGCGCGACGAGGACGGCCGAAGGGCCGAGAATCGCCCGGATGCGGCGCGCGACCTCGTAGCCGTCGAGGCCGGGGAGCCCGATGTCGATCACCGCTACGTCCGGGTTCGAGGTCTTGGCGAGATCGACCCCTTGGGTGCCGTCACCGGTGGCGCTCACCCGGTACCCGTCGAGCTCCAGAAGCGCGACGAGAGCGTCACGGGCGTCCGCGTCGTCTTCGATGAGCAGGATGTGGAATCCGGAGCGGTTCACGTTCACGTAAACGGTACCATCATTCGCGGGGACCGGCGCGCGGGAGCCGTTTCCTTGACACCTCGAAGCCCCGGATGCTATTCCTGATGCGGACTTACCGCTGGAGGAGAAAGTCATGACGAGCAAGCCCGCCGGCGCGCTCCTGCTCGCGTCGGTCATGTTCGCGCTCACGGTTCCGGTGGCGGCCCAGGGGCCAATCCGGATCGGCGCGTCGCTCTCGCTCACCGGTACCTACGCCAAGCTCGGCAAGAACCAGCACGAAGGCTACCAGCTCTGCCAGAAGGACATGAACGCCAAGGGCGGCGTCCTCGGCCGCAAGCTGGACTTCGTCGTCTACGACGACCAATCCACCCCCGCCACCGCCGTGCGCCTCTACGAGAAGCTCATCACCGACGACAAGGTCGACGCGGTGATGGGACCCTATTCGTCGCCGGTCACGGAAGCGGCGGTGGGCGTCACCGAAAAGTACAAGAAGGTGATGGTGGCGCCGCTCGCGGCCACCACGTCGATCTTCAAGCGGCCTCCGGACAAGAAGCGGAATTACGTCTTCATGGTGATCTCGCCCGCCGAGGTCTACCTCGAAGGCCTGATCGACATGGCCGCCAAGCGCGGGCTCAAGACCGTCGCCCTCGTCAACGAGGACACGCTGTTCTCCAAGGCGGCCGTCTCCGGCGCGGAGGACATCGCCAAGAAGAAGGGCCTTCAGGTCGTCTTCAAGGAAGCGTACCCGAAGGGCAACACCGATTTTTCCGCGCTGTTGACCAAGTTGCGCGCCGCCAACCCCGACGTGGTGGCGGCCGCCACCTACTTCGACGACGCCGTCGCCCTCACCCGCCAGATGCGCGAGCTCAACGTGAATCCCAAGATGGTCGGGGTGACGGTGGGCGGCGACCTCCCGGAGTTCTACGAGACGCTCAAGCAGAACGCGGAGTACATCTACGGGGCCACGCAGTGGGAGCACACGCTCCCGTATCCCGGCAACCAGGAGTGGTTCGAGGCGTACAAGAAGGAGTTCGGACACGAGCCGTCGTACCACTCCGTGGCCGGCTACGCGGGCTGCGTGATCTATCTCGAGGCCGTCAAGCGCGCGGGTACCCTCGACGCCGACAAGGTGCGTGACCAGCTCATCAAGCTCGAGATGCGGACGGTCTTCGGCGACTTCAACGTCGACGAGGACGGCTTCCAGATCGCGCACAAGATGGTGACGTTCCAGTGGCAGAACGAGAAGAAGGTCGTCGTGTGGCCGGACGAGCTGGCCTCCGGGAAACCCCGCTTCCCCACTCCGCCCTGGAATCAGCGTTAGACGCTCGATAACCTCCGTCGGCGGCGCTCGGTCCCGTTCCGCGCCGGGAACGGCCGGGCGCCGCGTGCTGTCCGGGACAGCGCGTCCGTGATCACACCCGCCATGGTGGCGCAGGTGGTCGTGTCCGGAATCCTTTCCGGAGCCCTGTACGCCATGGTCGCGCTCGGCCTCGCGCTGATCTTCGGCGTCATGCGCGTGATCAACGTCGCGCACGGTCCGCTCCTGATGCTCGGCGCCTACACCACGTACTTCCTGTACGCGGCGTTCGGGATGAACCCATACCTGACCCTGCCCGTCAGCATGGCCGTTCTGTTCGTGCTCGGCATGCTCCTCCAGCACACGCTCGTCCACCGCGTGGTCGATGCGCCCGAGCTGTCGTCGCTCCTGCTGACCTTCGGGATCTCGATCGCGCTCGTGAACGTCGCCCAACTCGTCTTCACGTCCGACCTGCGCGCGGTCGAGTACCTGACCGGGTCCTGGCTGGTGGGGCCGGTGGCGCTGTCGAAGTCGCGCGTGGTGGCGTTCGCAGTGGCGGCCGCCCTCACCGCGGGCGCGTTCCTGTTCCTCCGCTCCACGCGGCTCGGCAAGGCGATCCGGGCCACCTCGCAGAGCCGGGAGGTGGCGATGGTGTGCGGGATCGACGTGCGCCGCATCCACCTCATCACCTTCGGTCTCGCCGCCGCCCTCGCCGCCGCCGGCGGAACGCTGATCTCGGTGATCGTCGCCATCCAGCCCGAGATGGGGCAGATCTGGACGTTCAAGTCCTTCCTCGTCATCGTCCTCGGCGGCGCCGGCAACTATCCGGGGGCGCTGCTCGGCGGAATGCTGCTCGGCCTCGTCGAGCAGCTCGCGTCGCTCGTCCTCACCACCCAGCTCTCGGAAGCGGTCGCGTACGTGCTCCTCGTCGTCGTGCTGCTCGTCCGTCCGTCGGGACTGCTCGGGGGGCGACAGACCTGAAACGCTGGTTCATCGCGCTCCTGGTGGTGGCGGGGGCGGCGACGGTGGTCTATCCGCTCGTGGGCACGGGGTACGGCGTGCGCGCGCTGCTCCAGATGTTCATGTGGATCGCGCTCGCCGGCTCCTGGAACCTGATCTCCGGCCTCACCGGCTACGTCTCGTTCGGACACGTCGCGTTCTTCGGCGCCGGCGCCTACACCGCGGCCATCCTCATCATCGACGTCCGGTGGCCGTGGCTGGCGGCGGCGCTGGCGGGCGGCGTGGTCGCCTGCCTCCTCGCGCTGCTCATCGGATATCCGTGCTTGCGCCTCAAGGGGCCGTACTTCGCCATCGCGATGCTCGGCCTCAACGAGGTGCTGCGCGCGCTCGTCTCCTACTTCGAGGGCTTCACGGGCGGCGGCTCCGGGCTCTCGCTCCCCACGTTGCAGGTGACCGAGCGCGTGTATTACGTGACGGCGCTCACGGCGGCGGGGGTGACGCTGCTGACCTACCTCATCGTCACCTCGCGCTTCGGCCTGCGCCTGATGACGATCCGCGAGGACGAGGTGGCGGCGGAGGCGATGGGGATCGACACCTTCCGCCACAAGCTCTACGCTTTCCTGCTGTCGGCGGTGGCGCCGGGGATCGTGGGTGGTCTCGCCGCCCGCGACCAGGGCTACATCGAGCCCATCAGCGTGTTCCCGCTCGTCACCACCATCACGATGATCGTCATGGTGCTGTTCGGCGGGAAGGGGACGGTGTGGGGCCCCGTGCTCGGGGCCATCGTGCTCTTCGTGGCGCAGGAGCTCGTGTGGGCGCGCTTCCCGTACTATCACCAGCTCCTGTTCGGAGCCATCATCGTCGCCGTCGTGCTCCTCATGCCGCGCGGCGTGCTCGGTGTCCTCCAGCAGAAGTACCGGCTGCCGAGGACGATCTGATGGCGGCGCCCGTGCTTCAGGTGGAGAACGTGCGAAAGAGCTTCGGCGGCGTGCTCGCCGTCGGCGGCGTGTCGCTCACGCTCGAGCGCGGCCGGATCTACGGCCTCATCGGGCCCAACGGGTCGGGCAAGACGACGCTCTTCAACTGCATCACGGGCATGGAGAAGCCGGAGGCCGGGCGCGTGCTCCTGAACGGCGAGCGCATCGACGGCCTGGCGCCCCATCGGATCGCCCAGCGCGGGGTGGGGCGGACGTTCCAGGTCATCCGCGTCTTTCCCGAGCTGACCGCGCTCGAGAACCTGCTCGTCGTCACCCGCGGCAGCGCGGCCGCCGCCGAAGCGCGCGCGCTGGAGCTGCTCCGCTTCGTCAAGCTGGAGCGGTTGCGTGGAGAATACGCGGGGAATCTTTCCTACGGCCAGCAGAAGCTCGTGGAGTTCGTGCGGATGCTCATGCGCGATCCCTCGCTCGTGCTCCTCGACGAGCCGGCGGCGGGCGTGAACCGGACGCTCCTCAACGACCTCCTCGACGCCGTGAAAGAGCTCCGCGACGACGGCAAGACGATCCTGCTCGTGGAGCACGACATGAAGGTCGTGATGGGGCTGTGCGAGACGGTCTTCGTCCTCGACCACGGCGAGAAGATCGCGGAAGGTGCGCCGGGCCTGATCCAGTCCGACGAGCGGGTCATTGAAGCGTACTTCGGCCGCTGACGTCGCGCGCGTCGCCGTCGTCGCCGTGTTCGCGGTGGTGACGGCGCGGCTGCTCGTGCGATCGCTCGGATGGCCGCTCGTGCACGACGCGCCCGTCATGCACTACATCGCGTGGCGCATCGGCGAGGGCGCCGTTCCCTACCGCGACCTCTTCGACATGAACTTCCCGGGTACGTATCTCGTTCACCTGGCCGTGCTGCGCGTCCTCGGCACCGGCGACGCGGGCTGGCGCGTGTTCGATCTCGCCTGGCTCGCGGCAGCGGCGGCGCTCCTTGCCGTCTTCGCACGGCCGTGGGGGGCGCTGCCTGCCATCGGCGCTGCGCTCTGCTTCGCCGCCTATCACCTCGCGGGCGGCTCCTGGAACGCAGGCCAGCGCGACTTCCTGCTCTGCCCGTTCCTGATCGCGGGCGCCGTCGGCGTCGCGCTGTGGGCGGAGCGACCGCGCGCGACTCACGACGCGGACCAGCGGTCCCTGCAGCTCGCGGGCCTTGCCGTGGGGGCGGGGATGACCATCAAGCCGCACGTGGCCGGGTTCGCGCTCGGGCTCGCGGTGGTGGTGGTGGTCACGGCCGTCCGCAGCGGGGGCGGCGTCGCGACCTCGCTCGCGAGCTTTCTCGTTCCCATCGCCGTCGCTCCCGTCGCCGTGATCGTGTGGATCGCATCCGTCGGCGGACTTCGGGCGTGGCGCGACGTCGTCGTCGAGTACCTGGTGCCGCTGTACTCGCGGCTCGGCCGGGCGGAGCCGTGGACCGTGGACCGCTGGCATCTGTGGGTTCCGCTCGGTGGCGCCGTCGCGATTTCAGTCGTGAGCGCCGTCTCGCAGCGCCGCTTCACCGTCCGCCACGCGGTGGCTGCGCTCGGCGTCGGCTACGGCGGCTTTCACTTCCTCGTCCAGGGCAAGCACTGGGAGTACCATCTCTACCCGCTCGCCGCCTTTGCCGCGCTCCTCGCCTTCGCCGAGCTCGACGCCCTCGCGCGCGGGGATGTCTCCGCGCGTCCGCGCCGTGCTCCCGCCATCGCCCTCGGCCTCGTGCTCACCGCGCTGGCCCTCGCGCTTTCCGTGAAGGGCGTGGACGCGTCGGAGGCGCCGTGGGCGCGGGACAAGGTGCGGCGCGCGGAGGCGGTGGTGCGGGATCTCGAGCCATTGCTGGGCCCGGGCGACACCGTCCAGGTTCTGGACACGACCGACGGCGGTCTGCACACGCTCCTGCGCTTGCACGTGCGCGAGCCGACGCGCTTCCTCTACGACTTCCACTTCTTCCACGACACCGCCAGCCCCGTCGTGCGCGCGCTCCGCGGCGAGCTGATGCGTGACCTCCGTGCCCACCCCCCGCGCGCGATCGTCGTCTTCGAGCGCGGGTGGCCACGCGGGGGCTACGAGCGGCTGGACGGCTTTCCGGAGCTCGCGAGCTTCGTGCGTGAGGCGTATCGGCCCGTCGCGGGTGGCGACGGCTACATGGTCCATGCGCAGCGACACCGTCCGTAAAATCATCCGTGCCTACGACGACCCCGTCGTCCGCACGTATTGCTGGGTCCGGTTCGGCATCCTGCGCCAGCGTTTCCTCGACGAGATCGGACAGTACCTTCCCGACGCTGGTCCTGTCCTCGACATCGGATGTGGCTTCGGTCTCTTCTCGCTCTACTATGCCGCCACCGGCCCCGAGCGCTTCGTGCGCGGCATCGACGTGAACACTCGGCGGATCGCCATCGCTCGGCGGGCGGCGTCGCGCCTCGGCATCGCGAACGTGGCCTACGACGAAGGCGATGCTCGTCACTTCAAGGGCGACGGGACGCTGGAGGCGGCGTACATGCTGGACATCGTCCACCACGTGCCGCCGGCGGCGGTGCCGCCGTTGTTTGTCCAGATCCATCGCGCGCTCGCGCCGGGTGGAGTCCTGCTCGTGAAGGACGTGGACACGCGCCCGGTGCTGAAGCGCTGGTTCACGTGGGTGCTCGACCGCGCCATGATGCCCCGCGCGCCCGTCCACTACTGGAGCGCCGCCGCCCTCTCCGCGGTGCTGGAGGCGGTGGGATTTCGCGTGCGGCGTCATCTCCTCGTCGACATCCTTCCTTACCCACACGTTCTCTACGTCTGCGAGCGCCGCCCGTGACCGACCTCCTCGTCGCGGATTCGATGACCGCCGGCTACGGACGGGTCGACATCCTCCATGCCCTCTCACTGCGGGTGGCGGCCGGCGAGATCGTCAGCATCATCGGCCCCAACGGCGCCGGGAAGTCGACCGCCTTCAAGGCCATCGTCGGGTTCCTTCGGCCCCGTGCCGGCCACGTGCTGTTCGACGGTGCCGATATCACCGGGCTCCGTCCCGACCTGGTGCTCCGCCGCGGCCTCGCCTACGTCCCCCAGGGGCGGATCGTCTTTCCCCAGATGACCGTCCTCGAGAACCTCGAGATGGGAGCCTTCATCGAGCGGGACGCGCGTCGGATAGCCGCCGCTCTCGAGCGGGTCCACGCGCTCTTTCCCGTCCTCGCCGAGCGCCGGCGACAGAAGGCGGGGACGATGTCGGGCGGCGAGCAGCAGATGGTCGCGATCGCCCGTGCCCTGATGACCACCCCCAAGCTGATCATGCTGGACGAGCCTTCCCTGGGACTCTCGCCGAAATTCGTGACCCTGATCTTTGAAAAACTGGTGCAAATGAAGGCGGCGGGTTACACCCTCATGCTGGTCGAGCAGAACGCCGCCCGCGCCCTCGCGATCGCGGACCGGGGATACGTCCTGGAGCTCGGCCGCAATCGTTTCGAGGGGGAAGGCCCGCGGTTACTCGCCGATCCGGAGGTGAAGCGGCTGTACCTCGGCGGCGCGTAACCACGCCAGGAGCGGCCGCCGGCGCCGGGCATTCTCGCCGGCACTAGAGTTGCTCGCGGTCGAGCCCGTGATCCCGTCGCCGGGCTCCCCCCTCGAGCCGCACCCATCTGTCGCCTCGCACGACGCCCGTGACGTCAAACCGCGGTTGCGCGTCGCGTCCACCGCGGCTCGAGACGTCGACGTACGGCGGCGCGCACGCATCTTCGCCTACGGTCCGCGGATGCGGGCGGTGCGCTACCAGGTGGAGCAGGTCGCGGCGACCGACGTCGCCGTGCTCGTCCGCGGAGAGCCGGGGGTCGGGAAAGACCTGGTCGGGCGCGCCGTGCACACGGCATCCGCGCGATGTTTGGGTCCGTTCATACGGGTGAGCTGCGGCGCCGTCGCCCGCGAGCTCATCGAGGACGAGCTCTTCGGCCACGAAGTGGGCGCGCATCGCGATGCAACCCATCGGCGCCGGGGAAAGATCGAGCGCGCGCACGGAGGAACGCTGACGCTGGACGAGGTCGGAGATCTTCCCATCTCTGTCCAGACCAGGCTCCTTCACTTCATCGAGACGGGTGCCGTCACCCGGAAGGGCGGAAGCGAGGCGCGGAAGGTCGACGTGCGACTCGTGGCGCTCACCAGCCGCAATCTCGAGATGGCCGCGCGCCGCGGTGATTTCCTCGACGATCTGCTCGAGCGTCTCGGCGTCGTGACCATCGACGTACCGCCGTTGCGGGAACGCCGCCAGGAGATCGCGGTCCTCGCCCGCATGTTCATCCACCGCTTCAACGTCGAGTTCGACCGAAGCGTGGCGCTGGAAGTGGACGCCGTACGGCGGCTGGAGGCGCACGACTGGCCCGGAAACGTCCGCGAGCTCATGTACCTCATGCGGCGCCTCGTGATGCTCAACCGCGGCACGGTGATACCCGAAGACTTGATGCCCGGCGTCACCGCTCCCGAGCCTGACCCGCCCCTCCCCGCGGCCGCGCGCGCCGCCGGCCCATCGGCCCGACCGCTGGCACTGAAGGAGATCGCCCGGCGGGCGGCCCGGGACGCCGAGCGCGCGGTCATCAACGAGGCACTGGAACGCAGTCAGGGAAACCGGGCGCAGGCGGCACGCCTTCTCCGCGTCAGCTACAAGGCGCTGCTCTACAAGATGGGCCAGTGCGGGCTCACGCGCAGAGTGATACCATGAGCCCGCTCTCCGGCGGTGCGAGACGAGGTAAGCATGATGTCGCTCCCGCGCGGTGCGCCTCGCACCGCGGCTCACTTCGAAGTCGTCGCCATCGGCGCGTCGGCGGCTGGGGTAGGCGCTCTCACCCAGCTGCCGGCAGCGCTGCCGAGGAGCTTTTCGGCGGTCGTCCTCATCGCGCAGCACCTGGATCCTTCTCGTAAGAGTGTTCTCGCTTCGCTCCTGGACCGCCGCTGTCTGCTGCCCGTCGGGGAAGCGCGGGACGGGGAGTCACTGGTGAGCGGAAGGGTCTACGTGTCGCCGCCCGACCACCACCTCACCGTCGATCACGGGCGAGTCGCTCTTACCCAGACGGTGCCCGTGTACTTCGCCCGCCCATCGGTCGATGTTCTCTTCACCTGGATCGCCGAAGAATACGGACAGAGCGCGATCGGGGTCATCCTCAGTGGGTCCGGTCGCGACGGCGCTCGCGCCGCGATCAAGCATCGGGGCGGCGTCACCATCGTGCAGGATCCGAGGGAGGCCGAACATTCGCGCATGCCCGAAAGCGCGCTCCTGACGGGGTGCGTCGACGTCGTGCTGCCGCTCCCGTCGATCGGCTCCGCCCTCGCGCGCCTCGTGCTCGAGGGCCAGAGGACCGCGTCGTGAGCGACGATCAGGACAGCCGCGCGTCCGCGGATTCGGATCCCGCCGACGCGCGCGATGCGGCATTCCTGAGGCTGCTCGACAAGCTCGCCACCGAATACCAGTTCGACGTCCGTGAGTACAAGGAGACGTCGCTCGCGCGACGCATCCGATCGCGCCTGAGCCAGGTCCGCGTGGAGAGCTTCGCGGACTACATCACCTACCTCGACCGCCATCCCGACGAGCACGTGGCGCTCTTCAATGCAGTCCTCATCAACCTCACGGGCTTCTTCAGGGACCCGCCAGCGTGGGCCGCGTTGCGGCACGAGGTCGTCCCCCGGCTGGTGGCGGACGCCGGCCATTCGCGCGCCATCCGCGTGTGGAGCGCCGGCTGCTCCACCGGTGAGGAGCCCTACTCGATCGCGATGGTCCTCGCCGAGCATCTCGGAGAGCGCGCGCGCGACTTCGACATCAAGATCTACGGCACCGACATCGACGAGGCCGCCCTCGGCGCGGCGCGGCACGGGCTGTATCGAACGGACCACCTCAAGGACGTTCCCTCCGAGCTCGTCGAGAGATACTTCGCGAAGGAAGGCCAGATGTATCGCTTCCGTCGCGACATGAGGCGATGGTGCATTTTCGGTCGGCACAATCTCGCCCAGGATCCTCCGCTCTCGCACATCGATCTCATCGCATGCCGGAACGTCCTCATCTACTTTCGCTCCGAGCTGCAGGACAGGATCCTTCCTACCTTCAATTACGCGCTCCGCGAAAGCGGCTTTCTCTTCCTCGGAAAGTCGGAGTCCCTTCTCGCCCGCTCGCGTCGCTTCGCCCCCGTCGTCCTCAAGTGGCGCATCTTCCAGCGCGCCCCCCTGACCGGCCCGGACGTCATGGTGCCGCCACGCGCGCTCCTGTCCGAGGTCAGTCGCGGGCCGGCCGGGCGGGATACCCGCGACTTCGCGATCCGGCTTCAGAGCCTGATCGACGTCCTCCCGTGGGCGGTGATTCTCGTCGATGCCACCGATACCGTGCTCGCCTGGAACACGGCGGCCACCTCGCTGTTCGACATCCCCGTCGAGGCCGCCATGGGCTGCCAGTTTCGAGACCTCGACATCAGCTACCGGATCGAGGGCCTCCGCGCGCGCGTCGAGGATGCAAAGACGCGCCATGTACCCACGCGGCTCGAGCGCGTGACCTTCCCACGGCGCACCGGCGAGCTGCTGACGGCCGACATTTCCGTCGTTCCTCTTCGCGACGACCACCACCAGGCTTCGTCGGTGGTGGTGGCTGCCGTCAACACGAGTGATCACGCGCGAATGGTGGAAGAGATGACACGGATCGGCGAGCAGCACGCGACGGCGGTGGAGGAGCTGCAGTCCACCAGCGAGGAGCTGGAGACGACGAACGAGGAGCTCCAATCGACGAACGAAGAGCTGGAGACGACCAACGAGGAGCTGCAGTCCACCAACGAGGAGCTGGAGACGACCATCGACGAGCTGCAGGCGACCAACGGGGAGCTCGCCACCCTCAACGCCGCCCTCGAGGAGCGCAGCGCCGAGCTCCGTCGCCTCGACGCCTTCCACACGAACGTCGTCAACACGTTGGAGGCGGCGCTGGTCGTGCTCGACGTCGACCTCAAGGTGTTGAGCTGGAACGAACGGGCAGCCGAGCTGTGGGGCGTGCGGAGTGAGGATGCGGTCGGACGTCCATTCCTCACCCTCCCGATTGGTGACGTCGTCAAGAACGCGCGGCCCGCGATCGAGACGGTCCTCGCCACCGGCCGTGCCGAGGTCGTTCCGGACATCGCCCTGCCGAATCCCCGCGGTGATGGACGCGTGATCATGCACCTGTCACGCCTTGGGGACGTCGCGACGAGCCCACGCGGCGTCGTGCTCCTTGTGGAAGCGAAGCGGTAGCCCGACAGCGGGGGCGCCACCGGCCCCGACTGCTTCGGCTCACTGGAAGCGGTGCTGGAAGGCGGGCCGCAGCTACTCTCCCAACGGTTTGCTCGCCGCCAGGGAAGACCTCATCGAGGAGCGTTGTGGACAGCGGTGACGTCCTTCGAAGAGTTCGTTGGCTCTGCTCGAGGATGTGGAACGCGCGCGGGCGGAGTTGCATTCGGATCCGGCCGTGCAAGGCCTTCGTGACCGTAACGCGCGGGAGTCCATCGAAATGCTTCGAGGGGTCGTCGCGAAGAACCGGCCCTTGACGTTCGATCGAGAAGTGGAGGGACTCGACGAGGGCCTGCGCGGGTGACCGTGAACCTCGGCACTGTCCGCCGGGACATCATCGTCGTCGGGGCCTCCGCGGGCGGAGTGGAGACGCGGCCGGCCGTCGACCCATTGTTCCGATCGGCGGCGCTCCTGTACGGTCCGCGGGCGGTGGGGGGTCCTCTGAGTGGCGGCGACGCCGACGGCGTCAGCGGGCTGATCAACATCAAGGCGGCGGGGGGGATGTCGATCGTGCAGGACCCGGACGAGGCTGCCTACCCAACCATGCCCGCCCCGCAATCCTCAAGGACGACGTCGATGCCGTGCTGCCGGTGGCGGAAATCTCGGTGGCGCTCGTGAAGCTCGCCTACGGGCCGTCCTTCCCGACCGCGCTCGGCAGCCCCTCGCCCCCGGCCCGCTGACTCAGGCGGCGCGCGGCGGTACGGCCGCCAGGATACGTGCAAGCTCGTCGGGATCGACGGGCTTGACGAGGTGGGTGTCGAAGCCGGCCTGCGTCGTCCGGCGCCGGTCGTCGAGCTGCCCATAGCCCGTGAGCGCGATGAGCGTCATCCGTTGTCCAAGCTCGCGGCGTATGCGGCGCGCGACCTCGTAGCCATCCAGTCCCGGCAGGCCGATGTCGATGAGGGCGATCTCCGGCTGGTTCTTCAACGCGAGCTCGAGACCACTCACGCCATCCGCGGCCGTGTCGACGCGGTGGCCTTCCAGCTCGAGAGACGTCCGCAACATTTCGCGGGCGTCGTCGTTGTCCTCGACCACGAGCATGGTTCTGGCAAGCGCTCGTAGCGCCGGCGCTGGGACCGCTGAGACGTCCACGACCGACGCGAGGGGAAGCTGGACGACGAACTCGCTGCCCTCGCCCACTCCCGCGCTATACGCGGACACCGAGCCGCCGTGGAGCTGGACGAGCGTCCGCACGAGCGTCAGCCCGATGCCTAGCCCGCCCTCGGAGCGGGCGAGCGATGCCTTCACCTGGGTGAAGAGATCGAAGATGCGCGGCAGCATGTCGGGCGGGATCCCCACGCCCGTGTCCCGGACCCTGAGAATCGCCTCTCCGCCGGCCATGGAGAGGCTGACGTGCACGGAGCCGCCCGCCGGCGTGAACTTGGCGGCGTTGCTGAGCAGATTGCCGATGATCTGAGTGAGTCGGGTGGGATCGGCATGGACGGGCAGCGGTGCGCTCGGAACGTCCACCAGGAGGCGAACCTGCCGGCTGTCGAATCGGTCCCGGAGTCCTTCCACCACCTCGTTGACGAGGACGGCCAGATCGAGACGCGAGCGCCGGAGCTCGACCTTACCGCGCGTGATGCGGGAGACGTCGAGGAGGTCGTCGAGCAAGCGCGCCTGGTGCTTGATCTGACGCTCCACGATCTCGTGGGCGCGCTGGAGATCAGGCACGGGGCTGGCGTCGTGACGGAAGACCCGCATCGCGCTCGCGATGGCGGCCAACGGGTTCCGCAGCTCATGGGCGAGCATGGCCAGGAACTCGTTCTTGTGACGGTCCGCCTCTTGTGCCGCTTCGAGCTCGGCCACGCGCAGCGCCAGCTCCTCGTTCGCCGTCCGGAGCTCCTCGATGGTCACGATCAGCGTCTCGTGGGTCGATTCCATCATCTCGGACGTGGCGCGCAGCTCGTCGCTGAGGACGGCATGCTGCGCGCGCATCCCCGCCGATTCCGTCTCATCGCGGAGAGCCACCGCCACCCCCGCCGGACGTCCCTCGTCGTCGGCAAGGGGCGCGATGATCGCGCTGACCGTTTGCACGCCACCCTCCCGTCCGGAGAGTTCGGCGTCATGTATCTCCACCGCCTGTCGCTGGCTGCCGACACGATCCATCGTCGCGCGGAGACCGGGGATACGAGCGCTGACGTCGAGGTCATGGAATGCCTGCCCCAATACTGTGTTCGCCTTCGCCTCCAGGAGCCGCTCGGCGGCCGGATTCCAGAAGGTCACGCGACCCTCGACGTCGACGGCGAACACCGCCTCGGGAAGCGCGGTCACGAGCGGCACGACAGACAGGGCGCGATCCCGGGGGGAGACGTCACGGGAGCGTGATCCCGGTGGGAGTGTCATCGACTACGCCGCGCGAGCGCCGACGACCAAATTCCACCCGCTCGCCGCGTCGCATCGTGAGCAGCCCTTCGTGTACTGAACATCGGGGACAGCGAGCGCGACCGCGGATGCGACCTCGCGCATCTCGGCGTGTGGCAGGCTGAAGTCAGCGGCCAGGCGTTCGCGTAGGAACCCCGTAAGGCGTTCTTGCAGAGGTTCCATAGGATGACGAGCGAGCAAAGGAGGTGCCAGCCAAAGCCGCGTCGGCGAAAATGGTGGAGCTGAGGGGATTCGAACCCCTGACCCCAAGACTGCCAGCCTTGTGCTCTCCCAACTGAGCTACAGCCCCACGAAGCGATCACGTTACAGGGCAGCCGAAAACGTGTCAAGGAAGCGCATCATTCCTCCGCATGCCGTTGACCGGCTCACGCTTCGTCGTTATGCTGGATCCGGCACCCCGCACGA
Source organism: Candidatus Methylomirabilota bacterium (assembly GCA_036506275.1). Taxonomy (GTDB): domain Bacteria; phylum Methylomirabilota; class Methylomirabilia; order Rokubacteriales; family CSP1-6; genus DASXSB01. The sequence goes on along the minus strand of DASXSB010000108.1, from coordinate 29,399 downwards.
TTACCCACATCGCAGGAGCAGGCATGACGGTGATCCCTTTCGGCAAGCGCCGCGTCGCGCTACCCCAGCCGGCCATGGCTCGCCTGCAGGCACTCGCCCGGCGCTACGACGTTACGGCCGAGGAAATCCTCGAGCACCTCGTCATGCGGCTCCTGGAAAGCCGTTACGAGGAGCTGGAGGATATCGCCGCCCAATTGACCGCCACGGACTGGACGGTGGAGCGCCCGCGCTTCCCCGTCGCCGCGAAGGTGATCGACCTCGCGGAACGGCGCCCACGCCGTGACCCCGAGCGCGTGCGCCGCCTCCTCGAGCGCGCGCGTAACGCCCGGGAGTCGGCCGCGTGCGCGGTCAGTCACTCCGTGCTCGCCCGGGAGCTCGGGCGCACCGCCGTTGCGCACGCGCGCCTGACGCGAGCGACGTACGGCTGCCGGCGCGCGGCCTGATCGTCGCGTGACCGCGCAAGTCTCCGGCGGTGAGTGCTTCGCCGGGTAATCACCGACGAGCTGTCGAGAAGGTCAGGAGGCCGACCGAGGGCGCCCGCGTTTCGTGTAGGATGAGTCGACAGTGCCGAAGTGGCGGAACTGGCGATACGCGCACGACTCAAAATCGTGTGCCCGTAAGGGCGTGTGGGTTCGACTCCCACCTTCGGCACCAGTCTTCGAGCCGTCCCGCTGTGGAGCCGCCGAGCTATCCGCCGGCGTCGCGGGGACGCGCAGCGCGAAACGTCGCCGCTCGCATGTTGCGGAGCCGCGCGCGAGCACCGGTTTTGAACTTCACGGCTTCCACGAGGCGCACGCGGGCGTCGTCCTTGAATTTCTCTGCACTGACGAGAGCGTCGCGTGCTGCCGCCAGAATCTCCGGATCAGTAGGGCGAGGCGACATGGCGTGCTGTCTCCGTCCTGCTTGGGGACTAGCAGCCAGATTCACAGCGACGGCGCCACCGGCTGTAGCAAACCCGCCCGTCGCGGCGCAGGTAGACGGAGTATGCGCCCTTCCCCGTCCTCACGCCACCCCCTCTCCTCGGAGTGACCGCCTTCGACGGCGTCACCATCAGAGCAGGCGCCCGAGCGGACCCAGGTCGAGGTTCAGATCGCGAGGCTCGAGACCAAACCGGCGGCCGATGTGCCGGATCGTCTCCTCCAGCCGCATCAGCGACAGACCCACTGCTTCCGTCTCGGCGGTCGTGAGCGTGTGCGCTTCCATCCGTCTGATCGCCTGGCGTTCGAGGAGCTGCCGCACGAACTCCACCAGCGTCAGCACGAGCCGCGCCACGGATCGCTGAACCTCCTCGGGATCGGCGTTCCAGCGCGGCGGCTTCGCATCGTTCACCCGGCGCGTCAGCTCTGCACGCAGCGCTTGGAGCTCTTGCACCTCGACAGCGATCGGTACCTTCGCCGGGCGCGCGGGCAGTGTGATGCGCCGCTGGGTGGCTACGGCTTTCCGCCGGGCGGCCTGCGCTTCACCCCGGCTGGCGCTCGCCTGAGGCTGCGAGACCTCTGTGTCGCGCCGCCCGGCGCCCGCCCGGCGCCGCGCGCCACGCGAGCGGCGCCGCGGGCGACGCTTCACGCCGGCCCGGGCGCGAAGGCGTACGCGGGCCAGGGACCGCTGACCCGCACGCGGAGGGGCGCCAGCGCCGGCGACGCGCGCGTCAGCCGGCTGCGATAGTCCTTGCTGGCGCCGCGCGGGATCAGGTGATACGCGCTCGCCACCAGCGGAGGCGCCGCATGACGCTCCACGCGCTCCGCGACCACGACACCACCGAGAAACGGGCGCAACTGCGCGAGCGCCGCCACCTGGTGGCGGCGGGCGCGACCGGCGAGGTAGCGCGTACCGGAGCCGCGCGCGCCGCGCGTCTCGGCGCCGCCGTCGTCGTGCGGATCGCCGCTGCCGTCGGGCGCCGGCGGCGCGGCCGCCGTCGCGCCATACACGCGCAGCGTCATCTGCTCCCGTCCTTCCACGAGCCGGAGGGCCACCCGAAGCGCGGTCTCTCGCTCCGCCAGCGATCGCGCGAGCGCGGTCCCGTCCGCGAAGACGGTTCCGAAGCGTGCGGGAAGGACGGCCTCGACGCCTGCCGCGAGGCGTCTCACCACGGCATCGTGCATGCGGACGGCGCGCGCAGACATCACCGGCGCGGTGCGGACGGCGCCCACCGCCACGAACAGCCCGCCGCAACGCATGATGCGGACACGCGCGCGCCCGATACCGATGCCCATGGCGGCGCGGGGAGACCTGGCGAGCACGGCGTAGACGTAGAGGCTCATCACGACACGGTCGTACGCGGGCGCCCGGCCGCGCGGGGTCGCGAGGTGGTGCGCTCGAGAGCGTCCACCGTGCACAGTAGCGCGGAGAGCCGGAGATAGATGAGGTCAACGCCGGCCACGCCGAGGACGACGTCGCCCGTCAGCACGACGCCCTTGTTCAGCACGTGATCGACCACGTCGAGGAGGGAGGCGTCGGCGCCGGCGAGGAGCTCCTGGGCGCTCGTACGCCGTGCCTGACGCGTTCTCATCGCGCGCCCGCCACGAAGTTGTACGGCGGCCACGGTCCGCTCAAGGTGACGTCGTATCCGAGACGCTGGAGGCGGGTGGCCGCGGTCTCGGCCGCGGCACGGAAGCGCTTCACGCGCGTCGCCCGCACCAGGAAGGCAGCGTCGAGGAGCAGTCGCGCGAACGCTTCGCCGTGGCCGGGCGGCCGCCGGCGGGCGTCGTCGGCGTGGCGGGCGAGTGCTTCGAACACGCGGTCGATCTCGGCACGGCCGCGCTCGGCGAGCGCCTGCACCGCCTGCCGCTGCGATTTCTTCAGGAGCAGGAAGCGCTTGCCCGTACTCACGCCGGCGGTGGCCCGGACCGCGCGCTCGCTGACACGCTGGCGCGCCTTCGCCTCGTCGAGCAGCACGCGCACGCCCCACTCGTCGCGTCCGGCCAGGCGCCGCACCAACCGGTCCAGTCGGCCTCGGATCTCCGCGAGATGTGCGAGCGCGCGCGCATCGGTGGCGAAGAGCGTGAAGAGCTTGAGTGGAATGGTGGTGCCGTGCCGCGCGACGTGCTCGACGACGGCCTCGTGACCGACCGCGCACGCCGAGACCCAGTCGAGGTTGCCGAGCCCACGCTCGATGGGCTCCGTGCCGTAACGGTCGAGGGGCGCGTCCGCGACGACAGCCCACAGTCCTCCGTCGGCGTCGAGGAGTCGGGGAGAGCCCGCGCCGGGAAGTCCGCGCGGCGGCCGGCCGAGCGGCGGCCGCGACGGACTCGCGATCACGCAGTACACGTACGTCGCGCGTGGCCCCTTCACGCCGTTCGAGCGTCGACCTGTCGCCACCGTTGTCCCCATTCACGCAGCGCCGTCGCTCCCCGCGGAGGGGGGCTGACGGCCGGAGCGAAAATCATAGCCGATCGGCGCGAGCGGGCGCGCGGGCGGGACCGACGGAGGGCATCGATCACACGCCGCTCGGCACGCGCACGCCGCGTGCAGGTCACGCATCCGGGCTCCGTCACCGCGTTGATGACGACGGAACCGATCTCGATGCCGAGACGACGGACGGCCGCTAGCAGCCGCTCGGTCTCGAGCCGCGGCAGCTCGGCGGCGCGCGTCACCGGCACCAGCCGCGTGCGCGTCCGATCCTCGAGCAAGGCGGTGAGCGTCTTGAGATCGCGGGCGGCTGCGAGGAGGTCGGAGGCGAGCTCACCGAGACCCACGAGCTTGCGGTACTTGAGCAGGATCGCCAGCAGCGCGTGGACCCACTGGAGCGCCGCCGCGGGCAGCGCCAGCAGCCGGAGCGCGTGACCCGTCGGCGCGGTGTCGACGACCACGACATCGTAGGGCCGTCCCGCGCCGGGCGACAGGGCCTCCACCACGGCCAGCACCCCAAAGACCTCGTCGAGACCGGGCGGCGCCAGCTCGATGAGCTCCTGGATCACGGTGCGGTCGAAGACGATGTCGAAGCGCGACCCGCGCGTGAGCGCATTGAACAGATCGTCCACGGACTCGCGGTAGCGCTCGCGGCGGAGGAGCAACGCGCGCTCGGCGTCGAGCTCGCGCGCGCTGAGATTCGGCGGACCACCGGGCAGCGTGCGTTCGTCGTCGTCCACCCGCGCCCCCAGAACGTCCGCCAGCGAGTGGGCAGGATCGGTGGACAGGAGCAGGACGCGCCGGGCCGGCGTTGCGTCTGCGAGCGCGAGGGCGGCGGCGGCGGCGACCGTCGTCTTGCCCACGCCGCCCTTGCCGGCGACGAGCAAGAGGCGCACGCCCGGCGGCGCCACCACGTCGAGCCACGGCGGCGGACCCATCGATGAGCGCGTTCTCGTCGCCGCGGGACGGGGCGGCGGCCGGCGCGGGAGCGTGGCGGCGCGCCGGAGCTCGCGGGCGACGCGCCGGAGAGCGGCCACGCCGCGCGGCTCCGGATGGAGCGCCGGCACGATGCGCAGGGGACGGCCGGCGAAGACGTCCGCGATGGCGGCGAGGACGCGGCGTTCGTCGGCGTGACGGGCGCTGCAGCCGGCGCAGGAGCGCGCGGGCGCCGACGTGACGCCGTTCACCACGATCTCGGCGACCGCGATGCCGGCCTTGTCGAGCGCGGCCACGCCGTCGCGCGCCTCCTCCAGCGCCAGCATCTCCGGCCGCAGCACCCAGGCGAACGTGCAGCGCCTGGGATCGGCGAGGAGCGCGCGCAGCGTCCGCCCCTCGGCGTCGATCTCGTCCACGAGGGCATCGCCGACGTCGGGCCGGTAGCCGCCGCCCAGGCTCTCGGACAGGAAACGGTGCTTGGCCTGCATGTGCGCGAGGACCGTCGCGAGACGCCGCATCGTATCGGGCATGGCGAGGAGCCTGAGCGTGTGGCCGGTGGGCGCGGTGTCGACGACGACGTCGCTGTGGCCGCCGCGGCGGACGAGACGCGTCAGCTCGACGAGCCCGATCAGCTCGTCGACGCCCGGGATCGACAGCTCGAGCAAGCGGTCGATGTCCTCGTGATCGAGGTACGTCCCGCGCTCGGCGATCATCCGCAGCGCCCGCCGTCGCGTCCCGAGCCACCGCGCGAGGGCGCGATCGGCGTCCAGCTCCACCGCGTGGAGCATGCCGCGCCGGGTGGGGACGCGCCGGGGCCGGGGACCGAGGCGGTGGGTGAGGGCGTCGCCGAGGGAGTGCGCGGGATCGGTGGAGACGACCAGGACGTCGCGACCGGCTTCGGAGATGCTCACGGCGGCGGCGGCGGCGCACGTGGTCTTGCCGACCCCGCCCTTGCCGCCGAAGAACTTATAGCGCGTCACCGATGATCGGCGTCGGTCTCGTCCCCGCCGAACGTCGCTTCGATGCCGGTGACCTTGAGCTCACCGGGCGCCGGCTGCTCGCCGCGCTGCCGTTCACGGATCTCGCGGATGCGGGCGAGCAGATCACGCTCCACCACCGCGAACTCGGCCTCGTCGATCTCGCCGAGCTCCAGCCGCATCTGGGCGGCGAGCAGCTCCTCGCGCAGGACGCTGTCATCGTTGAGCTCGGCGTCGACGGCGTCCACGATCTTGCCGAGGACGAACTTGAGCCCGCCCACGAGCAGCGTGTCGAGAATGATCACGGCGTCACTCCGCCGGCTTCGCCCGTTCCAGCTTGAGGCGGATGTTGACGAAGTTATAGGGCGGCCACGGCCCCGTGTAGCGGAAGGTGAGGTTCTGGTACTTGGCGCCGATCCCCTTCACCTTCACGTCGAAGTCGCTCTCCTTGTCGCGCGCGACCAGAAAGGCGGCGTTCATGATCATCTTGTCGCCGATGGGCTTGTTGGCGCGGGAGGCAACGGAGACGTCCCGCAGCCGCTCGAAGATGTCGACCACGTACTGCTCGGAGCGCGCCTGGAGCGCAGAGTCCACGAGGCGCCCGTACTGCACGCGCGCGAAGTACGTCGAGCCCTTCTGGCCCGAGATCTCGTTCTTGAGCCGGCGCACGTCCTCGTCGTCGTTCTCGATCTCGCGCAGGATGGCGTCGCGGTCCCACAGGACTTTGAGACCGAACTCGACCTTGTCCTGCATCTTGACGAGCACGTCCTGGAAGGCGCCGTACGCTCCCCGCAGCAGCTCCACGATGTCGTCGCGCGTCTTGAACACGGTCCCGAACGACATCGGGATGACGGTGTGGTCGTGCATGACCGCCTCGTTCACGCGCTCGTGGGCGAGGACGTTCTCCCGGGTGGCGTCGAGGACCTCGATGGGCGTGTCGGACACGACGGCCGCGATGTCCTGGTAGTGCACGGTGTGCACCTCCGCCGGCTCCGTCCCGATCCCGATGTGACCGAAGCGCAGCGCATCCGCCGACCGGATGACGCAGTACACGTACTTGCCGCGGCTCTCCGTGGGCTTTCCCGTCGCCGGCGCCGGCCGCGCCAGGCTCGTGGCCACGGGAGCGGGGGGGCGCTCGCGGATCACGCGGGATGGTCCCGCCGGCTCCGGGCGGGGCTTGGGCGACGGGGCGGCCGGCTTCCGCGCGGCGCCGGGAGCCTTGGACGTCGACTTCGGTCGCGGACGAGATGGCGACGGCATGCGGTCCTATCTCCCCCTGGCGCCTGGGGTGGTCGGGGCCTTCAGCATCTTCCTGATTTCCTCGAGCAGTCGCTCGGGGAGGCAGGGCTTCGTGATGAACACGTCGCACCCCGCGTCCATGGCGCCCTTCCCGTGGCCGGCGAGCGCGTGCCCGGTGAGCGCCATCACCGGGATGGCCTTCGTGCGTTCGTCCGCCTTCAGACGGCGCGTCGCCTCCCAACCGTCCATCCCGGGCAGAGAGAGATCCATGACGATGAGCGCGGGGCCGAGCGCGAACGCCTTCTCGAGCGCCTCGTGCCCGGTTTCCGCCTCCGCCACCCTGAGTCCGGAGTAGACGAGGAACTCGGCGTACATCGCGCGGTTGTCGGCGAAGTCGTCGACGAGGAGGATGAGAGGGGCCGGCGGCGCCGGTCCGGCCGCGGCGCCGTTCCGGGAGCGCGTCATGTAGTGCTCGGCGCCCGCGGGACCACCAGCGTGAACGTCGAGCCTTTGCCGAGCGTGCTCGCGAGCGTGATCCGGCCCCCGAGCATGGCGGCGAGACGGCGACAGATGGCGAGGCCGAGACCGGCGCCCCCGTACTCGCGGGTGGGGGAGTTGTCCGCCTGCCGGAAATCCTCGAACACCTTCTCCTGATCGGGGGCGGCGATCCCGATGCCGGTGTCTTCCACGGCGATGGAGATCTCGTCCGTGAGCGGAAGATGGCTCGTGATCACCCGCACCGTGCCCGACGGCGTGAACTTCAAGGCGTTGGTGAGCAGGTTGATGATGATCTGCTTCACCTTCTGACGGTCGCTCACCATGTTGGGGAGACCGAGCTGGAGATCGCTGGTGACGTCGAGGTTGGAGCGCACGATGATCGGCTCCACCTCCGTGAAGACCTCCGTGATGACCTCCGCCATCGCGAACGGTCCCATCGTCAGCGGCATCTTACCCGCCTCGATGCGCGCGATGTCCAGGATGTCGTTGATGATGGCGAGGAGATGGTGAGCGTTGGCGTCGACGCGGCTCAGGTTGCGCTTCTGGTTCGGCGCCAGCTCGCCGGAGACGCCCTTGAGGAGCATGCTCGTGTAGCCGAGGATGGCGTTGAGCGGCGTCCGGAACTCGTGCGACATGTTGGCGAGGAACTGCGACTTCAGCGCGGACGCCTGCTCGAGCTCAATGTGCTGGCGGCGCAGCAGCTCGTTCTGCCGCACCAGCTCCCCCGTCGCTTCCCGGACTTTCTGCTCCAGCTCCGCCGACGCGCGCTTGAGCTGCTCGTAGAGGCCCGCCCGCTCCAGCTCCTCCGTGCGATCGTGGAGAATGGTGACGATGGCGGTGACCTCGCCGTGCTCGGACACGATCTTGCCCGAGATCGCCTCCACCGGCAGCGATGTCCCCGTGCGGGGATCCACGAGGTTGATGCTGCCGCTTCGTCGCAGCGCCTCCCCTTCGAAGAACAGGTTGGAGACGAACGACGAGAAGTGAGCGTCGTTCGCCTGCACGAGGCGCTGGGCGTCGGCGCCGGCGTCGTCGGCGGGGACCGTGAACAGGCGCTCGGCGGGCGCGTTCATCATGACGATGGCGCCGTTGGGGTCGGTGACGAGGATGGGATCGGCCACGGAGTCGATGATGAGGTCGAGCCGGTCGCGCTCCGCGCGCACGTTTGCCTCCGCCACGCGGAGCTTGCGGTAGTTCTCCTCGATCTCCTCCGAGGCCCGCCGCAGGTCGCTGACGTTGCGAAGGATCGACACCACGCCCGTGCCTTCGCGGGGATCGTTGGCGGCCGCGCTCAGCAGCTCGAAGAGGAGGTCGGAGCCGTCGGTGGGATCGACGAGGAGCAGCTCGTGCCGCCACGACTCGATGTCCTCGAGGGCGGTGCGGGACAGCGCCGACGAGAACAGCATGTTGTTGAGGGCGACCGCGCGCCGCCGCCCTTCGCTCTCGTCGTCGGTGGAGGCGAGGAGCGCTTCGGCGCGCGCATTGGCGATGATGATCCGGCCCTCGGTGTCGGTGAGGAGGATGGGATCGGTCACCGCGTTGATGACGTTGTGGAGGAGCGTGCGCTCGCGACGCAGGCGCCGCTCGCTCTCTTCCTGCCGGTGGGCCGCCCGCAGCTCGGCGAGGCGAGGCCCGAGCACGCTTGCCACCCATTGCACGGTCTCGGTCGCCTCGGGCACGACCGGCCCCAGGAGCAGAAGTCCCGCCGGCAGGTCCTGGAGGGCGTCGAGCCCGTGCAGCGGCACCGCGTGGACGACGTCGCCGCCGAAGGGCGTGTCGAGGTGGCGCCGGCCGTCGTGACCGTTGCCGGAGAAGGAGACCGTGCCCGGGCCGAGCATGGCCGCCACCAGCGGGTGATCGCGGTCCTCGATGTTGAGCGCGAAGCGACCCGCCCGTGCCGGCAAACCGACGTGGGCGATGGTGGCCACGTGCGTCGATTCGCCGAGAGGCGCCACCAGACAGAGTCCGCGCCGCACGCCCGCGTGACGGGCCAGCCACTCCAGGGAGCGCCGCGCGCACGTCTGCAGGTCGCTGGTGGCGACCAGGATCTCCGTGAGACGGAGCTTCGCCTCCGCGTCCACGCCGAGGCGAACGCCGGCGACGGAACGCTGGAGCGAGGTCCGACTCACGACCTACGCGACCGCCGGGCCCCCGCGGGCTCGCGCGCCGTGGCCGCGATCTGGGCGCGCAGGGCCGCGTTCTCCGCGAGCACGGCCTCGCTCGCGCGTCCATCGAGCGCCGGCTTGGCGGCGGGCACCACCTGGGCCACCGCTTCCGTGTATTTCAGGTAGGTGTCGATGGAGGCGACGACGACCCGCGCCTCGACCGTGATGAGGTCGATGCCGACGAGCGAGACGCGAACCCAGGCGTCGATGACGATACCCTTGTCGAGCACGCGGTCGAGGACATCGATGAGGCTTGTGCCGCCGGTCGTCCGTTCAACGGGCATCGTCGCTCTCCCTTTCGGCTGCGCTCGCGCGCCTCATCGCCGAGGGGGGGCGGCGCTTCGAGGACAGCGAGGCGATCTTGCGTTCGAGGACCCGCACCTGCTTGCGGAGTTCGGTGTTCTCGGCGGAGAGACGGTTCTCGCTGGGCGCCAGGTGCGCGTCGTATTTCCACCAGTCGAGGCCGATCTGCTGGGCCTTGTCGATGGAGCAGACGATGAGCCGGATGCGGATGGTGAGGAGTTCCACCTCCGCCAGTGAGATCTTGACGTCCCCGGCGACGACCAGGCCCTTGTCGAGAACGCGGTCGAGGACATCGACAAGGCCGCTTGCCCGGCCATTGCCGATGGCGAGATCACTTCTCATTGGAGCGATCCTTGCGCGCGCCCGTCCGTGCTATCTCGTCACCCGGATGCGCTACGTGAATGATCGCCGGCGCTCCGGCCATACGGAGGTACGCAGGCAGGGCAAAGTATAGCCCCCTCCTCCGATGTGTCGGAATGAAAAAGCCAAATTGTATGAAGCGGATTACCCTACCGGGTGCACGTCTTACAACACGGGGGCGGCGCCGGCCACCGGCGCCGCCTCGTGCCACGACTACGCCGCTCGGCTTTCTCCGCGTCGCGTCTGCCATCCATAACGGATCGCTTCCTTGAACCGTTCCCACGTCTCGGGGTGTCGTTCTTCCCACCGCCGACGGGCTTCGGGCTCGAGCGTCGACCACTCTCCGCCCGCGCGCTCCTGGCCGCCCAGTTCGCCGCCATAGCGGTAGGCGGGCGCGACCTGCTCGTAGCTGAAGCCGCTGCCGGACGCCGCGTGGTGGCGTCTCCATTCGGGCTCGTACGCCTCGTACGTCTCGAGCCCGCGCTCGCGTTGCGCGCCCTCGCTGCGCTCGACGCGGACATCCGTACGCCGCACGGTATCCTTGATCGTTTCCGTGCGCTCCTGCACGTCCTTGCCGATCGCGACCTCCTCCACCACCCGCGCTTCCTTCATGATCACCGGCTCCTCCGAGGTTTCCGTGAGCTCGATCATGTCCTCCCGGAACGCCGCGCGCTCTCCTTCGCGCAGCGGACGATCGACGGGGCGGCGCTCGACGTTCACGCGTTCCTGGCGCAGGCGGACCTCCTCCTCCACCGGCTGCTCGGTGACCCGGTTGTACACACGGACGCGGCCGCCGCCGGTCTGGCGCTTACCCACCTTCAACTGCTCTTCTACAATGGGCACCACTTTCTCGCCGGCCACCTCGGTGGCTTTCGACATGGGTGCGTCCGTGGCAGCCTGCGTCCCCGCTTGCTCTTCGTGCACCTCCGCGCCGCGTAGCTCCATGATCCGGCGCGCGCGTTCCGCGCGCTCGGCGGTCGTCGTCACGACCAGTAGGCTCCCGCCCTCCGTGAGCGCGCGGTGGTAGTAGTCGCGGCCGTGCTCGTCGGGCGTCTCGGACTCGCTCCATCCGAAAAGCCAGCTCCACCAGCTCTCGCCGTCCGCACCGGTGTCGCGGGCGCCGGCGATGGCGCCGTAGCGCTCCGCCATCTCCCGGCCACCGATCTGGATCTCGCGGCGGTCGAAGCCTTGCTGGGCGAGAACGTTTGCGACTCGCTCCGCTTCCGCCTTCGTGTCGAATAGACCGACGATTGTCTTGGTCATCACTGCTCCTTTCCTTCGCGGCGTGGTGGCGCCGCGCCGGATTCCGTTCTCGGCATGGACCCGTCGCCGACGGCACGACGTTCGACCTGAGCCGCTTCTCCACCACGGCGACCTCTTCGAGCACGGACACGATCAGCGTGTCGCCCTCGTAGCGATCGGGGATGGGCGCTTCCACGCGGGGACGCTTGTCTTCGGGCATGACGCCCGCGCACGCGGTCTTCGCCAATGCGCATGTGGGGAGTCAGAGCAACGTATGTGCCGCGCGGGACGCGCGCCGGCGACGCAATGATTGCAGGCCCAACATTGCAATCGCGAACAGCCGCCGCCCGCCACCCGTCCTATCGTCGTGGCGGTGTAAACTTGGAGCCAGGCGCGAAAGGAGAGCTCCCGTGTTGACCCGAGTGATCGCTCTCATCCTTCTGATCGTCGGTGTCTTCGCGGCCGGCATGGCGCCGGCGGCCGCGTTTCCGGCCCGGGTGCGCGCGGAGGAGCCGAGCGTCTTCCCGATTCCACGCGACCCCTGGCGGACGTGGGGCGTGACGCCCGCTCCCGGCCAGGTCGAACGGCGCGACGGTGGCGCCCCCGTCGAAACTCCCTTCGTCCGCGTTCCGCGGCACGCGGTGTGGGTGGAGCCGGCGTGGTTCTGGAACGGCTATCAGTGGGTCTGGGTCCCCGGCCATTGGGCCTGGTGAGTGGAGCGCTCGTTCTCGGATGACGTAAAGCAGCTTGGGTACGGCGCGGGGCAGGTCCTGCGCGGCGAGGGCATTCTCGCCATCACGAAGGCGTTACTGCAGTCCGGGGTCAGCTACGTGGGCGGCTATCCGGGCGCGCCCGTCTCCCACCTCATCGACGTTCTCGCCGACGCCAACGAGCCACTCCTGAAGCCGCTCGGCGTCTACTTCGAGGCATCCGGCAGCGAGGCGGCGGCGGCGGCGCTCCTCGGCGCCTCCATCAACTATCCCGTGCGCGGCGCGGTGACATGGAAGTCGGTGGTCGGGACCAACGTGGCGTCAGACGCGCTCTCCCACGTGGCCTCGGCGGGCGTGATCGGCGGCGCTCTCATCGTCATCGGTGAGGACTACGGCGAAGGCGCGAGCATCCTCCAGGAGCGCACCCACGCCTCCGCGCTGAAGTCGAGCGTGCCCCTCCTCGATCCCCGCAACAGCCTTCCGGCCTTCGCGCGCTTCGTGGAGGAGGGCTTCGGCCTCTCCGAGGCGTGCCACGAGCCCGTGTTCTTCTCCATTCGCATCCGCGCCTGCCACTTGCGAGGAACCCTCACCTGCAAGGACAACGTGCGGCCGCGCATTAGCATGCTGTCGCCGCTGTCGGGACCGAGCTTCAGCCCGGAGCGGATCAACCTCCCGCCCTTCACCTACGCCATGGAGGCGCAGAAGTTCGAACAGCGGCTGCCCGCCGCCCGCCGCTACATTGTGGAGCGCGGACTCAACGAGCATCATCGCGGCGAGATCACCGACGTCGGGATCGTGATGCAGGGCGGGCAGTGGAACACGACCCTCCGCGCGCTCGGGCTGCTCGGTCTCGCCGACGGGGCCGGCCGCACGCCCATTCCGCTCTTCGTGCTCAACGCGATTCATCCGCTGGTGCCGGAACAGCTCGTCGGATTCCTCCGCGGCAAGCGGCGCGTGCTCGTGGTGGAAGAAGGGATGCCGAACTTCATCGAGCGCGAGCTCTCCGCCCTCGCCCACGACGAGAAGCTCGACGTGGAGATCCACGGCAAGGACGTGTTCTCCCCACACGGCGAGTACGTCCCCGCCCTCGTGCTGGGCGGCCTGCGGCGGTTTCTCACGGCCGCCCACGGTTCGATCGCCGCCCACGACGTCGACGAGCGCTACCGGCGCCTCACCGAGCACCTCGCCGCGGTCGCCACCGCGCTCCCGAAGCCGGTGGCGAAGCGGCCGCCGTCCTTCTGCACGGGCTGTCCGGAGCGCCCCGTGTTCAGCGCCATGAAGATCCTCCGCGCCCAGGAGCCCGCCATCGGCGACACGCACGTGGCGGCCGACATCGGCTGCAGCACGTTCTCCACCCAGGCGCCTTTCAACGTGGGGAACTCGGTCCTCGGCTACGGAATGGGGCTCGCCTCCTCGAGCGCGGTGGCGCCGCTCTTCGGCAAGCGGACGATCTCGGTGATGGGCGACGGCGGGTTCTGGCACAACGGCCTCACCAACGGCGTCGCCAACGCGATGTACAACCGCCAGGATTCCGTGCTCGTCATCCTCGACAACTTCTACGCCGCCGCCACCGGTCAGCATCACGTGCCGTCCACCGGCAAGAACGCGCGCAACGAGAGCGTCCGCATGCCGATCCCCGATGCGCTGCGCGGTCTCGGCGTCCGCTGGATCCGTACCGTCGACTCCTACCGTATCCCCGAGATGATCGCGACGCTGCGGGAGGCGCTCACCACGCGCGTGCCGGGACTCAAAGTCATAATCGCCAAGGGCGAGTGCCAGCTCGAGCGCCAGCGGCGCGAGCGCCCGCGCCGGCGCGCGCTGGAAGCGGCGGGCGCCACCGTCACCCACCCGCGCTTCGGCGTCGACCCCGACGTGTGCACGGGCGACCACTCGTGCATGCGTCTGAACGGCTGTCCGTCGCTCACCCTGCGCGAGAATCCGGACCCGCTGCGCGACGATCCCATCGCCCACGTCGACGAGACGTGCGTCGGCTGTGGCGTGTGCGGAGAGGTGGCGCACGCGGCGGTGCTGTGCCCGTCCTTCTACGAGGTGCGCACCGTGCGCAATCCCTCGTGGTGGCAACGGGCGCTCGCGTCCGTCCGCGCCCGCGTCATCGGCCGTCTCGCCACGGCCTGACGTGAACGCGTCCGACGCCGTCACCATCCTGATCCCGGCCGTGGGCGGGCAGGGAGGCGGCGTCCTTTCGGAGTGGATCGTGGAAGCGGCGGTCGCGGCCGGTTGCCGCGCTCACGGCACCTCCATCCCCGGCGTCGCGCAGCGAACGGGCTCGACCAGCTACTACGTCGAGGTATTCGCCGACGGCGCCGGCGACGAGCCCGTCGTCTCGCTCTACCCGGTGCCCGGCGCCCTCGACGTGCTGCTCGCTCCCGAATTCCTCGAGGTCGGGCGTGCGATCGAGCTCGGCTTCCCGTCCCCCGCGCGCACGACGATCATCGCGAGCACGCACCGGCTCTACTCGATCCACGAGAAGATCGTCACCGGCACCGGAACCTATCCGCGCGAGGCGCTGGAGGCGGCGGCGCGGGCGATGTCGCGGCGGCTCGTCGCCTTCGACGCCCTCGCCCTCGCCCGCGAGCACCGGACGGAGGCGAACGCGGTGCTGCTGGGCGCGCTCAGCGCGAGCGGCGTCGTCCCCATCCCGCCGGCGGCGTTCCGCCGCGCCATCGAGGCCAAGGGCGTTCAGGTGGCGGCGAACCTCAAGGGCTTCGACGTCGGCTACGAGACGGCGCTGCGCGGGACTCCTCACGCTCCTGCCGACGCCCGCACGGCGCCCGCCGACGGGGAAACATCGCGCCTGGCCCCCCCGTCGCCGGCGGCCGGCGCCGTCGCGGCCGAGATCGCGCGCTTTCCGTCCGCGCTCCAGGCCACGCTCGACCACGCGCTGCCGCGACTCGTCGACTACCAGGATGCCGCCTACGCCGCTCGCTATCTGGACCGGTTGCGTCCGTTCGCGGCGCCGGGCGCCGATCTCGAGGTCGCCCGCCTCGTCGCCCGCAACCTCGCGGTGTGGATGACGTACGAGGACGCGATCCGCGTCGCCGATCTCAAGACGCGCGCCGGTCGCTTCGCGCGCATCCGGCGCGAAGCGGGCGGCGCCAACAGTCACGTCGTCGTCGTCGATTACCTGAAGCCCGACCTCGACGAGATCTACGGAATCCTGCCGCATCGCCTGGTGGCGCCGTTCGCGCGGTGGGCGGAGCGCCGCTGGCCGCACGGCCGTCCCACCCTCGGCCAGCGCGTGAAGACGACGACGATCACGGGCTTCCTGCGCGTGTGGCTGCTCGCGCGGTTACGCCGGCTCCGTCCCCTCTCGTACCGCGCGCGGCTCGAGCACGCGCGGATGGAGCGCTGGCTGGCGGCGGTGGGGCAGGCGGCAGCGTGGGACCGGGGGCTGGCGATCGAGATCGCGCGCGCGGCCGGGCTCGTGAAGGGCTACGGCGACGTCCGACGGCGCCTGAGCGCGCTCGTCGATGACCTCCTCGCGCAAGGGATGCGCGCGGCCGCGCTCGACGCCGCCGCCTCCGACTTTGCGATCTCCACCGCGCTCGTCCGCCGCTACCACGAGCTCGTTCTCGCCGGCCCCGAGAGCGAGGCGGGCGCGGCCGCCCTCGCGGCCGAGACCGTGCGCTGTCTCACGGCGGGCGACCGCGCGGCGGCGCGCGCGCTCCTGGGCCTCTCCGCGCCGGCGCCGACCGCGCGCTGAAGCGCCGCCGCCGCCGTCAGCGCGGATCGCGCGTCAGCGCAGATCCTCCACGCTGAAGCCGAGCCGTTGCAGCATGCCGCACGCGTCGCCGTTGACATCGACGGACGCGATGAACGGCGTCCGCCGCGCGACCTCGCGCATGCGATAGGTGCACGCGACCTTCTGCCATTCGCGGGCGAGACGCCGCTGCTCGTAGCCCCACGCCACCGGCAAGAGAATCAGTCCGAGCACAATGAAGACACCGAGCGCTTTGAAAATGAGCTCGATCTCCGGCCGAAAAAATCGCATCCGAGCCTCCGCGACACCGCCGGCCGATCATGGCCGTGGCGAAATCAGGGACGAGCACCATAGCATTTCCGCGGTCGGCGTGGGGGGCGAAGTGACGGGCGATTGGTGTCGGTGTCGGTAACGACGACACCGGGCGCGCGCTACCGCCGCTGGGCGCGCGCGAGAAACGCTTTGACCCGCTCGAAGTCGCTGTCGGTGAGGTTGACGAAATGAAACGAGTGCCCGTCGGCGTCGGAACGGACGAGCAAGGCCATGACGTCCACGCGGGCGCCGCCGTCGTCCGGCGAGAACGCGAGCTTCACCGCGTGCCCCGGCGTCACGCCCTCCACCACGCCCACCTTCATGCCGAGCGGGCTCACGTCGATCGTGCTCGTGCTCCACTCCCGGCCGGTGTACTCGACGACCTTCACGGGAAGCGTGAGCGACGCGCGCGCGGAACGCCGCCGGTTCCGGTGCTTTTCGGGATCGGCGGTGCGGCGGTGGGTCGCGTGCGGTTCCAGGTAGGCGAGCACCTCCTTGAGACGATCGAGGCGCACGGGCTTGGCGACGAAGTCGACGGCGCCGAGACGCAGGCATTCGCGCGCCTGATGCTCGGTGGCGACGCCGGACACGACCACGATGGGCACGCCCGACTCCTTGATGGGGCGGAGCTGGAGGAAGTCGAGCCCGGTCATGCCGGGCAGGTGGACGTCGAGAATGATCGTGTCGGGGCGCTCGGTCACGAGCTTGCCGAGGGCGGCCTCGGCGCTGCGCACGAGCAGGGGCTGATGTCCGAGCTCGACCAGGAAGTCTACGAAGACGGCGCCAACGTCCGTTTGGTCTTCAACGACCAGGACGCGCATGTCTGCGGAAGTCTAGCATGATCCGTCGCCGTCCCGTTCCCCGGTCGACGGTGGTGCCCTCGAAGAACGCGCGCCAGAAGTTGGCGGCGGGCGGCCGCAGGGGAACGGCGCCGAGGAGGCTCGAGGCGCGGAAGCCGTGGGCGAGGCGGTACGAGAAGCTGTAGAAGGCGGCGATGCTGTGCGGCGTGAGCTCGCCGTTGAACATGATGTCGAGGGCCAGGTGCATCAGCCCGCCCGCCAGGTAGCCGATGAGCAGCGCCGACTCGCTCCACCACGCGACGCCCCCGAGCAGAGCGAACAGCTCGTAGGAGTGGAGCGCGAGCACCACGCGCTGGACGCGGCCGGAGATGTAGTAGCGGAGAAACGCGCCCGGGCGCAGGTTGCGCTGGCGCTCGAAGAGGACGTAGTCGACGGCGTGATCGACGTCGATCAGGAAGCCGCCGACGGCGATGCCGGCGGTGAGCGGCCACGAGCCGGTGACGGCGGCGGCCACCGAGCACGCGGCGACGGTGGTGACGAGATGGCCGCCCGGACTCACGCCGCTCGCGCGCGCACGTCGCCTGCCGCCGACGCGCGCGCCTCCCGCGCGTGTTTCGCGCGCAACGACGCGCGTTCGTCACGCAATTCGAGGCCTGGGTTCGTACGTGGTCCGACCACGGGGTGGTATACTCACTCCTCGGGTCGATTATACGTGGAGGCGTAATTTGTCCGGCTATCTTGCCGTGTTCGTCTTCGCCGTGCTCATCGTCGCCTTCGGCGTGGTGTCCCTCGGCGTGGCGCGTCTCCTCCGGCCCGCGTGTCCCAACGACGTGAAACTCATGAACTACGAGTGCGGGGCGGAGCCGATCGGCTCCGCGTGGGTGCGATTCCCCGTCGGCTTCTACCTGGTCGCCCTCCTCTTCATCGTGTTCGACGCCCTCGTCGCGTTCATGATCCCGTGGGCGCTCGTGCTGAAGGCGGGAGGGCTGCCCGCGTTCTGGGTGATGGCGGGGTTCGTCGGCATCCTTGGCCTCGGGTGGCTGTACGCGTACCGGGAGGGAGTGCTGGAGTGGAAGTAAAGGCGCCCGTCCCGCAGATCCCGGCGCCGGTGTGGAGCGAGTTCAAGGATCTTCAGGAGTGGGAGAAGTATCACCAGGAGCGCGCTCTCGACGACAAGATGTCCGACAGTCTCGCCGGGATCGCGGATGCCATCCACCACATGCCGGGTGGCTGGATCGTGACCACCTCTACCGAGAAGGTCTTCAACTGGGTTTCCAACTGGGCGCGAAAGTCCTCCATCTGGCCGGTCACGTTCGGGCTCGCCTGCTGCGCCATAGAGATGATGGCGACGTTCGCGTCTCGCTTCGACGTGGAGCGCTTCGGAATGGTGCCGTGGGCGTCGCCGCGCCACTCCGACCTCATGATCGTGTCGGGCACCGTCACCATCAAGATGGCGCCCATGCTGAAGCGGATCTACGACCAGATGCCGGATCCGAAGTGGGTCGTCTCCATGGGGTCGTGCGCGAACTCGGGGGGACCGTTCCGCCACGGCTACCACGTCGTGAAGGGCGTCGACCGCGTGGTGCCCGTGGACGTCTACGTCCCCGGGTGTCCCCCCACTCCGGATTCGCTCATGTACGGTCTCCTCAAGCTCAAGGAGCAGGTCGCCGAGTTCCAGAAGACGGGCTCACGCCTCGCGCCGGCCACACAGGAGTGACAGCGCTGACGCCCGCCGATGCCGCGGCAGCCGTCGGGCAGCGGTTCGGAGCGGAGGCGACGGTGGAGGGAAGTCTCGTCACCGTGCGCGTGCCGCGCGAGCGGTGGCAGGACGTCGCGCGCTTCGCCAAGTCCGACCTCCAGTGTCTCTACTTCAGCTGGCTCAGCGCGGTCGACTGGAAGGAACAAGGCTTCGAGGTGCTCTGCCGCGTGGAAAACCTCGACGCCGGCACCGCCCTCATGCTGCGCACGGCGGTGCCGCGCGGCGAGGCCGTCTGTCCCACGCTCACCGGCCTCTATCGCGGCGCCGACTGGATGGAGCGCGAGTGCTACGACATGTTCGGGATCCGCTTCGAGGGTCATCCCGATCTGCGCCGGATCCTGCTCGGGCAGGACTGGGAAGGCCACCCGCTTCGCAAGGACTACGCCGTCGACACCCCGCACGCGCCCTACCGATGATGGAGAGGAGCTCGCGATGATCCAGGAGCTGCGCACCTACACGCTCGTTCCCGGCAAGCAGGCGGAATATCTCAAGCTCTCGAGCGAGGTGGGCCGCAAGGCGCGCGGTGATCGGTACGGCAAGCTGGAAGGGTTCTGGTCCACCGAGTTCGGCACGCTGAACCAGGTCGTCCACCTGTGGACGTACGACAGCTACGACGAGCGCGAGCGGTTGCGCGGCGAGCTCGCGCGCAACGAGGACTGGACGAAGGGCTACGTTCCCCACATCCGGCCCCTCGTGCTCGCCCAGGAGAACAAGCTCCTCTCGCCCGCGGTCCCTCTCACCCCGCCCGCCGACACCGGGAACGTCTACGAGCTGCGCTGGTACCGTACGCACGTGGCCAAGGCGGCGGAGTGGAGCAGCCACTTCAAGGCGATCCTGCCCGTGCGCGAGAAGCACATGCGGCGGGTCGGGTTCTGGCAGACGGACGTCGGCCAGCTCAACGAGGTGGTGCACATGTGGGTGTTTCGCGATCTGAACGACCGCGCCGCGCGCCGCGCGCAGCTTGCCCAGGACGGCGACTGGCAGAAATTCCTCTCCACCGCCATGCCGCTTCTCGCCCACATGCAGGCGGTCATCCTCACCCCCGCTCCTCATTCACCGATGAAATAGCGGACGGGATGGACTCGGAAGCGCGGAAGGTCATCGAGCTCGGCTACGGGGGCAACGAGCGGCTCACGATGAACATGGGGCCGCAGCACCCGTCCGCTCACGGCGTCTTTCGCGCCATCCTCACGCTGGAAGGGGAGACGGTGGTGGCGGTGGACGCGGTCATCGGGTACCTGCACCGCTGCCACGAGAAGCTGGGGGAGACCCTCACGTACGTGCAGTACCCCAGCATCGCCTCCAAGACCGATTACGTGGCCGCGATGACGGCCGAGCTCGCGTACGTGTCCGCGGTGGAGAAGGTGGGCAAGATCGAGGTGCCGCGGCGCGCCCAGTATCTGCGCGTCATCGCCGCCGAGCTCCAGCGGATCGCGTCGCACTGCCTCTGGCTCGGCACCTGGTGTCTCGACATGGGCGGCGCCCTCGGCGGCGGCGCCACCGTCTTCCTCTACTGCATCCGCGAGCGCGAGCTGATCCTGGACCTCTTCGAGGCGTTGACGGGGGCGCGCCTCCTCTATGGCTTCCATCAGGTCGGCGGCGTTCGCTACGACATGCCGCCCGGCTGGGACGCCAAGGTCCGCGAGACCATCGCCTTCATCGACCAGCGCATCGACGAGTACGAGGCGATGCTGGAGAACAACGCGTTCTTCCTCGTGCGCACGCAGGGCGTGGGCGTGATCTCCCGCGCCCTCGCCCAGGACGTGGGCGTGTGCGGTCCGCTCATTCGCGGCTCCGGCGTCGAGTACGACGTGCGCCGGGCGGAGCCGTACTCCTCGTACGCGGAGTTCGACTTCAAGATCCCGGTGGAGGCGGCGGGCGACTGCTACGCGCGCTACCGCGTGCGGATGGCGGAGTTCCGGGAGTCGATCAAGATCGTGCGCCAGGCCCTCGACGGTCTTCCCGAGGGCGCCATCTCGTCGCGTCCGGGCGTGAAGTCGGTGGGGCAGGTGCGCGTGGCCAAGGGTGAAGGCTACGCGCGGGTCGAGGGCGCGCGCGGCGAGATCGGCGCCTACGTGGTGGCCGACGGAGGGCCCAAGCCGTACCGGCTGAAATGGCGGGGGGCGTCGTTCTCGAATCTCGCCGTGCTTCCCCACATCATTCCCGGTCACAAGGTGGCGGACGTGGTCGCCATCATGGGCTCCGTCGACCCCGTGTTCGGCGAGGTCGATCGCTAGCATGCCGGACCTGTTCTACGCCGCCGTCGCCGGCTTCGCCGTCCTCAACGTGGTCATCGTGATGGTGACCTACGTCACCCTCCTCGAGCGAAAGTTCGCGGCCCGGATGCAGTCGCGCATCGGCCCCTACTACGTGGGGCCGCACGGGCTCCTCCAGCCCATCGCGGACGCGATCAAGCTCATGCTGAAGGAGGACGTGATCCCGCACGCGGCCGACGGGTGGGCCTACAACCTCGCCCCCGTCGTCTTTCTCGTTCCGTGCGTGCTGATCTTCGCGACCATCCCGTTCGCGCCCGGGCTCGGGGTGGCCGATCTGAACATCGGCGTGCTTTTCTTCCTCGCCGTGTCGTCGCTCGAGATCGTCGGGCTCTTCATGGGCGGCTGGGGCTCCAACAACAAGTACGCGCTGCTGTCGGCGATGCGGGCGGTGAACCAGATCATCTCCTACGACTTGCCGTTCGTCTTCGCCGCCCTCGTCCCCGTCGTGCTCACGGGCTCGCTCCAGATGTCCGCCATCGTCTCCGCCCAGGCGGGACTCTGGTACGTCGCGTATCCGGTCGTCGGCCAGCTCGCCTTTCTCGCGTTCCTGGTGTCGGCGCTCGCCGCCGAGAACCGGGTCCCCTTCGACATTCTCGAAGCGGAGTCGGAGCTGGTGGCGGGATTCCGCGTCGAATACAGCGGCATGAAGTTCGCCCTCATCCAGTTCGGTGAGTATGCGCACGTGATCGGGACGTCGTTCCTGGGGGCGCTCCTCTTCCTGGGCGGCTGGCTCGGCCCGGGACCGGCGTGGCTGGGCGCGCTCTGGTTCCTGCTGAAGGCGATGGTGATCTTCCTGGTCCTGACGTGGGTGCGCTGGAGCTTCGTGCGCATCCGGGTCGATCAGATCCTCGCCATCAGCTGGAAGCTCCTGCTGCCGTTCACGCTCGTGCTGCTGCTCGCCACCGCCTTCGTGATGGCGTGGAGAGGAACCGGTGTCGTCTCCTAACGGCCATCGCGGCCTCGTGAGCGAGGCGCTCCAGCTCGTGGGCGCGGTGGGCCGCGCCATGGCAGTGACGCTGCGCAATTTCTTCCGCCGGCCCGTCACCGTGATGTACCCGGACACGCCCCGCCCCTATCCCGATCGCTTCCGCGGACTGCTCGCGCTCACCTACGACAAGGAGACGGGCGAGGAGAACTGCATCGGGTGCCGGCTCTGCGAATACATCTGTCCGCCCCAGGTCATCAAGGTCGAGATGCTCAAGACGGAGAAGCGCAACTACGCCAAGACGTTCACGCTCGAGCTATATTCCTGCGAGTTCTGCGAGCTGTGCGTGCAGGTCTGCCCCACCGACGCCATCGTCATGATGAAGTCCTTCGACCTCGCCACCGCCGACCGGCGCGAGATGCTCCTCGACAAGGACCGCCTCCACGCCCTCGGCCTCCAGTGGGAGCCGTCGTGGGCGACGGGCAACCGGCTGCGCGACATGCAGGCGCCGCCGAAGCCGCCCCGCGGCGAAGCGAAGGCGGACGCGGGGACGGCGGCCGCGAAGGCGGACGCGGGAACGCCGGCGAAGGCCGACGCCGCCGCGCCCACGGCGAAGGCGGCGGCCTCGGAGAGCGCGGAGTGACGGGAGAGGCTCTCGCGTTCGGCGCGGTGGCGGTGGTGATCGTCGCCGCCAGCCTCGCCGTCGTGCTGACGCCGAACCTCTTTCACGCCGTGATGTACCTGGCGGTGGCGCTGGTGGCGACCGGCGTCGTCTTCCTCCTTCTGGAGTCGCCGTTCCTCTTCGGCGTCCAGCTCCTGCTCTACGCGGGAGGCGTGGTGACGCTGGCGGTCTTCGCCATCATGCTCACGGAGCGGCTCGTGGGCGAGCGCATCGCGCAGACGAGCCGCTACATCGCCAACGGCGCCATCGTGTGCGCGGCCGTCCTCGCCGCCGTGCTCGGCTTCCTCGCCGGCGTCCCCGGCGTCACCGCCCCGACGCCGGCGGGCGACACCACGCCCGCCGTCGGCCGCGCTCTCACCGGTGCCTTCGTGCTGCCGTTCGAGCTGCTCGGCGTGCTTCTGCTGGCCAGCCTCCTCGGCGCGCTCCACCTCGCGAGAGCCGACGATTAGCCTGCACGCGTACCTGACGCTGGGGGCGGTCGTGTTCACGATCGGCCTCTTCGGTGTCCTCACGCGTCGCAACGCCGTCGGCATCCTGCTCGCCATCGAGCTGATGCTGAACGCGGTGAACATCAACCTCGTGTCGTTCGCGCGCTTCCGGGCCGATGTGGGCGGCCTGGTGTTCACGCTCTTCACGATCGCCATCACCGTGGCCGAGGTGGCGGTGGGGCTCGCCATCGTCATCGTGATCTTCCGTGTCCGGAAGACGGTCGAGGCCGATCACCTCGACCTCCTGCGAGGCTGACCGTGCGCACGGGTTCCCCCGTCCTCGCCCTCGTCGTGCTCTGGCTGCCGTTCCTCGCCTTCGCGGTGCTCGCGCTCGTTCCGCCGCTGCGCCGGCGCGGACGCGCCGCCGGCGTGGTGGGGATCGCCGCCATCGGCGCCGCCTTCGTCATCGCGGTCGCCACCTGGCTCACCGCCGGCCGCGCCGAGACCGCAGTGTCCGCCTCCGCGTCGTGGACGTGGCCGTGGATCCCCGGCGACGGCGGGCCCATGGGGACGGTCGGGGTCATGGTGGACGAGCTGTCGATGGCGATGCTGGTGCTGGTCACACTCGTGTCCCTGCTCGTGCAGGTCTACTCGCTCGAGTATCTCGACAAGGAGCCCGCTCCCGGGCTCGGGCGCTACTACGTCTACCAGTCGCTCTTCGCGTTCTCGATGCTCGGGCTCGTGCTCGCCCCCGGATTCCTCCAGATGTTCATCTTCTGGGAGCTGGTCGGTCTCTGCTCGTACCTGCTCATCGGCTACTGGTACGAGCGCCCGGCGGCGGCCCGCGCCGCCGTGAAGGCATTCTGGATCACGAAGCTCGGTGACCTCGGGTTCATCGCGGGGATCGTGATGCTGTGGGGCGCCACCGGCACCTTCGATTTCGCCACGCTCTTCGAGATGGCGCACACGAGCCGCGCGCCCCTGGACGGCATCGAGACGATCATGTTCCTCATCTATCTCGGCGCCGTCGGCAAGTCGGCGCAGTTCCCGCTCCACGTCTGGCTGCCCGACGCCATGGAAGGCCCCACCCCGGTGTCGGCGCTGATCCACGCCGCCACCATGGTGACGGCGGGCGTGTTCATGGTCAGCCGCGCCGAGGTGCTCTTCGCGCTCGCGCCCACCGTGCTGGAGATCATGGCGTGGGTGGGTGCCTTCACGGCGTTGCTGGCGGCGACCATGGCGTGCGTGGAGAGCGACATCAAGCGCGTGCTCGCCTACTCCACGGTCTCCCAGCTCGGCTACATGATGGCGGCCGCCGGCGCCTCCGCGGCGGGCGCGGCCTTCTTCCATCTCCTCACCCACGGCCTCTTCAAGGCATTGCTCTTCCTCGGCGCCGGCGCCGTCATCCACGCCGTCGGCACCAACGACATCTTCCGGATGGGCGGGCTCGCTCGCGCCATGCCCCACACCGCGATCGTGTTCCTAGTGGGAACGCTCGCGCTGGCCGGCGTGTGGCCGCTGGCGGGCTTCTTCTCGAAAGAAGCGATCCTGGGCGGGATGTGGGAGGCCCACCTGGAAATTCCGTTCGCGTTTCTCGCGCTGACGGCGCTCCTCACCGCCTTCTACATGTTTCGCGTGGTCTTCATCGCCTTCTTCGGCCGCGCCCACGCGGGCGGTCATCCGCACGAACCCGGGTGGCTCATGCGCGGCCCGCTGTGGGTGCTGGCCGCGCTCACGGTGGCGGTGGGTGCGCGCTACGCCGCGATGCCGAGCGGTGAGCATCACGGGCCGGCGTGGCTGGCGCCGACGTCGCTCGCGCTCGCCGCCGCCGGCTTCGGGCTCGCGTGGGCGACGTACCAGCGTGGCGTCATCGACCCCGCGTGGCTCGTCACCGCGTTCCGGCCGATCGATTTCATGGCGCGGCGCCGCTACGGCCTCGACGCTCTCTACCTCGCCCTCTACCGCGGCGTCATGCTCGCGTTCTCGCGTCTGATCGGCTGGGTGGATCGCTACCTGGTGGACGGCGTGCTCAACGTCCTCTCGGCGGCGAGCCTGCGCGCGGGTGATCTCCTTCGTCGGGTCCAGACCGGACAGGCGCAGGACTACGTGTACGGCGTCGCCTTCGGCGTGCTCCTCCTCGTGGTGTGGGTCCAGTTCTGGAGACGATGATCGTTCCCTTTCCCGTCCTCTCCATCATCACGTGGTCACCGTTCGTGGGGGCCGTGCTCATCATGTTCCTGGCCCGCCACCGGCCGCTGGCCGTCCGTCTCATCGCCCTCGCCACCACGCTCGTCTCCGCCATGCTGTCGATCGTCGCCTACGCGAGCTACGACCGCGAGGCGGCGGGATTCCAGTTCTACGAGAAGCTCCCGCTCGTGCCCGCGCTCGGAATCTCCTACGAGGTGGGCGTGGACGGCATCAGCCTGCTCATGGTGCTGCTCACGTCGATCATCATCGTGGCGGGTGTGTTCGCGTCGTGGACGATCGCGGTGCGGAGTCAGGAATTCTACGCGCTGCTGCTCGCGCTCGTCACCGGCGTCTACGGCGTGTTCGTCTCGCTCGACCTCTTCGTCTTCTTCCTCTTCTACGAGCTGGCGGTGCTCCCGATGTACCTCCTCATCGGCATCTGGGGCTCCACGGGGCAGGTGCGGCCGCGCGGGATCTTCGCGTGGGCGTACCGGGAGACGGGCGTGGGGACGAAGGAGTACGCGGCCATGAAGCTCACGCTCTACCTGCTCTTCGGGTCCGCCTTCATCCTCGTCGGGATCTTCGCGCTGTACGTGCACGCGGGGGGCGCGTCGTTCTCGTTCCTGGATCTGGAGGCGGCGACGTTCGAGCCGGCCGTGCAGCGCTGGGTCTTCCTCGCCTTCTACGTGGGCTTCGGCATCCTCGCCGGCATCTGGCCGCTCCACACGTGGTCGCCCGACGGCCACGCCGCCGCCCCCACCGCGGTCTCGATGCTCCACGCGGGCGTGCTCATGAAGCTCGGCGCCTACGGCGTGCTGCGGCTCGGCATGGGACTGCTGCCCGACGGCGCCACTTCGCTCGTGTGGCTGGTGGGCGGGATCGCCTGCATCAACATCGTGTACGGCGCGCTCTCCGCGATGGCGCAGGTCGATCTCAAATATGTCATCGCCTACTCGTCGGTCTCGCACATGGGACTGGTGATGCTGGGGGCGGCCACGCTCACGGAGGCCGGGCTGAACGGGTCCGTCTTCCAGATGTTCGCGCACGGGGTCATGACCGGACTGTTCTTCGCGCTGGTGGGGCTGGTGTACGAAAAGGCCCACTCGCGGGAGATCGCGCGCATGGGCGGCTTCGGGCGCGCCATGCCCGGCATCGCGACCGCGTTCACCATCGCCGGCCTTTCCTCGCTGGGGCTACCCGCCACCGCCGGGTTCGTGGCGGAGGTGCTGACGTTCATGGGCGCGTGGCGGTCGGCGTCGCCGTGGTGGCTCGGGCCCGCCATCGCGGGGACGTTCCTCACCGCCGTCTACGTCCTCCGCGTGGCGCGACAGATCTTCTGGGGGCCGCCGTCGCCGCACTTCCACGATCTGGACGACGCCCGCGGCCCGGAGTGGGTGGCGCTCGTCCTCCTCGTGGGCGTGCTGGTCGTCTTCGGCATGGCGCCCGCGCTCGCGCTGGCGCCGGTGGACCCCGCCACGGTGGCGCTGCTGACACGGATCGCCCGCCCGTGAGACCGCGCGCAGTGCCGATACGGGGCGTGCCCATGAGACCGCGGGCGCGGCTGACCCCGAGCGTGCGCACGTGAGGCCGTTCGCGCTCGAGCTCGGCCTCGGGGCGCTGGTGCTGATCGTCCTCGTCGGGATGGTCGTCGCCCGCGGCGCGAACCGGCGCTTCCTCGGCTGGGTGTCGACGCTGGGAGTGCTCGCGCTCGTCGTCGCCGCGTTCGGCGCGGAGCCGGCCGGCCCCGCCCTCGGCGGCATGTTCGTCCAGGACGGCCTCGCGCTCTTCGTGAAGCGGCTCTTCCTGGTGGCGACGTTCATCGGTCTTCTCGGCGGCGTCTCCTCGCCGCAGGCCGGCTTCACGCGACGGGCGGGGGAATATCACCTGCTGATCCTGACTTCGCTCCTCGGGATGCTCGTCCTCGCCTCCGCGCGGGACCTCGTGCTGCTGTTCGTCGCCTTCGAGCTGATGTCGATCCCGCTCTACGTGCTGACGGGATTTGCCAAGCGTGATCCGGTCGCCGTCGAGGCCTCGCTCAAGTTCTTCCTGGTCGGTTCGGTGTCCTCCGCGATCATGGTGTATGGCCTCTCGTTCGTCTACGGCGCCGCCGGCACCACCGCGCTCGCGGGCGTGGCGAAGGCAATGGCGACGCGTGACCCGCTGCTCACGCTCGGCCTCATCGCGACCTTCGCCGGGTTCGGATTCAAGATCGCCGCCTTTCCGTTTCACATGTGGGTGCCCGACACCTACGAGGCAGCGGGCACGCCGTTCGTGGCGTGGCTCAGCGTGGCGCCGAAGGCGGCGGGCTTCGTGGCGATCTTCCGCGTCTACTTCGAGGGTGTGAGCGATCGCGCCGCCTTCATGGTGCCGCTGGCGGCGGGGCTGGCCACGGTCACGATGGTCGCCGGAAATCTCATGGCGCTCCCCCAGCAAAACGCCAAGCGGCTGCTCGCCTACTCGGGGATCGCGCAGATCGGCTACATGCTCGTCGGCGTGGCCGCCGCCACCGCCTCCGGCACCGCCATGGTCCTCTTCTACCTGGTCGCCTACGTCTTCGGGAACATGGGCGCGTTCCTGGTGGTGGACGCGGTGGCGCGCGCGGAGGGCTCCGAGCAAGTGGCGGCGTTCCGCGGTCTCGCCCAGCGCTCGCCGATGCTCGCGCTCGCGATGCTGCTCTTCTTGCTCTCACTGGGCGGGATCCCGTTCGTGGCGGGGTTCTGGGCCAAGCTCTACGTCTTCTGGGCGGCCGCCCAGCAGGGACTCTACTGGCTGGTGCTTCTGGGTGCGCTCCTCACCGTGGTCGCGCTCTTCTACTACTTGATCGTCGCCAAGCGGATGTACATCGAGGCTCCGGAGCGGCCGGATCGGGTGCCGCTGCCGCTGTCGCTCGCCATCTCGGTAGCGCTCTGCGCGCTCGGGGTCGTGATCGTGGGCGTCTATCCGCGCGCCGTCGTCACGGCCGCCCTTCGCGTGGCCGCGCCCCTTTTCTAGGCGCGCGATCTCGCGGCCGGCGCCCACACCAGCGTTGCGACTTCGCCTGCCGTCTCTGACGCCGCGCTCCACTCGCCGGTGCGCCGGACTTGTAACAGTCGTGTAACAAATTCAGCGACCAGTTGACGGCTGGAAGATCCGGGCTTAGTTTGTGTACCGACTGGTCGGTACAGATGACGACACACGTCCCTAGCCAGGCACCGGGTCGCAGCCGCGAGGGCCGCTCCACCCGTGACACCATCGTCGCGGCCGCCCGCCGGCTCATGCACGTCAACGGGTATCACACGACCTCCCTCGACGACGTGCTCCGCGAGAGCGGAGTCGGGAAGGGGAACTTCTACTATTACTTCCGGAGCAAGGAGGACCTCGGGTACGCGATCATCGACGAGGTCGTCGGCTCGTTCCTCCAGTGGACGCTGGAGCCGTGCTTCGCCGACCCCGGCCGCCCGCTCGTGTCCCAGCTCCATTGCTTCCTGGACCGCGTCCGCGAGGCGCAGCGCGAGAGCAACTGCGTGGGCGGTTGCGCCCTCGGCAACCTCGCCTCCGAGCTGTCCGACATCCACGAGGGGTTCCGGGCGCGGCTGCTTTCCGTCTTCACGGCGTGGCGGGAGCGCCTCACGGTGGCACTGCAGGAAGGCCAGGACCGCGGGGAGCTGCTGGGGTCGGGCCGGCCGGAGACGATCGCGCAATTTCTGGTGGCGTCGCTCGAGGGCGCCATCCTCATGACGAAGGTGACGAAAGACATCGGGGTGATGGAGCAATGCGTGGAGGAGCTGAAGCGGTACCTGTCCCTGTACGAGCGGACGGCATGACCACGGCTCACAAGCCACGAGTCGACGCCGACGCCGCGCTGGTGGAGGCGCTCCGGCGCGACGAGCCGGATGCGGTGGACCACCTCATCGAGCGGTACGGCGATCGCGTCTACCGTCTCGCGCGTCGGATCACCGGCTCCAACGAGGATGCCGAGGAGACCGCGCAAGACGCGCTGTGGACGGCGGCGCGGAAGATCGGGACGTTCAAGGGCGAGTCGGCGTTCGGGAGCTGGCTCTACCGGATCACCGCCAACGCCGCCTATATGAAGCTGCGCACGCGCAGGGCGAAGGCGCGCGAGATCGCGCTCGACGACGTGCTGCCGGTCCTGGACGAGGAGGGGCGCCATTTCGAGCCGATGGACGACTGGTCGGCGCGCGTGGACGACAACGCGCTCAACAGCGAGCTCCACGACGTGCTGGAGACGGCCATCAACGCCTTGCCGCCGGATTACCGGACCGCGCTCGTCATGCACGACATCGAGGGCCTCTCGAATCCGGACATCGCGGAGACGCTCGGCGTGAGCGTGCCGGCCGTGAAGTCGCGCATCCACCGCTCCCGCCTGTTCCTGCGCCAGCGGCTCGCGGACTATCTGAAGCCCGCGTGAGCGAGCGGCGGCGAAGCTCGCCGCCGGCCGTCGTCACGCGCCGAGACGGTCGGCGAGATCCTCGAAGTCCCTCGCCATCACGTCCCACGCGTCCTCGGCGACGAGATCGGTCTTCTGTCCGGT
>DASXSB010000107.1:0-21756 GCA_036506275.1 Candidatus Methylomirabilota bacterium | reverse complement strand
GCGCCCCCGCGGCCGATGAGAATCCCCCGCTGGGAATCGTGCTCGACGAAGATGGTCGCGTCGATGTAGAGGCAGGGCGGCCGGCGCCGCTCCGTCAGCTCGTCCACGCGCACGGCCACCGCGTAGGGAACTTCCTCCCGGGTGAGCAGGAAGACCTTTTCGCGGATGACCTCCGCCACGTAGAAGGTTTCGGGCTGGTCGCTGGTGGCGTCGGCGGGGAACAGTGGCGGGTGCTCGGGCAGCCTGTCCACGATGAGATCGAGGAGGACGCCCACGTTCGTGCCCTCGGTGGCGGAGAGAGGCAAGATCTCGTCGAACGCCCGCCCGCGCCGCCAGGCTTCGATGAGCGGCAGGACCCGGCTCCGGGGCCGCAGGCGATCGCTCTTGTTGATCAGGCAGAAGAGGGGTCCGCGATAGCCCGCGATCGCTCGGAGCACGAGCGGCTCCGGATGCGTGCGCGAGGTGGCGTCGACGACGCAGCAGACGACATCGACGTCTTCCACCGCGCGCTCGGCGGTCTTGAGCATGAACTCGCCGAGCTTGCCGCTGCCTTCGTGCAGCCCCGGCGTATCCACGAAAATCACCTGGGCGGCGGAGGAGTTCTTGATGCCGGTGATCCGGTTGCGCGTGGTCTGCGGCCGCGGCGAGACGATGGCGAGCTTGTCGCCGACGAGCCGGTTCAGGAGCGTCGATTTTCCCGCGTTGGGGCGTCCGATGAGCGCCACGAAGCCGGCTTTCACGATCGCGCCCGCCGCGTGGTCGCCGCTTGCCGTTCGCGGGGAAGCAGACCGGCCCACAGACGCTCGGGGGCGCTGGACAGGATCTCGCGCTCGCGGCGGTGCATGAGGACGGCTTCGACAGGGTCGCGGTCGTCGTACCCGACGAGGTGGAGGACGCCGTGGGTCACGAGCAGATCCAGCTCGAGCGCCAGCGGCACGCGGAGGCGACGGGCCTGGCGGGCGGCGGTGTCCGCGCTCACCACGATCTGTCCCACCAGGCCTCCCGCCGCGCCCGGCATCTCCAGCGGAAAGGCGAGGACGTCCGTCCGGCGTGCGATGCCTCGATACCTCGCGTTCAGCCGGCGAACCTCGGCGTCGTCGACGACCGCCACCTCCACCGTGCCCGCCGGCCGCCCCACCGCGTCGAGCGCGCGCGCGACCGCCCCCGCGAGGCGTCTCACGGAGACGGGACGGCGGCGCTGGCGGTTCGCGATGACCGCCGGCATCAGGCCCTCGACATCAGGAGGCGCCGGCGGAAGCTCCGTCGTCGCGCGTGCGCGCCCCGTGAGCATCGTAGGCGCGGATGATCGCGGACACGAGCTGATGGCGAACGACGTCCTGGTCGTCGAAGTAGACGAAGCTGATGCCGGGGACGCGGCCCAGGATCGACTGGACCTGGATCAGCCCCGAGCCGCGGGAGGCAGGAAGATCGACCTGCGTGATGTCCCCCGTGATCACCATCTTCGAGTTGAAGCCGAGCCGCGTGAGAAACATCTTCATCTGCTCGGCCGTACTGTTCTGGGCCTCGTCGAGGATGATGAAGGAGTCGTTCAGCGTGCGCCCTCGCATGTAGGCGAGGGGCGCGATCTCGATGGCGCCTTTCTCCATCAGGCTCGCCACCTTCTCCGCTTCCAGCATGTCGTAGAGGGCGTCGTAGAGCGGCCGCAGATACGGGTGGACTTTCTCGTAGAGGTCGCCGGGCAGGAAGCCGAGGCGTTCGCCCGCCTCCACGGCCGGGCGCGTGAGGACGATGCGCGCCACCTCGCGCTTCATGAGCGCGGATACGGCCATCGCCACCGCCAGGAACGACTTGCCGGTGCCGGCGGGTCCGATCGCGAACACCATGTCGTTGGTGCGGATGGCGTCGACGTAACGCTTCTGCCCGAGCGACTTGGGGGTGATGAGCTTCTTGCGCGACGGGACCGGGATGGCGTCCGCGAACACCGTCTTGAGATCGGCCGCCTCGTCGTCGGACAGCATGCGCAGGGCCGCCCGCACCTCCGTCGCGCGCAGGGGCGCCCCCGACCGCACGACCTCGGCCAGCTGCACGAGCGCGCGCTCCGCCTTCCGCACCTGGCGCTCGTCGCCCTTGAGCATGATGTCGTGACCCCGGGCGACGATGCGAACGTCGAGCTCGGACTCCAGCGTGCGAAGGTGGTCGTCGTTGCGCCCGAGGAGCGGAAGGAGGTCGACGTCGGGGGCGAGCGAGATGCGGCGCGTGATCGTTTCGGTTTCGCTCAACTCCTACGATTCCTTGTCCGAGTCTACCACGGCGATCCCGAGCTCCCGGAGCTGCCCCGGGCTCACCGGCGCCGGCGCCTCCGTCATGGGATCCGTGCCCTTCTGTGTCTTCGGAAACGCGATGACCTCGCGGATCGAGTCCTCGCCGGCGAGGATGGCCACGAAGCGATCGAGCCCGAACGCGATCCCTCCCATGGGCGGGGCGCCGAACTCGAGGGCGTCGAGCAGGAACCCGAACTTCGCACGCGCTTCGTCCTTGCCGACGCCGAGCAGCTCGAACACGCGCTGCTGGACCGCCTGCTGGTGAATGCGGATGCTGCCGCCCCCGATCTCCTGGCCGTTGAGGACGAGATCGTACGCCTTGGCGAGCACGCGCTCGGGGTGCGCCTCCAGCACGGAGAGGTCCTCGTCGCGTGGGGACGTGAACGGATGGTGCATCGCCTGCCACCGCCGTTCCTCTTCGCTCCACTCGAAGAGCGGGAAATCCACCACCCACAGAATCGCGTCGCGATCGGCGGGGATCAGCTGATGACGCCGCGCCAGCTCCACCCGCAGGCGACCGAGCACGGTGGCGGCGGCAAGCCGCTCGTCGCCCACGAGCAGCACCAGATCGCCGGCCCCGGCGCGGAGACGCTCGAGGAGGGCGGCCCGGATCGGCTCCAGGAACTTCGCCACCGGCGACTGGACGCCGTCCGCGCCGACCTTCACCCACACGAGCCCCTTGGCCCCGAAGCTCTTCGCCTCCGCGACGAGGTCGTCGCCTTCCTTGCGGCTGATGGCGCCGGCGCCGGGAACGCGCAGCGCCTTCACGACGCCCCCGCCCGCCACCACCTGCGCGAACGCCTGGAAGGCGCCACCGCGGAAGAGATCGGTGACGTCGGCGAGCTCCATCTCGAAGCGCAGGTCGGGCTTGTCGGATCCGAATCGGTCCATCGCCTCCGCATAGGTCAGGCGCGGAAACGGCACCGGGAGGTCGACGCCGCGCGCGCGGCGGAAGACCTCGCGCACCATGCCCTCGATGATGGGAAGGAAGTGATCCCGGTCGAGGAAGGACGTCTCGATGTCGATCTGGGTGAACTCCGGCTGTCGATCACGCCGGAGATCCTCGTCCCGGAAGCAGCGCACGATCTGGAAGTACCGCTCGAACCCCGCCACCATCAGAAGCTGCTTGAAGAGCTGGGGCGATTGCGGCAGCGCGTAGAAGCTGCCGCGCGTGAGCCGGCTCGGGACCAGGAAGTCACGCGCGCCTTCGGGCGTGGACCGCGTGAGGAACGGCGTCTCCACCTCCAGGAACTCGTGAGCGTGGAGGTAGTCACGCACGCTCCGGC
This sequence comes from Candidatus Methylomirabilota bacterium, assembly GCA_036506275.1. Taxonomy (GTDB): domain Bacteria; phylum Methylomirabilota; class Methylomirabilia; order Rokubacteriales; family CSP1-6; genus DASXSB01. The sequence continues at coordinate 18,188 of DASXSB010000107.1, read as the reverse complement.
AGACGGCGTCCCGCAGGGCGAAGTTCCGGTAGCGCGACGGGCGTCTCAGATCGAGATAGCGATACTGCAGGCGCGTGAGCTCGTCCACCTCGGCGTCGTCCTCGATGGCGAACGGCAGCGGCCGCGCCTCGTTCAGCACGCGGAGCTCCCGGACATGGACCTCCACCGCGCCCGTGGGCAACTTCGAGTTCTCCGTCCCCGGGGGACGCCGCGCCACCTCGCCCTCGACGGCCACCACGAACTCGGCGCGGAGGCCTTGCGCCCGATCGTGCGCGCTCCCGCTCGTGCCGGGATCGAACACGCACTGGGTGATCCCGGTGCGATCACGCACGTCCACGAAGATCAGTCCGCCGTGATCGCGGCGGCGATGCACCCACCCCATCAGCGTCACCGCCCGTCCGGCATCGCTGTCCCGGAGGGCGCCGCACGTGTGGGAGCGCTGTCGTCCGCCGAGCGCGTCCATCAGCCCCGACCTCCGAGAACGAGCAGCTCGCGGGCGAGGTCCGCGAGGGCGACGGGCCGCTGATCACCTGACTTCATGTCGCGAAGGACCGCCTCCCCCCGCGCGAGCTCGTTGTCGCCGACGATCACCGCGTGCGCGACCCCGAGCTTGTGAGCGCGCTCCAGCTCTCCCCGCAGCTTCCGTCCGCCGTAGCCGAGGTCGACCGGTACCCCGCGTGCCCGGAGCCCTTGCGCCACCGGCAGCAACGCCCGCAGCGCCTGCTCGCCGAGAGGAATGAGCAGCGCCAGCGGCCGCTCGGCGGCGACGGTATCCGAGAGGAGGAGCACCACGCGCTCGAGGCCGACGGCAAAGCCGATGCCGGGATCGGGCGGCCCGCCCAGGAGCTCGATGAGCCCGTCGTAGCGCCCGCCGCCGGCGACGGCGTTCTGAGCGCCCAGCTCCGTGGTCAGCAGCTCGAACGTGGTGCGCACGTAATAGTCGAAGCCGCGCACGAGCCGCGGGTTCACGACGTAGGCGATCCGCATCGCATCCAGGTAGCCGCGCACGCGCGCGAAGTGCTCCGCGCACGGAACGCACAGCGAGTCGTGCAGCGTCGGCGCCGCCGCCAGAACGGGCTGACACTCCGGCTTCTTGCAATCGAGGACACGGAACGGGTTGCGTTCCGTCCGGTCGCGACACTCCTCGCACAGCGCGTCGGCGTGGGCGCGGAGGTAGGCGACGAGCCGCTCGCGGTAGGCGGGGCGGCAGGCGCCGTCGCCGAGGGAGTTGATCTGGAGCTCCAGGCGGTCGGCGAGGCCGAGCGCGCGGAAGAACTCCACGAGCATCGCGATGATCTCGGCGTCGATGGCGGGATGCTCCTCGCCGAGCGCCTCCACGTCGAGCTGGTGGAACTGGCGATAGCGGCCCGCCTGCGGACGCTCGTAGCGGAACATCGGCCCCATCGTGTAGAGCCGCACCGGCTTCGGCTGCACGTGCAGCCCGTGCTCGATGTAGGCGCGCATGAGCCCGGCCGTGGCCTCCGGCCGCAGCGTCAGCGACTCTCCGCCGCGGTCCTCGAACGTGTACATCTCCTTCTGGACGATGTCGGTGACCTCGCCGATCCCGCGCGCGAACAGCTCGGTGCGCTCGAAGACGGGCAGCCGGATCTCGCGATACCCATACGCCTCGAAGACGCGGCGGGCGGCCGCTTCCAGGCGCTGCCAGCCGGGCGCGTCGCCGGGCAGGATGTCGTGGACGCCGCGCACGGCCTTGATGCTCACCGCGCGCCTCGCAGGTAGTCGTTCTTCAAGGCGATGTAATTGTCCGCGGACCAACGGATGAGATCCAGGTCCGCCTCGTCGACCTCGCGGCGCACGCGCGCGGGCGCACCCATGAGGACGCTTCGCGCCGGCGCCTTCGTCCCCGGCGTCACCAGCGATCCCGCCGCCACCAGACAGTGCTCGCCGAGGTCCACACCGTCGAGCACGATGGCGCCGATGCCGATCAGGCAGTGGGAGGCGATGTGACAGCCATGCAGCCGCGCCGCGTGTCCGACCGTGATGAAGTTTTCCAGGATGGTGGGCGGGCCGCGCCGGTTCACGTGGACGATGGTCCCGTCCTGGATGTTGGTCCCCCGGCCCACCCGGATCTCGTTGACATCGCCCCGGAGCACCGAGCAGAACCAGACGCTCGAATCCTCGCCCAGCACGACGTCACCGACGACGTGGGCCGACGCCTCCACGAAGGCACTGGCATGGATCCGGGGCCGGGTGGTGTCGTGAGCGTGGATCATCGCGCATCGGTCGCAGGCGCGCGCGTGGCGCGGGCACGGGGAGATGCCGGCAGGACCGCTACTCCTGCGTGGTCATGATGATCTGAGTCTCGCCCGCCGTCTTGAACATGTTGCGATAGCGCGAGACGCCGGCGATCAGCGTGGGCGGGCCACCCTCCTCCCCCGGGATCGCACCCATACCGACGATGACGCCCTCGAAGCCCGAGTTGACCTGCTGGAGGCGGACGCCGGCCGGGCCCTTGAAGATCACGGCGAGGACACCGCCCTCGATCTGGTTCTGGGGAACGATGATCTCCTGGACGCCGTCGCCGTCGAGATCGACGGACAGCGGCGCCGGCTCCATCGAATAGAAGAAGCTCCGGCCGCCGCGCTCGATGTAGCGCTGCACCTCGATCTTCCCGCCGCCGCCTCCCACCACCGACGACGACCGCCACAGCTCCTCGGCTCCCGAGACGATGCGCAGACGATTCTGCTCGTCGATGTACACGAGAACGCGGTTGTCCTTGCTCGTGATGTTCGAGAAGGTGGCGCCCGTGGCCCGGAAGTTATCGGGAACGATCGCGGGGCGTTCCTTCACCAGAGACCCGTTGCGAACGATCATCTGGTCGGCGACGCCCTTGTTGAAGAACGTCTCCTCCCGGTAGCGCTGCATCCAGAGCGTCTGCTTGACGCCGGTGCCCTTCTCGTCGACCGCGTAGAGGAAACCGTCCGCGTTGTCCACCAGCGTCACTGGCTTGCCGTTCTTCAGCGCGATGATGAACGAGCTCATCCCGATCTTCGTGTCGAAGCGGTTCACCACCGCTTCCAGGATCTGATCGCCGGTGAGCTCGGCGAGCTGGACCGAGATGACGCGCCCGAGCGAACGCGCATAGTGCGTCCACTCCGCCTCCAGGACCCGGTTCACGATCTTGTAGAGGTAGACCCGCTCGCCGTCGGTGACGAGAAGCCGCGGGATGCCGTCGCTCGGGGAGACGGCGACGTCCATGGAGGTGACGAGGAACGGGAACTTGGCCACCTCGCGCAGCGGGATCGTCGACTCGCCGGAAGAGTACGTCCCCGCTTCCAGATCGCCGCCGAGCAGCCGCGCCAGCAAGGAGCGGGGCTTTCGCTCCGGGGTCGGCGACTGGGCACGGTCGGCGCCAGAGAAGGTCCCCGCCTGCACGGGACGAACCGACGCCGGCACGAAAAAGGCGGCGGTCACGGCGGGGTCGGGACGGCGCCCGGCGAAGACGCGCACGTCCATGAACGGCTTGCGCTGTACCTGCTGCAGGTAGATGACCACGAGATTGTCGGCCTTGAAGCGCTCCGAGACCTCGGGCACGCCTTTGCCCTTCAGGAACTCCTCGGGCCCGATCTTCTGCTGCGCGAGCCACACCGCGAGCTGGTCGCCGAGCATGACCTGGAACTTGCCGGTGCGCGTGAGCCCCTCGTAGACCTCGCTGGTCACCGCTTCCACGAGGTTCTGCTTCACGCCCGTCGCCGTCAGGGTGAGCAGCGTCGCCCGGACCTTCCCGCCCGGCGTGCGGATCCGATCGCCCTGGCGGGCGCCGTTCCCGGTGGCGCCTTCGAGGGTGGCCACCGAGTATCCCTCGAAGACCTCGGTGACCGTCGCGCGCCCGATGGCTTGCTCGGCCTTGCCGAGTAATTGACCGGTCCGCGGATGGCGGATTTCCCGGCCTTCGCGGAATACCTCGAGCGGAAGCCCGGGCCGGATTCCCGACGACCGCGGTACCGCGAGCGTGAGCGTCGGTCCCGACACGTCGATGACCTCGCCGTCCAGGACGGGGAAGAGGCTCGTCACCTGCTGGACGAGCGCGCTCAGGGTGAGGGAGGGGCCGGGCGTGGAACCTGGCGCCGCCGTCTGACCGTCTGCGGGAGCGGGTACCGGAGGCGTCGTCTGCGCCGGTGTCGTGGAGGGCAAGAAGAGGACGGCGCAGAGCAACGGCAGGACCAGAACCGCACGCAGCGGCGTCGGCATCGCGGCCACTATAGCATGAAGAAAACGGGGCCCGGGCTGAGCCCGGGCCCCGTCGTTACGACCGCAACGACTGCTAGAACGTGTACCGGACGCGGGCCGTGACGGCCTGGACGTCCTGCGGCGAGTTGTTCGGCCGCGTCACACCCACCACGGGCGTGGACAGAGCGGCGCCGAGCGCGGGGCCCGCGAACATGTACGAGCCCACCATGTCGAACGCGATGTTGGGCAGGAACCGATACGTGAAGCCGAGGTTGATTTCCGAGCCGAGGTAACGATGGTCACCGTGACCGTCGCCTCCGCCGATGCCGCCAGCAGCGGTGATGATGCCGTTGGTGTCCACCTCTTCCGCGGCCCAGTTGACGGTGATGGCACCGCGGACGCTGAAGGCAGGCGTAACTGCATAGCTTGCCCGCGTGCCGACGCGGATCAGACCGTACTTGTCGTAACCGATGGCGACGCCCGGGTTCAGACCGGCGGCGCCGCTGTTGATGATATTGAAGTAATCGATACCGAGGGCCCACACCTCCGCCCAGCCCGCGTAGAAGCTGGTGTCGGTGTCGATCGGCTCGAAGTACCGGAGTTGACGCCGACCGTTCGCGATGTTCTCTCGGGCACTGTTACCGGTGGTGTAGACTCCCGCGGCTTCCACGAGGAGTGGGCCGGCCTGCCAGCCGCCGCGAACGTCGAAGAACCAGGCGCTACGGTCCTGGCTCTCCCGCGCGGTCCGGCCACCGGCAGCATTCAACGTGCTGGTCTCGCGCGAGCCGAACTGGTAGAAGACGGTGGGGTCGAGATTGAAGGGGCCGACCTTCCACCGCATGTCGACGCCGATGGTGTGACGGCCTTCGTGGTCCTGGAGGTTGAAACCGCGGTTACCCGCGCCGGGCGTTGACGTCACGTTGCCCAGGCCGCCACGACCCTGACGGGCGGCACCGCTGGTGACACTGTCGGTAGAGAGATACGCGTAGATCGGCCGGATGTCCAGGCCCTTGAAGGGCGAGAACTCGGCGCTCATGATGATCGCGTAGTCTTCACCACGGATGAACCCGTCGCGCGGACCCGTGCTCTCTTCTTCGATCTGCGCGAAGGTGAAGTTCAGCTTGACGGCGGGGTTGGCCCGCCACTCCCAGTGGAGTCCGGCAAAGTCGCCGTTCGCCAGCACCGCGAGCTTGTACGTCTCCGCGAACGGCTGGGCACCGAGGCGGATGCGCGCGCCGGGAACCCAGGGCATATCGAACTCGGTGTATGCCCACTTCACCTCGATCATGCTCACCGTGTCGGTGTTCAGGTCCCAGCCGGCCGTCGCGCCGGACCGCAGCGGCGCCGCGTTGTCAGCGGCACCGGTCTGGCCCCACACAGCGTCCAATTCGAGACCGAGCACGAACTTCGTGGTGCCGACCTCAGCGGTGATGTCGGGACGGACGCGCGTACGCGCGTACCATTCCTTGTCACCGACCCGGCTCACGTTGAGATCGACGATGCTCATGTTCCGGGTCCACGACGTCACGTTGTCTACGAGGCCGTTGATCGTCACCTTCGGAGCCGGCGCCGCCGGCGCAGTCGTCACCGCCGTTGTTGCGAACGACGGCGCGGCTGTTATTCCAATGGTGGCGAGAACGGCGAGTGCGACGAGGGTTCTCCTCATTGCCACTGCCTCCTCATGTGGTGGGACGTTTGTGCTTCGAACAAGCACGCGCTGCCGTCAACAACACCAACAGATGCAGAGACTTGTACAACGACGCAAGGTTTGTACACCATGTCCCCGCCCCCGTCAAACCTATTTCGAGGGGGGAACGGGCGGGTCAGACCGGGGAGCTAGCCGCCGCCGTCGAGGTCCTTGAGCTTCTGTCGAGCCGCCTGACCGAAGGTGGACTGGGGTGCGAGATCACGGGCCGCCTTGAACGCAAGGCGCGCGTCGTCGCGCCGGCCCTGCGCCACGTACACCAACCCCAAGTTGTAGTAGGCGCCCTCCATCTTGGGCTCTAGACTCAGGGCCACCCGCAGCGACGCCTCTGCCTCCTGGTACCGCTTCAGGTGATAGAGGGCGAGGCCGATGTTGTGGTGGACGAGGTGGGGGACGGTGAGGGTCGGGATCGAGAGCGCCTTCTTGTAGGCCTCGAGCGCCTCCGCCCACTGCCCCATCTCCGCCCGCGCGATGCCGAGATTGAAGTGGGCGTCCGCGTACTGCGAGTCGATTTGCACGGCCTCGTGAAATTCCTGGAGCGCGAGGTCGGGGCGTCCGAGCTGCTGGAGCAAAAACAGTCCGAAGTTGTTGTGGTAGAGCGCCACCGTGGGGTCGAGCGCGACCGCTTCCCGGAACGCGCTGAGGGCGACCGGAGTCTGCCCTTGCCGCATGGCCGTGAGCGCGCGCTCATAGGCGTCGCGCGCCTGCAGCCGTTGCATCTCCGGCGTCTGCTGCGTCGTGACGCAACCGAAGACGATCGTGGTGACGAGCACCGCGATGCACACGGACCGTCGTCTTGACACGCTCATCCCCCCCATGTAGCGTTTTTGTTCGTGCCGACATACGAGTACGAGTGCGACAAGTGCCGTCGCGTGTTCGAGCTCTGGCAGCGGATTTCGGACGCGCCGCTCTCCACGTGCGAGGCGTGTGGGGGAAGCGTACGGCGGCTTTTGTCTCCCGCCCCCTTCATCCTTAAAGGTGGCGGCTGGTACGTCACCGATTACCCGTCAGAGTCTCGAAAGAAAGCGATCCAATCGGAGAAGGCACCCTCATCGTCAGGCGAAAAGTCTAGCACCTCGACCCCGTCATCCACGACAGCTGAGACGAAGACCTCTACCGATTCCGGCGGCTCCTCGTCGCCGGGACCCGCGAAGGCTCCTTCCGACTGACCATCACCGACGTGCCGCGGCCTGCTCCGAGAAGGCCGGCGGCACTGCCCTCCCGGACGGCGATCTCCAGCCGATCACGGGAGCCGACGAGCGCGCCCGGCGCCCCCGGCGGGAGGTCGCCGTAGGTGCCGACGAGCGGCAGAAGCCGGCGTGCCACCCGGACGGTGACCCCCGCGCCCAGCGACTCCACCGTATCCCGGTGGATCGATGTGATCAGGTTTCCGAAGCGATCGACGTGCAGCACGGTGCCGGCCACCGCGTCGGGAAGCGCACGCACGTCCGGCCACGTCAGCCGTACGGGATCGTCGACGCCGGGGCCGAAGCGCGCGGGGTCCACCCCGAGGGAGAGGTGGGCGGCGGCGGGCGCGAACACGTCCCGCCCGTGGAACGTCCGGCTCACGACGGCGGCGCGGTACTCCGGGGCCGTCAGCTCGACCGCGCGCCAGCCCGCCCTGCCGAAGCAGGCCGTGAAAAGGCCGTTGTCGGGACCGACGAAGACGTGGCCGCCCGCGGTCACCACGAGCCCGCGCCGCGCCGTGCCGACGCCCGGATCGACGACGGCGACGTGGATGGTGCCCGGCGGAAAGCGCGGCGCCGCTGCCTCCACGGTGAGCGCGGCCTCCGTGATGTCGTGGGGATCGACGTCGTGGCTCACGTCGACGAGCTGGACGTCGGGATTGATGCCGAGGATCGTGCCCTTCAGCTCCGCTACGTAGGGGTCGCGCAGCCCGAAGTCGGTGGTGAGGGTGATGACCGCCGGCACGTCACCGGTCGCGATCGACCACGAAGTCTGCGATGAGGGCGAGCGTCTCGCGCTCCTCGCTCATCGGGAAGGGGCTCAGCGCTTCCTTGGCGGCAGCGGCGTAGCTCGTCGCCCGCGAAAGCGCGTAGTTCACGCCGTCGTGCTGGATCACCAGGCGCCGGATCACCTCCACCTCCGTCGGCTCCAGCGTGCGTCGCCTGAGGAGCGCGTGCACCCGCTCGGCGTCGTCGCGCGCAGCGCGCTGGAGCATGGCGATGAGCGGCAGCGTGCGCTTGCCCTCGCGGAGGTCGGCGCCCACCGCCTTTCCCAGCCGCTCCTGGTCGGCGACGAAGTCGAGGGCGTCATCGGCGATCTGGAAGGCGACGCCCACGTGGAGGCCGAAGCGCGTGAGGGCCTCCACGCGCTCGTCGTCGACGCCGCCGAGGAGGGCGCCGATCCGGCAGCATGCCGACATGAACGAGGCCGTCTTCTGGGTGATGATGCGGAGGTAGTCCGCTTCCGTCGTGAAGCCGCTCCGTTTCCGCTCGAGCTGGAACACCTCGGCCTCGGTCATGGACACGGTGGCGCGCGCGAGCGTCTCCATCACGGCGCGGTCGTTGTCGCGCACGAGCATCGCGAACGACTTCGAGTAGAGATGATCGCCGACGAGGATGGAGGCGTCGTCCCCCCACTGGGCGTTGGCGGAGGGAAGGCCGCGGCGGAGGGGCGCCTGGTCCACGACGTCGTCGTGCATGAGGGTGGCCGTGTGCAACAGCTCCACCACGCACGCGAGCTCCACGCAGCGCGCACCGCGCGCGCCCGCCAGGCGGGCGGCGAGGAGGAGCAGCATCGGACGGAGGCGCTTGCCACCCGCGCCCGCGATGTAGGCTCCCATCTTCTGGATCAGGCCCACCGGGGAGTCCAGCTCCCGGCGGATCTCGGCCTCCACGAGGAGGAGATCGTCCCCGACGAGCGCACTCACACGTTCCTTCAAGACCCGCTCGAGGGTGGGCGTCGGCACGGCGCGAGCTATTTGGGGACGACGCGGTCCCGGACCTCGATCCGCGCGCCAGGGGAGACCGACTGGATCTCGGCGACGGAGAACTTCTCCCGGATCTCCGTGATCCGCGCCGTCGCCACTTCCTCGTCGAGCTCGCCCAGGAGCTCGCCGGTGACGGGATGGACGACGGGCGTCTTGTCGCGCCGGATGCTGACGATGCTGCCCATGTGCAGGCCGTCGCTGGCGGTGAGGTCCACGGCGATGCGCGTGGTGTCCACGTGCACGACGTAACCCCGTCGCGGCATCTCGGGCGGAGCCGTGTTCAGCGAAACGGTGGTGGCATTGGCGCCGGCCGGCACCGGGGGCGCGCCGTTGCGGGTCACTTTCTCGGTGCGGGGCGCCTCCGCCGACGCCGGGGCGGGGACGCCCTGGCGTGGGCTGATCTTGCCGCCGCCCGGCGGTGCGCCATAGCGGGCGACGATCTCGGGCGGCGCCAGGATGGCGCGCTTGCCCCGGATCAGCGTCTTGAACGTGGTCGGGACCTTGTCTTCCTCCACCCAGATGTACTCGGGCTCGCTCGGCACGTCACCGAAGCGCGGGTTCTGGACGAGGAGCCATCGCGTCTCCGCCGGCTTGATCGTGACCGATGGATCGTGCGCGGTCGGCATCCCGAGCACGGCACGAATCATCGAGCATCCGGACAGCAGGACGAGCAGCGGGAGACACCACGCGAGCGTCCGCATCGCCATGGGGCGTCTACCATAGCACACGGTCGCGCTCAATCTTCCACTCGCGGCTCCCAGGGGAACCGTTGCTCCTCGGCGGTGCCGCCGGGCAACAGGGCCTGCCGGCGGGAGAAGAGCGGCATCCCCGTGATGGCCGAGATCCAGGTGACGTCGAGATAGATGACGCCCCGGCGCTCGAGGAGGACGGGCACCACCCAGCCCGTGACCTCGAGGTTCCGGGCGATGCGAGTGGCGCGGTCAGGGCGCGCCAGGACTTCTTCGACGCGAAGTGTCCCGCTCGCGAACATGTCGGTCACGGCGAGGGGGTCGACGACCTGGAAGCGCTTGGAGCGCTCGAGCACGGTGGCGATCAAGTACGGGACACGGCGAACGTCGGCCTGTCCGTTCGTGAGATCGAGGGCGGGCGTCACCGCCACCTTGATGCGGCCGCGCGTGATGCGGACGCCGTCCTCCGCGCGCGGCGCCGCCTTGTCGGGGATCGGCACGAACGACGCCTCCGAGAACGCGCGCTCCACGCGCTTGACGTGGGCGTAGCCGAGGATGTCTTCGTAACGCCCGAGCTGCCGCCCCGTGATCGGATGGTGGAACGATTCCCCGATCCGGAACACCGTGAACTCCTGTCCCGCCTGCACGCCGTTGCCCTCCCCGAGGTCCAGGAAGAGCATGTCGCCTTCGACGGCGGCCACGAGGCCCTCCAGTGGCTTGAACGCTTTGACGAAGTCGTCGGCCATGAGCGCGAACGTCGCTCCTACCCGATCGGCGACACCGGCAGAGACGGTGGCGACGGCGAGGGCGACGACGAGCAGGACGAAGACGGCGCCCGCGCGTCTCAAAACGACACCGACGGCTGGTGGGCGCCGAAGACCGCGCGCAGCCGGTCGCAGATCTCGCCGAGGGTGGCTCCCGCCTCCACCGCGTCGAGAATCCGCGGCATGAGGTTGGCGCGCCCGCGCGCGGTCGTCTCGACGGCGTCGAGGCGGACACGCGCACGGTCCTCGTCGCGGCCACCGCGCACGCGCCGGATACGGTCGGAGAGCGTCTGCGCGATATCGGCGTCGAGCTGGAAGAGATTCGCGGGAGGAGCTTCCTCGCTGACGAACTCGTTCACGCCGACCACCACGCGCGCCCCCTCCTCTATCTCACGTTGATAGCGATACGCGGCGTCCTGGATCTCCCGCTGCATGAACGGAATCGCCGCCACCGCCCCCCCGAGATCGTCGATCTTTTTGATGTAGGCCTCCGCGTGCTCCTCGATGTCGCGGGTGAGGCGCTCGACCGCGTACGACCCCCCGAGAGGATCCACGGTGTCGGCCACGCCCGACTCGTAGGCGAGAACCTGCTGGGTTCTGAGCGCGATGCGAACGGCGCGCTCGGTGGGCAGCGCGAGCGCTTCGTCCATGGAGTTCGTGTGCAGCGACTGACAGCCGCCGAGCACCGCCGCCAGCGCCTGCACGGTGACGCGGACGACGTTGTTCTCAGGCTGCTGCGCGGTGAGCATGCTGCCCGCCGTCTGGGCGTGGAAGCGGAGCGCCATCGCGCGCGGATCGGTGGTGTGGAAGCGGTCGCGCATGATGCGCGCCCACAGGCGGCGCGCCGCCCGGAACTTGGCCACCTCCTCCACGAGGTTGTTGTGGGCGTTGAAGAAGAAGGAGAGCTGGGGCGCGAAATCGTCGACGGCCAGCCCCGCCTCCACGGCCGCCCGCACATAGGCGATGGCGTTGCCGAGCGTGAAGGCCACCTCCTGCACGGCCGTGCACCCCGCCTCCCGCATGTGATAGCCGGAGATCGAGATCGTGTTCCAGCGCGGGACTTCGGTCTTGGCGTAGGCGAACATGTCGGTGATCAGCCGCATGGACGGCACGGGCGGGAAGATGTAGGTGCCACGCGCGATGTATTCCTTCAGGATGTCGTTCTGCACGGTGCCGGCGAGGCGCGCGGGAGCGACGCCCTGGCGCCGCGCCACCGCCACGTAGAGCGCGAGCAGAATGGACGCGGTGGCGTTGATCGTCATCGAGGTCGAGACGCGGTCGAGCGGGATGCCGTGGAAGAGGTCCTGCATGTCGTCGAGACAGGCGATGGAGACTCCGACTTTGCCCACTTCCCCGTGCGCCACCGGGGCATCCGGGTCGTAGCCCATCTGCGTGGGCAGATCGAAGGCGACGGATAGCCCGGTCTGGCCCTGGTCGAGGAGGAAGCGGTAGCGCTTGTTCGTCTCCGCCGCCGACCCGAAGCCGGCGTACTGCCGCATCGTCCACAGACGGCGCCGGTACATCGTGGGATGCACGCCGCGCGTGAAGGGGAACTCGCCCGGCTGCCCCGGCACCTCTCTCCGCACGTCGTCCGGCCCGTAGACGGGCGAGACGGGAGCGCCCCACGACGTGGTGAGAGGGCGGCCCGGCGCCGACTCGGGGTCGGTCATAGCGGCATGTTCCCATGCTTCTTGGGAGGATTCGCGTCGCGCTTCGTGTGGAGGACGGCCAGCGCCGCGCACAGTCGCGCCCGCGTGTCCCGCGGCTCGATCACCTCGTCGACGTACCCGCGCTCGGCGGCGATGTACGGGTTGGCGAACTTGTCCCGGTACTCGCGCGCGCGCTCCTCGCGGAGGCTGGCGCCGTCGGTGGCGTCTTCCATCTGGCGCCGGTAGAGAATGTTGACGGCGGCGTCGGGGCCCATGACCGCGATCTCGGCCGTCGGATACGCGAAGTTGGCGTCACCGCGGATGTGCTTGGACGACATCACGCAATAGGCGCCGCCGTACGCCTTGCGGGTGATGACCGTGAGCTTGGGCACGGTCGCCTCGCAAAACGCGTAGAGGAGCTTGGCGCCGTGGCGAATGATCCCGCCGTACTCCTGCCCCGTCCCCGGGAGAAAGCCCGGCACGTCCTCGAACGTCACCAGGGGGACGTTGAAGCAGTCGCAGAAGCGGACGAAGCGCGCGCCCTTGACGGAGGCGTTGATGTCGAGACAGCCGGCGAGGTGGGCCGGTTGATTGGCCACGATGCCGACCGGGCGCCCGCCCAGGCGGCCGAAGCCGATCACGAGGTTCGGTGCGAAGTCCGCTTGGACCTCGAAGAAGTAGCGATCGTCGAGGACGGTGCGCACGATCTCGGTGATGTCGTACGGCTTGTTCGGCTGATCCGGAACCACGGTCTGGAGGCTCTCGTCGCGACGATCGGGCGGATCCGCGGTGGGGCGCAGGGGTGGATCCTCGAGGTTGTTCGGCGGCAGGAACGTGAGCAGCTCGCGGATGAGGGCGAGGCACTCCTCCTCGCCCGCCGCCGCGAAATGGGCCACACCCGACGTCGAGCCGTGGGTGGCGGCGCCGCCGAGCTCCTCCGCCGACACCGTCTCGTGCGTGACGGCGCGGATCACGTCCGGGCCCGTCACGAACATGTACGAGGTGTCCTTCACCATGAGCACGAAGTCGGTGATGGCGGGCGAGTACACGGCACCCCCCGCGCACGGACCCATGATCGCCGAGATCTGGGGCACGACGCCGGAGGCGAGCGTGTTGCGGAGGAAGATGTCCGCGTACCCCGCGAGCGAGAGGACGCCTTCCTGGATGCGCGCGCCGCCCGAGTCGTTGAGGCCGATGATCGGTATCCCCGTCTTCATGGCGAGGTCCATCACCTTGCAGATCTTGCGGGCGTACGCCTCCGACAGCGAGCCGCCGAACACGGTAAAGTCCTGGGCGAAGACCCCGACGGGCCGGCCGTGGATCCGTCCCGTCCCCGTCACCACGCCGTCGCCGGGGATCCGCTGCTCGCCCACGCCAAAGTCCGTGCTCTGGTGCACGACGAACTTGTCGATCTCGGCGAACGATCCGGGATCGAGGAGCAGATCCAGACGCTCCCGCGCCGTCTTCTTGCCGGCCTTGTGCTGCCGGCGGACCCGCTCCTCGCCCCCGCCGCGCTCGGCTTCGGCGTGACGCCGACGCAGCTCTTCTAAGCGTTCCTGGAGGGACATGCAGGCTCCTGTCAGAGAACGGCGAGATTCCCCAAATCGCCAAGCGATTATAGGCATCGCGCCCAGAAAGTCAACGGATTTATTGACTTTTGCCGCCACGGTGGCCATAATTCCGGCCCATGCAATCGTGGGTGGGAGCCGTGGTCGCCGTGTGCGCGGTGGTTCTCACGGTGGCGCTGGTGGGGACGCTCCTCGCTCTGCGCCGTGTCGTGGTTCGCGGCGAGCGTGTTCTCGCGGTCGTGGAGCAGGAGCTCGGCCCTCTCGTGACGCAGGCCCGGGCACTCACGGAAGGTCTCCAGACGCTCACCCGTGACGCGTCCCGCGAGCTCGATTACCTGGCGTCGGTCACCAAGCGCGTCGACGATCTTGCCGAGGGCGCGGGCCGAATCGTCACCGGGCTCGCCGGGTTGACGCGGGCGGGTCAGCTCATCGGCATGGCGACCGGGCTCCGGCGCGGGGCCGAGGTGTTCGTCCGCCGCTTTCGCGGACGGTAAGGAGAGTCGGATGAGAGACGAACGTGGCACCGATGCGGCAGGCTATCTCGGTTGGTTCTTCCTCGGTGGCGTCCTCGGCGCCGCCGCTGCCCTCTTGCTCGCTCCGCGTACCGGACGCGAGACCCGCGAGATCCTCGCCGAGCGCGGCGGCGACGTGGCGCGGCGAGCGCAAGAGCTGGCCAGTGGGCTCGCGAACGAGGCCCAGGGGCGGGCGGGCGAGTGGCTCGACAAGAGCCGCGAGGTGTTCGAGGAGCAGACGCAACGGCTGATGAGCGCCTTCGAGGCGGGCAAGGACGCCATGCGCGAGGAGATCCGGAAGACGCCTACCCCTCCGCGTGCCTGAGGTCGAGGTCCCGTCCCTCGAGGAGCTCGAGGAGCGCCGCGACAAGGCGTTCACCCGGCGCGTCGCGCTCACGACCGCCGTGTACGCGGTCGTGCTTGCCATCGCCTCGCTCGGCGGCAACAACGCGATGAAAGAGATGCTGCTCGCGCAGCAGCAGTCATCCGACCAGTGGGCGTTCTATCAGGCGAAGGTGATCCGCGAGCACCTCTACCGCGCGCAGAAGCTGATGCTCGACGCCACCCTCGCCGCCGACGGCCCCGCCCTTCCCGCCGCCAACCGGGCGAGGCTGGAGGCGCTCTCCCGGCGCTTCTCGGAGGAGGAGCAGCGGTACGCCACCGAGAAGAAGGACGTCGAGCGCGACGCCAAAAAGCTCGAACACGAACGCGACGTCAACCGTGCGCGCGACCCCTACTTCGACTACGCGGAGGTCTTGCTGCAGATCGCGATCGTGACGGCGTCGGTGTCGATCCTCGCCTCCTCACGGCCGGTGTTCGCGTTCTCGGCCGTGCTCGCGATCGTCGGCACCGTGCTCGCCGTCAACGGTTTCGCGCTCGTGCTCCGCCTGCCGTTCCTGCACGGCCACTGAGGCCGCGCGCGGGCGCCGGCCGTCAGCGCCGGCGCCCGTTCACGAGGCTGCGCGTCAGATGATCGGGCCCGCCTCGATCCGCTCCCAGTGGAAGACGCGGACGCGGTAGGCTGGCGCCGGCTGCTTCACGGGCACCTCGAAATGCGCGCTCTGGAATCCGACGAGGTCGCCCGGGAGCCACACGACCTGCTGGTTCACGATGGCGCCCGAGGCATCCAGGCTGTCGACGAGGAGCTGCACGCGCGTGATCGGCGTGCCGTAGGTGTACTCGACGGTGCCGCGGACCACGGATCGGCCGCTCCGTTCCCCTGGTTCCCAGGACACCTTGAAGAACCGCTCCCAGCCCACGATCATGGGCTCGAGGGGCGACTTGCCGTTCGCGACGACGGGCGCGACGATCAGCAGCGCGCAGGCGGCAATGGCGGCGGCGACTCTCATCGGCGATCCTCCTTCTGTCACCATACACCTGCGACCGTGGCGCCCGCTCGCGACGGGCTTCCGCTACTTCGGTTTCGAATCTTTCAACTTCGACTCGCTGTCCTCCGTTCCCTCCTGGACGCCTTTCTTGAACTCGGACATGGAGCGTCCCAGCGACCGCGCGAGCTCGGGGAGCTTGCTGCCCCCGAACAGCACGAGCGCGATGACGAGGATGACCATCAGTTCTTGCGAACCCAGTCCAAACATGGCGTGACCTCCTGTCTCTGTCGTCACGCGGAGCGGGCCGCGATCGACCGCGGCCCCGTCCGCCGTGTGAGCCCACGGCGGCTGCCGAGGCGTGATGGATGCGCGAGCTTCAGCGCGACGAGGACGCGATCGCCATCGCGCCCGGGCAATCGCACGAGGCGATACAGCGCTTCATCGCGACGCAAGCATGCCAGTCGATTCATGGAGTCCTCCCCTGCCTGAAATGAGACGTTCCGCGCGCGAACGACGCGCGCGGCGGCGATGGGAGCTAGCGCTGGGGAGGGCTGCGGGAGTCCGCGGGGACGAGACTGACGGCGATCGGCGCCGGCATCGCGGGCGCGGGAGGAACCGGGCTCGGATGCAGCTCGGGTATCTCGCGCGGCGGCGGCATCACCGCCGGCGCTTCCTCCCACACGAGGGCGAGGACGCTGTCGGCGTCGCCGTCGTCGTACATGCCGGCGATCCACGTGGGGTCGGGCAGGCAGGCGGCGGCCACGAGGGGGCTGCCCACGGCCACGACGAGGAGGAGCGCGACGACCCACGATCGCATCGACATTGCTGAAATGCTACGCTCCCGCTTCGAAGGAAGTCAACGCGGGGGAGCGCGTCAGGCGGCGGGAGCGAGCGCTTCCATCTGCGCCAGTACCGCCTCGAGAGCGGCGCCCTGGGGCTGGAAGTTCGGATCGAGAAAGAGGTGCGTGACGCCGGCCGCCGCGTAGCGGGCGATGTCGTCGCGGATCTCGTCGACCGAGCCCGAGAGCGTCCGGCGGCCGGGTCCCTGGGCGGCCGGCGTCACGTTGTACGCGGCCCGGCATACGATGGCGAGGCTCTCCGGAGCGCGGTGAACGGCGCCGGCGGCCTCGTGGACACGCGCCACCACGCGCGCGAGGTCCGCGAGCGGGATGTTGCCGCCCGCGTAGCCGTCCGCGCGTGCGACACGCCGGAACACCGCGTCGCTGTAGCCGCCGATGAGCAAGCGCGGGCGCGGGCGCTGCACCGGCTTGGGCTCGATGCGCGCTCGCGGAACGGAGTAGAACCGCCCGCGGAACTCCGTCTCGCCGTCCCCCCACACCGCCTCCAGGCACCGGAGAAACTCGTCGGCGCGCGCGCCGCGCTCGGCCGCGACCGCACCCACCGCTTCGTACTCGTCGAGTGACCAGCCGAGGCCGAGGCCCACGTCGAGGCGTCCGCGCGACAGCACGTCGAGGGTCGCGAGCGCCTTGCCGAGCACCACCGGCGAATAGAACGGCATGATCAGGACGCTGGCGCCGAGACGGATCGTGCGCGTGTGGGCGGCCGCGAACGCGAGCGTGACGAGCGGATCGAGCGACGACTCGAAGGCCTGAGGCCAGCGCCCGCCTGGCGCGCCGTAGTACTCGTTCCGGGGCGCGGCCGGATAGAGCAGCCGCTGGTACACCCACAGCCCCGCGAAGCCGAGCGACTCCGCGTGGCGGGCGACGCGCGCGACGTTGTCGGGCGTCGCCCACGACCCGCCGACCGGAAGACCGAACCCGAGCTCTATGGATGCCCCCCGCGGGCCTGCGGCGTGCGCGCCGCGCCCGCGACGTGCGCGCGACGGCGCCGCCACCGGTGGGGCACGGGACTCAGAGGTGGATGGCCTGCCCGAGGGCGCCCAGCGTGGCCTCGAGCGCGGCTTCGGACAGCGTGGGATGGGCGTGGATGGTGTGGATGATCTCCTCCAGCGTCGCCTCCAGCGTGCGTCCGACCGCGAACTCGTGGATGATCTCCGTGGCCTCCGGCCCGAGGATGTGAACGCCGAGGATCTCGCCGGTGGCCTTGTCGGCGACGACCTTCACGAATCCCTCGGTGTCGCCGAGCGCAACGGCCTTGCCGCTGGCCGTGAACGGGAATTTCCCGATCGTGACCTCGCGTCCGCCTTCGCGCGCTTTCGCTTCCGTGAGACCGATGGACGCCACTTGCGGCCGGCAATACGTGCATGACGGCACGTTGCCGTAATCGACCGGCCGCGGCTCACGACCCGCGATGGCCTCCGCCGCCACCACGCCTTCCGCCATCGCCTTGTGCGCGAGCAGGGGCGGGCCGGCGACGTCGCCGATGGCGTAGATCCCGCGCGCCGACGTCTCCATCCGCGGCGACACCTTCACGAAGCCGCGCTCGACGGTCACGCCGAGCGCCTCCGCCCCCACGCCGTCGAGACGGGCGCCGCGGCCGACGGCCATCAGCACCTGCTCCGCCTCCAGGCGCTCTCCCTCCGTCTCCACGATCACTCCGGCGCCGCCCGGCTTCACGGACGTCACCTTCACCGACGTCTTCACGGTGATCGACCGTCGCGCGAAGAGTCGCGCGAGCTGGACCGAGACCTCCTCGTCCTCCACGGGAACGATACGCGGCAACGCCTCCAGCACCGTCACCTCCGTCCCGTAGGCGGCGTAGACGTCCGCGAACTCGACGCCCACCGCCCCCGCGCCGATGACGATGAGCGATTGGGGCCGTCGCTCCTGTCGCACGGCGCCGTTCGAGGAGATCACCAGGCGCTCGTCGATCTCGATACCCGGCAACGATTTGGGCCGCGCGCCGCTC
>DASXSB010000106.1:0-17545 GCA_036506275.1 Candidatus Methylomirabilota bacterium | reverse complement strand
GATCACTGGTGAGACGCTCGCGAAGTACAACCTGCACTGGATGCCGACCCTGATGTCCGACACTCAGATGGTGCTGCCCACCGAGAAGGTCATGTATCAGGCGCAGGAAGTAGCGGGGGTGATCGCGACCGATCGTTATGCCGCGGCAGACGGCGTCGACGCCGTGGAGGTGGATTACGAACCGCTGCCGGTCGTGGTCGACCCGTTCAAGGCGCTCGAGCCGGGCGCGCCGGTCCTGCGCACCGACAAAAAAGACAAGAAGGACAACCACATCTTTCACTGGGAAGCGGGCGATCGCGCGGCCACGGACGCGGCCTTTGCAGGCGCCGACGTCACCGTCTCGGAGAACATCTACCTGCCACGCATCCACGTTGCATCGATTGAGACCTGCGGCTGCGTGGCGGACTTCGATCGAGTCACCGGCAAGCTGACGGTGTACATGACCACGCAGGCGCCGCACGCGATACGGACCGTCGTCGCGCTCGTGGCCGGGCACGTCGGCCTGTCCGAAGAGAAGATCCGTATCGTGTCGCCGGACATCGGCGGTGGGTTCGGCGGCAAAGTGCCCGTGTATCCAGGCTACGTGATCGCGATTGCGGCAACCGTCGTCATCGGGAAGCCCGTGAAGTGGATTGAAGATCGGATGGAGAACCTCCAGGCGGATTCCTTTGCGCGGGATTACCACATCAAGGCGGAGCTCGCCGCGAAGAAGGATGGCACGATCACCGCACTGCGGATCAAGACCATCGCGGATCACGGCTGCGCGGATGCGGCGGCCAACCCGTCGAAATTCCCGGCTGGCTTGTTCTCGATCTGCACCGGGTCGTACGACGTGCCCCATGCGTTTGCCGAGGTGGATGGCGCCTACACCAACAAGCCGCCAGGCGGGATCGCGTATCGCTGCTCGTTCCGCGTGACCGAGGCGGCGCATGCCATCGAGCGTATGGTCGACGTGCTGGCGCAGAAAGTCGGCATGGATCCCGCGGATCTGCGCTTCAAGAACTTCATTCCGCCCGAAAAGTTCCCTTATCGGTCGGCGCTCGGCTGGGAGTACGACAGCGGCAATTACCCGGCCGCGCTGAAAAAAGCGATGGAGAAGATCGGATACGCCGATCTGCGGAAGGAGCAGCTCGAGAAGCGCCAGCGCGGCGAGCTGATGGGGATTGGCATCTCGAGCTTCACCGAAATCGTCGGCGCTGGCCCGTCGAAGCACTTCGACATTCTCGGCATCAAGATGTTCGACTCGTGCGAGATTCGCGTGCATCCGACCGGCAAGGCCATCGCGCGCCTCGGCACCAAGTCGCAGGGGCAGGGACATGAAACCACGTACGCGCAGATCATTGCCGAGGAGCTCGGAATCCCCGCCACGCACATCCAGATAGAAGAAGGAGACACCGATACGGCGCCGTACGGGCTCGGTACTTACGCGAGCCGGTCAACGCCGACGGCCGGCGCGGCGGCGTCAATCGCGGCGCGCAAGGTTCGCGACAAGGCCAAGAAGATTGCCGCGCACCTGCTCGAGGTGAGCGAAGAGGACCTGGTCTGGGAGCCCGGCAAATTCTCGGTCAAGGGCGCGCCGCAGAAAGCCAAGACGATCCAGGAAATCGCGCTGGCGGCCTACACCAATCATCCGCCTGGGATGGAAGCGGGCCTCGAGGCGGTCAACTACTACGATCCGCCGAATCTCACGTTCCCCTTCGGCAGCTACATCGCGGTGATCGACATCGACCGCGGGACCGGCGCCGTGTCGATTCGCCGCTTCGTCGCCGTCGACGACTGCGGCAACATCATCAACCCGATGATCGTGGCCGGGCAGATCCATGGCGGCCTCACCATGGGACTGGCGCCGGCGCTCCTCGAGGAAATCTCCTACGACGAGCAGGGCAACATACGCGGGGGCAGCTTCATGGATTACCTCGTCCCCACCGCGATGGAGACGCCGAGCTGGGAGTGCGACGCCACCGTGACGCCGTCTCCGCACCATCCGCTGGGCGCGAAAGGTGTGGGAGAGTCGGCGACGGTGGGGGCGCCGGCGGCCATTGCCAATGCCGTCGTCGACGCTCTCTGGCATCTGGGCGTGCGACACATCGACATTCCCATCACGCCCGCCAAGGTCTGGCGCGTGCTGCGCGACAAGGGTGTGACCGAGTAGATGGGCATCGCGATCGAGCAGGAGTTCACTCTCGACGCCAGCCGAGATCTGGTGTGGAGTCTGCTCGTCGATCCTCCGCGCATCGTCGCCTGCCTTCCCGGCGCCGCGCTCACGAACAAGCTGGACGATCGCACCTACGAGGGCACCATCACCGTGAAGGTGGGCCCCGTGACCGCGACCTACAAGGGCAAGGTGCGCTTCGACCGGCTCGACGCGGCCCAGGGTGAGACGGAGCTGTCGGGCCAGGGCCAGGAGACGCGCGGGAAGGGCAGCGCCGACATGCGGATGCGCTGTCGCCTCCAGGCGGCCGGCGTCTCCCGCACGTCCGTGTCGGTCATTTGCGATCTCGCCGTCACCGGTCTCCTCGCGCAATTCGGGCGCGGTATGATCCACGAAGTCTCCGACCGCATGGTCCAGCAGTTCACTGGCCAGATGCGCCAGGTCCTCGAAAAGACGCGCGTGCGTTATCAGGAGCTCGTGAAGAGCCACGCCCAGCCGTTTGCGCGGACGTTTCCGGCCCAGCTCGCCGAGGTGGAAGCCGCGGCCGGCTTCAGCATCGCGACCGACGGCACCAACGGCGCCTCCGGACCCGGCGACGTCGTGCGTTACCTGGACGCCGTGCGCAAGGTGAGCGGCGACGTCCCCTACACGAGCGCCAAGCTCACCATCCGCAACCTCGCGCAACGCGAGAACATCCCGTTGCCCGCGCTCTGACCGCGCATCATGCGCATCGAGCAGAAGTTCATCGTCGACGCCGCCCCCGACCGAGTGTGGGCGCTCCTCACCGATCCCTTCCGCGTCGCCCGCTGTTTGCCGGGCGCCAGCATCACCGAAAAGATCGACGACAAGACGTACGGGGGCACGATCACGGTCAAGGTCGGCCCCATCGCCGCCTCGTACAGGGGACGGTTGACGTTCGAGCGGCTCGACGATGCCCGCCGCGAGGCGGAGCTGGTGGCATCGGGACAGGATGTACGGGGCCGCGGTGGCGCCGACATGCGCCTCAGCAGTCGCGTGATGGCCCTCGAGGGCGGCGCCGCCACGCAGGTGCTGCTCGAGTCGGACGTCACCGTCCATGGCCTTCTCGGCCAGATGGGGCGGGGCATGATCGAGACGGTGGCGAGCCAGATGCTGGAGCAGTTCACGGCCGCCGTCCGCGAGAACTTGGCCGCGGAGTCGGCGGCGGCGCCGGCGCCGGAAGCCGCCCCCGCCCTGAATGCGCTCTCGATCGGTACCGACGGACTGAAGCGAGCGGCGCGGCGGGTGATCGATCGCGTACGCGGATCGTCGACGTGACGGGCGATCTCTTCGAGCTGGCGCTCGCCTTGCGCCAGGCGGGCGAGGCCTTCGCGCTGGCGACAGTGGTGCGATGCGAGCGCCCGACGTCGGCCAAGCCGGGCGCAAAGGCGATCATTCGCGCCGACGGCACGCTGGTGGGCTGGATCGGCGGCGCCTGCGCGGAGCCGGTGGTGGTGCGGGAAGCGCTCGCGGCATTGCGCGACGGTCAGCCTCGCTTCCTTGGCCTCGTCGGCGACACCGGCGAGGGACCCGGTCGCACCGAGGGGATGCTCTCGTACGCGATGTCCTGCCACAGCGGGGGCACCCTGGAGGTCTACGTGGAGCCCTACCTGCCGAAGCCGCGGCTCGTCCTCATCGGTCATGGTCCGGTGGTCGAGACGCTCGCCACCCTCGGACACGCGATCGACTTCGACGTTTCCGTGGTCACCGCCGCCGCTGCGCTGGAGCCGTCGCTCTTCACATCGCGGACAGCGGTGGTCGTGGCCACGCACGGGAACTTCGACGAGGACGCGCTCGCACGTGCGCTCGCGAGCGGCGCCGGCTACGTGAGCCTCGTGGCCAGTCGCAAGCGGGCGGCGGCGGTCGTGGAGAGTCTTCGCGGGTCCGGGCTCAGTCCCGATCGCATCGGGCGGCTGAAGGCACCCGCCGGCCTCGACATCGGCGCCGTGAGCCCGGCGGAGATCGCGGTCAGCATCCTCGCCGAAATCGTCCAGGCGCGCGCCGGCGACAAGCCGACGGCGCCGGCTCCGGAGCTCCCGACGGAGGCCACGGATCCCGTCTGCGGCATGCTCGTCGAGATCAGCAGCGCGCGCTATCGCTCCCAGACGCCCTCGGGCACCGTGTACTTCTGCTGTCGGAGGTGCCAGGAGCTCTTCGACGCCGAGCCCGCCCGCTACTCGACGTAGCCAAGTCAACGCCGATCGTCGATGCGATCGAAGGTCTTCGTCACGCAGCCGATTTCTGCGAGCGCGCTCGAACGGCTGCGGGGTGCCGCCGACGTCACGTGCGACGGTGACGCCTCGCGCATTCTCCCCCGGGCCGATCTGCTGGGCGCCGTCCGCATGCACGACTACCTCTTCTGCCTCCTGCACGACATCGTCGACGCCGAGGTGATCGGCGCCAATCCCGCGCTCCGCATGATCGCCTCCATGGCCATCGTGCCCGCCAACATCGACGTGGCGGAGGCGACGGCGCGCGGGATTCCCGTCACCGTCATCCCCGCCGTCGTCACGGAGGCGACCGCCGACCTCACGTGGGCGCTGTTGCTGGCGGTGGCCCGACGCGTGCTCGAGGGCGACCGTCTCGTGCGGGCGGGGAGGTTTCCAGGATCGCAGTCCGCCTATCTGGAGGGCCGCTACGTGTCCGGCAAGATCCTCGGGATCGTGGGCGCGGGCCGCGTCGGACAGGCGGTGGCCGACCGTGCGACCGGGTTCGGCATGCGCGTCGTCTACTACGATCCCCGCCGGCTGTCCCCGCGCGACGAGCAGAGCCGGCGCATGACGTTCTCGTCCCTCGACCAGCTCCTCACCGATGCCGACTTCGTCTCTCTCCATCCGAGCTACTCGGGGGCCACCCATCACCTGATCGGCGCCCGCGAGCTTGCGTTGATGAAGCGCTCCGCCTATCTCGTCAACACGTCGCGCGGCCCCGTCGTCGACGAGAAAGCGCTGGTGGAGGCGCTCGCCCGCGGCACCATCGCAGGCGCCGGGCTCGACGTCTACGAGCACGAGCCCGCGCCCGACCCCGCGCTGCTCGCCCTCACCAACGTCGTCCTCACGCCTCACCTCGGGAGCGCGGTCGGCGAGCTGCGCGAGGAGATGCATCACATCGTGGTCGACAACATCCTCGCCGTGATGGAAGGGCGGCGCCCACCCCACTGCGTGAATCCGGAGGTATACGGCCCCGCGCGGACCTGATACATCCGCCCTTCGTCCCCGCCGGCCCGCCTCTCGTGGTCACCGGCGCGCCTTCGTCGAATTCCCGGCGATGCCCGCCGCTCGATGCGCGATCCTGCATCACGGGAGGAGACAAACCATGAGACGCCAGTGCTCCGGGTTCGGGTTGATGCAGGCCGGCCTCATCGTGACCGCCATCGGGCTGATCGTCGTCGCGCGGGCCGCCCTCGACATTCCCGGCTACTGGACGACGTTCCTGGTCGGCGTCGCCCTCCTCGTGGCGGGCGCCGCGCGCCGCGCGTTCAGGGGCGGCGACGAGGCCGGGCAGGGACCGGGGTCGGTGAAGGAGCGGTCGGCACAGTGATACGATCGCGGCCATGATCCCGGGCGGCCGTCCGCTGCGCAATCTCTCGTCGCACTGGCTCGAGGTGGCGGTGGTGAGCCTGGCGGCGGCGGTCGCGATGGCGCTCCTGTCCACGAGCCTCGTCGGATCCTGGATGTTTCGCAGCACGCTCGTCTACTCGCTCATCTATGCGACCGCGATGGGCGCGCTGTCCGGCGTCGTGCTGCCTCCCCTCGTTCACCGGCTTCCGTTGACCGGCGGCGGCCGGTGGCTCGTGCTGGTCGGTGTCATCCTCGTCATCGCCGTGGGAGCCACACTGGCGGCGGGGCTCGCGATCGCCGCCCTCGGCTTGTCTCCCTCCACGTCGTTCTGGGATCGATTCCGGGCCGATCTTCCCATCGTGGCCCTGCTCGGCGTGGTGGTGGGCGCCAGCATGAGCCTCCACGGTCAGCTACGCTCCCGGCTGGAGGCGGCCACGCTCGAGATCCGCACGCGCGAGCTGGAGCAGGAGCGGACGCGAAAGCTGGCGCTGGAGGCGCGTTTGTCGTCGCTCGAATCCCGGCTCCGGCCGCACTTCCTCTTCAACACCCTGAACGCCGTCACCGCCCTCGTCTACGAGGATCCCGCCCGCGCCGAGCGCACGGTGGAACGGTTGGCTGCTCTCCTCCGCTTCTCTCTGGACGCCGGACAGCGCGGGACGGTACCAATCGCCGACGAGCTCAAAATCGTCGTCGACTACCTGGAAATCGAGAAAGCGCGTCTCGGGGAGCGGCTCTCGTACGTCGTCGACGCCGATCCCGACGTGGACGGATGCGCGGTGCCCCCGCTTTCCGTCCAGACGGTGGTGGAGAACAGCGTGAAGCACGCCGTCGCCCCCCGGCGGAGCGGAGGCCGGATCCGCGTGGAGACGCGGGCGGAGGGACCCCGCGCGATCGTCTCCGTCTGGGACGACGGTCCCGGCTTCACGCTCGACGCCGCCACGCCCGGCCACGGCCTCGAGAACCTCCAGAGTCGGCTCGCGGTCCGGTTCGGCGCCAACGCCACGCTGACGGTGGCGCGGCGCGACGGGGGGACGATGGTCACGATCTCGCTCCCACGCCTGCCGATCGAGCAGACGTTGACGGCGTGAAGCCGCGGCTCCGGGCCTTCGTGGTCGACGACGAGCCGCTCGCGCTCCGTCGCCTCGTTCGCCTGCTGGAAGCGACCTCGCGCGTGGAGGTCGTGGGACGCGCCACCGACCCCGAAGCCGCCCTCGCCGAGTTGCCGGCCGCCACCCCCGACGTTCTCTTCCTCGACATCCAGATGCCCGGTCTCGACGGCTTCCAGCTCCTGGAGCGTCTCCCCGTCGCGCCCATGGTCGTGTTCACCACCGCCTACGATCACCACGCGGTCCACGCCTTCGAGACGAACGCCGTCGACTATCTGCTCAAGCCGGTCGAACGGGCGCGTCTCGATCGCACGCTGGAACGGCTCGCGGACCGGCGGGAGGACCAGAGTCCCGAGGCGCTGCGGTCGGTGCTGGAGCGGGTGACGGAGTCGCTGCGCCGGCCGGTCTTCACGGAGCGTCTGGCCTCGCGCGTGGGCGAGCGCGTCGACCTCGTCGACGTCGCGCGCGTGACGCACATCGCGGCCCGCGATCGCGCCACGTATGCCGTCACCCCGGAGAAGGAGTATCTCCTCGACCACACCATCGCCGAGCTGGAGCGCAAGCTCGATCCCGCCCGCTTCCTTCGCATCCATCGCTCCACGCTCGTCAACCTGGCCTGGGTCGCGGAGATCCACACGCACCTGGGCGGGCGCCTGCTCGTGCGGCTCAAGGGCAACGCGCGCACCGAGCTGGAGGTGGCCCGCGACCGCGTGCGCGCGCTCAAGGAGCGCCTGGGGCTGTAGCGTGCGCGCGGCCGGTTTCGTCATCGTGCGGAGCGGCGCGTTCCTGCTCGGCGGCGCGCTGGCGCTGGCGCCGGCCGGCGCCGACGAGCGCCCCGGGGTGGCGCCCGACACTCCGTGGAGCTGTCCCGCCACGCACCCGATCAAGGGCTACGTCTCCGTCGAAAGCGGCCGTCGCGTGTACTACGTCCCCCGCAGCCGGTTCTACGAGGAGGCCAGTCCGGAGCGCTGCTATGCGAGCGAAGAGGAGGCGCGGGGCGACGGGAGCCGCCGCGCGCCCGACAGCGTTCCACCGTCGCGGGTGCCCGGGGTCGTGCACGAACACGGCGGTGGACGGTACCGCGCCTCGGCGTTGACGACAGCGAAGGTGGTGGCTACGCTGAGCAACCGAGAGCAGCGCGAGGTGAACGGCCGCGCCTAGAAGGGCGGCGGCTCCAACGACATGCGGAGCATCTCCTGAACGAGCGGCCAGAACATCATGGCGATCGCACCCAGCGTGAGGGCGAGGATCAGAAGCTGGAGCTTGGACGGGCGCATGCTCGCCTCGTAGTGTAAGCGAGCCGCCCGTGCCCCGACTGTTCCTCGAGTTCTGGCGACTCCGGCAGCACGCGGTGGTGGAGGAAGTCGTCCGCGGCGGCTCCCGGCGGCCTCGCACGACCGCCCCGTGGTCGCTGTCGTCCGACGTCAAGGAGCGCCTCCGGCCCCTTCTCGAAAGCCACGGCTTCGACGTGGCGCAGGACATCGTCGCCCGCGAATCGGCGGGCCAGAACGGCTTCGACCTCAGCCAGTGAAGACGGAGCCGCGGCCGCTGCGTGAGGTGGCGGCGGTGTTCCTGAAGCTCGGCGCCATCGGCTTCGGCGGTCCCGCCGCTCACATCGCGCTCATGCGGGACGAGGTCGTCCGCCGCCGGCGCTGGGTCAGCGACGCGGAGTTCGTCGACCTCCTCGGCATGACCAACCTGATCCCCGGGCCGAACTCCACCGAGATGGCCATTCATCTCGGCGCGCGCCGGGCGGGCGCGGCGGGGCTCGTCGTGGGCGGCATGTGCTTCATCGTTCCCGCCACCGTGCTCGTTCTCGTGTGCGCGTGGGCCTACGTCACCTACGGCACGCGCCCGGAGGTCCTGGGCTTGCTCTACGGGATCCAGCCCGTCGTGATCGCCGTGGTCGTGCAGGCGATGTGGAACCTCGGGCGCACGACCGTGCGCGGACCGCTGGCGGCCGCCGTCGGGGTCGCGGTGGCGATCGGATACTTCGCGGGCGTGCACGAGCTCGTGTTGCTCTTCGGTGGGGGCGCGGTCGTG
The DNA here is from genome assembly GCA_036506275.1 of Candidatus Methylomirabilota bacterium. Classification (GTDB taxonomy): domain Bacteria; phylum Methylomirabilota; class Methylomirabilia; order Rokubacteriales; family CSP1-6; genus DASXSB01. The sequence continues at coordinate 8,666 of DASXSB010000106.1, read as the reverse complement.
GCCCTCGCGCGCTACGGGCAGGGGAGGACCGCCATGACGGCATCAGCGCTGATGTCGGTCCTCGGCGGCACCGCCGGCGCCACTCCCGCCATCGCGCCGGCGAGCGGCGCCCTCACCACGCTCTTCCTGACCTTCCTGAAGATCGGGGCCGTGCTCTACGGAAGCGGTTACGTGCTGCTCGCCTTCCTGCGCAACGACTTCGTGAGCCGGTTGGGCTGGCTCACGGACCGCCAGCTCCTCGACGCCGTGTCCGTCGGACAGTTCACGCCGGGACCCGTGTTCACCACCGCCACCTTCGTTGGCTACCTCGTGGCCGGGTGGCCGGGTGCGCTGCTCGCGACGCTTGCCATCTTCCTGCCGTCCTTCGTGTTCGTGGCCCTCAGCCGACCGCTCGTGCCCCGGATGCGAGCGTGGCGCTGGACGGCGGCGGCGCTCGACGGCGTGAACGTCGCCGCCCTCGCCCTCATGGCCGGGGTGACGGTGACGCTGGCGCGCGCCGCCATCGTCGACATCGTGACGGCGGCTCTCGCCGTCGTGGCGGCAGTGCTGCTCGTACGCGGCCGCATCAACTCCGCGTGGCTCATCCTGGGCGGCGGTACCGTCGGGCTGATCGTCCGTCTGCTCGCGCGGTGAGATGACGACGGTCATCGGCGTCATCTCCGACACCCACGGCCTCCTGCGCCCCGAAGCGGTGGCGGCTCTCGAGGGCTCCGCGCTCATCGTCCACGCCGGTGACATCGGGAGCGCCGACGTCCTCGAGCACCTGCGCGCGCTCGCGCCCGTGGTGGCCGTTCGCGGCAACAACGACACGGACTCCTGGGCGCGGTCGCTGCCCGAGGTGCTGGACATCGACGTCGCGCAATTCCGCGTGCACGTCCTCCACGACGTGAAGACGCTCACGCGCGATCCCATCGCCGCCGGCATCGACGTGGTCATCGCCGGGCACTCACATCGACCGGCGATCCGCTGGCAGGGGAGCGTGCTCTTCCTGAATCCGGGGAGTGCCGGGCCGCGGCGGTTCAGTCTCCCCGTGACCGTCGCTCGGATCCACGTCGACGGCCCGACGCTCGCCCCCGAGGTCGTTCCGCTCCTCTCGGCGCCGGCGACGCCGGCACCGGCGCCACCCGACGCGACGCCGGCGGACGCTGGGCGGCCGGCGCCATCACGACGACCGCTGCTCGCGCGCGCACGACGTAGGAATCGATCGTGACGTGCGCCACGCGCGTGCACTGGTATCGAAATCTAGAGGCGCGCTATCCGTTCGGTCGCACGTCGCCCGATCCCGAGCGGTGGGAGCCGATCGGCTTTCCGCCGCCGTGGGAGGACCGGCCCTGGATCTACGGCGTGATGGTGGCCTCCGCCAACGGCGTGGTGGCGTGGTCACGCAAGGCCGGCGGCGACGATCCCGTGCTCACCGTCCTGGGCGGCGACAACACGCGCCGCGAGCGGATCGCGGACCGGCGCCAGATGCGCTTCTATCGCGCCTTCGGCGACGCCGGCATCGGCGCCCAGACCAATCGCGACCAGCCTCGCCTGGTGCAGACGCCGCAGGAGCCGGGCGACGAGCCGGTGCCGGAGCTCTACCGCTTCCGCGTCGAGCACGGGCTGCCCTATCATCCGCGCAACATCATCTATTCGCTCTACGGGCGGCTTGGACTCGATCATCCCGTCTTCAACATGCCGGGGCTGGAGGCGATCGTAGTGACCACGGAGGCGGGAGCAGGTGAGCTGACCACGCGCGGCGCCGGCGTGCGCGGGATTCCGCTGATCGTCGAGCCATGCCTCGATCCTGCCGGGCTCGAGCGCGCGCACGCGCGGCTCTTCGCCGATCGCGGCGTCCGCTATCTCGCGTGCGAAGGGGGCGACACCATCCTGCGTGCGCTCCACGCGGCGCGCCTGCTCGACGAGGTCTTCCTCACCGTCACCGACGTCGAGATCGACGAATCCGAGCACGAAGGCGTGCTGAAGATCTTCGACTTCGCGCGGGAGGGCGCGGAGCTGATCGCGGAGGGCCGCATCGCGCCGGACAGCGGCTTCACCTTCCGGCGCTGGCGCTTCAATCGGCGATGAGCGCCGCGCGGCGACGGCAACCGGCGCCACCACCGACGAAGCCGCGGTGCCGATGGGCGACGGGCGAGCAGATGATTCGCTATCACGACGAGGAGTGGGGCGTGCCCGTCCACGACGACCGCGCGTTGTTCGAGCTGCTCGTCCTCGAGGGCGCCCAGGCCGGGCTGAGCTGGGCCACCGTGCTCGCACGCCGCGAGGGATATCGGCGCGCCTTCGAAGGGTTCGACGTCGCCACGATCGCGAGGTACACCGCGCGCCGCCGGGAGCGCCTGCTCCAGGATCCCGGCATCATCCGGCATCGCGCCAAGGTGGACGCCGTCGTCACCAACGCGCGCGCGTTCCTGGCCGTGCAGCGCGCGCACGGGAGCTTCGATGCGTACGTGTGGCGCTTCGTGAACGGGCGGCCGCTCCAGCAGCCGTGGGCAACCGCACGCCAGGTGCCGGCCGCCACCGACACCTCGCGCGCGCTCAGTCGCGACCTCCGCGCGCTCGGCTTCGCCTTCGTCGGCCCCACCATCTGCTACGCGTTCATGCAGGCGGCCGGCCTCGTGAACGATCACATGCGCGATTGCTTCCGGAGCGAGCAGGTGCGCCGCCTGGGGGCGTGAGTCCACGCCGGCCTTCACGCGGGGCGTACACTCAAGAGTGATACTCAGGCCGGACAGCGAGAGGGGCCCATGCCACAATCGTCGACGACGTTCCACGAGTCCGAAGAGGTTCTCACACCCGCCACCAAGGACATGCATCGCGCCATCGTGAGCCTTCAGGAAGAGCTGGAGGCGATCGACTGGTACGGCCAGCGCATCGACGCCACCCAGAGCAACGAGCTGCGCGATATCCTGCGTCACAACCGCGAGGAAGAGCAGGAGCACGCGGCGATGGTGCTGGAATGGATCCGGCGTCAGGATCCGGTCTTCGACGCGAAGCTCCGTGAATATCTGTTCACGGAGACGTCGATCACCGGCCGCGAAGAGGCGGTCCAGGAGCGCAACGGCCGCACGAGCAACGGGGTGCCGGGAGTGACCGTCGGCTCCTTGAGGAGGGCACGGTGATGGATTATCTGCGACGCGACTCCGCACCTCTCTCCGGGCGAGCGTGGAAAGCGATCGACGAGGCGGCCGCTCAGGCGGCCAAGCACGCGCTGGCCGCGCGGCGCATCGCCACCTTCGACGGCCCCCACGGCTGGGATTTCGTGGCGGCGCGTCTCGGCACCATGACGCCGTGCCACGCCAAGGAAGGCAAGGCCATCATCTGCGTTCCGGAGGTCGTGCTCCTTGCCGAGGTGCGCGTCGACTTCGCGCTCGCCTGGTCCGCCATCGAGGTCTTCGAGCGCGGCGCGCCCGCGCTCGACGCCGGGCCCGTGGAAGCCGCCGCGCGCGAGGCGGCGCTCGCCGAGGACCGCCTGGCGTTTTACGGCGACCCCATCGGCAAGGGCTTCCTCGTCTCGCCGCAGTCGCCGAGCATCACCGTCCACGACTGGTCGAAGGGCGAGCAGGTTCTCAATGACGTCCTCCAGGCCGTGGAAACGCTCGACGGCCTCGGGATCGGCGGTCCCTACGAGGCCGTGCTTCCGCAGAGCGGATACTTCGCGTACCTGCACGCGATGGCGGACGGCGGCTATCCCACCGCGCGTCACCTGAAGGCGGTGGTGTCCGAAGTCCACCGCTCGCTCGTGATGCGGGAAGCGGGCGCGCTCTTCTCCGCGCGCGGCGACGACTTCGTCCTCACCGTGGGCGGCGATCTCAGTGTCGGCTATCACTCCCACGATCGCATCAACATCCATCTCTTCTGCGTGGAGACGGTGGCGGCGCAGACGGTGACACCCGAGGCGGTGTGTCTGCTACGGCGGTGACGCGCGCCGAGCGCCACCGCTGATGCCGTCGCGGGTGGCGGTGGCGCGGGTGGGGGACGTCCCCGCCGGAGAGGGACGCGTGGTCGACGTCGCCGGCAAACTGGTCGCGTTGTTCAACGTCGACGGCGTTCACTACGCCATCGACAACACGTGTCCCCACCGCGGTGGACCGCTGGGCGAAGGGGATCTCGAGGGCCGCACCGTGCAGTGCCCGTGGCATGCGTGGTCGTGGGACGTCGCCACCGGCGCCAACGTGAACAACCCCGCCGTCAAGGTCGCGTGCTTCCCGGTGACGGTGTCCGACGGGACGATCGTGGTGGAGCTGCCGTAAGAGGCCCGATCAGGGCGGACCGCACTGTCTCGGCGGTCCGCCCCCGGGAGTCGTTCAGCGGTGGGCGAGGGATCTCAGACGAGCCTGGGCGGCGCGGTAGGCCTCCTCGGGCGATTCATACGCGGTCCACTCGCCGGTCCAGCTGTTCTCGAGGACGCATCCGTGCGACTCATCCCTGATCTCCCAGCACCAGAGCGAAGGGTCGGCCATGAGCTGAACTTCAACGGTCAGCTGTTCGGTCCGATCGTCGTGCATACGTCGGCCTCCTCCGAGAAGTCATCGCTGCAAACGATGTGCCCCTAGACTCCGCGATGCAACTACGCGTGATGACGTCGCTCGCGTGTGACGGAGGGCATGCGCCGGCGAATCTTGTGCAGAAGTTTGCGTGCCCGCGGTGAATTTGTTTCCGCGGTTTCTTGACACCCCCGGAGCCGGTCTCTAGCATGAGAAGTCGTGGACGCCGTGCTCTGGATGCCGAAGCCGGTGGCGATCGGCCTCGCAATCGTGTCCGGTTTCGGATTGATCTACGGCTGGCGGGTCTATCAGCGTTGTCCCCACTGCGGACGTCTCGTTCGCCGCGTCATCAAGGGATGGAAGCGATGTCACGGCTGCGGTCGCCAGTACCGGCGCGGTTTGAAGCTCCGCTGAGCGCGCTCTCGAGCCTCACGTGGCCGTCCTGGCGGGTACTGACCGCCGGGGGCGCGATCGTCGTCTTGATCGCCGGCCTCGGCGTGGGCGCCTGGCTCTGGCGCGCGGAGCAGAACCGTCACGCCGAAGCCGCCTACACCGACGCCATTGTTCGTCTCCAGATGAGCCAGACCGGGCAGGCCGCCCCGGACTCACGGGCCTCCGCGGTCCGCGATCTCGAGGCGACGCTCGCGCGGTATCCGTCCGCTCCGCAGGCGGCCCAGGCCGCGTATGAGCTGGCCAACATCCGGTTCGCCAGCCGCGACTACGCCTCCGCCCGCGGCGCCTACGAGGTGGCGGCGGCGCGGGCGACGGCCCCGACCCTCCGGATCCTCGCCCGCGCGGGCATCGCCTACGCCTGGGAGGCCGAGAAGAACTTCGCGAAGGCCGCCGACGCTTTCCGCGTGGCCGCCACCGACGTCCGCCCCGGCGATTTCCTCTTCGAACAGTTGGTCCTGGACCTCGCTCGCGTGCAGGAAGCCGGCGGCCAAAAGAATGAAGCGATCGAGACTTACCGGAGATTCTTGAAGGAAGCTCCGAAGAGCCGCCGCGCCGACGACGTCCGCCTGCGCCTGGCCTCCCTCGGCACCACGCCCTAGCTGACGGCGCCTGCGCGCCGGCGGCGGTGGAGATCGTTCGCCTCCGGCTCGCGTTACTCGAGCTATCAACGAGGATCCCTAGGACAAGCCCTGGGTATTCAACCGTAAAACGACATGCCGAAGACACACACCGGCTGGGCCTTGCCGCGCCTCGAGTAATTTCTCAGCTTGGCGACAGGACCCCGAGCCGCCTCGCGGCCGGCGCGATGTGACCTGGGGACGGAAAACGGAGTTCCGTCCTGGCGCGGGCCGCGCTATCCCTCGGCGTCAGGCATCAACGGTTGATGATCCACGGGCAAGGCCAGGGCGACGCTAGAACGGCGCGGGGCGAGCGGCGTGGGCCAGGCAAGCCCCATCGTTGCCGGCGGCTGGGTCAAGCGCAGCGCGCGGCCACTCGTGCGTCGCTGGTTGAGGGCGATCTCTCAGTGGCTTCGAACGCGCTTTCAGGTAAAACCGAAACGTATCGGCTGTACTTCGGGGTTCTGATGTTCTTTTCGGCTGCACCTCCGCGTTCTGACGCTCGAGCTGTTCAGTGCGATTTCCGCAGCGCGGGCGACAAGGAGACGTAAAGGCCGGGGGTGAGGGACCGAGAACGAGGTGCAGACCCGGGCTCTGGCCGCTACGGTCCAGAGGCGAGATGTCCGATAAGGTGCATTATGTCAATTCTAGCGGGACGAGCGGCGGCCGAATCTCTGCCAAACGGAGGCGCTGCGGGTACTGCAACTACGCGGGACGGTCTAACGCGTCTTCCCTAATCGTGACGTGTGGTGCGATCACCCGGGGATGTGCGCCTCTTCCGGAAGCTGCTCCCAGACGGGCTTCCACGCCGGCACCTGGAGCCCGAACTTCTCGCAGAGCCCGGCCACCTCGGTGGCGAAGGCCTGGCGGACCTCGTCGTTGTCGCGGAGCTTGAGGCGGTAGTGGCGATAGACTTGGTTCTTCGGTGACCCCGGCCGTCCGAAGATGTTCATCGTGCGGATGTACCACTTGTTGAACGTGGCCTGGGCCTCGGGCTTGGTGGCCGGGTCCTCGGCGAGCTTCTTCACCCAGTACTCGCCGTGGCGGATGTGGAATTTCTCCTCCTTGAAGATCCCCTCGATGGCGCGCACCCAGGGGCCGTAGGAGCACTGCCGCACGTCCTCGAGCTGGTGGCCGGCGCCGCGGTCCATGCAGAAGTTGAAGAAGATGAAGTCGGCCCAGGTGTCGATCGGGTAATAGAAGATGTTGACGCGCTTGTCGGCCGTGATGCGGCTGGTGCCGATGTCGGCATCGGACTCGATACGCATCGTGAAGACCTTGTCGTGGGCGCTCACGTGGGTATCGACGTCGACCCCGAGGTCCGCGAGGAGGCCGTACATGACGGCGGCGTGACGCAGCTCGTCCTTCACGATCTGGGCGACCACGTGCTTCTCTTCGACCGTGGGCGCCTTGGTGATCCACGGGACGTACCCGTAGCCGCCCGCGAGCTCGGAGTCCGCCTGCATCGTCATGAGGTGGACGAGCGCCTCCCGATACGGCGCCGTCATCTCGGCCGCCGACTCCAGCCGCGAGTCGCCCTCGATCTTCGCCATCATCTCCGGCTCTGTCATGACGACCTCCTCGCCTCCCATGATAGCGGCGCTCAGCGCCCTCCGCCACGCTCCACCACGCGCACGGCCTTGCCCTCGGATCGCGGCAGCGTCCGCGGCGGCACGATCGTGGTCTCCACCGCGAGCCCGAGCGCGGCGCGAAGCCGGCTGCCGACGTGCTCGCGCAGAGCGATGACCGCGGGATGATCGGCGTCGAACCCGCCGCAGCGCTCGACGAGCGTGGGCGCCGGCTCCACCTGGACTTCGAGCCGGGCCAGCGTGCCCGTGCGGTCGACCACGAGTTGATAGTGGGGCTCCAGGTCATCGACGGCGAGGAGCGTCGCTTCCACCTCGGAGGGGTAGACGTTGACGCCCTTCACCACCAGCATGTCGTCCGCGCGGCCCTTGACGCGCGCCATCCGCGCCGACGTGCGACCGCAGGGGCACGGTTCGAGCGTGAGCGCCGTGATGTCGCCCGTGCGGTACCGGATCATCGGCATGGCGCGCTTCGTGAGCGTGGTGAGGACGAGCTCGCCCTCCTTCCCGGCCGGCAACGGCGTCCCCGAATCCGGATCGACGACTTCCGGAAGGAAGTGATCGTCGGCGATGTGCAGTCCGCTCCGCTCCTCGCACTCCCCGGCCACGCCGGGACCGATGATCTCGGAGAGGCCGTAGATGTCGTAGGCGGGGCACCCCCACGCGCGCTCGAGCGCCGTTCGCATGCCCTCCGTCCACGGCTCCGCGCCGAACATCCCGTACCGGAGCCCGAGCGTCTCCGGCGCGCTTCCCTGCTCGCGCATCGTCTCCGCGATGTGGAGCGCGAACGACGGCGTGGCCGCGATGCCGGCGGGCCGGAAATCCGTCACGAGAAGCTGGTGACGCGCGGTGTTGCCGGAGGAGGCGGGGACGACCGTCATCCCGATGCGCTCGGCGCCGTCGTGAAATCCGAGGCCGCCCGTGAAGAGGCCGTAGCCGAACGCGACGTGGAGCAGATCGCCGGGACGCGCGCCCGCCGCGACCATCGCGCGTGCCATGACCTCGCGCCACACGTCGAGGTCATCGGCCGTGTAGCCGACGACGGTCGGCTTGCCCTTCGTGCCGGAGGACGCGTGAATGCGCGCGAGCGCGTGACGCTCCACCGCGAAGAGCCCGAACGGATAGTGGGCACGGAGGTCGGTCTTGCGCGTGAACGGCAACGCCGCCACGTCGTCGAGCGAGTGCAGTCGGGCGCCGGCGAGCCCCGCGTAGAAGGGCACGCGCGCCGCCGCCCAGGTCACGGTCTCGCGGAGGCGTGCGAGCTGCAGCGAGACACGTTCGTCCCGCGGCTGCCGCTCCGCTGCGCTCCACATCATGGCGCGGGTGGCTCCGGAAACTGGCGATCGACGTCGGCGTGATGACGCAGACCGAGCGCCTCCCGCTGGACGATGAGGGCGAACCGCGCCTGGCGCGCCCGGCGGCGCGCGGCCGCGTGATCGCGGGCGAGGCGCTCGGCATCAGCGGTGTCGCGGGCACCCGCGACGGCGGCGGCAAGCTGACGTTCTTCGGCGAGGGCCTCCTCC
>DASXSB010000105.1:0-48364 GCA_036506275.1 Candidatus Methylomirabilota bacterium | reverse complement strand
GAGGGCCCGATCGAGACGATCCTCGGGAAGATCCGGTGCAAACGTGGCGATCGTGACGGGATTCCGGCATTCCCGCATGTAGTAGTACACATTGAAGAGCTGGACGCGCCAGAAGCCCCGCCACCGCGGGCTGTGAGGGTCGCCCTCGCGGTCGGTGAACGTGTGATGTTTTCGATGCACCGCTACCCATTGCTGCCGGCATTGCCCGGTGGTGAGCCACAGAATGGCGCGAAACACGACGTCGGCCACCGGATGGAGCCGAAGCGATCGGTGCGCCAGCCCTCGATGCAGGTAGATCGATGTCGCAAGGATGGCAATCTGACTCAACACCACGGCGACGATCGGAACCGTCCACGCCTCGCTCATACGGTTGTCCCTCCGTCGCTGGATCTGGGGTCGCGCGCACGACGTTCGTCGATCGCCGGCATCCCTGCCGCCCCATCCGGATCGTGCGCGTTTCGCGGAAGCAGCCGCGGTGTGGCCCGCGCTAGAGCTTGCGGCCGCCCCGGCGCCGGCGGCGACGGGCGGCCGTGCGCCCGGGAGAACGCCGGGCGCGGCCCGCCTTCATGAAGCATGCGTCGTTGCAATAGCCGTGCACTCCGTCCGGTAACTCGCTCGTACATGTGAGGCACCTCTGCGTGATCGGCACACGTCCCGCCTTTCGGGGCAGCCGGCGTGCTCGCCCGCCGGTGGAAGCACCGGCGGGCGCCGTCGGCACGGCAATGGGTGGTGACTTTCGCGCCGCTAGAAGTTTCGACCGTGGCCCATGGAAGAGGCGGCCTCCGCCGTCTCCACGAGGTCCGTGATGAGCACTTCCGTCGTGAGCAGCAATGACGCGATGGAGGCTGCATTCTGGAGAGCGACGCGCTCGACCTTGGTGGGGTCGATGATCCCCGCCGCCATCATGTCGACGTATTCATTGGTGTCGGCGTCGAAGCCCCGCGTGAGCGGAACCATGGTCTTCACCTTCTCGACGACCACCGAGCCCTCGAGCCCGGCGTTCTCCACGATCTGGCGAATCGGCTCCTCGAGCGCGCGCCGCACGATGCGGACGCCGGTTCCCTCGTCGCCCTCGAGCTTCAAGCCGTCGAGGGCGTCCGCCGCGCGGAGCAGCGCGACGCCGCCTCCCGGCACGATCCCCTCTTCCACCGCCGCCCGCGTCGCATTCAGCGCATCCTCGACCCGTGCCTTCTTTTCCTTCATCTCGGTCTCGGTGGCCGCCCCCACCTTGACGACGGCCACGCCACCGGCAAGCTTCGCGAGTCGTTCCTGGAGCTTTTCCCGGTCGTAATCCGAGGTTGTCTCCTCGATCTGGGCACGGAGCTGCTTGATACGGCCTTCGATGGCCTTGGTGCTGCCCGCGCCCTCGATGATCGTGGTCTTGTCCTTGTCCACGACGACCTTCTTGGCGCGGCCCAGGTCCTCCAGCTTGAGACTCTCCAGCTTGATCCCGAGTTCTTCCGTGATCGCCTTGCCCCCGGTCACGGTGGCGAGGTCCTCGAGCATGGCCTTCCGGCGGTCGCCGAAGCCCGGCGCCTTGACGGCGCAGCAGGCGAGCGTCCCGCGGAGCTTGTTGACGACCAGTGTCGCCAGGGCCTCGCCCTCCAGGTCCTCGGCAACGATGAGGAGCGGCGTGCCCGCCTGCGCCACCTGCTCCAGCAGCGGCAGGAGGTCCTTCATCACGCTGATCTTCTTCTCGTGGATGAGGACGACGGCGTCTTCCAGGACCGCCTCCATGCGTTCGGCATCCGTGGCGAAGTACGGCGAGAGGTAGCCCCGGTCGAACTGCATTCCCTCGACGACGTCGAGGGTGGTCTCCATCGTCTTCGCCTCTTCGACGGTGATGACGCCGTCCTTGCCGACCTTCTCCATGGCCTCCGCGATCAAGGTGCCGATCGTCTTGTCGTTGTTGGCGGCGATGGTGGCGACCTGGGCGATCTCCTTCTTGTCCTTGGTGGCCTTCGACATGTGCTTCAGCTCCGCGACCACCGTATCGACCGCCTGCTCGATCCCCCGCTTCAGCGCCATCGGGTTCGCACCGGCGGTCACGTTCCGAAGCCCCTCGCGAAATATCGCGTGGGCGAGCACGGTGGCGGTGGTCGTCCCATCGCCCGCCACGTCCGACGTCTTGGCGGCGACCTCCTTGATCATCTGCGCCCCCAGGTCCTGGCCGGGGTCTTTGAGCGAGATTTCCTTGGCGACGGTCACGCCGTCCTTCGTGATGGTCGGGCTCCCGAATTTCCTGGCGATGACGACGTTCCGACCCTTGGGCCCCAAGGTGACGGTGACGGCGTGCGCCATGACGTTGATTCCGCGCAAGAGCGTCGCGCGGGCTTCCTCGTGGAACAGAAGCTGCTTAGGCATGAAGACACTCCTCCTGGCGATTCACGAATGGTTGACAGCAGCGCGCCGCTCGTTCACGAGCCCAGGACGCCAAGGATGTCCTCCTCCCTCATGATGAGGTACTCCTCGCCGTCCAGCTTGATCTCGCTCCCGGAATACTTGGCGAACAGGATGCGATCGCCGGCCTTCACCGCGAGCGGCAGCGTCTTGCCGTCCTCCGTCACCTTGCCGGATCCGACCGCCACCACCGCGCCCGCCTGCGGCTTTTCCTTCGCGGTATCGGGGATGATGATGCGGCCGTGCTTCTCGTCCTCCTCGTCGAGACGTTTGACGAGGACGCGGTCGTGGAGAGGGCGCAGCATCGGGCCCGAGGGCCGAGCCATGGCGTGGGCAGGGGCGCGGTCGGGAACTCGGCGCATCTTCGTGGTGGTGGCGTGAGCCATGGTGCATGCCTCCCTCTCGAGGTGGTGTGAGCGTGCTTGGGGGTTTCCAGCACCCAGAGTGTACCACTAAAATAGTACACACGGACATTTTAGATATAGTGTACTATCTAGCTCATACAGTGATGGGGATCACCATGAACCTGCGCGTCGACGCCCACAGCCCGATCCCGATCCGTCGGCAACTGACGGAGCAGCTCAAGCACGCCATCGAGAGCGGCGGCGTTCCCCAGGACCAGCCCCTGCCCAGCATCCGCGAGCTCGCCGGGTTCCTCGGTATTAACGCCAACACGGTGGGGCGGGTGATCGATGATCTCAAGCAGAGCGGCTACGTGGAGGCGCGGCGGGGCAAAGGCGTGTTCGTGGCTCCGGCGCCCCCGCTCCGCCCGTCGCCGCGACTGAGAGAAGGGTTCCTGCAGGACGTGGTGATGCGCGGCGCCGCCCTCGGAATGACCGCCGATGAGCTGGCGGTGGGGGTGCTCAGCCTGGGCGGCGTACGGCCCGCCGCCCTCGAAGAGACCGTGGAAATCCTCCTCGTCGAGTGCAGCCCGCCCGAGCTCGATTTCTTCGCTGGGCAGCTCGAGGCCAGCCTTCCGATCAGCGTCGACAAGGTGCTGCTCGCGGATCTGGCGGGAGTGACGCGGCGCCAGCCCCGACCCGCACGCTGGCGAGCCGCGGTCACGAGCTTCTGCCATCTCCCCGAGGTGGAGCGGGCGTTGACCGGGCGGCGTGTTCCTGTGATCGCGCTTCTCGCCGAGGCCCATCTCGAGACGCTCCACCGCCTCGCTCAGCTTCCGCCCGGGACGCGGGTGGGGGTGGCTTCGGACGGCGTCGAGACCGCGCACAACCTCGAGCACTCGATCGCAAACGCGGGCTTGCCGAATATCACGCTCGTGGGAGCGTGCCCCGCCGAAGAGCCGGCGCTGCGGCGTCTCGTGCGACGGGTAAGCGTCATCGTCTGCTCGAGTTCGGCGGCGGAGCGGGTCCGACAGCTCGGTGACCCCGACGTGCAAGTCATGATCGACGACCGGGCCCTGGACCCCCGAGCGATCGAGATGCTCGCGGCCGTCCTCGTCCGCCCGAGCCGCGACAGACCCGCAGTTCCGCGCGACGGCCACAGGCGTCCAAGCGCGCGGCGGAGCGCGATTCGCTCGGCAGTGGGAAATGATGCGTTGAACCCCTGACGGGGTGAAGGAGAAGAGCCATGAGTTTCATCATGTTCGTGACGTGGGTGCTCGTAGGACTGTCGGCGGGTTTGGTGGCGGGCTTGGTGATGAAACCAAAAGGTCACGGACTCAAGTGGGACGTCATCCTCGGAGTGGCGGGGGCCGTCGGGGCGAACGTCATCGTGAGGACGCTGGGAACGTTCGCGGGAGCCGGCCTCGTGGTGCCGGCCATCATCGCATTCATCGGAGCGGTCGTCCCGATCGTCGTTCAGCGCAAGTTCTGGCCAACGGAGAGTACTGGCGACGAAAGGACTGGCATCAAGATCTGGCGATGGGGACTCGGCGCCGGAGTCGTGGCCGCCGTGGCCTGGATGACGTTTGCCCCCGCGCCGCAGCCGGCCGCCGTCGCGGCCGTGATCGAGGACAAGACCTACAGCGTGACGCCGGCCGCGATGACGGTGAAGGCCGGAATCCTCACGGGAGAGGTGACGGACATGAAGGTCACGGAGCGGGTGGAACAGGGTTCCGGCCGCGTCGTCTCCCCGGCGAAGCTCACGGCGAAGGTCGTACTGAAGAATAGCTCTACCGATCAGACCGTCCGCCTCGTCGCGGGGAAGCTCCAGTACATCGATGCGCAGGGCCAGCCCATCAAGCTGGAGGACACCCGGACGGAACCGACGCTCAAGTTCGCCAGCTACGGCAGTGAGCGCCTCGATCCCGGCCAGGAAGCGACCCAATCGCTGGACGTGGACTTCCCCGCCGAGGCGCTGAAGGCCAAGACGTTGAAGGAGGTCCGTCTGGAGCTGGCGTACATCCCCTCGCCGTATCACGAGGAGACGGTCCGCTTCGTCGTGTCCATCGGCAACCAATAGCAGTCCCTCGGCGCCGATGCCGCGCCCGACCGTTCGGTGGATCGGGTGCGGCATCGCCCTGAGCGCGGACACTCCGCAGAAAGGCGGCAGGTCTCATGTCTGAATACATCGTGCAAATGGCCCCGATGCTGGTCCTGGCCGCGATCGCGACCGGGTGGACGGTGGAGGCGCTCTCCCACGCAGGAGGGTACGGCTTCATTCACGATATGGTGCTCGGTCTCATCGGAAGCGTGCTCGCCGGCGTGATGCTCCGGTTCGTCATCGCCAACCAGGCCGGGATGCCGATGACGTTCCTGGTCGGGTGCGCGGGCGCGCTCCTCGTCATCGCCGCTCAGCGAAGCCTTTGGCGCTCCGGGGCACTCCGCCCATGAGCATCGTCTCCGTCAGGGAAACCGCGGCGTGGGCGAGCGCGTACCCACGGGTGGGCGACGGGCATCGGTCGGTCGTCGCAACGTGCGCCACCTGTGGCGCAGAGCTCGACGACGTTTCTCAGCGCTTCTGCGGCGGCGACAGGTGCCGCCGCGTGTTCATGAACCGCGGGATGGCCGCCGCCCCGGACGAGCGCGCCATTTCCCGGTCGACGCCCGCGACGGGGCGGTCGGGGACGACGTGGCTGGCTGCCGGCGGGCACGGAGCAACGGGATTGGCGGCTCCCGCCGCCTGACGACTATGGGCCCGACGTCCGCGGTCGTCGCCATCGTGGTGATCCTCGTCGAGACGTCGCTTGTCGTGTGGCTGCTTTTCCACCGCGCCCGCGGCGGGCGGGCGCAGCGTCTCCTCGAGGGCCGCCTGCGATTCGAGGCGCTGCTGGCGGAACTCTCGGCAAAGCTCATTCACGTCGATGCCGGCGATCTGGACGCAGCGCTGGAGGGCGCGCTCCAGCAGATGATCGCGTTCCTCGGCGTGGATCGCGGCAACCTGGATGAGTACGTTGCCGCCGCATCGGGCATCCGCGTGTCGTATGCCGGACCTGGCATCGCGGAGCTCCCGTCGATCCTTCTCGCGCACGAGCAGTTCCCGTGGACGGCGGCTACGGTCCGGGGTGGTGGCGTCGTCCGATTTTCCCGGGCTGCCGAGCTTCCCGCTGAGGCCAAGACCGATCGCGAAAGCTATGCCCGGTTGGGGACGCGCTCGCATCTGTCGATTCCATTGCGCGCCGGTGGACCGATGCTCGGCGTCCTTTCCTTCGACTCGGTCCGAGACGACCGCACGTGGCCGGATGAGCTCGTCGATCGGCTCCGCCTCCTGAGCGAAGCGTTTGCCAGCGCCCTCGAGCGCAAGCGGATGGAGCTGTCGCTCGCCGAGCGCCTGCGTGAAACGGCGCGCCTGCGACACGAGCTGACACACATCGGCCGCGTCTCCGCGTTGGGCGAGCTCACCGCCTCCCTCGCGCACGAGCTCAACCAGCCCTTGACGGCGATCCTCAACAACGCCCAGGTCGCGCAGCGCTTCCTCGGGACCGACGTCCCCAACCTTCCCGAGGTACGCGAGATCCTGAACGACATCGTGGCCGACGACAGGCGAGCCACGGAGGTAATTCGCCGGCTCCGCGGTCTGCTGCGGAAGGATCCGCCCGAGCAGGTGCCGCTCGACATCAACGATGTCGTCAGTGCGGTGGCGGACGTCATCCGGCACGACATGGGTGTCCGCAACGTGCCGATGACCTTGCAGCCCGCCTCCGGTTTGCCGATGGTGCGCGGTGACAGAGTCCAGCTTCAGCAGGTGGTCCTCAACATGGTCCTCAACGGCCTCGAGGCGATGCGCGAGCCCAACGGCCGCGACCCCGCCCTCGTGATCCGGACGTCCCGGGCCGGCCCCTCGTCCGTCTCCGTGGCCGTCGAGGATTCCGGAACCGGCGTGGAGATGCGAGACATCGACCGGCTATTCGAATCCCTCTATACGACCAAGGTCGATGGATTGGGCATGGGCCTTGCCATAGCGCGCGCCATCGTCGACGCCCACGGCGGCCGGCTGCAGGCTTCGAACAACGCCGCCGGCGGCGCAACATTTGAATTCACGTTGCCGGTGGACGTGGAGCAGCGGTCATGATGGCGTCGGCGCCGACGGTGTTCATCGTGGACGACGACGCCTCCGTGCGGACGAGCGTCACCCGGCTCGTGGCGTCGGCCGGATATGCGGTGCGGGCGTTCGTCTCCGCCCGGGAGTTTCTCGCTTGCGCACCGGCGGCGGGGCCTTGCTGCGTCGTCCTCGACGTCCGGATGCCTGGCCTCACCGGCCTCGATCTGCAGCAGGCGCTCGCGAACGCGACGCACCGCAGCGCCATCGTGTTCATCACGGGCCACGGAGACGTCGCGATGAGTGTGCGGGCCATGAAGGCGGGAGCGGTCGACTTCCTCACCAAGCCTTTCGAGAGTGAGGATCTGCTCGATGCCATCCAGCGGGCCCTGGCGAAGGACACGCACGATCTCGGCACCGAGGCCCGTATGACGGAGATCCGGCAGCGCGTCAGCCGACTCACTTCGCGCGAGACCGAAGTATTTGCCCTCGTGGTGACGGGGATGCTGAACAAGCAGATCGCGGCCGCGCTCGGGATCGGCGAGAAGACCGTCAAGGTCCACCGGGCGCGGGTCATGGAGAAGATGCGGGCGGGCTCGGTGGCGGAGCTGGTTCGGCTGGCCGACGCCGTGGGCGTGATCGCCGCCAAGACTTGACGCCGCGGGCGGCGACGGATACGCCAATGTCCAATGGGATGGCGAAGCATGGATCGAGGTTGGATCAAGGGGCTCTGCCCCGGGAGGCAGTGATGGCCACGTATCATATCCGTGTGTTCTGGATCGCAATGCTCCTCGTCGCCCTGACTTCGACTCCCGCCGGGGCCGGACCTCCCACCGATCAGTTCCGCGACGGCGTGGACCGGGTGTTCAAGATCCTCAGAGACCCGGAGCTGAAGGGCGACGCACAGGCCGGCCGGCGTATCGCCGCCGTCGCCCAGGTCGCCGACGAGATGTTCGACTTCGCCGAGACCGCGAAGCGGTCGCTGGGGCGGCACTGGGAAGCGCGAACGCCTGCCGAACGCGAGGAGTTCGTTCGCCTGTTCACCGCGTTGGTCCAGCGCTCGTACATCTCGCGAGTGGATCAATACGGCTCCGAGAAGATGATCTTTCGGGGTGACACGATTGATGGCGATCAAGCCATCGTACGGACGGCGCTCGTTCTCAGGGAGGGCGGCCAGATGCCCCTCGACTACCGGATGCACAACGTGAGCGACCGCTGGAAGGTGTATGACCTGAGCGTCGACGGGATCAGCCTCGTGGCGAACTACCGCGCGCAATTCAACAAGGTCATTCGAAGCGCCTCGTATGAAACTCTGATCGAGCGGCTCAAGTCACACAACGCCGAATTCGCGGCGGCGCCAGCGGTTCGCAAGCTGTCGCAGTAGACACCGTCGTCGACCGCCATGTCTGAAGGCCGACCGGTTCTGACGACGCTGTCTCTCACGGGCAGAGTCTTGCAGACCGTGGTGCGGCTCTGCTGCGCGCGCCCGGTGCTGACGGTCCTGGCGGGCTTCGCCTTGGCCGCCCTCGGCGTCGGCTACGCCGCGCATTCCCTGACGCTCGAGACATCCAAGTTCAACCTGCTCCCATCGCACCAGCGATACGCCACGCTCTACAAGGAGTACAGCGTGGACTTCGGCCAGCTCGAGGACATCGTCGTCGTCGTGCAAAGCCCGACGGTCGCGACCTCCACGGTCTACGCGGCCCGCCTCGCCGGTGTGCTCCGCAACGGCGCTCTGGCGGCGACGGCGCGCGTGAGCTATCGGATCGACGCCAGCCGTCTCGAAGAGCGCGGGCTGGTGTATCTGCCGCTGGAGACGCTGCGCAGCATCCTCGACACCGCGGCCGGCCAGGAAGAACTGATCGCAGCCTTTGCCGCCACCCCGACGCTGGACCGGCTGGTGGGCGGCATCAACGAGTACGTGGGCGCAATGTTCCTGCCGTCGGTCTTCGGCTCCCCCGCCGGGGACGACACGAAGACGGCCCCCACTCGCCTGATTCGCGATCTTCTGATCGGGATGTCGGAGCAACTCGACGAACGAGCGTACCGCTCGCCGTGGGCGACTCTCGTCGCCGCCCAGGTCCCGGCCCTCACGAACGATGGCTACTTCCTCTCGGACGACAGTCGCCTCCTGTATATCGTCATCGATCTCGCCGAGGCGCCGCGCACCTTCGTTGGGGAGCGAGCGGCGGTCCTCGACGTCCGACGAGCGATTGCCGGTCTCCGCGCGGAGTTTCCATCCGTCGAGGCCGGTGTCACGGGAGTGCCGGCGCTCTTCACCGACGAGCTCAGCGCCACCTCCCGCGACGGCGAGATCGCCAGTATCGTGGCCGTGGTTCTCACGCTCGGTCTGTTGTTGCTCGCGTTCCGGCGCATCGTGACCTCGTGCGCGATGCTCGTCGTGCTCGCGATGAGCCTCGGCTGGTCGATGGGCATCGTCACGTTGCTCGTCGGCCATCTCACCGTTTACTCGATGATGTTCGTCTCGGTCGTCATCGGTATCGGGATCGACTACGGCATCTTGTTCCTGTTCCGGTATCGGGAAGAGCGCGTGCTCGGAGAGAGTCTCTGCAATGCGCTCGAGCGGACCGCCGCGCACAGCGGTCCCGGTATCCTCCTCGGTGCCCTCACCGCCGCCACGACCTTCTATATCCTGACCATCGCCGAGTTTCGCGGTATCCGCGAGTTCGGGTTCATCTCCGGCACCGCGATCTTGCTCGCGTTCGTGGCGATGGTCACCGTCTTTCCCGCGGCGCTGCAGCTGGTCGATGGGTGGCAGATGACTCGGCGACGCATGCCGACCGGCGGCCGCCCGGGCGGCGTAACCTCGCGTGACCCCCGCGAGGTCCCGACGCTCGAATGGCTCGTGCGCTATCCGCGCACCATCGTCACCGCCGCTGTCCTCGTGACGGGAGCGTCGCTGTGGGCGGCGCCGCGGGTCTCCTTCGATTACAACTTGATGAACCTGCAAGCGGACGGCACGGAGTCGGTCGTCTGGGAGCGGAAGGCCGCCGCCGCGGCGGGACGCTCCGGGTTCGCCGCGCTCGCCACCGCGGGGTCGCTGGAGGAGCTCGCGGCCAAGCAGGCCGCGTTCCAGCGCCTGCCCTCGGTCTCCGACGTCCAGAGCGTGCTCTCGGTACTGCCGGATCACCAGCAGGAGAAGCTGGCGCTGCTCGGGCGCCTGGCCGCCATCACGGACGGCATCACCGTGGGAACGCCACGCCCCCTCGATCTCAAGGCGCTCATCGCGGCGCTCGAGGTCCTGCAACGCCGAATGGATCTCGCGAGCGCGCGCAGCGGCCCCGGCGGGCCTCCGGAGGAGATCCTCGTCATCGCGCGCGCAACGTCCGCCCTCCTTCCGCGGCTCAAGGCGCGCGATGGGGGCGCCGTCGAGGTCAGGCTCACCAAGTTCCAGGAGCGGCTCGCCGGCGACTTCGCCGAGCAGTGGCGGCGGCTCCAGCGTGCGACGCGGCCGGCGCCGCTCACGCTCATGGACCTGCCCGACGAGTTGCGGCGGAAGTTCATCGGCAAGAGCGGGCGTCTGCTCCTGCAGATCTACTCCCGGCTCGACGTCTGGGAACGCCCGGGCGCCACGCGTTTCGTGGAGGAATTGCGCACCGTCGACCCCGACGTCACCGGCCAGCCCGTCGTCGCCTACGAGTCGATGAGGCTGATCGAGAAGGCGTACTGGCAGGGGGTGGCGTACGCCTTCGTCCTCGTCGCCGCGATCGCGGCGCTGATGATCCGCCGTCTCCGCGAGACCCTTCTTGCGGTGGTGCCACTGATTCTCGGAACGCTGTGGACTCTCGCCATCATGCAAGCGACAGGGCTCGAGTTCAATCTGGTGAACATCTGGGCGCTTCCGCTCATCATCGGCTCCGCCGCCGAGTACGGCATCAATATGGTTCTTCGAGCCCTCGAATCGCGGGCGGACGGTGGACCACACCTGGCGCGCAGCACGGTCCTGGGCGTGACGTTCAACGGCCTCACGACCATGGCCGGCTTCGGGAGCCTGCTCGTCGCGCAGCATCGAGGCGTGTGGAGCCTGGGCGCCCTCCTCGTGATCGGCTCCGCGACGACGCTCATCGCCTCGCTCGTCGTGCTGCCGACGCTGCTACGCCTGGGCCACCGTGCGGGATCTCCGGCGGTGGAACCGCGCTCCGCACTCACCAAATGACGTCGGGAGCGCGCGAGGAGGCTTGATGCTGTTCCTCATTATCCTGAGCGCGGTCCTCCTGACCGTCGTGGTGTTCGCCCTCCAGAACGCGCAAACGGTGACGGTCCGGTTCCTGTTCTGGCAGGTCCAGTCCTCGCTGGCGGTCGTGACCATTGCCGCCACCGCCGCCGGGGTGCTGATCGCCGCCCTGTTCGAGTCGGCGAGACGTCTGTGGGGCTGGAAGCGCGGCCACGGGGCCGCCGTAGAGCCGCCGGCGGATCGGCACTAAGGTCCAATACCGAGCCCATTGAGACCGACGTAGAGTTGAGGCATGGGTAAGCGATTCGGAACCGTGATCCTTGCCCTGGTACTGTCGCTCGCCGCTCTTGGTTTCGGAGACAAGGCGCCGATGAGCGGTGACGCGGTGCCGCTCGCCGGCTCTGCCCTGAGGCCGCTCGATATCGTGACATCATCGGTTTCGGGCGCGTTCACGAGCCTGCACTCGCCGCGGCTTGGCGGGGACGCGGGCGAAGAGCGGTACGCCGAGGTCCGCCGCGCGGCCGAGAACGTGTTCGACATCGACGACATGGCCCGGCGGGCCCTCGGGCAGCATTGGAAGGACCTCTCGCCGCCGGAGCAGCAGGCATTTGTTCGACTGTTCACCGACGTCCTCACCCAGTCCTTCGTGACCATCGTGGAACGGCACACCGAAGGCAACGTGGCATCCCGGTATGAGGAGGTCACTGGAACCTTCGCGCAGGTGCGTTTCCGCATCACTCCGGAGCAAGAATCGGAGATCGCGATCGAGTACCGCCTGTCCGAGAGCGGCGCGCAGTGGAGCGTCTACGATGTCGTGCTCGACGGCGTCAGTCTGGTGTCCAACTATCGGACTCAGTTCAGCACGATCATCGCGACCTCTTCGGTTTCTCAGCTCCTGGAGCGGATGCGTACGGAGCAATCGCGCCGCCCGCAACTCCGGGAGACGGCCCGTGATGCAACGACCACCGAGCTCGAGATGTCCGCTCGGGGGCGCTTGGCGGCTGGTGTTCTTCTCGCTCTGGGATCCTATGCACGATGGCGATGACCTCGGTCAGCAACGTTCCGCTCGCGGGACCGTCGCGACGTCGGTGTCTGCGCGCGGCGCCCTGCGCGCATCCGTACCTCGATACGCATCCGGGGCTTCATGATCCCGGCTGGCAACGTCTGGGCGGAAGCGGGCGGCCGCCCGCGGCGGAACGGGGGAACGCTCGGCAGCCGTGGCTCGCGCTCTGACTCAGCCGCCACCCGTCGCGTCGCCGAGCGCCCCGAGCCATCGCCGGCCCCCGTGATCGTGCCGCCGGCTCCTCCCCCCGATCCCTTTCGGGCGTGGCTAGGCACGTGGCTCGGAACGCTTGCCGGCGTTGCCGCCGGGGGCCTGATCGCCGGTTCGCTCTTCGGTGGCTTCGGCCACGCCCCTGGGGAAAGGGCCGCCAGCCTCCTCGATCTGTTGGTTGGTGCCGTCGGAATCGTCGTCCTGCTTCAGTTTCTTCGCCATCGCCACGCCGCGCGTGCCCAGCGCACGCGCGCGGCCGTGAGGATCTCGGCCAGTGTCGATGCGCCGCCTGACCAAGCGCCGAGCCCGGACCCGCCGAGCGGCGAATCGAGCTTCGATCGGGGACTGCGCGAGATCCGCCGAACGGACCCTGGGTTCGATCCCACCCGATTCGCTGGCTATGCGGGGATGATCTTCCGCGACGCGCAGGGCGCGTGGACGACGCGCGATATCGCGTCTCTGCGTGCTCGGGTGACGCCGGAGATGTATGGCGAGCTGCAAGCGCAAAGCGACCGCTTGCGGGATGCCGCCCACGCGAACCACGTCGAACAGATCGAGATCACGGCCGAGATCACGGAGGCCTGGCAGGAGAGTGGTCGCGATTACGTGACGGCGTCCATCGACGGTTCGATCGTGGATTACACGGTTGACGAAGCGGGTGACGCCCTCGTGGAGGGCTCGAGGACGATCCCCAGGGACGTCGAAGAGTTCTGGACCTTCACACGCCCGGCCGGTCTCAACTTCTGGATGCTGTCGGCCATCCAAGCGTCATGAGCGTCCGGATGGCGTACCGGCCGTGGGCGGCGATCCACCGCGTGCGCACGCCCCGTCTCACGCCGCGTGTCGTCTGGTCGCTGCTCTCCGAGACGTTCTTCGAATGGTACGAGGATCGAGCAGCGAGGCTGGGGGCGGCGCTCGCGTTCTATACGGTGTTCGCGCTGGCGCCGGCGCTGATCCTCATCATCGCCCTCGCCGCGCTCCTGCTCGGACAAGAGGCGGCGCAGAGCCAGATCATCAGCCAGGTCGAGGACCTCGCCGGCAACGCGGGGGCGCAGGCGGTTCAGGCCGCCATCGAGAGCGCCCGCAGCGCCGGGGGCAGTCTCCTCGCCACCGGCCTCGGTGCCCTGACGCTCCTCTTCGGGCTCTGGGGCGTCTTCGGAGAATTGCAGGACGCGCTGAACACCATCTGGGGCGTGACCACCGCGCCCGGGCGTGGGATGATCGGCGTCATCAAGAAACGCTTCTGGTCGTTCACGATGGTCGTCGGCATCGGCTTCTTGTTGCTGGTCTCGCTCGCCGCCAGTGCCTGGCTGGCGGCACTGGGGAAGTTCTTCTCGCGGCTGCTTCCACTCCCCGCTGCGATGATGGAGACGGCCAACGGTCTCCTGTCGTTCGTCGTCATCACCTTCATGTTCGCCGTGATCTACAAGCTCCTGCCCGACGTCAGGATCGCATGGCGGAACGTATGGACTGGCGCCGCCGTGACGGCCGTTCTGTTCACGATCGGCAAGACACTGATTGGACTTTACCTGGGCCGCAGCACGGTGGGATCGGTGTACGGCGCCGCGGGGTCTCTCATCGTCATCCTGCTCTGGGTGTACTACTCGGCGCAGATCGTCTTCTTCGGCGCCGAGTTCACGAAGGTCTACTCGAGGCGGTGCGGAGCGGAGACGCCCGAGCGCGCGCTAACTCGCGATCTTGATGTCTCGCGCGAGATCGGCGACCGCCCGCGCCAGCCGGACGGGCTCGATGGGCTTGGCGGCGTGGGCCTGGAAGCCGGCTGACAGCGCGAGCGCGACGTCGTCGGCGCCCGCGTATGCCGTCAGGGCGAGGGCGGGGATTGTCCCACCCTGCTCGGGGGTGAGGCGTCGGATCTTTCGCATCAGGACGTAGCCGCTCTCCTGCGGCATGGCGATGTCGCTGACCATCACATGCGGCTTCCAGCGTTCGAGGGTCGTGAGCGCCGCTCCCGCGGACGGTACCGCCGTCACACGCGCGTCGCAGTGCTCGAGCACCCTCGTGAACAGGTTGCGGGCGTCGACATCGTCATCCACGACCAGGACCCGCAAGCCCTTCAGCGTCGGCGCGTCGTCGAGAGTTTCGAAGGTTCCGGAGGTGGAAGGTACGGACTCGAAGCGCGACTCCTCCGCGCCGACGAGGGCGGGCAGACTCACGGTGAAGGTCGCCCCCTGGCCTTCACCGGGGCTTTCGGCCCGAATGGAGCCGTGGTGTAACTCCACCAGGTGACGCACGATCGCGAGGCCGAGGCCGAGCCCGCCGTGTGCTCTCGCCTCGGACGAGTCGCCCTGGCGGAATCGGTCGAAGACGTAGGGGAGGAAGTCGGGACGGATGCCGGTGCCCGTATCCCTGACGCTGATCTGCACCTCGGTTCCCCTCCGCTCCAGTCGCACTTCGACCGTGCCCCCCGATGGCGTGAACTTGACCGCGTTGACGAGCAGGTTCGACACGATTTGCTGCAGCCGGAAGGGATCGCCGGCGATCAGTGCCGGCGAGGGCCCGAGCACGACGTCGACCCGAAGCCCTTTCGCCTGAGCCTCGGGGCGCATGTTGGCGACGGCGACTTCGATCACCGACTCCAGCCCGATCGGCTTGAACTGAAGCGCGAGCGACCCCGAAATGATCCGGGACACATCGAGGAGATCCTCGATCAGTCGCGTCTGCAATCTGGCGCTACGCTCGATCGCCTGCACTGCCCGCCCCACTCCTGCCTCATCGAGCCTTCCGTTGCGGACGAGCGCGGCGTATCCCAGGATCGTGGTGAGGGGCGTCCGCAGCTCGTGGGAGAGCACCGCCAGGAACTTGTCCTTCGCCTCGGACGCCTCGGCGAGTCGCAGGGACGTCTCTTCGAGCTGCCGGGAGCGGTAATGTTCGCTCAACAGCGTGTTGCCGAGGATCCCCAGCAGCTCACCGGACACCGGCAGCCGGGAGCTCGCCACCGGGAGCTCCTTACGCGTTACCGCCCACACGTCGTTGAAGGGAAGCCGGTAATCGCGAGCCAGTCGCACGACCTCGCGGTAGCTGAGATGCGTGGTCAGCGCATACCCCGCGACCGCCGCCCCCACGGTTTCGCCGGCAACGGCGAGCGTGCTACCGACCACCGCCAGTCCGTGCTGCTCTTCAATGATGACCGGTGATCTCGGATCGGACGGGCCAAGGCACTGTCGCGCGCACGTGGCGAACATGCCCGGCCCCTCACCTCGCGCGAAGAGGCCGAAGAGCGGGGTGGGATTCACGGCTTCTGTCAGCGGCCGGCCGTCCGCGCCGTAGACCTGGACCGTCAGGTGGTTGGCGGCGGCGTACCTCTCGAGGGCCGCCCGTCCGCGATCGAGCTTGAAGACGCTCATATCCAGCGCTGCCACCGACGGCCTACCCCCGGCTCGGAACGCGGCGCGCGGGCGATCGTGCAACGAGACCGTAGTATTCCCAGAACGCGAGGGCGCGCGTGGCGGTGGGCGGGATTTCCCGCGGCAGCACACGCATCCCCTGTCCGCTCAGGATCTCGCACTCGCGCGTCGTGCGGTCGAAGGCGTTCGCGCGCATCTTCGCGATCGTCAGCGCCTGCCGGAACGTATCGCCGAGCTCGACCCAGTTGAGGAGGATCACATTGTCGACGAGCGAGCTCACGCCGTATGGGCCCATGACCGATGACATCCCGAGCAGCTCGGGATTTTCGTGATTGTAGAGCGTCGTGACCTGATGCTCCTTCATGAGGGCTACCACGGCATGGAAGAAGTCGCGGAAGCTGCGCCCGGTCGGGCCCAGGCTCGAACCATAGGTTGACAGGCTGTCGATGACGGCGCGTCGGGGCCGAAATTCCTTCATGATCTTCTCGAGCTGCAGGAAATGCCGGTCGATCTCGATCTCCTGGGGCCGGTCATAGACGACGCGCACGAGGTCCTTGTCGATCGCCGGCTTCAGATCGATGCCGATGCTGACGGCGTTTCGCAGCACCTGGGCGCGCGGCTCATCGAGGGTGAGCATGACGCTCCGCTCCCCTCGCCGTGCACCTTCGGCCACGTACTGGAGCGCCATGACACTCTTTCCGGACCCCGTGATGCCGACCACGAGCGTCGTGCTACCGAGGAACAGCCCGCCGCTCATCAGCTCATCGAGCCCGGGAACGCCGGTCGCAACACGCGTCGACGTGTCGTATGCCGCCGCCTCTTCCCGCAAGAGATCGCGGGGCGCCTGCACCCGGCGGTAGACTTCGAGCCCTTTCTCGTCCACGATCGAGAACGAGTGCCGCCCCATGCGGTAATCCTGTCCACGGGCTTTCACGATCTCGATCGACCGCTGTACCGCGCGCTCCATCGCTTCGACCCTGAGCTGGATGACCGTATCGGCAATGAACGCCTCCGGCAGGGAGGTCCCAGCTTTGGCGTCTTCGGCGGCTGCGACTTCCACCCCGAGCATCGCCGTGAGCCGCTCGCGCTGGAGGCCTTCGGCGAGGAGGTGGAATGCCTCCGGTGTACTGCGTCCGGCGTCGCCGTCCCCTCTGGTTCGCCGCACGAGGCCGTCGACGAAGATGCGACGTGCTCCGATCGCCGCCGCCTCCTCGAGGAGGAGGCTGTCGGCTTGCTGGATCTCCTGATGGAAGACCGGACGCGTCGTAAAAACGATCTTGAGCCGGCCCTGGCGCTCGAGCTCGAGCAAGTCCCAGCCGAAGAGCGCGGCATCGCGGACCAGCTTGTCGGGGGAGACCTCGAAGAGCACGATGAGGCCGGGCTCGTTGAACTCGGTCACGCCGCGATAGATGAACTCCATCCCAAGCGTCGTTTTCCCCGTACCGGCGGTACCCTCGACCAGCACGACGCTGCCGCGCAGGAGGCCGCCGGCCAGGATGTCATCCAGGCCTTCGATGCCGGTCTTCACGAGATCCCGTTCCGGCATGGTCAACGCCTCCAGTCCAACGTCACGATGGTCGTGGCACCGAGAGGCGACGGTCGCTCGCGTCGCCGTTCGCGGCCGCGATCGGCGGTCGCTGCTTCAAGAACAGCCTCAGCGCGTTCCGTCCATCCGGCGTCGCGCACATTCGCCGCAAGGGTTCGAGCCATTCCTCGCTGTGATCGATTTCGAGGACGTACA
The DNA here is from genome assembly GCA_036506275.1 of Candidatus Methylomirabilota bacterium. GTDB lineage: Bacteria > Methylomirabilota > Methylomirabilia > Rokubacteriales > CSP1-6 > DASXSB01. The sequence continues at coordinate 30,953 of DASXSB010000105.1, read as the reverse complement.
TCCGCCCCGGGGCACCGTGATGAAGCGTCCGTTTCAGGAGACCCGCACCCAGCAGCAGATCGAGCGCCCGCGCGACCTGCGGGAGATCGTAGCCGACGTAGGCGGAGAGCTGCTCACTGCTGAGCACGACGCGCGGATGCCGCGAGAAGAAGAGCAGAAGGTCAAGGTCGCACGCGTCGCGCAGCCCGACCGCTTCAACGAGCTGCACGGCCACCGGGTCCGTCACTTGCGTCTTCTCGATCGCCGGTTCTCCTTCCCGGAGGCAGGTCAGGAATACCCGCGGAGCAATCATCGTAGTCCGGGAACGGAGACGGCGCAACGCTCATTTCGCGAGATTCCCCCTCGTCGAGGATGACAGCGCAGCTTCGTCCCATATCTTCTTACAATCCCTGGGGCAATTGCCTATTGGACCAAGATCCAATAGTCGCGCGGGGAGCCGACGACTATCTTCGAGGAGAGCGGCCGCACCGGAAGGAGCCTCTCGATGAAGGTCCTGCTCGTCCGCCACGCCGCGGCGGTGGCACGAGGAACGCCGGGCGTTTCCGACGACGAGCGTGCGCTGACTGCGATCGGGAAGGCCGAGTTCTGCGAGGCCGCGCGCGGGCTCGCTCGGATTGCGGAGCGGCCGGACGTGCTGCTGACGAGCCCGCTACCGCGTGCGCGGATGACCGCCGACATCGCGGCCACGGCCTTCGAGCGGATCCAGCCCAGGATCGAGCCCGCCCTTGCCCACGAGAGCGTGGATGGCATCGTGGTCGCGCTGAAGGCGCATCCGGTGGGCGCGACGGTCGCAGTCGTCGGCCACGAGCCCGCTCTATCCGAGCTCACCGCGTGGCTGCTCGGCGTCTCGAAGCATGACGGGCTCGCCTTCGAGAAAGGCGGCGCGGCGCTGGTGGACCTTCCCGACGGGCCCTCCGCCGTCGGGCGGCTCATCTGGTTCCTCGAGCCTCGGATTCTCAGGATGCTGGGGAGCCAGCGCCGCGAGACCCCCTGAGACGACCTCGGCACTGACGTAACTCGTTTTCGCGAGGAGGAAATTTTCATGGATTCGACGCCAGGCCCGCACAGAAATGGCCATGGAGCGCATCTGCTGACGCAGGCGCTTGCGCGCGTGGCGACCACCGGCATCTACCTCGTGCGCGGTGTCCCCCGCGATCTTCAGCGCGCCGCGCGTGTCCGCGCCCTGCGCGAGAGGACTACGCTACGGTCGGTGCTCCTGCAGGCTTTGCGGGAGTACGCGGCGGGAACCTGGACCCCGCGAGGGGACGACAAATCGTCTGAGATCATCTGACGCCACACCTGGTAGCGGTCGTCGATCTCGGATCGACGGCCGTTCGCTTCCGACTCGTCCGGATCGCGCCCGGCGTGGGCTTCCGCGTGCTCGCGCAAGAGCGGGTGCCCACGCGATTGGGCGACGGTGCCCCCGGCACCCTGTCCCGCGACGCCATCGACCGTACCCTCCGCGCCGTGCACCGCTTCTTCGCGCGCTACTCCTCGAACGGCCGGGGCCCGCGCATCGTGGCGGTGGCGACGTCGGCGGTGCGGGACGCCCGAAACCGCGACCGGCTCCTTGCGCCCTTGCGCTCGGTCGAAGGCATCGCAGTGCGCATTCTGAGCGCGCGCGGGGAAGCACGGCTGGGCGCCGCCGCTGCCCTGGCAAGCTTGCCGTTCACGGATGGCGTCGTCGCCGATCTCGGCGGTTCGAGCCTGCAGCTCAGCCGAGTGCGGCATCGCAAGGTGCTGTCCGTCGCGAGCCTTCCTCTCGGTGCCGTACGGACCACGCGGCGGTTCCTGCGCCACGATCCGCCCACGCCGCGCGAGCTCCAGGCGCTCCGTAACGGCATCCGCGGCGAGATGGTAGGCGTGATGCCTGCCGCGGCGCGCGGCGAGTGCATGGTCGGTCTCGGTGGCACCGTCCGCACGCTGGCCAGCATCCACCTGCGCGCCCATCCCGGCGAGCGCAAGCACCGGCACGGGCTAGCGCTGCACCAGGCGGACGTCACCGCGATCCGCGAGCGGCTCGAAGGCGTATCCGCGCGAAAGCGGGCGAAGATCCGCGGCCTCAAGCGTGAGCGTGCCGACATCATCCTCGCCGGCGCCATCGTCATCGAGGAGGCCATGATCTTCGGCGGTTATCTGAAGCTCGTGGTGTGCATGCGCGGAGTGGGCGACGGCATCCTGCTGCGCGAGACCTTCCGCGAGCGGCGAACGCCGTGAACGCCGCCTTTCTCAATCGAGAGCTGTCGTGGCTCGAGTTCAACCGGCGCGTGCTCCAGGAGGCCCAGGATCGGAGCGTGCCATTGCTCGAGCGCCTGAAGTTCCTCGGCATCTTCAGCGCTAACCTCGACGAGTTCTTCATGGTACGCATGGCCGCGCTCAAGCGCCGTCTGCGCGCCGGGGACGAGACGGCCGGGCCCGACGGCCTCACGCCCGCGGAGACCGTGAGAGCGGTGGCGGCGCGCGTTCACGAGCTGGCCGCCGAACAGCAGCACTGTTTCCGTACCGAGCTCCAGCCGCTCCTCGCCGCCGAAGACATCGTCCTTCTCGGTCCCAAGGACGCCGGTGAGGAGCATGGTGACTTCCTCGCCGAGTACTTCCGCCGGACCCTGCTGCCCGTGCTGACGCCGCTGTCCGTCGATCCCGGGCAGCCGTTTCCGTATCTCGGCAATCGCTCGCTCTGTCTCATTGCCTCCCTGAGATCCTCGCTCCCTTCCGCGCGGCCGGTGAGCTCGCTCTCCGTGCTCCACATCCCGAGCCTGGTGCTGCCGCGGTTCGTCGCCCTGCCCGATCGCGCCCGCCGCCACGTGTTCATGCCGCTCGACGACGTGATTCGTCTGCACCTGCCGAGCCTCTACAAGGGCTACGAGGTTCTCTCCGGTCACGCCATCCGCATCACCCGAGACGCACGCCTGACGATGCGTGACCGGCCCGGGGACGTGCTGGCCCGCATGGAAGAGAGCGTGCGTGCGCGCGGTCTGGGGAGGGCGGTGCGGTTGCAGCACGACGCCAACCTGTCGTTCGACGTTCTGAGCATGCTCCTCGATGAGCTCGAGCTCGGTCCCGAGGACCTGTACGAAGGCGAAGGCTTCACGGCGTTCTCCGATCTGCTCCAGCTGCACGCCGCCGTCGACGCCCCGCGGCTCAAAGACACGCCGTCCCCACCCCATCGCGTGCCCGCCTTCGAGAGCGCGCCGGACGTCTGGAGCGCGATACGCGGGGGAGACATCCTCGTGCACCACCCCTACCAGGACTTCGACGCGGTCACCCGCTTCGTGCACGAGGCCGCCGTCGATCCCAAGGTGCTCGCGATCAAGATGACGCTCTACCGTGTGAGCCCGGCCTCGCCCATCGCGCACGCCCTGCGCACGGCGGTCGAAAACGGCAAGGAGGTCGCGGTCCTCGTCGAGCTGCAAGCGCGATTCGACGAGGAGGCGAATATCCGCTGGGCGCGCGCGCTCGAGGAAGTGGGCGCTCACGTGGTCTACGGGCGCGTCGGGCTCAAGATCCACTGCAAGGCGTGCCTCGTCGTTCGACAGGAGGCCGACGGCATCCGCCGCTACTGCCATCTCGCCACCGGCAATTACAACGTGGGGACGGGCGGGGTCTACGGCGATCTCGGGCTCTTTACGAGCCGGGACTCGTTCGGGGAGGACCTCACCGAGCTGTTCAATCTCCTCACCGGCTACACGCGCCCCCACGTCTTCCACCATCTTCTCCTCGCGCCCGACAATCTTCGCCATGGTCTCGTCGCGCGTATCCGGCGCGAGGCCGACCACGCGCGGGCCGGCCGTCCCGCTCGACTCATCGCGAAGATGAACGGCCTCGTGGACCGCCGCCTCATCGAGGAGTTGTACGGCGCCAGTGAGGCGGGCGTGACGATCGACCTCATCGTGCGCGGGATCTGCTGCCTTCGCCCCGGCGTGCCCGGGCTCTCGTCCCGGATCCGCGTCATTTCCATCGTCGACCGATATTTGGAGCACGCGCGAATCTTTTACTTCGAGAATGCGGGGAGCGCGGAATACCTGCTCGCCTCCGCCGACTGGATGCCGCGCAACCTCGACCGGCGCGTCGAGATCGCGTTCCCGGTGCTCGATCCAAGCCTCCAGCGGAGGATCCGCGAGATTCTCGACATCCAGCTCGCCGATACGGTGAAGGCGCGGTGCCTCCGGCCCGACGGGAGCTCCGAGCGCATTGCGCCGGCGGACGGGCGCGTACTCCGCTCGCAGCAGCGTCTCTATGAGATCACAGGGCGGTCGGAAACTGCGTAGCGGCAGGCGAGTGGACCAAGGTCCAATACCGTCGCGGGACGCGGTCGCCTAGAGTGAAGGTACCGGCGATCCGCCGCCGCGAGGAGAAGACGTCATGAATGTCGAGATGGTCGTGATCGCAGCCGTGATCGGGGCGCTCGCGGGCTGCCTGACCGGCTTCGGCCTGAAAGGCGGAGGCTACGGGTTGGTCGCGGACACGACTCTCGGGGTCGCCGGCGGCGTCGCGGGTGGCCTTGCCGTGTGGATGAGCGGGATCGCGCCGGGCGGCCCCCGCCTCGCGATCATCGGCGCCGCGCTCGTGGGAGCGATTGTTCTCATCGTCCTCCAGCGCAAGTACTTGCACGTAGAGACGGCGGCGGCGCGGTGACGACGACGTACAGCGAGATCCAGAAGTTCGTGCAGCGGCGGCACGGCTTCATCCCCACCACCGGCTGGATCACGCACGTCAAGGCGGTTTCCGGCTTGCCGACGCGCCGGCGGGCGACTCGGGCGGGGCGCGGTCGTCGCGTCGTGCCGTGCCCGCCGGAAAAACGCGAGGCGATCGTCGACGCGCTTCGGCATTTCGGTCTCATCTGACCGAGGAGATGTACACCATGTCACGCCCCGCCGTCAGCCATCGGGGCGCCGAACAGGCGACGTCGAGCACGAGCGCAGCGATCGCGCGGGCGCTGGTGTTCGATGTCGACGTCGATCGTCACAAGCGCATCGACCGCTACATCGACTACTTCGGCGGCGGCCGTACCGTTTTCGCTCTCCGGCGCCGTGTTGGCGAAGGTCCAATATCATTGAGTGACTGTGAGGAGGCCTCGGCGTGAACGATGTGCCCGTCATCGCAATCGTCGACGATGACGCCTCCGTGCGTCGTTCGCTCGTGCGCGTCGTCCGGGCGGCGGGCTATGCGGGCGAGGCCTTCGCGTCGGCGCGCGCGTTTCTCGACTGGCTGCCCCGAGGTCGAGCCGCCTGCCTCGTGCTCGATGTCCACATGAGTCAGATGAGCGGCTTCGAACTTCAGGACAAATTGGCCGTGCCCATCATCTTCATTACCGCTCAAGACGACGCCCGCACCCGTGACCGCATCGCGAAGTCCAGCGCCGTTGGTCACCTACAGAAGCCCTTCGACGAGCACGCCGTGCTCGATGCGATTCATCGAGCGATCAGGGAGGATCGGTCGACGGCGCCCGCGGCGGCGGCTCTGCCCGCACCAGAAGGCGACCTCACGTGATCGTCGTCGAACGCGCCGGCCGCGGAGCGCTTCCGGGGGCAATGGTGGAACGAGAAGGGATGTCGGAGATGACAGCGCTCGAAGCGCTTTGCTCGCAGGGCAGGATGACGTGGATCCAGGCAGAGCAGGGCTGGGCGGTGGCTCCCGAGGAGATCGTGAATGCACTCTCGACCGATGGCTTCGAGGAGTGCAAGCGGGAGGTCACGACGAGCCGCCGGGATCTCCGGCCGGCGGGGGGCGTATGGCAAGGAATCAACACGCGTACGGGCGTCGTCGCTTCCGCCATCTGGGTGAATCGGCTGCGGGGGCCGCAGGCGATCGTGTTCATCACCGTCGGGGGCACGTCGTTCAACGGCGATGTTATCCCTGAGCTCGATCCGCACCGCGAGGACGGCGGCGAGGGATAGGCGAGAGCGGCATGCGCGCGGAGGGGGGCAACGAGCCGGCATGAGATGGCTGGTGGAGTTCTACAACCAGAGACGAGGAATCGTCGCGCGCTACGGCATCGAGGCCCCGTTACCGGCGGCGGCGGTACGGTTGGCCCGCACTGAGGTTCTCGCGGACCATCCGCCGGCCCGAGCGCGAGGGAAACCGACGTTGTTCGCGCGCGCTGAGCGCGCCGGCGGGCAGGACGGCAGTGGCTGGGTCCTCTACCGGATCGGCCACGACACCCGGCCCGGATCCGCCGACACCGCCCCCGCGGAGGCAACAGAGGAGGTCACCCGAGCCTGATCCGGACTCGATGCGTCTTCCCGTCGTCGGTGAGCGTGATGCCGAGATCACTCTCGAGAGCGACGCCATCGACCTCGACTGACGACACTCCCCGCGACAGCCCGTGGGGGTTCTCCACGACGAGGTCGTAGCGGGCGGAGCGGTAGCGAAAACCAATTTCGAAGCCACGCCAGGCACGAGGAATACACGGGTCGACCACGAGCCGGCGGCCTCGGACCCGGAACCCGAGAATCCACTCCAGGCCCGCCCGATACATCCAGCCTGCTGAGCCTGTGTACCACGTCCAGCCCCCGCGGCCGGCGTGGGCCGACCCCGCGTAGACGTCGGCCGCCACGACGTAGGGCTCGACCTTGTAGCGTTCGACGCCCGCCTCGGTGCGGGCATGGTTGATCGGATTGAGCATCGCGAAGAGCTCGGCGGCCTTGTCCCCGTCGCCGAGCGCCGCGAACGCGATCGCCGACCAGATCGCGGCATGCGTGTACTGCCCGCCATTCTCGCGCACCCCGGGCACGTACCCCTTGATGTAGCCAGGTTCCAGGGCCGTGTCATCGAACGGCGGCGTGAGCAGCAGCACCAGGTCGTCGCCCCGGCGCACGAGGTGCTCGTCAACGGCCGCCATGGCGTCGGCTTGGCGTTTCGGGTCCCCGGCTCCGGAGATGACGCTCCAGGACTGCGCGATCGAATCGATGCGGCAGGCGTCGTTGACGGCGGCACCGAGCGGTGTGCCATCGTCGAAGTACGCGCGTCGATACCAGTGCCCGTCCCACCCCTCGTCCTCGAGCGACGCCTTCAGCGCGGCCACGGAGGCGCGCCATCGCTTCGCGCGCTCGCGCTCTCCGCGCGCGTCCGCCACCTTCGCCCATTCGGACAGCAGCGTGTGCAGGAACCACCCGAGCCACACGCTCTCGCCCTTGCCGCCGGCGCCCACCTCGTTCATCCCGTCGTTCCAATCCCCGGTCCCCATGAGTGGGAGACCGTGGCTTCCGCGCGCCAGGCTGTGGTCGAGGGCGCGCGCGCAGTGCTCGAAAAGCGTGGCCCGCTCCCCGGAGACGCGGGGCTCGAAGTACGACTCGAGCTGTCCGACCGCGAGCTTGGGCCCTTCGAGGAACGGGACGAGCTCATCGAGGAGGGCGCCATCGCCGGCGACCTCGACATGGCGAGCGACCACGTACGGAAGCCAGAGCAGGTCATCGGAGATCCGGGTACGGACGCCTCGCCCCCCGGGCGGGTGCCACCAGTGCTGCACATCGCCCTCCTCGAATTGCCGCGCGGCCGCTCGCAGCACGTGATCGCGCGCGAGCGACGGTGCGGCCACCCCGAGCGCCATCACGTCCTGAAGCTGATCGCGGAACCCGTACGCGCCGCTGGCCTGATAGAACGCGGCGCGCGCCCACACGCGACAGGCGAGCGTCTGGTAGAGCAGCCAGCGGTTCAGCAGTATGTCCATGGAGCGGTCCGGGGTCTTGACCTGCACGGTGGCGAGGATCTCGCCCCAGCGCTCGGTCACCACCCGCAACACCGCCGCCGCCTCTCGAGTCCGGTAGCGGAGGATCAACTCCCGCGCCTGTTCCGTGCTGGCCGCCTCGCCGAGGAAGAACACGACGTCCGCTCGCCCTCCCGCCGGCAGCTCGATCGTTGCCTGGAGGGCGCTGCAGGGATCGAGGCCGGCCCCGACGCGGCCCGAGAGCCGGTGTCTGGGCGCGAGGGCCGCGGGCTGATCCGGCGACCCGTTGCGCCCGAGAAACTCCGTACGGTCGGCTGTCCATGACGTCTGCGCCCCGCCGAGGTCGGCAAACGCGACACGAGCACCGAACTCCCGCCTCCATCCGTTGCGCGCGAACATCGCGCCCGTCGGCTCGTCGATGTCGGTGACGACGAACGGCGCCGCGGTGCTCCGCGAGGCGCCGAGGACCCATTCGACATAGGCGGTGACGGACAACCGCCGCGGGCGTCCGGATTCGTTGACGAGGGTGAGACGCGAGATCTTGATGGAGTCGTCGAGCGGCACACACTGGAGCAGCTCGAGCGCGATACCGTGCGCGACGTGTTCGAAGCGGGTGTAGCCCTGGCCGTGCCGAATGACGTACGGCGAGGCGTCGCGGATGGGGAGCGCGGTCGGACCCCACAGATCTCCCGTCTCCTCGTCTCGGACGTAGATCGTCTCGCCCGGCGGATCGCTGACGGGATCGTTCGACCACGCGGTGAGCTGGTTTTCGCGGCTGTTCACGGACCACGTATATCCGGAGCCCGCCTCGGAAACCTGAAAGCCGAAATTCGGGTTGGCGATGACATTGATCCACGGCGCCGGTGTCCAGCGCCCATCGGCGAGGACGATCACGTACTCGCGCCCATCCGCATCGAAGCCCCCCACCCCGTTGAAGAACTCGAGCACCGGCATCGCGATCGCCACCGCGGGCGTCGCCTTCGCCGCCGGGGGCCGCCGGGACCGAGCTCCCGAAGTGGCGTCGGGCCGCTGCGCACGGGACATCTGCTCGGCGAGCGTGCCTCGCCCGCTCGACAGCACCGCCCGCGCCACCGATTGAAGGACCTCACGCTGCGGCGCCGTCACGCGGTCCGCGCGCACGATGTACGCGTTCCCATGCGGCGCATGCCCCTCGTGCGGCTCCGTCGACTGGCTCGTGCGGACGAGGGTCTCCAGCGACGTCTGCAGATCCTGGACGTACGACGGCGCGCGCTCGTTCAAGATCACCAGATCGACCGCGAGCTGCTTCATCCGCCAGTACTCGTGGGCACGGAGGAGCTGCCGCACGATGCCAGCGTCCTCGGGCTCGTCGATCTGTACCAGCACGATGGGGAGGTCGCCGGAGATCCCGTGCGCCCACAGCGCGTCGGGGCCAGCCATGCCGTGGGCGAGGATGCCGGCGGGGGGACGCAATGCTCGATCCGAATAGAGGACCCGACTGGCGAGGCTCTGGAAGAGGTGCGCTTCGTCGGGGGAAATACCGAGGTGATGCTGTTGAACCTGCGCCTGCGTCCACGCCAGCGTGGCCGCGCGGTCGAACGTCGACGGATCGCGGTATTTCTCGGCAAGCCCCAGCGCCTCCGCGCGGGAGGAGGTGACCAGCGTCGAAAAGGCGACGCGTACGGTGTCGCCGGGCGGAAGCCGCACGCGGCGTCGCAGACTCACGATGGGATCGAGCACGGCGCCGGTCGTGTTGGAAAGAGGACCGGCGTCGATCACCGCGACCGGACTCCGGATCCCGCGCCCGCGGCCGAGGAACCGAGCGCGATCCGTCTCCCATTCCAGGCCGCCGACGATCTCGCCCTCGACCCCCACCACGTGGGCGAGCCAGACCGGCGCCTCCCCGGCGGACCGCGGCCGGCGTGTCGCGAACAGCGTGTCGAGCTCGGGGACGCACTCCGTTTGAACGCTCAGGTTGGAAAACGCCGGATGGGCGATGTCCGCCGCCGGCGGCGCCAGCACGATTTCGGCGTACGACGTGACTTCGATCTGCCGGCTCTTGGTGCCGAGATTCGTGAGCGAGACGCGACGGACTTCGGCGTCGTCCTCCGGCGACACGATCGCCTGGAGCATGGTGCCGATGTCGCGGTCTCGCCGGGCGATCTCCACCCGATCCTCGGCGAAGGTGACCTCGTAACTCTCCGGCTTGCCTCCGCGTGGCTGGTACCCGGCCGACCAGCTCTCACCGCTCTCGACGTCGCGGACGAAGACGTAGGTTCCCCACGCGTCGCGGGTGACGTCCTCCCGCCACCGTGTGATGGCGAGATCGCGCCAGCGGCTGTATCCCGACCCTGCCGCCGTCATCATCACCGCGTAGCGTCCATTCGAGAGGAGCTGGATGCGCGGCGTCGCGCCGTGCGGCGACGTGAAGCGCCGCGCCACCGGAGCAATGAACTGGCGCACGTCGCCGACGGCCTGGACCGCTTCCGCCGGAGGCCGGGCGACCGCCACGTCACGCGGCGTCCGTTCTTGCAGGAGCAACTCGGTCGCTCGCACCATGGGCTCGGCATGGAAGCGCGCGCGCATCCTGCCGTCGTGGACGGCATTGGCGATGGCGACGATGACCATGCCCTGGTGGTGCGCCATGTAGGCGCGCACGACGGCGACCTTGGCCGTCTCCGGGAGACGAGGGCCGGTGTAGTCCAGGGCCTCGTAGAAACCATAACGGCCACTGGCCCCGACCGCGGACAGACGCCGGAAGTTCTGAACGGCGGCGGCGGGGTCGACCATCGCGGCCAGCGCCGTCGCATAGGGCGCGATGACGACGTCCTCGTTGAGTCCGCGTCGGCGGCCGAGCCCCGGCACGCCGAAGTTCGAATATTGGTAGGTCATCTCCAGGTCGCGCACGTTATAACCAGACTCCGACACGCCCCACGGCACCCCGCGCTCGGCGCCATACGTGATCTGCCGGCGCACGACGAGCCGGGATGTCTGCTCGAGGAGGCTTCCCGCCGGCGTTCGCATCACCAGCCCCGGCATGAGGTACTCGAACATCGATCCGGACCAGGAGACGAGCACCGAGTCCCGCTCCACCGGGGTGAGCGCCCGGCCCAGGCGAAACCAGTGGGAGACGGGGACATCGCCTTTGGCGATGGCCACGAAGCTCGCGAGACGGGCTTCCGATGCGAGAAGGTCGTAGCGGCCAGGATCGAGGCTGCCCTCCGCGACGCGGTACCCGATCGCGAACAGCTTCCGCATGGGATCGAAGAGAAAGCCGAAGTCCATGGCCTCGACCATCGCCCGCGCGCGCTCGGCGACGATCGTGAGGCGGCGAACGAGGGTGTCGGGCAGGTCGAGGTCGCGGGTGTGACTGGCGACGGTGGCGCACAGCGCCTCCGCGGAGGCGATGGCGTCCTCGTGCGTGCCCTCGGGATCTTCGGCGACGAGCGCGCGTACGAGCTCCGCCACCATGTGAGCGCGGGCGTTCAGGCCTGCGAGCCACACCGTCCACTCGGATGCATCGTGCAGGGGCTCCTGGAGCGCTGTGCTGACCTCGTTGAGGGCTTCGTCGAGCCTCGCGCGGGTGGCCGTGCGCGGGCGGGCGGCGGCTCCGAAGGTCGCGAGGCGGACAAGAAGGGCGGTGTCCTCGATGCCGCTGCGTGCCGCCGGGTCCGGGAGCGAGCGCGTGATCATCTCCTCGCAGGCGTGGGCGAGCGCGATGAGATGGCCGGCGAGATTGCCGCTGTCGACGGACGATACGTACTTCGGCTCCAGCGGACGGAGCTCTCTCGTTTCGTACCAGTTGTAGAAGTGGCCGCGAAAGCGCTCGAGCGCGTTCATCGCCTCCGTCGAGGCCTCGAGACGTTCGATGGTGTCGAGCGTCCCCAGCCAGCCGAAATCCCGCGCGGCCACCGTCGACAGCAAGTACAGTCCGATGTTCGTGGGCGATGTGCGATGCGCCACCACCGGGCTCGGTGTCTCCTGGAAGTTGTCGGGCGGCAATGCGTGGTCGGCGGCACCGACGAACGTCGTGAAGAACCGCCACGTCCGGCGCCCGATCAACCGCAGGGCCCGCGCATCCGCGGGGGCGAGCGGCGGCGTGCTCGCGGTTCTTCGGAGTAGGCTGATCGAGCGGGCCACCGCCGGCGACGCTCCCCACAGGAGGAGAAAGGGCAGCGCGGCGGCCCACGCCGACGGCCGCGCCGCGGCGACGGCCACCGCGGCGACGCCGGCGAGCGCATATCCACCGGCCATTCGACGCACGAAGCCCGCGAGATCGAGACGGAGACCGGCCGTCGCCTGCGCCGCCGTCGTCCATTCCAGCAGCCCTCGCCGCGTGACGTACACACGGACGAGCGTCCGCACGATGGCATCCGTCATGAGCGCAGCTTGGTACGCCAGCATCGTGATCGCGAGACCGATTTGCGCAGCGGCGAGGGCCACGTCGCGACCGATCGCTCGGGCATGGCTCCGCTTCGAAATGCCGCGCCGACGCGGGATGAGTCCGCTGACGACGGGAAGCACCGAAGGGGTGGCGATCGCGATGAGGATGAACGCGCTCCAGATGGCGGGCGCGGTGCCCGGCGTGATCCACGCGACCACCAGCGTCAGGAAGGCGGCCGGCGCCGATAGCGTGCGCCGCAGGTTGTCCAGCATTTTCCAGCGCCCGATCACCGGGATTCGGCGGCCGAGAATCCACGGAAGCAGCTGCCAGTCGCCGCGCGCCCATCGATGCAGACGCGCCGCCGCCACCCCGTAATGAGAGGGAGTGCTCTCGAACAGTTCGACATCGGTCACGAGACCGGCGCGCGCGAAGACCCCTTCGAAGAGATCGTGGCTCAGCATCGCGTTCTCGGGCACCCGTCCCGCCAGCGCGGCCTCGAACGCGTCCACGTCGTAAATGCCCTTGCCGGTATATGAGCCTTCCGACCACAGATCCTGGTACACGTCGGACACCGCCGCCGCGTAGGGATCGACGCCGGCGGTGCCGGACGATAGACGCTGCAAGAACGACGCTTCGCCGCCGGGCAGCGGCGATGTCACGCGCGGTTGAAGAACCGCATATCCGTCCACGACGCGGTGCTTCCCGGGGTCGAGCCGCGGCCGATTGAGCGGATGCGCCATGGTGCCGACCAGGCGTTCGACGGCGCCCCGGGGCAGGCGCGTGTCGGAATCGAGGGTGATGACATAGCGGACGCCGACGGGCGCGCGGCTGCCCGTCGACACGAAGCTCGTGTCCGTCGCGCCCCGGAGCAGACGATTCAGCTCGTGGAGCTTCCCGCGTTTCCGCTCCCATCCCATCCACGTCCGCTCGCTCTCGTTCCAGAGGCGCCGCCGGTGGAAGAGCAAGAATCGTTCGTCGCCGGCGGGCGCGGCACCATGGCGCCGGTTCAGGCCTGCAATTCCCTCCCGCATCGACTGCAAGGTTTCATCGTCGCCCGCCACCCGATCGGCGGGCGCGTCCATCCAGTCGGAGAGAACGGCAAAACGGAGATCACCATCGGGATTCGCGAGGTAGTGCACCTCCAGGCGCTCGAGCTGAGCCTCCACTTCGGCGCCGTCGGTCAAAAGCATCGGCACCACGACCATGGTTCGCAGGGGCGGCGGCACGCCGTCCCGCAGGTCGAGCCGCGGGAGGACTCCGGGGGTGACGAGCGCGGTGACGCTTCGATTGAGCAGGGCGATGGCAAGGTCGGAGGCCGGCACGACGGCGAGGAGTGTGAGCAGGAGGAGGCCTATGGCTCCGACGCCGGAGGCGGCGCCCGCGAGCAGAGGCAGCGCCAAGAGGAGGCCCGTGAGAACGAGAATCGTTCCCAGATACCCGGGCGTCGCCGCCAGGATGTAGGCGCGAAGCAGCCGGCGTGTCCCCGAGGCGCGATAGCCGATCGCGAGCTCCAAGGCCCGGCGTCCGTTCCCGATGAGATAGAACCCGGGATCCTGCCGCCCGTCGTCGTGCCCGGCGTTGCGACGCGCATGCGTAATCGTCTCGCGCGCGACGTCGAGCTCGGACCAGCCGGAGCCACGTGCGAGTTCTTCGACCGCGTGCCGGTAGCCGTCACGGGTCGTGAAGTCCAGGGCGGCGTAGGTCTGATCCTCCTGCAGCACTTCGTCGACGAGGCTGACGGTCTCGAAGAACCTCGCCCAATCGAGCGCGGACATCAGGCTCATGCTCATGATGACGTTGCGGACGGTCACGTTCATCGCCGCTTGCCGCTGATGCTCGACGCGCACGATGTCGTCGGAGGTCGTGTCTTGTGCCTGGAGCCGTTGGTCGAGCCAGAGCAGGGCCGGAGTCACGGCAGGATCCTGGTCGCGCAGGCGCTGGACGAGCTGCACGGCGAAGGCGGTGGCGAGCGGATCGCGTTCGAGTCGAGCGAGGCCCCTCGCCGCCGCGGCCGTGGCGCCGTCGGCGTCGATCCCGAGGAGCTCGTCGGCGAGGGCATCGGCCGCCTGGCGCGCCGCGCGCCCACGAACAATGCCCTCCGCGAGGCGCCGGAGATTCTCCACGAGCACGACCCGGAGCGTGATCGCAACCGCCCACAGCTCGCCGATCGTCAACGGGTCCACGCGCTGGTAGGCGAGCAGGAACCGCCGGAGAAACTCGGGATCGAATCGGCTATCGGTATGGGCGACGAAGGCCCAGGCAATTCCGTAGACGCGCGGATAGCCGACGAGCGGCCCCTCCGACAGCTTCGGCAGCTCCCGGTAGAATCCCGGCGGCAGGTCGTCGCGGATCTCGCGGAGCTGCTCGTCCACGACGTGGAAGTTGTCGACGAGCCATTCCGCGGCCGGAGTGATCGCGCGCTCCTCTCGGATGGCGGTGGCGATGACCCGGTACGCCGCCCGCAGCGCACGACCGTTGTCCTCGACGCGCGGCAACAATCGGCGCCCCCGGCCCGACGTCACGCGCTGGGCAGCGGCCAGGCTCTCGGCGTGCTGCTCGAGGCGCTCGATGCTGAAGAGCTCGGCGCGGATGGGATTTTCGAGGGAGGGGGGGGCGATCACGACGGTCTCGCGGCGAACGTGAGACAACTCGCTCCTACACGATCCTCTCCACGGAACAGATCCGGATCTTTCCTGCCTGGGCGAGCATGCCGACGATGGAGGACACCCCCTGCGCCGAGATGCCGAGATCCGTTCCGATCTCCGCTGGTGTCATCGCGCCTCCGCGCGCCGCCACGCACCGAAGGACATCAGCGTCGAGCTCGTCCCAGAAATCGAGAGAGGCCGAGGTGGAGAAGAGCATGGCGTCTCCCGGGTGAGAGGTTCAGGTGCAAGCCACATCACCGGGGTCTCGACGCCAGATGCGTCAGCCAGAAAGGCCTGGTGAAAGCACCATGAGTGTAGCACATCACCCACGACGCCGCCGCGGTGATGCCGCCATTTTCACGCGGCGCGGTGAGCGCCGCGCTATGACCTACTCGATCACGTGATCGGCGCGCACGAGCAGAAACTTCACTGGTTCGCCGGCGGCGGCGGACGGCGTCCTCGAGCGGCACCCATGGCAATCACCGCGCGGGCGAACTCATCGGCGTTGAGTGGTTTCCGAAGGATCGCGGTAAATCCGGCGGCCCTCAATTCTTCCGAAAGAAACTGATGACCATACGCCGTGACGGCCAGAGCGGGAACGCTCGCATAAGTGGGATCGGCGCGCAGTTCGCGAAGCAACCCCGGGCCGTCTTCCACGGGCATGGCGAGGTCGCTGACAATCACGTCAGGCCGCAACCCGTGTGCGAGCGCCTGGCGCGCACGCATGGCCGACTCAACCGTTGTAATGATCGCCCCGCAGTCCCGGAGCATGGTGTCCATCAGGACCCGAGAGTCGTGATCATCATCGATGACGAGGACGTGTAGTCCGTCCAGCGCCGAGCGATAGCTCTCCTGCATCACCCCAGTCTCCTCTCGCCGATACGACACGACGTGGCCGGTCAGGATGATGATCGGGCCAATGGAGCCGCCGCGACGGCAATACTGCAGTGCACGGGTTCGTTAGCTTTCCCTGCAGCGTTCGCGGGTATTACACGAGGAAAACAGGTGTTGGTGCCGAAGGGGGGACTCGAACCCCCACGGGTTACCCCACACGCCCCTCAAACGTGCGCGTCTGCCAATTCCGCCACTTCGGCGCCAGGCGAACGAGAACGGAGTATACCGCCTGGCCCCCGCGGGAGCCAAGCCTCGCGCCGACGCGCGCCACGGGCGGCGACAGCCTCGCAACGGGCGCGCCCCGGGCGGCGAAAGACTAGCGCCGGCGGCCGCCCAGCGTCGCGAAGGCCTGGCGGAGGCGCGGATCGAGCGCGTCCCGGATCCCCTCGCCGAGCAGGTTGTAGGAGAGCACGGTGACGAGGATGGCGAGGCCCGGGTAGACCGAGAGCCACCACGCGATCTCGAGCGCGTCCTTGCCTTCGTTGAGGATGTTCCCCCACGTCGCGTACGGCGGCTGCACGCCGATCCCGAGGAACGAGAGGCCGGACTCGGTGAGGATCGCGGCCGGAATGCCGAGGGTCATGGCCACCAGCACCGGCGCCATCGCGTTCGGCAGGATGTGCCGCCACACCACGCGAAAGCCGCTCGCGCCCACCGACTGCGACCACAGCACGAACTCCCGCTCGCGCAGGCTCAGGAATTCCGCGCGCACGAGACGCGCCACCCCCATCCAGCCCGTGAGGCCGATGACGCCCATGATCGTCCACAGCGACGGGCGCACGAAGGCGAGCACGGCCAGGAGCAGGAAGAGCCGCGGGAAGACCAGCATCAGGTCCACGAAGCGCATGATGGTGGCGTCGACGACGCCGCCCTTGTAGCCGGCGAAGGAGCCAAGCATCGTCCCGATGCAGACGGCGATGCCCACCGAGACGAACCCGACCGCCAGCGACACGCGCGCGCCGTAGAGCATGCGCGACAGCACGTCGCGACCGAGCGCGTCGGTGCCGAGCAGATGCTTGGCGGAAGGCGACATCAAGATCTTCCTCACGTCGGGCCGGTGCGGATCCCAGGGCGCGAGGGCGGGCGCGAGCACGGCCAGGCCCACGAGCGTGAGCACCACCACGCCCCCCACCAAAGCGAGGCGGTTCTTGGCGAAGGCGCGCCAGAACGGGTTCACGCGATCAGCGGCGGCCGCGCCGACCAGCCACGCGGATGCGCGGGTCGACGAGACCGTAGGCGATGTCGGCGAACAGGTTCGCCACGAGCGTGAGGGCGGCCACGATGACGAGGTTGCCCATGATGACCGGGTAGTCGCGCTCGAAGACCGCCTGCACCATGAGCTGGCCCATGCCGGGAACGGCGAAGATGTACTCGACGATCACGCTGCCGCCGATGAGCCCGGGCAGCGAGAGGCCGAGGATGGTGACGATGGGGAGCATCGCGTTGCGCAGGGCGTGCTTGCCGATGACGACGCCTTCGCTCAGCCCCTTCGCGCGCGCGGATTGCACGTAGTCCTGGCGCACCACCTCCAGCATCGACTGCCGCATGTAGCGCGACATCCCGGCCAGGCCGCCGAAGGTGGCGACCGCGATCGGCATCACGAGATGCTTCACGAAGTCGAAGCGCTGCGCCCAGAAGGAGAGGTACTCCGCGTTGGGGTCGCGGAGTCCCGACGGCGGGAGCCAGCCGAGCTGGATTGCGAACAGGATGATCAGGAGGAGCGCGAGCCAGAAGTCCGGCGTGGCGAAGCCCACGAACACGAACACGGTGGTGACCTTGTCGAAGAGGGAGTACTGGCGCGTGGCGGACAGCACGCCGATGGGCACGGCGAAGGCGACGATGATGAGCATCTCGATCACGTTGAGGAGGAGCGTGATCGGCAAGCGCTCGCCGATCTTCTCCAGCACCGGCCGTCCGTCGGGCGCGAACGACCGTCCGAAGTCGAGGCGCACGAGCCGGTGCAGCCAGCGCCCGTACTGGACGGGCAGCGGCTGATCGAGGCCGTACTCCTTGATGAGCGCCTCCCTTGCCTCCTTCGTGATGGGGGCGTCGGGATCGCCGGTGACGGCGGCGGGGTCGCCGGGCGCGAGATGGATCACGATGAAGGAGATGAAGGTGATGCCGACGAGGATCGGCAACGCGAGAAGGAGCCGGCGCAGGGCGTAGAGCAGCATGGCCGGCTATTCTAGCCCGTCACCCCGCCGTAAAACGCTGGAGCTCCTTCGGCACGAACCACTTCTCGAAGTTGTAGAGGATCCCGTTCGCGGTGGGAACGATGCCGTACACGCGGGACGCCACCACCGGCAGCGTCTGCCCCCAGTAGAGGAACACGAGGGGCTGGTCCTCCGCGAGGACCTCGTGCAGGCGATGGTAGTAACGCGCGCGCTCCTCCTGGTGACACGACGACTTTCCGCGCTCGAGCAAGTCGTCCACGACGGGATTGCTGTAGCCGATGTGGTTGAGCTGATCGGGCCCCATCTGCGAGGAGTGCCACACCGCGCTCTGATCGGGATCGCTGCCGATGCCCCAGCCGAGCACCATCGCCTCGAAGCGGCGCTTCTTGATGTACTCCTTCAAGAGCGACGCCCACTCGATGACGCGGATCTCCACGCTCACGCCGATGTCCTTGAGCGCGGCCTGGATGATCTCCGCCGCCTTCCGGCGCTCCTCGTTCCCCTGGTTGGTGAGGATCTCGAACCGGAAGGGATGGCCGTCCTTCTCCACGAACCCGTCCCCATTGCGGTCCACCCATCCCGCTTGCGCGAGGAGGAGCTTCGCCTTGGCGGGATCGTAGGGAATTGCCTTCACGTCCGGGTTGAACGGCCACGTGCCGGGCTTGAACGGCCCGCTCGCCTCGCGGGCGAGACCCTGGCGGACGCCGTCGATGAGCTCGCGCTTGTTGATGGCGTAGGCGAACGCCAGGCGCACGCGGCGATCCTGGAAGCGCGGGTCGCGCAGGTTGAAGCCGAAATAGGTGTAGCCGTTGGCGGGGTAGCTGAACTTGTTGTACGCCTTGCGGAAGGCGGGGTAATTCGTCTGCCGCGTGTACTGGAGGGCGGTGAGCGTCTCCGTGTAATCGACCCCGCGCGCCTTCAGCTCGAGGAAGATCGTGGCCTGGCTCGGGATGACGCGCACGACCACGCGCGAGATGTAGGGCGCGCCCATGTAGAAGTCGCGGTTGGCGGTGAGCACGAGCTTCTCGCCGGGCTTCCATTCCTTGAACCGATAGGCGCCCGTCCCCACCGGCGCCGTCCGGTTCTGCGGCGCTTCGCGCAGCTTGCCCTGCTTCGCCCACGGCTCCAGGAGGTGACGCGGCAGCATCCAGAACTCCCAGCTCGGGAGCGCTTTCGCCTGGGGCTGCGCGTAGTCCACGCGCACGGTGTAGGGATCGGGGGCGGAGATTTCCCGCACGGCGAGGAAGTCGTCGCGGTAGGCGGTGGGCGTCCGGGGATCGATCATCGTACGGTAGGTGAAGAGGACGTCGTCGGCCGTGAACGGCTGACCGTCGTGCCACTTCACGTTCTTGCGCAGATTGAACGTGAGGTGCAGGCAGTCACGGCTGAACTCCCACGACTCCGCGAGATCGGGAATGATGTTGAGATCGCCGTCGCGGGTGATGAGGCCGGTGTAGATGTGATTGCCCACCCGGTGCGAGGCGCTGTCGGTCGTGATGTTCGGGATGAGGCCGGACACGTTGCTGAAGGATGCCTCGATGAGCGTGTCGCCGTGGGCGGGTTTGACGTCGGCGGCTCGCATCGGCGTGTCCCCGCCGATCGACGCCTCCGGCCCGCAGCCGGCGAGCGCGAACACGACGAGCGTGAGACTCGCGAGGGCCGCCAGCGTTCTCGGAGTCCGGAAGCTGGGGCCGCCCGCGCTCGTGACCACGCTATCTCGCGGGCGCGGCGGGAGCGGGCGATGCAGGAGCGGGCGCGGCCGGCGACGTGGACGATCCCGGCGCCGCGGCCGCGGGCGCGGACGGCGCGGGGGCGCCGCCAGGTGGCGTGGCGGCATCCGGGGCCGACGCGGGGGAGCGCGCGGGCACGGGCTCGCGCACGACGGAGCTGGTGCGGCTGCCGCCCAGCATGGCGAGCGAGAACGACGTGATCGTGAACAGGATCGCCACCGCCGTCGTGATCTTCCCGAGCACCGTGGGCGTGCCCATCGAGCCGAACACGGCCTGGCTGCCGGCGCCGCCGAACGCGGAGCCGATGTCGGCGCCCTTGCCGGCCTGGAGGAGCACGATTCCGATGATGGCAAAGCACATGACGGTGTGCATGACCACGAGCGCGATGTACATCTAGTCTCCCTTCGTGACCGCGCCCGCGCGGGCCGCCTTCTTGACGATCCCGGTGAAGCCGGCCACGGTGAGGCTGGCGCCGCCGACGAGCGCGCCGTCGATCTCGGGCTCCGCGCAGAGGGCGTCGGCATTCTCCGCCTTCACGCTGCCGCCGTACAGGATGCGAACGGTGAGGGCGGTTTCTTTGGAGGTGAGCTCCGAGATGAGGCCGCGCAGGTAGCCGTGCACCTCCGCGGCCTGGGCGGGCGTGGCGTTGACCCCGGTGCCGATCGCCCACACGGGCTCATACGCGAGCACCATCGACGCGATGCCCTCCGTGGGCACGCCGGCGAGCCCGGCCCGGAGCTGACCTTCCACCGTCGTGAACGTGAGTCCTTGTCGCCGCTCCTCCGCCGTCTCCCCCACGCAGAGGACGGGGGTGAGCCGGTGCGCGAGGGCGGCGCGGACTTTCCGGTTCACCTGCTCGTCGGTCTCGCCCATCTCGCGCCGGCGCTCGGAGTGGCCGAGGAGGACGTAGCGGCAGCCGAGATCGGCCAGCATCGGCGGCGAGATCTCGCCCGTGTGCGCGCCGGACGCGTCCCAGTGACAGTTCTGGGCGCCGAGACGCACGGGGCCGCCGCCGAGGACCTCGTTGACGACGGCGAGCGCCGTGAAGGGCGGACAGATCGCGACCTCCACGTCGCGCACGCGCTTGAGACCGTCGCGCACGCCGGACGCGAGGGCGCGCGCCTCGCCGAGGAGACCGTACATCTTCCAGTTGCCCATCACGAGCGGCGTACGCATCAGGGCGCGTCCGTGAGCGCTTCCACGCCGGGGAGCGCGCGTCCCTCGAGGAACTCGAGAAAGGCGCCGCCCGCCGTCGAGATGTAGCCGATGCGGTCGGCGACGCCCGCCCGCCGCACGGCGCTGACGGTGTCCCCGCCGCCGATGACGGAGAACGCGTGCGAGCCCGTCACCGCGCGCGCGACGCCGAGCGTGCCCTCTGCGAAGGCGGGCTTCTCGAACACGCCCATGGGGCCGTTCCACACCACCGTGCGCGCGGTCCGGATCACCTCCGCGAAGCGCTCCACCGTGCGGGGCCCGATGTCGAGACCCATCTGGGTGGACGGGATCTCGCGCACGCTCATCGTGCGTCCGTGCGCGCTGTCGACGCCGTCGGCGACCACCGCGTCCACGGGCAGCACCACCTGCACGCCACGCCGGCGTCCGGCGTCGAGAACGCGGCGGGCGGTCTCGATCTGATCCGTTTCCACCAGCGAGCGACCGACCTCGTGACCCATCGCGCGCAGGAACGTGAACGCCATGCCGCCGCCGATGAGGATTGCGTCGACGCGCTCGAGGAGATGCTCGACGAGCTTCAGCTTGTCGGAGACCTTGGCGCCCCCGAGAAGGGCCAGGAGCGGACGCTCCGGCGATTCGAGGATGCGGCCGAGCGCCGTCAGCTCCTCCTGCATCAGGAGGCCGGCGGCGGCGGGCTGGAGATGGCGCGTGATGGCGGCGATGGAGGCGTGGGCGCGATGGGCGGCGGCGAAGGCGTCGTCCACGTAGCAATCGGCGAGCGCGGCCAGCGCCCGCGCGAAGCCGTCGTCGTTCGCCTCCTCCTCGGCATGGAAGCGGAGATTCTCGAGGAGCAAGACGTCGCCAGGCTTGAGGGCGGTGGCCTGCGCGGTGGTCTTGGGCCCGACGCAGTCAGGGGCGAGGGGGACCGGTCGTCCCACCAGCGGCTCCAGCGCCGTCGCCACCGGGCGCAGCGAGAACTCCGGGGACGGCTTGCCCTTGGGCCGCCCGAGATGCGACGCGAGGACGATGGAGGCGCCGTGCTTGAGCGCGTGCTCGATGGTGGGCACGACCGCGCGCAGCCGCGTGTCGTCGGCGACGGCGCCGCTCTCCAAAGGCGCGTTCAGGTCCGCGCGAAGGAAGACGCGCTTGCCGGCGAGGTCGAGCTCGGCGATCGACAGCTTGCGCACGGGCTCAGAGCGATTTGCCGATGAACCGGATGAGGTCCCGCACGCGCGACGAGTAGCCCCACTCGTTGTCGTACCAGGCCAGGACCTTGATCATGTTGCCGTCGACGAGCGCCGTGGACGGCAGGTCCACGATGGACGAGTGCGGGTTGCCGTTGAAGTCCACCGACACCAGCTCCTCGTCGGTGGCGTCCAGGATTCCGCGCAGCCGCCCCGCCGCCGCCTCCCGGAAGGCGTCGTTGATGGCCTGCACCGTCGTCGGCTTCTCGAGCTCGGCCGTGAGGTCCACCACGGAGACGTTGATGGTGGGGACGCGGATGGCGATGCCATCCAGCTTTCCCTTGAGCTTGGGGAGCACGAGCCCCACCGCGGTGGCGGCGCCGGTCGTGGTGGGGATCATGCTCACCGCCGCCGCCCGCGCCCGCCGCAGATCCTTGTGCGGGAAGTCGTGCACGGGTTGGTCGTTGGTGTACGAGTGCACGGTGGAGGCGAAGCCGCGCTTGATCCCGAAGGCGTCGTCGAGCACCTTCGCCGTCGTGGCCAGGCAGTTGGTGGTGCACGACGCGTTCGAGATGATGCGGTGGCGCGCACCGTCGTAGCTCTGCTCGTTCACCCCGAGCACGAGGGTGACGTCGGGGTCCTTGGCGGGCGCGGTGATGATCACCTTCTTGGCGCCCGCCTGCAGGTGCTTGGAGGCGGTGGCGGTGTCACGGAAGAGTCCCGTCGATTCCACCACCACGTCGACGCCCAGCTCCTTCCAGGGAAGCGCGGACGGATCCTTGAGCGCGCACACGCGCACCTCGCGGCCGTTGACGAAGATCGCCTCGCCCTTGGCCGACACCTCCGCGTTCAGATTGCCGTGGACGGAATCGTGCTTGAGCAGGTGGGCGAGCGTCTTGGCGTCGGCGAGATCGTTGACGCCGACCACCTCGATGTCGCTGGACCCGAGCGCGGTACGAAAGAACACGCGCCCGATTCGCCCAAACCCGTTGACGCCGACTCGAATACTCATGGAGGGGCTCCTTGTGAGGACATCAGGACTGGACTGTTGCGTGATTATACGGCCGCTTACAGGACACGGGCAACTGTGAGGACGCCCACTCGACGTGCACCGGCCCGGCGCAGCACCCGCGCGCACTCGGCGGCGGTGGCGCCCGTCGTGAAGACGTCATCCACGACCACCACGTGGCGCCCGGCGACGGCCGGCGACGCCGCGAAGGCGTCGCGGACGTTCCGTGCCCGCTCCGCCGCCGCCAGCTCGGTCTGCGGCGCCGTCTCCCGCATGCGCCGGAGCCAGCCGCCGCGGGCGGGAAGCTTCAGTGCCCCCGCCAGCCGGGCGGTGACGAGCGCGGCCTGGTTGAAGCCGCGCGCACGCTCTCGGGCCTGCGCCAGCGGCACGGGAACGAGAGCGTCGACGTCCGGCGGCAGCGTCTCCGCGCACTGTTCGCGCACGAGGGCGGCGAGCGGGCGCGCGAGGCCGCGCCGCCCGTGGAACTTGAGCGCGTGCAGCGCCTCGCGCAGCGGTCCGGCATAGGCGGCGGCGGCGCGCGCGTAATCGAAGGCGGGCGGGTCTGCCGCGCACGACCCGCAGCGGTCGGTCCCAAACGTCGGGAACGGGAGCCCGCACGTCGCGCAGCCGGGGCCGGTGATCCGATCGATCGCGCTCCAGCAATCACCGCACAAGGGATCGCGCCGGCCCCGCCCGAGCCGTGAGGCGCAGACGGGACAGATCGCGGGAAAGATCAGATCGAGCGCGGCGGTGGTGAGCGCCGACACCGTCGCGCGCGCGCCGACGCCGCGGACGATTCCGCGCGAACGCCGATCGAGGAGGAAGCTAGGAGGCGGCAGGCTTCAGCGTGTTGAAGCGGCGGCAGCTCGGACAGCGGTCCTGCCACATCACCGCCTCGGCGCCGCACGCGGTGCACCGGTGCGGCCAGTCGAAGCCATGCCCAAGGCGCAAGGAGCGGCGGTATTCGTCGAAGGCGTCCCGCACGTCGCCGCGGCGCTCGAAGACGGCGCCGAGGAACGCGTGGACGACGGGCAGATCGGGGGCGCGCACCTCGACCTTCTCGAACTGATCGGCCGCCTCGTCCAGCATCTCGAGCTCGAAGTACACGCGACCGAGCGCGGCCGCCAGGGAGAGGTCGTCGGGGGCGCGCTCCACCGCCGACCGATAGAGCGCGATCATCCGCGTCGGGCGTCCTTCGTCGCGATAGGAACGCTCGAGCCGCGCGAGGAGGGGGAGCACGGGATGGGTTTCGGCGGCGCGCTCCCACACGCGCACCGCCTCCCGATGATCGCCGGCCGCCTCGTGCGCATCGCCGAGGGCGACGGCGGCGGGGACGAAGTGCCGGTCCGCGCGCACGGCATTCTTGAATTCCGCGATGGCGGTGGCCACGCGGCCGTCGACGAGGGCGGCGCGACCCCCCTCGTAGTGGACGACGGCGAGCGCCTCGTTCTCGCGCGCGCGTTCCGCGGGCGACACGACCGCGAGCAACCGCTGCTGGATGGCGAGCGCCTCGCGCCACTGGCGGGTCTCGACGAGGGCGTCGCGCAAACCGCGCAGCGCCGCCACGTCGCCGCGACGACGCCGCAGCACGTCCCGGTAGAGGGCAGCCGCTTCGTCGCGGCGGCCGGCGCGCCGGGCATCGTCCGCACGGCGCAGGAGCGCCGCCGTCTCCGGATCCTCGCCGGCGATGTCGGGCGGGCTGCCGAGGAACTCCTCGAGGAGTCGCCATCCACGCGCGAGCCAGGTGAGCGATTCGTTCACGCGGTCATCTCACCGCCGGCGACGGCGGCCGCGCGCGAGCAGCGGCGGCAGAGGGCGATGACAGCGGAAGGCGCGCGCGCCGAGCGCACGCGCGGTGATCAGCCGGCGGCCGTGCGCTCTTCTTGTTCGGACAGGCGCTGGCAATCGATGCAGTAGCGCGCGAACGGCAGCGCCTCCAGACGCTTGTCGGAGATCGCCTCCCCGCACCGCTCGCAGGAGCCGAAGGAGCCGTCGTCGATACGCTGGAGCGCAGACACCACGTCGCGCAGGAGGCGGCGATCGCCGTTGCCGAGCTCGAAGAAGAATTCCCGGGTGTAGGCGGTGTTCGCCTGGTCGCCGAGATCCTTGATCGAATCGTCCTCCTGGTCCTTGCCGTAGACCGCACTGCGTCCCACCTCGTCGAGGAGCTGGCGTTGTTTCTCCAGCAAACGCTTGCGGAAGGACGCCAGACGATCTTTCTTCATTCCCCTCTCCCTCGAGCCCCCGCGGTAACGAAGCGATGGGTACGCTAGCATGCACGTTTGAGGGGCGCAACACATTCACGGTCATCACGCTCATCGCTCCACCGGCACCGAGGGCGCATCGCCCCACAGACGCTCGAGCGCGTAGTACGCGCGCGTGTCTTCGAGGAACACGTGCATGAGCACGTCGCCGTAGTCGAGGAGAACCCAGCCGCTGTCGGCCACGCCCTCGGCGTGGAGGGGACGGCTGCCGGCCGCCTTCAGCTCTTCGCGAATCGCCTCCGCGATCGTTTTCAGGTGGGGCCGCGACTTACCGCTGCAGACGAGGAAGTAGTCAGCGATGTTCGACACCCCCTGCACGTCCAGCACGATGAGGTCGGCCGCCTTCTTGTCGAGAGCGGCGTGGGCGGCGAGCCGCACCTTCCGTTCCGCCGAGAGCGCGCTCACGTCCCCTCCCGGTAGAGCCCGCGCGCCCGGATGTGGGCGATGACCGCCTCCGGCACCCGGTACGCGAGCGAGCGACGTTCGCGCACGCGATGCCGGAGGTCGGAGGCCGAGATCGGCAAGGAGGTGGCGTGGACGATGACGGTCCCGCGCGGCGGCGCCGGCGGCCGCTCCACGTGGACGAACGGCTCGGCCCCGATCTCGCGCAGCACCTTCTGGGCGGCGGTGGCGTCGGGGTCGAACGCGCTGCCGACGCGGGGCATGATGACGAGACGGGCGAGGCGGGCGATGCGCGCCGGCTCGCGCCAGCTCAAGAAATCGAGGAACGTCTCCGACCCGATGACGAGGTGCAGCTCGTCGCCGCCGGCGGCCAGCGCCTCCAGCGTGTCCACCGTGTACGACGGGCCGCGACGGCGCAGCTCGATGTCGGAGACGGCGAAGCCCGGATGGCCGGCGGTGGCGAGGCGCACCATGGCCGCGCGATCGTCAGCGGGCGCCATGTCCATTCCCATCTTGTGGGGCGGCACCGCCGCCGGAACGAAGAGCACCTGGTCGAGGGTCAGGAGCTCGAGGACCTCGTCGGCGAGGAGGAGGTGCCCATAGTGGATCGGGTTGAAGGATCCGCCGAACACGGCGACGCGGGGCAACGGTCAGCGTTCCCCCGGGATCGGAAAGAGGCTAGTCACGGAGCTGGCCGTCACCCTGGACCACGAACTTCGTCGTCGTCAGCTCCCGCACACCCACGGGCCCGCGCGCGTGCACGCGCGAGGTGGAGATGCCCATCTCGGCGCCCATCCCGAACTGCTGCCCGTCCACGAGACGCGTCGACGCGTTGACGAGCACGGCGGCGGCGTCGACCTCCCGCGTGAAGCGCCGCGCGGCCGCGCGGTCGTTGGTGACGATCGCCTCCGCGAGGCCGGAGCCATGGCGGCGAATGTGGGCGATCGCCTCGTCGAGATCGTCCACCACGCGCACGGCGAGAACGAGATCGAGATACTCGGTGTCCCAGTCCGACTCCGCCGCCGCCCGCGCCTCCGGAAGGAGGGCGAGCGTGCGGGGACAGCCGCGCAGCTCCACGCCGGCGGCGACGAGACGCTTCCCCACGACCGGCAAGAACGCGGAAGCCGCCGCTCGATGCACGAGCAGCGTTTCGAGCGCGTTGCAGACGCTCGGGCGCTGGGCCTTGGCGTTCACCACGATGGCGGCCGCCATCTCGAGATCGGCGCCGGCGTCCACGAAGACGTGTACGAGGCCCTTGTCGTGCTTGAGGACGGGGACGCGCGAGCGCTCGGCCACCCAGCGCACGAAGTCCTCGCCGCCGCGCGGGATGACGAGGTCCACGAGACCGTCCAGCGTCAGCAGCACCGCCACCGCCTCGCGGTCCGTGATGTCGATGAACTGGATGGCGTCGCCGGGCGCGCCCACCTTCTCGAGCGCCTTCGCGAGCACGCTCGCGATCAACGTGTTCGATTCGATGGCCTCGCTGCCGCCCCGGAGCACGACCGCGTTGCCGGACTTGACGCAGAGACCGGCGGCGTCCGCGGTCACGTTGGGACGGGACTCGTAGATGAAGCCGATGACGCCGAGGGGCACGCGGACGCGGGAGATCTCGAGCCCGTCCGCGCGGCGCCACGCCTCCGCCACCGTCTCCACGGGGTCGGGCAGCGCCGCCACTTCGCGGAGCCCGCGCGCCATCGCCTCCACGCGCGCCTCCGTCAGCGTGAGACGGTCGACGAAGGCGGAGGAGAGGCCGCGCCCGCGCGCGCGCGCGACATCGATCCGGTTGGCGTCGATGAGGGCGGCCGCCTTCTCGTCCAGCTCACGCGCCATCTGGGCGAGCGCCTCGTTTTTCAGACGCGTGGGGGCGTGCGCGAGCGCCGTCGCCGCCGCCCGCGCCGCGCGCGCTTTCGCTTCCACGAGCGCCCGCACGTCCACCCGGCCTGCGTGCTCGCCGCTCACAGGATCACCAGATTGTCGCGATGGATGACCTCATCCACGCCTCGGTAGCCCAGACGGACCTCGATCTCCTGCGTCTTCGCTCCCTTGATCCGGCGCAGCTCGTCGGCCTCGAAGTTCACGAGGCCGCGTGCGAACTCGCGACCGTCGGGCTCCCCCGCCACCGCCACCAGGTCGCCGGCCGCGAAGTCGCCGTCCACGCCGACCAGCCCCGAGGGCAAGAGACTCTTTCCCCGTCGAGTTAATGCCACGACCGCGCCCGCGTCAACCGTCAGCCGTCCCTGCGGCGGCACCGCGAATGCGATCCACCGTTTGCGGGCGGTGAGCCGGTCCGCCTTGGGCGGGAAGTACGTGCCCACGGTCTCCCCGGCCACGATGCGGCGGAGAACGCCGTCCTCGCGCCCGCTTCCGATCACCATGGCCACCCCGGCCGCTGCCGCCTTTTGCGCGGCCTGGAGCTTGGTGACCATGCCGCCCACGGACCCGCCGGGGGCGCCGGCGCGCTTCCATACGAGGGCCTCGATGGCGTCGTTCACGACGTCGACCGTGTCCAGTTTGCGCGCGCCGGGGTCGCGCGCGGGGTCGCCCGTGTAGAGGCCTTCCACGTCGGTGAGGAGCACGAGCAGATCGGCGTCGATGAGGGAGGCGACGAACGCGCTCAGGTTGTCGTTGTCGCCGACCTTGATCTCCTCCACCGCCACCGTGTCGTTCTCGTTCACGATCGGGAGCACCGAGAAGCGGAGCAGCGCCAGCAGCGTGTTGCGCGCATTCAGGTAGCGCGCGCGGTCGCTGATGTCCTGCGCGGTTAGCAGCACCTGCCCCACCGCGACGCCATGACGCTTGAAGGCGGCTTCGTA
The DNA here is from genome assembly GCA_036506275.1 of Candidatus Methylomirabilota bacterium. GTDB lineage: Bacteria > Methylomirabilota > Methylomirabilia > Rokubacteriales > CSP1-6 > DASXSB01. Next base: position 2,636 of record DASXSB010000105.1, on the reverse strand, counting down.
CTGCCACATCAGCGCCGACTGCCCCACCGCCGCCGCCGCCTGCTTTTCCGGGATGGACCGTGGTCGCTCCGGCAGCGCCAGCCGCGCCATGCCGGTCGCGATGGCGCCGGAGGTGACGACCACGACCTCGCGCGCGGCCCGGATCTCGGCGATCTCGGCCGCGAGGGCCTCGATGCGCGCGGGATCGGGACCCGTCTCGGGCGTGGTGACGAGGCTCGACCCCACCTTGACGACGACGCGCCGGACCGGCCCTAGCTCGCGGCGCGCAGCCATCCTGCACCTTCCAGATGCGTCGCCACGGCGTGAACGAGGTCGGTGAGGCCGGCGCCGGTTGCGGCCGAGATGACGATGACCGGTTGCCCCGCCTGCGCGCAGTGTTCTTCGAGCCGTTGCCGTCGCGCATCCGCCTCCGGAACGGCGCCGAGAAGATCGGCCTTGTTGACGACGACGAGCTGGGGCCGCTCCGCCAGGGGGGCCGAGTAGGCGCGAAGCTCGTCGTTGATCACGCGGAGATCGTCGACGAGATCACGGCCGGTGGCGGGATCGAGATCGAGGAGATGGATCAAGAGCCGCGTCCGCTCCGTGTGGCGCAGGAACTGGTGGCCGAGCCCACGGCCTTCCGACGCGCCGGGGATGAGGCCGGGCAGATCCGCGATCACGAAGGTGCGCTCGGCGTCCACGCGCACGATGCCGAGGGCGGGCGCGAGCGTCGTGAACGGATAGTCGGCGATCTTCGGCGTGGCCGCCGACAGCCGCGACACCAGCGTCGACTTCCCTGCGTTCGGAAATCCGATCACGCCGACGTCCGCGAGCAGCTTCAGCTCCAGATGTAGCCAGCGGCCGTCGCCGTGGCGGCCGAGGTCGGCGCGGCGCGGGGCACGATTGGTCGACGACGTGAAGCGCGCGTTCCCGCGCCCGCCGCGCGCCCCCGGCTGCACCAGGATGCGCGCCTGAGGGGCGGCGAGGTCGCCGAGGATCTCGCCGGTGTCGCGATCGGAGACGATGGTCCCCACCGGCACGCGGAGGGTGAGATCGGCGCCGGACGCGCCGTGACGGTTGCTGCCCTGGCCGTGCTGGCCGCGCTCGGCGTGGTAGTGGCGCTTGTAGTGGTAGTCGAGGAGCGTGGTCAGCGCGGGATCGGCCTCGAGCCAGACGCTGCCGCCCTCGCCGCCATCGCCGCCGTCGGGACCGCCGTGAGGGACGTACTTCTCCCGACGAAAGCTGACGCAACCGGCGCCGCCGTCGCCGCCTTTGACGAAGATGTCGATCTCGTCGATGAACACGGGAAGGCCGGAGCCGGAGGCGGTCCGTCCGACATCACGCGGACTGGGGAGCGATGCTGATGTAGCGCGAGTCGCCCCGCCGCTCGAAGCGGACATAGCCGTCGATCTTCGCGAACAGCGTGTCGTCGGAGCCGAGACCGACGTTGATCCCGGGCTTGAACCGTGTTCCGCGCTGCCGCACGAGGATGCTTCCGCCCGTCACGAACTGGCCGGCGAAGCGCTTCACGCCGAGCATCTGGGGATTGGAGTCGCGGCCGTTGCGCGAGCTGCCGACACCTTTCTTGTGCGCCATGCCTATACCTCGATCTTCGTGATGCGCACCGTGGTCGCGTGCTGGCGATGACCGCGATGCCGCCGATAGTTCTTGCGGCGCTTGAACTTCACCACGGCCACCTTGCGTCCCCGCCGCTGTCCCACCACCTCGCCCACGACCTTCGCCCGCCCGAGCGCTTTCGCCCCCGTGAGGAGCTCGCCGTCGCGGTTCACGAGCAGCACGGACGTGAACTCGACCGGCGCCCCCGGGTCCCCGGCCAGCTTCTCGACCGCGATCACCTGGCCCGTGGTCACCCGGTACTGCTTGCCCCCGCTCGCGATGACGGCTTCCATGGTCTAAATCCTTCCTCAGGCGCGAGTCACGACGAACAGCTATGAAACCACAGAGTCACGCGGGGCGTCAACGCCCGGGGCCAGGGGCCATCGCGTCAGGTTGGAGTCACGCCGATTTGCGGTCCGGCGTGGGCGCCCCGTAGCATCCCTCCATGCTCCGCGCGCTCCTGTTCGACACGTACGGCACCGTCGTCGACTGGCGGGGCAGCGTGCTCCGCGAGCTTCACGTCGTCGCCGAGCGCAAGAAGCTGCGGCTCGACTGCGTCCGGTTTCTCGACGACTGGAAGGCGGCGTACCGACCGGGCATGGACCAGGTGAACCGCGGCGAGATCCCGTGGACGACGATCGATACGATCTACCGCCGTCGTCTCGACGAGCTCCTCGTCAGCTACGCTATCGGGTCACTGACGGAGGACGAGGTCGACGACCTCGCGCGCGTGTGGTGGCGGCTCGCGCCGTGGCCCGACAGTCTCCCCGGCTTGCGTCGGCTCCAGCGACGCTACATCCTCTCCCCGCTGTCGAACGCGAGCTTCATCGGCATGATCGAGCTGGCGCGCTTCGCCGGCTTGCCGTGGGATTGCGTCCTCACCGCCGAGAACGCCCGCTGCTACAAGCCGCGGCCGGAGGTGTATCGAACCGCGGTGTCGCTGCTCGGCCTCGCGCCCGCCGAGATCATGATGGTGGCCGCCCATAACTACGATCTGGCGGCGGCGCGGCGCGAGGGCCTGGCGACGGCGTTCGTCCCGC
>DASXSB010000104.1:0-53208 GCA_036506275.1 Candidatus Methylomirabilota bacterium | reverse complement strand
CGTGAGGTAGTAGTCGAGCGGAAGCTCGGGATTGTGGCCGCCCTGGAGCAGCACGGTGGTGGCGCCCTTCGCCGCCGCGAGCTCGATCTTGGCCAGCACCTCGTCGACGCTGAGCGTCCACGCCTCGGGATGGCCGGGCTTGCGGTAGAACGCGCAGAACTGGCAGTCGGTGACGCAGACGTTGGTGTAGTTCGGGTTGGAGTCGATGACGAACGTTACGACCTTCTCCGGCAGGCGCGCGAAGCGGACCTCGTTCGCGATGGCGCCGACCTCCAGCAGGGGCGCCTCCGCGAGGAGCCAGTGGCCCTCCGCGCGATCGAGGCGCTTGCCGGCCACGGCCTTCTCGCGGATGGTGTCGAGCATCAGCTCCACACGTTGATCACGTTGTAGAGCGCGTCGCGCTCGACGGGGACCTTGCCGGCGTCGCGAATCATCCGGAAGAGCTGCTCGCGGGCCACACCGGCGGGGGTGTCGGCACCCGCCATGTGCTGAATGCGCTCGTCCTCGAGGGTGCCGTTCACGTCGTCGGCGCCGAAGTGGAGCGCGATCGACGTCGTGTCCTCGCCGAGCACCACCCAGTACGCCTCGACGTGCGGAAAATTGTCGAGGAGGAGCCGGGCGGCCGCGATCGTGCGGAGACTGTCGGAGGGCGGCGTCTGCCGCGGCCGCAGCTTCGTGGTCCCGACCTGGTAGGCGAGCGGGATGAAGGTGAGGAAGCCGCCGGAGGCGTCCTGCTGCTCGCGGAGCCGCAGCAAGTGCTGCACGCGCTCGGCGAGCGTCTCCACGTGCCCGTAGAGCATGGTGGCGTTGGTGGGAATGCCGAGCGAGTGTGCGATGCCGTGAATCTCGCACCAGCGTTCGGTGTCGGCCTTGCCCGTGTACTTCAAGAGCCGCGCGAGACGGGGCGAGAAGATCTCGGCACCGCCCCCCGGCATCGACATGAGCCCCGCGTTCTTGAGGCGTGCCAGCGCTTCCTTCGGCTCGATCTTCCAGCGCCGCCAGAAGTAGTCGATCTCGGCGGCGGTGAAGGCCTTGATCTGCACCTGCGGGTGGGCGGCGTGGACGGCGGCGATGATGCGCTCGAAGTACTCGAACGGCCAATCGGGATGGTGGCCGCCCACGATGTGCGCCTCGCGGGCGTCGGGCCGGATCATGCCGACCATGTCCTCGATGGTGTGCTCGTAGGCGCCGGGCGCGCCTTTCTTGCGGGCGAAGTCGCAGAAGCTGCACGAGAGCACGCACACGTTGGTGGGCGTGATGTGGCGATTGATCACGAAGTAGACGCGGTCGCCTTCCTTGCGCGTCTTCACGAAGTCGGCAAGGCGGCCGACGCCGTGGAGGTCTTCCGTCTCGAAGAGGAGGAGACCGTCCTCGCCGGTGAGACGCTCGCCGGCGCGCACCTTCTCCCACACGGGCTCGAGGCGGGGGTCGGCGAAGCGCAACGCTCCTCCTTGCTGTGCGGGCGTCGAACGATCGAACTCTACCGGCGCCTCGCGCGCAGTGTCAAGGATTGCCGGGCGCGAGCGCGCGCGCGAGCGAGGTCACGAGCGCGTCGAGATGCGCGATGTACGTCTCGGTGCCCTTCACGGCTCCGGGGCTCTGCGGCACCACCAGCACACGCGCGCCGGCGGCCCGGGCCACCGTCTCCGCGGTGGCGGTCGGATACCAGCTCTCCACGAGGACGACCTTTGCCCGGCGCTCGCGCATCCGGCGAATGAGCGCGACCAGATGCTGCGGCGACGGCGGCACGCCCGGACGGTCCTTGATGATGCCGAGCTCCTCCAGGCCGAACGCGCGATAGAAATAGGGCCAGCTGTCGTGGTAGCTCACCACCGGCTCGCCACGATACGGCGTGAGCGTGTCCGTCCACCGCCGCGTGGCCACCGAGACCTCGTCGAGGAACGCCTGGCGATTCGTCTGGAGGCGCTCCGCGAGATCGGGTCGGAGACGCGCGAGGCCGGCCACGATGTTGGCGGTCACGACGGGCAGGGTCCCGGGGTCGAGGGTGAAGTGCGGATTGCCGGAGGGGTGGACGTCGCCGAGCGAGCGGTCGATCGGCCCCGTGCGCACCTTCAAGACTTCGAGACCGCGCACGGCCTCGATGACGCTGGGGGCGCCGCGGAGCAGCCGCGGATTGCCGCTGCTCTCGATGACGGGATCGATCCACGAATCCTCGTCGAGCCCGTTGCGCACGAGGATCTCGGCCCGCTTCACGAGCAGGATCTGGCTGGGACGGATCTCCAGATCGTGAGGATTCTGTCCGGGGCGCGTCGCCACCTTCACCTCCCCGAGGTCACCCACGAGCGCGCGCGTGATCGACCAGAGATCGGGGAGCGTGGTCAGCACCCGCAGGCGTTCTTCGGTCGCCGCCGCCGGCGGAGCGGTCGCGACGGCGCCCAGCGCGAGGGCGAGCGCGATCAGAGCGCGGACGCGCGGCGTGAGGACGCGCATGGTCAGAACCTCTCCGTCGGGTGCGCGCCCAGGATGAAGCTTCCCTGGAGGAACAGCTCGTTGGCGACACGCTCGACGGCGCCGCGGCCCTCGGTGTGCTTGTACTGGAGCCGGAAGCGCAGGAACTCGGACGGCTTGAACTGCGCATAGGGCGATATCGCCCACTCGCTTCCGCGCTCGACGGGCAGCTCGGTCCAGTCGCCGCGCAGGCCGGCCGCCCAGCGCCGGGTGAAATCGTACTGCGCGTAGGCGTACGCGCCCCAGCGATCGAGGTGACGGTCGCCCGCCCATCCCTCCGTCGCCTCCACCGTCCGGAAGCTGCCGAGCGCCTCGGCGGCGACGGTCACGACCGGGAATCCGGTCTCGGTCCCGATCCACTTGTACTTGGCGCCGAGCCCCACCACGGTATTGCGATGGTCGTCGGCGGTGGTTCCGGTGGCGGCCGACACGTCGATCTGGAGGCCGCCGCGCTCCTCGAACTCGAAGAATGTGCGCCAGCGACCGATGACGAGGGGATCGCGCAGCGAGCCGCGCCCGAACGCCACCTCGTTGTCGCCGTTGAAGACGCCGAGCGAGATCTCGTGATACATCGACGCGGGGAGTACCCAGAACGCCTCCACGCCGCTCTCCGCGGCGAGACCTTCCTCGCCCAAGAAGCGCGCGAGGACGTTGGGACGATCGACTTGTGGGAGATCGTCCTGGTGCACGGTGTTCAGCGTTCCGAAGCGCGGCCGCATGAGCCCGATCCTGGCGGTGGTGCCCAAGGGCAAGGTCAACAGGGTGAGGTTGGCCTCGTCGAGACGGACGCTGAGCTCGCGCGACGAGGGCGCGCCGTCGCTCGATTCTTCGCCGGCGCTGATTTGCACCACCGCGCTCGCGTAGGGATCGACGCGACCGAAGAACCCCACCGATACCTCACGCGGGAAGAGCCGGTTCTCGCGGCCCGCGAACGTCCCGTCGTGGAGCCGCTCGCGCGTGGACGAGGTGAAGTCGGCCACGAAGTCGCCGCTGACCCCCATGTCGAAGAGCAGGCCGTGGCCGGGCGCGGACAGCGCGAAGGGCTGTCGCGGTCGCGCGAGATCGACGAGCGTGGGCCCCTGTGCGGGCGCGGGCGGCGCCGCGGGAGCCTGCGCGGCCGACGTTGGCGGCGTGGCCGCCGGTGGAGGGGGCGCGCCGCGGCTTTCGAGCTGCTGGAGGCGCTCGGCCAGCTCCTTCAACCGCTGCTCGTACGACTGCGTGATCGTCGCGAACTGCTCGCGCAGTCTCTCGAGCTCCCGTCGCAGGGTATCCGCGTCCTGGGCCCCCGCGTGGCCCGGCAGCATCGTGAACGAGACCAATATCACCACCGTGAGCGAACGGCGTCCGCGCGTGCGCATGGCAATCTCCGCTGAGAGGCATGGCTCGGGGGCGCCGGCAGCGCCGGCACCGCGGTCGAGACCGGAGGCGGATGCTCAGGCCGCGGGCGGAGCGCGCGGGGCGTCGGGCGCGTCGGTGGTGCGGGTCTTCGCTTCGGTTGCGCGCGCGACGGCGCCGACGATGACGGTCAATCGATGGGCGGCGCGTGGTGGCGCGGGCGCGGCGATGGCGGCCCCGGAGACGGCGTGCTGCACGGGGCAATCGGCGCTGCAGAAACCTCGCTCGAGGTGATCCTCGATCACCGGCGGTGTCGCGACGTCCGTCAACGTCACGATCGCCACGAGGAGGATCAGGACGCGAAGCCGTGCCGTCATGGAGCGACAGTGTGCGCGACGCCTCCGGAGGGCGTCAAGAATCTTGCTTGACGCGTCGCAACAGCACGTGGCCTTGACCCCGCCGTCGCCGCTCGCTTACGATCCCTCGCGCATCAGGCCCGTGCTTGCCGTTCACTCCGGAAAGGAGTTTCGATCATGGCTCGCAGAACCCTCGTGACCGCCGCTGCCCTCCTGATTCTCCTCTCCCTCGCGTCGAGTGCGCTCGCGCAGACGGACTGCACGAAGCTCGTCCCGCCGTCGCCCTGGGGCCCGAACGACCAGACCGGCGCCACCAACCGTGTCACATCGGCGGTGACGAAGGCGGCGGCCGCCGAGATCCAGACCGGGAAAGTCATCACGATGTCCTATCCGCTCACTGACGGCGTTCCACTCTTCGGCTCGCGGTTCACCAAGACCATCCTGACCTCGGTGAGCCTCGCGCCTGGCGCCGCCTTCGGCGAGAACGAGCTGACGTACATGGAGGACACGTGGCTGAGCCAGAGCCACGTCGGGACACATCTGGACGGCATGGGGCACATCGGACGCAAGGACTGCTACTACAACCAGATCGCGATGGGGAAGTTCATCAACCAGAACAACATGACCAAGCTCGGCCTCGAGCACCTGAAATCGTTCGCCACCCGCGGCGTCGTCATCGACGCCGTGAAGGTGTTCCAGGCGGCCGGCAAGTTCAAGGGCAACTCCGCCTGCAAGAAGCCGTGCCTGGACAAGGGCACCGTGATCACGGCCGCCGACCTCCAGGCCGGACTCCGGATGTACAACGTGACACTGCGCGAGGGTGACATCGTCGTCATCCACACCGGATGGGGCGATCTCTTCGAGCAGTTCCCCGCCCAGAACGCGACCTACAACAGCGGAGAGCCGGGTATCGGCAAGGACGCCGCCAACTGGCTCATCTCCCAGAAGGTGGTGGCGGTGGGGGCCGATAGCTGGGCGGTGGAGGTGATTCCGGGCGAGAATCCGAAGGAGGCCTTCATCGTCCACAACCTGCTGCTCACCGACAACGGCATCCACATCATCGAGAACGTGCGGACCGACCTGATCGCGGCCGAGGCCGCCGCCACCAAGCGGGCGACGTTCTTCTTCAACATGACGGTTCCGAAGGCGGTGGGGCTCACGGGGAACTTCGTCGCCATCGACGGCATCCAGTAGCCGCCGCGGTCACCCCGGTATGATGTTCCCGACGCCGGCGTTCCGTCACGGACGCCGGCGTCGGTGCGTTCGCTCGCCGCTGCCCAATGTCGCGCTCGCGATTTCCGTCGTGGCTCTCGTGGCGACCTGGTTCGGTTCACCCGCGCCGGCGCAACGGCGCTGGGTGGTCGCGTTCGCCAACATCACCGAGGAGCCGGGCGTGACGGTGGAGGGGACGGGGTTCACGGGTCCGGAGATCCGCGAGAGCTTCAACCTCGCCGCGCGCTCGTACCCGATCGACCTCGTCTTTTACGACAACCACCGCGATGACGCGCGCGCGGTGGCCAACGCCGACGCCGCCATCACGCGCAAGCTCGATCTCTACGTGCAGTATCACCGGGGTGACGCGGCAAACGTCACCGTGGGTCGGAAGTTGAAGGCGGCCGGGATTCCGGTGCTGGCCGTCAACTACCCGGTGCCGGAGGCGCCGCTCTACACCATCGACAACGTGAGCGCCGGCCGTCTGGGCGGCGAGGCGCTCGCCGGTTTCGCCGGGCGGACGTGGGCGGGGCAGCCGACGGTGGCGGTCATCATCGGCCGTGTCTCCGCCGCCGCCGATCGCGTCCCCGAGCGGGTGCGCGGCGTGACGGAGGCGCTCCACGCGCGCTTGCCCGGCGCGCGCGTGACCACGCTCGACACGCAGGGGAACACCGCGCAGGTGGCGCCGCTGCTGGGCGCGTTTCTCTCGGCGAATCCGTCGCGCAGGGTCCTGATCGCCGCCACCGACGACGCCACCGCGCTCGCCGCCAAGGCCGCCGTGGAGACAGCGGGGCGCGGGCGCGACGTGGCGATCGTCGGGCATGGCGTCGATCGGAGCATCCATGGCGGGATGAACGACAAGAAGGAGATCGACCCCACCAACCGCAACAGCATCGTGATCGGATCCGTCGCCTTCTATCTGGATCGGCTGGGCTTCGACGTTCTGCCCCTCGCCCTCCGCATGCTGCGCGGCGAGCCGGTGCCGCCGCGGGTGGCGACGGCGCACAAGCTCATCACCGCCGCCAACGTCTTCATCGAATACCCGCCCTACGACATGAACTGAGGCGATCAGGGCTCCGACGTGGCGAGGAACACGCCCTCCGGGCCCTCCCCGGTGGCCGTGGGCGCCGCCGCGAAGGAGACGGCGCCGCCGGCGTTCACGCTCACGACCGGCAACAGCGTCAACGACGCGATGCGAGCGCCGCCGGGCACACTGTCTCCCACGCCGACGACGCGGCGCAGACCGTCGGTCCCCGTCCGGACGACGATCACGGGGCTCGGTCCATCGTCGACCGATGCCGCAAACGCGATGACGCCGGAGGCGCTCACGGCCGGCCACAGCCCGAAGTTCGAGAAGCGGCCGCCGCCGGGCGCGGGATCACCGAGCTGCGCGATCACCCGCAGCCGTCCATCCTCGAGCGCGAACACGGCGGCGGACACGGGCGCGGCCTTCAGGAGGCCGTGGAACGCGATCGCTCCCGTATCGCTGAGGCCGAGGCGCTCGGAGAACTTCGCGATGATCCCGCCGATGGGCGTCTCGTCGCCCGCGCCCAGGACCATGCGGAGCTGCCCCGCCTTCCACACGAAGATGCCGCCCGGCACCGCTTTGCCCTCCACGGCGGCGCCGAAGGCCACGACGCCTTCGCGGTTGATCGCGGGCGGACCGAACCCGGCGAAGACGCCGCCGGCGGGCGCGGGGTCACCCTGGGCGACGATCTTCTGCAATTGCCCGCGCGCCGACAGCAGCAGCGCTTCGGTGCTCTCGCGTCCCCGCCGCACCGTGGCCAGGAAGGCGACGTCGCCGCGCCCGTTGATGGCAGGCGCATCGACACCGGCGAGCACGCTGCCCGACGCGCCGGGGGCAGGGGAGCCGCTCAGCGCGACGGGACGGAGCCGGGCGCCGTGGGCGGCGAAGATTCCCTCCACGGCTCGTCCGCCCGCGATGGCCGCCGCGAACACGACGGTGCCGTCGTCGCTCAGGCCCGGCGCCGGATGCTTGCCGAAGCCGGACAGGCGGCCGGCGCCCGGCACGCTGTCACCCTCGCGCGCCACGGGGTTGATGCGACCGCGCGACCAGCGGAAAAATCCTTCGTCGGTGCCGGCGCGGCCGAGGGTGGCGAAGAAGACGACGTCGCCCTTGGCGTTCACGGGGGCCACGATCGGCATCGCCTCGGCGCCGAAGCGATCGAAGACGCCGCCGCCCGGCGCCGCGTCGCCGGTCGCCACCACGCGAAGGATCCGCGCGGGCGTGTCGGCGGCGACGGTGGCGACGGTCACGAGGAGCAGGCCCAGCAGCGGTCGCACCGCATTCCGCGCATGCTGGCGCCGTGGCATGCGCAGGAGTATAGGGAGACGAGGAAGGGGTCGCAAATGACCGCGATCGTGCGACGCGTGGTGCTCGGTCTGGTCCTCCTCGCCGCCGGCGGCCTTGCCGCGGGACGGCCCGCGGCTCAGCCCGCCCGGACGGCGCCGTTCGTCGGTGCCTGCTACTGCCGCGCGGGCGGGACGCTCCACTGCACGAGCAACCTCAGCGAACGCGACTGCAAGCAGCGCTGCGACGACGATCTCTGCGACGAGTGGTTCTGGAAAGAGCGGCTGCCCTGCTGGAACTGGGGCTACGGCGGGTAGAACAAGCTCGCTCGTGAAGACGTCGGGGTGATAAGACATCAGTCCTATTGAGTCAGATGGGACCTGGTGTTAGCGTCTCGGCTTCGGGCAGGCGGGCCCCTCCGCGGACGCGGCCTCATGACATGCGCCAGATCGAACGGCTTCTAGACGGACGCAAACGCTCCACCACCCGACGGACTGGTCTCGTTGCCGGTCTACTGGTGGGCCTTTGCATCGGCAGCACCTTGACAGCGTCTGCCGCTGACGGGCCGTCGCCGGTGTCGGCGACCTCGGTGAGCAACGACTGCGAGACCAACGGGTGCTTCTCGCTCAGAGGCGGCGACGAGCGGAGCACGACATCCGTCCTGGGGCCGGGCGCCTTCTCGCTCTTGTCCCGGGACCCGAGCGCGCCCGGTGCAATCGCCGCCGCCGACGCCGTCCGGTCGACCGCCGAAGACGCGAAGGCGTTCCTGTGGCGCGCGCTCGCACCGTTGCCCCCGCCCGGCCGCGACTGGAAAGGGTTGGGACTCGACACGGCGCTCCTGTTGGGCTACGAGATCGTCGTTAGCGTTCCCATCTACTTGACCGGAGACGGAGCAGACAAGGGCCAGCCAAAAGGGCTGGGGGAGATCTGGTGGGACAACGTGCGTCATCCGCAGTGGGATTCCGACGCCTGGTGGGTCAACTACGTCGCGCATCCCTACGTGGGCGGCGCGTACTACATTCGCGCACGAGAGCGAGGATTCGGCGCGGTGGGCTCGTTCGTGTATGCCGCCTTCCTGTCGACGATGTTCGAATACGGGGTCGAAGCCTTTTTCGAGCCCCCTTCCTATCAGGACCTCATCGTGACGCCGGTGGCGGGCGCGCTGGTCGGCGCCTTGATCTTCGAGCCTCTCCGAAACCACATCAAGGCGAAGCCCGAACGCGTCTGGTACGACAAGGCGCTACTCATGCTGACCGATCCCCTGGGCGCGGCCAACGGCATGTTCGCCTGGCTCTTCGGCGTCACGCCGAATTTCGAGTTGCAGCTTCGTCCGCTCTCGAGCGTCCCTGACGGCTCGGCACGCCGCCTGATGCCATCATCGCGGGCGAGTGCCGCGCCGCCGCCGTCCCGCGGGATGGGGCTGGAGCTGACCGTGCGCTATTGATGCCGCCCCGAGCGCCTACTTGATGGCCCCCACCGTGAAGCCGGCGATGAAGCGATCGAGGAACAGGTTGTAGAGAATGGCGACGGGGATGCTCGTGATGAGACAGCCGGCCATGAGCGAGCCCCAGAAGAAGACGTCGCCGCGCACGAGATTGGTGGGGACGCCCACGCTCACCGTCTGCTCGCCGCTGGACGTGATGAATGTCAGCGCGTATACGAACTCCTGGATGGTGAGAGTAAAGGCGAAGATGACCGCGGAGAGGATGCCCGCCAGCGAGATCGGCATGATGATCTGCACGATGGCGCGCGCGCGGCTGCAGCCGTCCACCATGGCCGCTTCCTCGATCTCCTTGGGAATCGACTTGAAGAAGCCCATGAGGAGCCACACGCAGAAGGGGATCGTGAAGCTCGGATAGACGACCACGAGCGACCACAGCGAGTCTTGAAGTCCGAGGAGGGCCACGATCCGGGACAGCGGGATGAACAGCAGCGTCGACGGCACCAGGTACGTGAGGAAGATCCCGATCCCGAGCGGCTCCCCCCAGCGCCCCGCCAGCCGGGCCAGCGCGTAGCCGGCGGGAAGGGCGAGGAGGAGGGTGATGCCGACCACCGTCACCCCCACCACGAACGTGTTCCAGAGCCAGGTCGTGTAGAGCGTCCGCTCGAAGAGCAACTTCAAGTTCGCGAGCGTGAGGTGGTCGTTGAAGATGAGCGGGTTGTTCTTGAGGTCGTAGAGATCCCGATCCGTCTTGAAGGTGGCGAGGAACATCCAGTAGAAGGGGAAGGCGAGGAGCGCCGAGAACGCGCTCACCGTGAGATAGAGTCCCACCCGCCCCGCGATGTAGCGCGCGCTCCGCCGTCGCACTCTAGGCGACCTCCGCCCGCCGCGCGATGCGGAGCATCACTACCGCCACGATCAGCAACATCGGAAACAGGAAGAGCGAGATGGCGGCGCCGCCCGCGAGATCGCCCCCGAGGATGCCCGTGAAGAAGGCCAGGCTCGACAGCACCTGGGTGCCGTCGGCGGGACCGCCGCGCGTGAGGACGTAGATCACGGTCATGTCGGTGAACGCGAAGATGATCCCGAACAGCCCCGCCACCGTGAGGATGGGGCGGAGCAACGGCAGCACGATGTGGAACTCACGCGACCAGAAACCGGCCCCGTCCACCGCGGAGGCCTCCTCCACCTCCTTCGGGATCGACGTGAGCCCGGCCAGGATGATGACGGTCGCGAAGGGCAGGAGCCGCCACACGTGCACGCCGATCACGGACGCCATCGCGAGCTCGCGCACGCCGAACCACATGGGCCAGCTCGAAGCCGGGATGATGTGGAGCGCCTGGAGGACCCAGTTCACGGGGCTGTAGAGGGAGTCGAGCATCCACTTCCAGCCGATGGTGCCGAGCGAGATGGGCGCCACCCACGGCAGCAGGATCAGGAAGCGCACGATCGACTTGCCGTAGAACCGCTTCGTGAGGCAGGTGGCGAGGATCTTGGCGAGGACCAGCACGAGCACCTGCGACACGAGCGTGAAGACGAACGTGTTGGCGAGCGCGCGCAGGAAGGTCGGGCTCCGCAACACGCTCGTGAAGTTGGCGAGGCCCACGAAGTGACCGAGGCCGGTGCTGGCGATCTTGGCGTCGCTCACCGCGAGATACAGCGAGAGGCCGAAGGGGACGCCCACGAGGGCCAGCACGTAGAGCACGGCGGGGAGGATCATGACGGGACCGAGGAAGCTCTCGCGGTCCAGGAGCCGGCGCCGCGAGGCGCGGGCGGCGGCCCCGCCGAGGGGGACCGCCGCCACACCGGGGACGGACGTCTTGCCTTCTACTTTCCCCACTTCGCGAAGATGCGCTGCATTTCCGCCTCGGCCTGCTTGGCGGAGTCCTCAGCGCTCTGCTCGCCCTTCGCGACGCGGGCGAACATGTTCGGGATGACGAACGTGTTGAAAACCTCGTCGATGGCGGCCGTCGTGTGGCCGGGATAACCGGGATACGCGCTCCACTTCTCGGCGTCGGCAAGGATCAGGTACGCCTGGGGGTTGAACTTGTCGGCGGCGAGCTTGCCGCGCAGATCGGTGACCGACTTCGGGAAGGACGGGAAGTTGTAGAACTCGCTGGCGAGGAAGGCGTCGTTGTAGCTCGCCACGAGGTCCATGATGAACTTCTTGGCGAGGTCCGGGTTCTCGGCGAACTTCCACACCACGTAGCAGTGCAGGAGGTGCTCCGAGCCCATCCGCGTCTTCGGACCTGCGGCGGGCGGCGCCAGTCCCATCTTCTTGGCGAGCTCGGGATTCTGCTTCTCCGCGGTTCGGATGGCGGAGATGGCGTTCTGGATGATGGACCCCTTGCCCGACACGAAGAACCGGTTGTTGCCGGAGGGATCCCATGTGAAGACCTCGTTCGTCATCGACTCCTTGTAGATGGCGGTCATGAGCTTGATGGCGTCGACCGTCCCCTTGGAGTTGATGGTGACCTTGGTGCTCGACTCGTCCTGCTCGTGGGCGCCGAAGCCCCACAGGAGGCCGCGCAGCATCATGTTGGTGTCGAGCTCCTGCGAGATGCCGAAGCCGGCCGGGTGCCCGAGCTTCTCCTTGATCTTGCGGGCGCCCTCGCGCACGTGGTCCCAGGTGTCGGGCTTCACGCCCACCTCGCCCCACCAGTCGATTCGATAGTGGAGAGGATCCGGGACCCAGTTGTCGGAGAGCGCGAAGTAGTTCTTCGTGCGCGGGTTGTAGGTCGCGCGCTGCACGAGGTTGATGGGCTTGCCGAATTTCTTCTCGAGCTCGCTCACCACGTCGTTCATGGACAGGACCTGGTCCTCGTAGGCGGGCGGCGGATCGAGGAAGCCGAAGAGATCGTGTCCCTTGCGGGCCCCTACCTCGGCGGCGGCGCGGGCACGGAGGTCGTTGACCGAGATGTGATCGACGGTGACGTGGACGCCGTTCTTCTCACCCCACTCCTTCGTGAACTTCTTGTCGAACCAGTCGTCGAAGGCGGGCACGAAGTGCGTCCACTGCGCGATCTTCAGCGTCTTGCCCTGGGCGCGGGAGGCGCGGACGAAGACGGTGGGGCCAGCGGCGACGGTGGCGGCCACGCCGGCGCCCTTCAGAAAGGTGCGGCGGCTGAGCTGCGAAGAACCCATGGGTATGACCTCCTGTCATGTGATCCGTGGTCGGGCGGTGTGTTTCCCTGGAAGTGTCGAAATTGTAGGCAGATGCACCCTCGACCGTCAAACTCGGTCGCCGAGGCGCTGTGGTATCCTACGCCGGCATGGCGGTCGACCACCGGCGATTTTTCGACGACATAGCCGTCGGCGAGGAGTACGAGTCACCGGGTCGCACGGTCACCGAGGCCGACGTCGTTCTCTTCGCCGGGCTCTCCGGCGATTACAACGTCCTCCACACCGACGCCGAGTACATGAAGAAGTCCGTGTTCGGCGAGCGCATCGCGCACGGGCTCCTCGGCCTCGCCATCCAGGCCGGCCTCTTCACGCGCGCGACGCCGGTGTTCGCGACCGTTGCGTTCCTGGGCCTGCGCTGGAAGTTCAAGGCGC
The DNA here is from genome assembly GCA_036506275.1 of Candidatus Methylomirabilota bacterium. Taxonomy (GTDB): domain Bacteria; phylum Methylomirabilota; class Methylomirabilia; order Rokubacteriales; family CSP1-6; genus DASXSB01. Next base: position 40,529 of record DASXSB010000104.1, on the reverse strand, counting down.
CCCTCAAGATCGGCGATACGATCCGTCTCCGCGCCCGCGTGCTCAGCAAGAAGGAAACGAGCGAGGGGGATCGCGGCGTCATCACGCTGGAGCGGACGGTGCTCAACCAGCGCGACGAGGTCGTGCAGGAGGGCGAGACCGACCTCATGGTGGAGCGTCGCGCGCGTGGCTGACCCCGAGCGTCCGTTCTTCGAGGACATCGAGGTGGGCGACGAGCAGGAGACGCCCGCCATAACGGTGACGGAGGCTCACGTCGACCTGTATCTCGGCCTCACGCGCGAGCTCTCCGTCGATCCCACCGTCGTGCCCGATCTCCTCCCGCTCTGCCTCAGCGTCGGCCTCGCCTGGCGGGCGCCGCGGCCGCCCACGGCCGTGCTCGCCTTCATGGGCTGCGAATGGCAAACGGTGCGGCCGCTCCGGGTGGGCGACACCATCCACAGCCGGTCGCGCACGGTCACCAAGCGCACGATGCGCGAGGCGGGCGTGATCGTGGAGGAGCGCGAGATCCTCGATCAGCACGACGAGGTCGTCCAGCGCGGCCGCTTCACCTATCTCGTCGCCAAGCGCCCCCGGACGGGCGCGGCGTAAGATTCCGGCAGGAGGAATTCCCATGGCAGCCTTCGATCCCCGCCACCAGAGCCGCGTGCTTCTCGACGGCGGCGACCGCGCCGCCGCCCGCAGCTACTTCAAGGCGATCGGGTTCACGAACGAGGACCTCGCCAAGCCGCTGGTGGGCGTCGCCCATTGCTGGATCGAGATCACGCCGTGCAACTGGAATCACCAGAAGCTGGCGGAGAAGGTCAAGGAAGGCATCCGCGCCGCCGGCGGCACGCCCATCGAGTTCAACACGATCTCGGTCACGGACGGCATCGCCATGGGCACGGAAGGCATGAAGGCGTCGCTGATCAGCCGCGAGGTCATCGCGGACTCCGTGGAGCTGGTGACGCGCGGCCATCTCCTCGACGGCCTGGTGACGATCTCCGGCTGCGACAAGACGATCCCCGCCATGGTGATGGCGATGGCGCGGCTCGACCTTCCGAGCGTGATGCTCTACGGCGGGTCGATCCTCTACGGCGAGTACAAGGGGCGGCGGCTCACCATCCAGGACGTCTTCGAGGCCATCGGCGCCTTCAACGCGGGCAAGATCGACGCGCGCGAGCTGAACGAGATCGAGAGCCGCGCCTGCCCCGGCGCCGGCGCCTGCGGCGGCCAGTTCACCGCCAACACGATGGCCACCGCCTTCGAGATGCTGGGCGTGTCGCCCATGGGCTGGAACGGCGTGCCCGCGGTGGACCCGCGCAAGGCGGAGATCGCGTTCGAGACCGGGAAGCTGGTCATGGACGTGCTGCGCAAGGGCCTCCGGCCGCGCCAGATCATCACGCGCAACGCGCTCTATAACGCCATCGCGGGCGTGATGGCGACGGGCGGCTCCACCAACGCCGTCCTTCATCTGCTGGCGGTCGCCAAGGAAGCGGGCGTGAAGCTCACCATCGACGAGTTCGACCGCATCTCGCGCAAGACGCCGCTCCTCGCCGATCTCAAGCCGTGGGGCAACTACACCGCGCCGGAGATGCACGAGGCGGGCGGCATGGCCGTCGTCGCCAAGCGTCTGCTCGAAGCCAAGCTCCTGTACCCGGACGAGCAGACGGTGACGGGACGCACGATCGGCGACGAGGCGCGCGCGGCGCAGGAAGCGCCCGGCCAGAAGGTGATCTGCCGGCTCGACAACCCGCTCAAGGCGCAGGGCGGTCTCGTGATCTTGCGCGGCAACCTGGCGCCGGACGGGTGCGTGGCGAAAGTCTCCGGCCAGAAGAAGGACCTCCATCGGGGGCCGGCGCGCGTCTTCGACCGCGAGGAGGACGCCTTCCAGGCCGTGAAGGCCGGCAAGATCAAGGCCGACGACGTCGTCGTGATCCGCTGGGAGGGACCGAAAGGCGGTCCCGGCATGCGCGAGATGCTGCACGTGACGGGCGCCATCCAGGGCGCCGGGCTCGGCGAATCGGTCGCCCTCATGACCGACGGCCGCTTCTCCGGCGCCACCCATGGATTCATGATCGGCCACGTGGCGCCGGAGGCGGCCGACGGCGGCCCCATCGCCGCCCTCCGGAACGGCGACACCATCGTGGTGGACATCAAGAAACGCCGCCTCGACGTGGAGCTTTCGGCGGCCGAGCTCAAGAAACGTCTGAAGGCGGTGAAGCGGCCCCGGCCGCGCTACACCTCGGGCGTCATGGCGAAGTACGCGCGGCTCGTCTCCAGCGCATCCGACGGGGCCGTCACGGGCTGACGCTCGCCTCCGCCATGACCGCACCACCCGGAGTAAGCGCGCGCTTTTGGGACATGGTGCGGGCGGAGACGGGACGGCGCGTGCGCCTGCTCGACGTGGCCACGGGAGCGGGCCGGGTGGCGCTCGCCGTCGCGCCCAGCTGCGCGCGCGTGCTCGGGATCGAGCGCGATCCCGCCCTCGTGGACGAGGCGCGCCGCGCCGCCGGGAAGCGCGAGATCACGAACGTCGAGTTCCTCGTCGCCGACGCCGACGTCATCGAGTATGCCGACCTCTTCGAGGATGGTCGTCCTCCCGACGTCGTCGTCGCGCATCTCTTTCTCTCCGACGCCTTCGTGGAGCGCGCGGCGCGGGCACTCCGACCCGGTCACGCTCTCGCGTTCGTCGCGCTCCACGTGGACCAGTGGCGGGAGACCGGGCGTCCCTCGCGCTTTGCCTACGACGAGGAGCGCGCGCGGGCGCTCGTCGTGCGGTGCGGGTTCGCGGTCGAGGAGCTCGACGTCGAGCGCGAGGTGAAGACGTTCGCGTCCGTCGAGGAAGGACTGGCGGCGGCGATCGGCCTCGAAGAGCGATGGAAGAGCGACGGCCGCTGGTTCCGGTACATCAAGTTCCTCGAAGACGGCGGCCGCACGCTCACGCGCAGTCACCTCGTCGTGAAGGCACGTCGCCGATGACGCTCACCACCCTTGCCCTCCACGAGGCGGTGAAGGCGCGGGCGGGGGAGCTCGGCTTCGACCGCGTGGCCATCGGCCCCGCCACGCCGCCGACGCACGGGCGTGAGTTCGCGCGCTGGCTCGACGCCGGCTACGCAGGAACCATGACGTACCTGGCGCGAGGCCGCGAGGATCGTCTCGATCCGGCGCGCCTGCTGCCGGGCGCGCGCGCGGTGGTGGCGGTGGCGCTCGCGTACGCGCCCGCCGACGAGTCTCCGGAGTGGCACGGCGTCGCCCGCTACGCGCGCGGCGCGGACTATCACGACGTGATGCGGCCCCGCCTGGAGGCGCTCGCACGGTTCCTGCGCGAGGCGGGCGGCGTTGACGTCCGCTCCCGCGTGGCCGTCGACACGAGCGCGGTGCTCGAGCGCGACCTCGCCGCCCGCGCCGGCCTCGGGTGGATCGGGAAGAACACCAACGTGATCGACCAGACCCTCGGCTCCTATTTCTTCATCGGCATCGTCATCACCACCGCCGATCTCGCGCTCGACGAGCCGGTGCCCGACCGCTGCGGGACGTGCCGGGCCTGCCTCGACGCCTGTCCCACCGGCGCCTTCGTGGCGCCGTACGTGCTGGACGCGCGCCGCTGCATCTCCTATCTGACGATCGAGCACCGGGACGACATCCCGGACGAGCTCCGGGAGGCGATCGGGGACTGGGCGTTCGGTTGCGACGTGTGCCAGGAGGTCTGTCCCTGGAACCGGAAGGCGCCTCCCACCCGGGAGCCCGCGTTCGAGCCGGCGGCGGCGTTTCCGCCGCTCGCCTCGCTGCTCGAGCTGGATGACGCCGGGTTCCGGGCGCGCTTCCGCGGCACCGCCCTCTGGCGCGCGCGGCGTCGTGGTCTCCTGCGCAACGCCTCCATCGTGCTCGCCAACCGGGGAACGGGAGCGGACGCGGTCGAGCACGCGCGCCGCGATCCCGACGAGGTCGTCGCCCGCGCCGCGGAGTGGGCAGCCGAGCGCCTGCGCCGTCCATGACCGCCGCGGATCACCGCGTCGCTGGCCCCGCGCTTGCTCATCGGTGACCCAGGGGTGGTGCGCCTGGGTCGGCCCCGGCGACCCCTCACGAAAGGAGCTCGCCATGGACGAGCGCAAGCAGAGCAGCGAGAAGGCTCGCGAAGCGCAGGAGCCGCAGACGGGCGCCGGAACGGAGCGGAACAAGGAAGAGGTCGGCCGCCCGGTCGAGCTCGAGAAGAAGCCCCCGGCCGACGGCGGCAACGTCGCGCCGCCGCCCGCCAAGTAGCATTCGCCGGCGCCCGGCGCGTTCGTCGCCGGGCGCCGCGCTCTTCGGGTATCCTTGCCGCATGCTCGAGCTGACCCGGCTCGACCACTTCGGCGTGGACGTCGCGGATCTCGACCGCGCCCAACAGTTCTACACCGACGTCCTCGGCATGAAGGTGCAGAGGCGACTCCCCGATCAGGTGCTCCTCCGCTACGGCGACGGCGCCTGCGCGCTCTTCCTCAAGCCGGATCGTCCGGCCGCCGATCCCGAGTACGTGAAGAACCCGCTCGGGAAGAGCCATCACGCCTTTCGGGTGGCGCACCGTGATCTCACGGCGGCGCGCGCGCTCTTCACCGAGCGCGGGATCCCGCACGCGGCGCCGATCGACTGGGGGGACCACGATTGCCTCTACTTCCTCGATCCCGACGGGAATCTCCTGGAGCTGGTGGGCTACCGTTGACGGAGGTGCAATGAACCGCGCGCTGGTCACGACCGCGTCGATCCTGTTCGTCGTCGTCGCCACCGTTCCCGCCGCCGTCGTTCACGCCCAAGAGCCGTACCCGAGCCGCCCGATCACCCTCGTGGTCCCGTTCCCGCCCGGCGGCATCGCCGATCTCTCCGCGCGCCCGCTCGCGCCCGCCCTCGAGCGCGTGCTGAAGCAGCCCGTCGTGATCACGAACAAGGCGGGCGCGGCGGGGGCGGTCGGGATGCAGTCGGTGGCGGTGGCCAAGCCCGACGGCTACACGCTGCTCATCGGGCTGTCGAGCATCTCGATCATCCCCGAGGTCGACACGCTATTCGGCCGCCCCGCCGCCTACACGCGTGACCAGTTCGTCGGCATCGCGCGTCTCAACGCCGATCCGCCCCTGCTCGTGGTGGGCGCGGAGCGGCCCTGGAAGACCGTGAAGGAGCTGGTGGAGGACGCGCGGCGACATCCCGGCGAGATCACGTATGCGTCGTCCGGGATCTACGGCGCCTCCCACGTGCCGATGGAGATGTTCCTCCAGGCGGCGGACATCAAGATGCGCCATCTCCCCACCACGGGCGGGGCGCCCGCGACCACCGCCGTGCTCGGCGGTCACGCTGCGCTGTGGCCATCGCCGCCCGGGCTCGCCTATCCGCACATCAAGGCGGGGAAGCTGCGGCCGCTCGCGACGTGGGGCGCCACGCGCCTGGCCGCGTTCCCGGACGTGCCCACGCTGAAGGAGCTGGGCTACGACGTCGAGTACTACCTGTGGGCGGGCCTCTTCGCCCCCCGCAACGTGCCGGCGCCCGTGCTCAAGACCCTGCGCGACGCCACCCGCCAGGCCGTGCAGGATCCGGAGTTCAAGAACGCCATGGAGAAGATCCAGACGCCGATCGCGTACCAGGACGCCGACGAGTTCCGCGTCTGGTGGGATCGCGACGCCCAGACGCTGGCGGGCGTCGTGAAGCGCATCGGCCGCGTCGAGATGAAGTAGTGCGGATCGACCTCCACACCCACGTCGTCCCCCCCGCGTGGGAAGACTGGGCGGCGAGGTACGGGGGCGGCAAGTGGCCGCGCCTCGTTCGTCGCGAAGCGGAGCGCGCCACCATCATGACGGGCGAGGACTTCTTCCGCGACATCGATCATCGCTCCTGGAGCGCGGAGCGGCGGCTGGAGGACATGGACCGCCTCGGGATCACCGTGCAGGCGCTGTCGCCGCCCCCGGTGATGTTCTGCTACTGGGCGGACGCGAAGGCCGCGCAGGCGTTCGCGCGCATGCAGAACGAGCACGTGGCGTCGCTGGTGGCCGGTCATCCCCGCCGCTTCGCGGGCATGGCGACGGTGCCGCTTCAGGACGTCGGTCTCGCCGTGGAGGAAGTGCGCGTGGCGTGCGAGGAGCTCCAGCTGCGGGCGGTGGAGATCGGCACCTGTCCCGCCGGCCGCGACCTCGACGATCCTGCGCTCTTTCCGTTTTTCGAGGCGTGCGCGGACCTCGACGTCGCCATCTTCGTCCATCCCGCGACGCCGCTCGCGGGCGGCGAGCGCCTCCACCGCTACTACTTTCCCCTCATCGTCGGCAATCCGCTCGAGACCGCGCTCGCCATCTCGAAGCTGATCTTCGGCGCCGTCCTCGAGCGCCTGCCCACGCTCCGGATGTGCTTCGCCCACGGGGGCGGTGCCTTTCCGTTCACGCTCGGCCGTCTCAATTACGGGTGGGGCGTGCGGCCGGAGGGCCCGGCCGCCATCCCGCACGAGCCCCGTCACTACGCGCGGCTGCTCTACCTCGACTCGCTGACCCACAGCGCCGCCAATCTCAGGTTCATCGTCCAGGAGCTGGGGAGCGCTCGCGTCGTGATGGGGAGCGACTATCCCTTCGACATGGGCGCCAGCGATCCCGTGGCGGCCGTCGGTGACGCCGGCTTCGACCCCGACGTCCGTGCCGCCATCGAGGGCGCCAACGCCGCCCGCTTCCTCGGACGCTGACCGGAACGGGGGCGCCATGCTCACGACCGACCGCGTCGCCGGCATCGCGCTCGCGCTGATCGCGCTGTTCGTGCTGGTGGAGAGCCGCCGCCTGCCCCTCGGCACCCTCCAGAACCCCGGGCCTGCTTACATGCCGATCCTGCTCGCGCTGATTCTCGGCGTGGGCGGCGTGCTCATCGCGGTCTTCGGCGGAGGCGCCCCCGCCCTCCGCGATGTCGGCTGGAGCGAATGGCGTCACGCCGTCGCCATCCTCGTCGCGTGCTCCTTCAGCGCGCTCGCGCTGGAGCGGCTCGGCTATCGGCTCACGATGGCGTGCGTGCTCGCGTTCCTGGTGGCGGTGGTGGAACGCAAGGGGATCCTCCTCGCCCTCGTGCTCGCGATCGGCCTCGCCGCCGGCTCCTTCTACCTCTTCGACACGCTCCTGCGCGTGCCGCTTCCGCGCGGCCCCTTCGGCCTGTGATCGAGACGCTCCAGAACCTCTATCTCGGGTTCACGGTGGCGCTGTCGCCGCCCATCTTGCTCTACGCGTTCGTCGGCTGCGTGGTGGGCACGCTGGTGGGCGTGCTGCCCGGCGTGGGTCCGCTGGCCGGCATCAGCCTGCTCCTGCCCGCCACCTTCGGTCTCGACGCCACGCGGGCGATCGTGATGCTGGCCGGCATCTACTACGGCGCCATGTACGGCGGCTCGACGACGTCGATCCTCATGCGCATCCCGGGCGAGGCGGCGTCGGTCATGACGTGCATCGACGGCTATGCGATGGCGCGCAAGGGACGCGCGGGCGCCGCCCTCGCCATCGCCGCCGTAGGGTCGTACATCGCGGGCACCGCGAGCGTCATCGGACTCATGGTGCTGGCGCCGCCGCTGGCAGCGTTCGCGCTTCGCTTCGGGCCTCCCGAGTACTTCACGCTGCTGCTGCTCGGCCTCCTCGTGCTCGCCTACATGAGCGGCGGCTCCATGTTGAAGGCGCTCGCGATGGCGGCCCTGGGCCTCCTCCTCGGCATGATCGGCATCGACCAGATGACGGGCTACTTCCGGTTCGCCTACGGCGTGGTGGAGCTGGGCGACGGCATCGGCGTGGTGCCGGTGGCGGTCGGGCTCTTCGGCCTCGCCGAGATCCTGGCCACGGCGGGGCTGGCGACGCCGCCGGCCGTGATCAAGCCGCGCCTGCGCGAGCTGCTGCCCTCGCGGCAGGAATGGCGCGACTCCGCGTGGCCGATCGGGCGCGGCACCGTGCTCGGATTCCTGATCGGCATCATCCCGGGCTCCGCGCACATCATCTCCAGCTTCGTGTCCTACGCCGTCGAGCGGCGGCTCTCGAGGCGGCCGGAAGAATTCGGACATGGCGCGGTGGCGGGAGTGGCGGGACCGGAGTCGGCGAACAACTCCGCCACCTCCGGCGCCTTCGTTCCCATGCTCGCCCTCGGGGTGCCGTCCGGTCCCATTCCCGCCGTCATGCTGGCGGCGATGATGGTCCACGGCGTGTCGCCGGGGCCGCTCTTGATCAAGCAGCAGCCGGAGCTGTTCTGGGGATTCATCGCGTCCATGTACGTGGGAAACATCGTGCTGCTGATCCTGAACCTGCCCCTCGTCGGCGTCTTCGTGAACCTGTTGCGGGTTCCGTACCCGCTCCTCTATCCGGCCATCCTCGTCTTCTGCATCCTCGGCGTCTATGCCGTGAACAGCAGCGTGGTGGACGTGTGGATCATGCTCGCCATGGGCGCCCTCGGCTATCTCCTGCGCAAGTTCGGCTTCGAGACGGCGCCCATCGTGCTGGGGGTGGTGCTGGCGCCCATGCTCGAGATGAGCTTGCGGCAGTCACTGGCCATGTCGGACGGGCACTACGCCATCTTCGTGCAGCGCCCCATCGCGGCCACGCTGCTCGGCGTGGGCGCCCTCCTCGTCCTGCTCAGTCTGCGCCCCCTCGTCACCCGTACCCTCGACTGGCGCGCGAAGCTCGCGCTCGCCGAGAAGGGAGAAAGCTGAATGAAGCTCGTCGCCGCCGTTCTCGTTGTGCTCGCCCTCGTCCCCGGCGCCGCCGCCCAGGAGGCGTTTCCGTCGCGGCCGATCACGATGGTGGCGCCGTTCCCGCCGGGCGGCGTCGCCGACCTCACCGCGCGGCCGGTGGCGGCGGCCATGGAGAAGGTGCTCAAGAGTCCGGTGGGGGTCGTGAACAAGACGGGCGCGGCCGGCGCCGTCGGCATGCAGTACGTGGCGACGAGCCGCCCCGACGGCTATACGCTGCTCCTCGCGCTCTCGAGCATCTCGATCATCCCCGAGGCCGACAAGCTCTTCGGTCGGCCGCCTGCCTTCACCGTGGATCAGTTCGCCCCCATCGCGCTCATCTCCGCCGATCCCACCATCCTCGTGGTGCGTGCGGAGAGCCCGTGGAAGACCGCGCGCGACTTCATCGAGGACGCCCGCAACCGTCCCGGCCAGATCTCGTTCAGCTCGTCGGGCGTCTACGGCACCCTCCACATGGCCATGGAGCTCCTGCAGCACGCGAGCGGCATCAAGCTGCGACACGTCCCGTACGCGGGCGCGGGACCCGCGCTCACGGCGATCCTCGGCGGCCACGTGGATGCGCTCGCGTCAGGACCGGCCGTGGTGCTGCCGCACATCAAGTCCGGCAAGCTGCGCGCGCTCGCGGGCTGGGGCGACAAGCGCGTGGCGGCCATGCCGGACGTGCCGACGTTCAAGGAGCTCGGCTATCCCGATGCTGAGTTCTACATCTGGGCGGGACTCTTCGCGCCGCGCGGCACCCCGGAGCCCGTCCTCCAGAAACTCCGTGACGCCGTGCGGGCGGCGGTGGCGGATCCCGAGTTCAAGGCGGCGATGGAGAAGCTGGAGACGCCGGTCGTGTTCAAGCAGGGCGAGGAGTTCCAGAAGTTCTTCGACGTCGACGCCAAGCGGCTGGCGGAGGGCGTGCGAAAGGTCGGTCGCATCGAGACGAAGTAGCGGCGGCGCGGGGGACGGGCGTGACCGGCATGCTACACTCGTTCACGATATGGCGATTCTGAAGGTCGCGCGCCTCGGTCATCCCGTCCTGCGTCAGCCCGCGCAGCCGCTGTCGGTGGAGGAGATCCGGTCGCCGGACACGCAGCGATTCATCGACGACATGATCGACACGATGCGCGAGTACGACGGCGCCGGGCTGGCGGCCAACCAGGTGCACACGCCGAAGCAGATCGCGGTCATCGAGTTGCAGGGGAATCTCCGTTATCCCGACGCGCCCCAGATCCCGCTCACGGTCATCATCAACCCGGTGGTGACACCGCTCACCGACGAGATGGAGGAAGGGTGGGAGGGCTGCCTCTCCGTCCCCGACATGCGGGGACGGGTGCCGCGGCACGTGGCGGTGCGGTTGTCGTATCACGATCGCGAGGGGCGGCCGCAGAGCGTGATCGCCAAGGACTTCTTCGCGCGCGTCATCCAGCACGAGACGGATCATCTGAACGGCATCGTCTACCTCGATCGCATGCGCGATCTCTCCACGCTCGCCCACATCGCCGAGTGGAACAAGCACTGGCTCGGCAACCGTGAGCAAGCCGACTAGCCCCGACGCCGCGGGGGTGAATCAGGGCCCCGCGGCCGATGCCGCCCGCGTGGTGGCGGTGGTCAAGGACCTCTTCTTCGTTGCGCGCATCCGCGAGACGGCGCGCCTGGCCGGCGTGCCGCTCACCTTCGCGCGGACTCCCGACGAACTGCAGGGCGCGCTCGCGACGTCCCCACGCTTCGTCCTCCTCGATCTCACGAGCGGCCTCGACCACGAGGCCATCCTCACCGCCGCCGCCGCCCACGGTGTTCCCGTCCTCGCGTTCACCACGCACGCCCTCGCGCGCGAAACGCAGCCGTGGCACGCGCGCTGCGCGCGGGTGGTGACCAAGGAGACGCTGACGCGCGAGCTGCCGTCGTTGCTCCGGGAGGGCGTGACGTCGTGACCGCGCAGGAGTTCGTGGCCCGGCTCGCGGCGGAGAACGAGGAGCTGCTGGCGCGTCTCGCCCCCGACGACACCCTGCGTCCCGAGGTCGACGGCGATCTCACCGTCGTCAATCTGTTGAAGGTCGCCCTCAAGAACGAGGTGGAGGCGACCGAGATCGCGGCCCGCTGGCTCGTGACCACCCCCGAGCTGGACGTGAAGCTGGCGCTCGCGCGTCAGGTCGGCGACGAAGCCCGGCACTATCGTCTCATCGCCGATCGTCTGGCCGCCCTCGGCGTCGACCTCACCGGCTTCGATCCGCTCGCCAAAGGGTACGGCCCGCTCTTCCACTACCTGGACGGTCTCCCGACCACGGTGGAGCGCGTGGCGGCGGGACAGTTCACGCGCGAGGCGATCGCGGTCGTGAAGAACCGCCAGTTCATCGAGTTCTGCGCTCACGCGGGCGATGGCGAAACGGCCGCTCTTTATCGCGACGTCATCGAGCCCGACGAGCGGCACCACCACGAGCTCGGACGGCGGCTCCTGCTTCGCCTGGCCACCACGGAGGCCGCGCAGGTGGCCGCGCGTGAGGCCGCGCGGCGGACGCTGGAGCTGGCGGAAGAGCTCCAGGCCAAGGCGCTCGCGACGGCCGGCATCCATCATGCCCCGGGATGCTGAGCGCGTGATGCAGCTCAGGGCCTTCGCCGACTTCGTTCGCTACCCGGAGCCGGAGCTCGACCTCGGTCTCGCCGCCTTCGCGGTGGCGCAGGTCGAGCATCCCGATCTCGTGCCCGAGCACGAGGTGAAGCGCCTGGACGAGCTGACCGCGCGCTCCGGCGCGTGCGGGATCGGCGATCCTCTCCACGCGCTCCACCGCCTCCGCGAGTTCCTGTTCGAGGAAGAGGACTTCCACGGAAACGCCGACGACTACTACGACGCCCGCAACAGTTGCCTCAACGACGTCCTCGACCGCAAGGTCGGAATCCCGATCACGCTCTCCGTGCTGATGATGGAAGTGGGTCGCCGCGCCGGATTGCGGATCGCCGGCCTCGGCCTTCCCGGACACTTCATCGTGAGCGCGCACGTGGGCGCCGATCGCGTGCTGCTCGATCCCTTCAACGCGGGTGCCGTCCTCACGCCCGAGAGCGCGGCGGAGATCGTGTCGCGGGCCACAGGGCGCCGCGTCCGGCTGGCGGAAAGCCACTTCACGCCCGCCAGCAAGCGACAGATCCTCACCCGCATGCTGCTCAACATGAAGGCGATCTATTGCCGCGCCAGCGACTGGCACAAGGCCCTCGACGTCATCGAGCGCCTGCTCCTCGTGGATGCCGCCACCCCCGCGCACGTCCGTGACCGCGGCAGCGTGCTCGTGAACCTCGGCGAGCTGCACCGCGGCGCCGCGGACTGGGAGCGCTACCTCATCGCGCATCCGGACGCGAGCGACGGCGAGACCGTGCGGCAGCAGCTCCGCCGCGTCCGCCGCGAGCTGGCCTCGCGCAACTGATCCGGCTCGCCCGCCCGCCCCTCGCGCTCCTGATCGGCCTCGCCGTCCTGATCGGCCTCGCCGTGCTCTTGCCCGCGTGCGCGGGGCGGCGGCCACTGCCCATCGGCGCCGACGGCCGGCCTTACACGCCGGCGCCGGGGGAGCCCGCGCTGTGGGCGGAGGCGGAGCGGGAAGAGAAAGCGCTCTTCACGCGCGCGCGGCGTTACGACGACGCCCAGCTCCACGAGTATCTGGCCAGGGTGGGCGCGCGCGTCGTGCCCGCCGGCGTGAAGGCCGCGGGTGGGCCCGCGTTCACGTTCACGGCCATCAGCGATCCCACGCTGAACGCGTTCGCCATGCCGGACGGCCACGTCTACGTGCACACCGGCCTCCTCAGCCGGCTCGAGAACGAGGCGCAGCTCGCGACGATCCTGGCCCGCGAGACCGTTCACGTCACGTATCGCCACGCGCTCGGCGTCGCGCCCCACGCCGGCGACGCTTCCGCGTCCGGTGGCGGCGCGCGCGGCGGCGCCGGTCGCCCGCGCGGGCGCGATCTCCGCGGCCACGCTCTTCGCGGCACCGCGCTGAGCCGCACGGCCGCCGCCATCGCGGGTCTCGATCTCCCGCTCGCCGCCGTCGCGTCGACGACGGGTTTCGGCCGGGATCTCGAGCGCGAAGCCGATCGGGAAGGGATGCGACGGCTGATCGACGCCGGCTACGACCCGAGGGAAGCGCCGCGGGCGTTCGCGGCTCTCGCCGCCGACGCCGACGATCGCGGCACGCTGGAGACGTTCTTGCTCGGCAGCCGCGCCCGGCTCGAGGAGCGCGCCGAGAGCATGCAGGCGTTGCTGGCGGAGACCTCTGCGGCCGCGGCGGCGCGACCGGACACCGTCAAGAGCACCCAGGAGTTCGAGTCACGTCTGCGAACGGTCGTGCGCGAGAACGCTCTGCTCGACCTCCGCGCCGGCCGCTTCGCCCTCGCGCAGCGCCAGCTCGACCGCGTGCTGGTGGCGAGCCCTCCCGACCCCGTCGCGCACCTCTACTATGGCGACCTGTACCGGTTGCAAGCGCAGCGGTCGGCGAGCGCCGAGGCGAAGGACCTGGACGCAAAGGCGCTCGCCAGCTACCAGCGCGCGGCGGCGCTCGATCCCGCCTACGCCGATCCCTATCGACAGCTCGCGTTTCTCTACTACGCGGAGAAGGACACGGGACGTGCGCGGGAGGCGTTCCAGCGCTATCTCACGCTCAAGCCCGACGCCGCCGACGCCGCCCGCATCCGCGACTATCTCGTCGATCTCGACCGTTGACGTCCGCGGGTCGACTATTGCGCAACGATGGCGCCGACAGGGACCGCCGTCAGACGCAGGTTGCTGAGGGCGAGCTGTCCCGAACACCGGAGCTCTGGATTCCCCGCCACCGTGAGCGTGGCGTGACCGATCAACGAGACCGTGGCGAGCGAGGTGGGTCCCGCGGTGCCGCCAAGGTCGAGGACGGCATTAGGTGCGCCCAGGGCCAGCCAGCACGAGATCGGCTGCGCCGCGGACACCGACAGCTTGCCCAGGATGACGTAGCTTCCCGCCGGCAACGCGAGCTGCGCGACCGACTCGCCGAAGAAACCTTCGCCCCGTATCGCCGTGCTGTCTATCGCTCTGACGAACGCCGTCCCTCCTGCCGACGGAGGTCCGGGAGGCCCCGCGGGGCCAGCGGGACCGGCCGGACCGGCTGGACCAGCAGGACCTGTCGCACCCGCGAGTCCCGCCGGGCCTGTCAGTCCCTGGGGGCCTGCGGGTCCCATGGGCCCGACGGGTCCCACTGGTCCGACGGGGCCGGGCGACCCGGCGACGCCTGCTGGTCCTGCAGGCCCGGCGGGGCCAGTCGATCCTGCCGGCCCGGCGACGCCGTTTGGTCCCGGAGGGCCGACGGCGCCGATCGTGACCTGGAACGGCAACGATGGCACCGTCAGCGATGAGCCGGGAACAGGAACAGACACGATGAGGCTGTAGCTGGCGGCGTCGACACCACCGGACGGCAGCATCGCGACGATGTGAGTGTCCGTATGAGTGATGACGGTGAGCGGCGTTCCCGCGAGCGTGACCCGCGGGAGCCCGGTTCCGAAACGGATGCCGTCGATCACGAGCTGAGTCATGGTGCCGTCGGTGTCCGCCCGCACGATCTGTGGAACGGGTAGGGCCGGGATCTGCGCCATCGCCGTCGCCGCCGGCATCGCCAGCGCGATCACCAGCATCGCGGCCGTGGCGGCGACTCGAAGAGGGAGCCGTCGCGCATCACCGGCGCGGTGCAGGATCTCCTCGATCAGCAGCCAGAGGGGAAGCGCGCATCCGATCGCGTTTACGAGCGCCGCCGCTTCATTCGTCATGACATCTCCCTTCGCTCGCACCGTGGGTCGTGATGACCATGACGACGTCTCCAAGGCAACCGTCCTGCTAAAGTCGCAGGACCGCTTCGTCCGCACGACAACCGGTCGATTTCGCGGTGGATTCGGGGACCGGGGGGTGAGCGCGGCGAGGTGCCGACGGGACGGAGGAGCGTCTACCCGAATAGACAGGTGTCTTCGGCGGGGGACGCTCAGACGCCGAGGTAGTACTTCTTCACCAGCTCGTTCTCGCGGAGCTCGCGCGTGCTCCGGCCCTCGAACTCGATCTTGCCGTGGACGATGATGTAGCCGCGGTCCGCGATCTTGGTGGCCTGGTTGAAGTTCTGCTCGGCCATGAGCACGGTGAGCTGGTAGCGCTCCTTCAGCTCCTTGATCTTGGCGATGACGCGGCTCACGAGGATGGGCGCCAAGCCCACCGACGGCTCGTCGACGAGGAGTATTCGCGGCGACGACATGAGCGCGCGCGCCACCGCCAGCATCTGCTGCTCGCCGCCGCTCATGCTCCCCGCGAGCTGGCGCCGCCGGGCGTGGAGCACGGGGAAGGCGTCGTAGGCGAAGTCCAGGTTGCGCGCGATGTCGGCGCGGGCGGCCTTACGGTAGGCGCCGAGGAGGAGGTTTTCCGCCACGGTGAGCTTGGGAAAGAGCCGGCGGCCCTCGGGGACGAGCGCGATGCCGAGGCTCACGATCTCTTCCGTGGACTTGCGCGTGAGGTCGATGCGGGTGCCGTCCGTTTCGAGGAAGACCTCGCCCGCCTCCGGCGTCACCATGCCCATGATGCACTTGATGAGCGTGCTCTTGCCGTTGCCGTTGGTACCGAGGAGAGTGACGGTTTCGCCCTCGCGCACCTCGATGGACACGCCGTGGAGGACGCGCACAGCGCCGTAGCCCGCGTTCACGTCCCGGACGACGATCCTACTCGCCAAGGTAGGCCTTCTCCACGGCCGGGTTGCGTACGATCTCGTCCGGCGTTCCCGCCGCGATCTCCTCGCCGGCGTCGAGGACGACGATGCGCTCGGAGAAGCGCATCACCGCCCGCATGATGTGCTCGATCATGATGATCGTGATCCCCTGCGCGTTGAGTCGGAAGAGAATGGCGAGGATGTCGTCGACCTCCGCGCTCGAGAGCCCCGCCATCGCCTCGTCGGAGATCAGGAGTTTGGGCCGCGCCGCCATCGCGCGCGCCAGCTCCAGCTTGCGCATCTCGATCTGGGTGAGCCCGGCCGGGAGCACGTGCGCCTTCCGCTCGAGCCCGATCGCTTCCAGGATGTCCATGCCATTGCCGGCGCCGTCGCCGGCGCGGGTCCGCCCCGTGTACTCGAGCGGGACGCCGAGATTCTCGAGGACGGTCATGCTCGTGAACGGCCTCGGGATCTGAAACGTGCGCGCGATACCGAGGCGCGTGCGGCGATGGGGCGGGAGCCCGGTGAGGTCGCGGTCCTCGAAGAGGATCCGTCCCTGATCGGCGGTGAGGGAGCCCGCCACGCAGTTGATGAGCGTGGTCTTGCCGGAGCCGTTGGGGCCGATGAGACCGAAGCGCTCGCCCGCCTTCACGTGCAAGCTCACCCGGTTGAGCGCAGTGAAGCCGCCGAAGCGCTTGACGAGGCCGTGGATCTCGAGCTGGTGACCCATCGCCGTCACCGCGCGCGCAGGCGGCGGACGAGGCCGAGGATGCCTTCCGGCGCCAGCACGACGAAGGCGACGAGGACGACGCCGACGATGAACAGGTTGAGCTCGGAGGAAATCGTCACCGTCGCCAGTTGCTGGGCGGTGCCGAGGAGGACGGCGCCGATCACGGGACCGACCCAGCTCGTGGTGCCGCCGATCATGGGCATGGCGAGCGCGTTCACGGCGTAGTCGAGATTGAAGGCGGAGTTCGGCTCCACGAAGGTCACGTAGTAGGGAAAGGGCGCGCCCGCCACGCCGAGGAGGAACCCGCTCACGGTGGTGGCGAAGAGCTTCAGGCGCAGCGTGGGAACGCCCATGCACTCGGCGGCTTCCTCGTTGTCCCGCAGCGCGGCCAGGCCCCGGCCCACCCAGGAGCGCTCGATGAAGCGCGCCGCCAGCACCGCCACCACCGCGAGGGCCACCATCACCGTGAAGAGGAACTTCACGTGGCTGCCGAAGGGCGGCCCGCTCGGTCGGATGACGCTGATACCGCGCGATCCCCCCACGTACTCCCAGTTGATGATCATGGTCTGGAGCACGATGGCAAGGGCGAGGGTGGCGATGGAGAAGAACACGCCGCGCAGGCGGAGCGTGAAGTAACCGATGCCGAGGCCGAGCAGCGCGGACACGAGGCCGCCGGCGACGATCAGGACGACCAGGGGCGGTCGCACGGACTGGATCAGGAAGACGGCGGTGTAGGCGCCGAGGGCGAAGAAGGCGGGGGTGCCGAAATTCACGTAGCCGGCGTAGCCGCCGAGGATGTTCCAGGCGGTCGCGATCACTACGTACTGGAGGATCACGTACCCGGCGAAGTAGAAGTACGGGTTCACGCGCAGGGAGGCGACGAGGATTCCGGACGCCACCACCGCCGCCCCCACCGCCAACGCGCGGACGGCGGTCCACGCCATCTAGCGGCCGAACAGGCCCGCCGGCCGCACCGCCAGCGCCACCAGCAGGATCCCGAAGGAGACCGCGAGCGCCCATGACGGACCGAAGAACGTCGACATCAGGCTTTCGACCACCCCGAGGATGACCGCGGCCACGAGCGTTCCCCCGATGCTGCCCATGCCGCCGAGCACGGTGATCGCGAACATGCGGCCGATGTAGTCGCGGTCGGTCGACGGCACCACGGGCGCGATGGTGACGAGGAGCGCGCCGGCCAGGCTCGCGGCCGCGATGCCGATCCCGAAGGCGATCGTCTTGATCTGAACGGGATCGGCGCCCATCAGGCGGAGGGCGAGCCGATCCTGGGAGACGGCCATGATGGCGCGCCCGTAGAACGTCCGCGCCAGGAAAAGATAGAGAGCCGCCGTCATGGCGACGCCGACCACACAGGGGACGAGCAGGCGAAAGGCGATGCCGACGCCGCCCACGTCGATCGAGTGGCCGATGTAACTCGCCTGCACGAGCCGGTAGTCGACGCCGAATTTCAGGCTGAGACTGACCTCGATGATGAAGAGAAGGCCGAAGAAGAACACCAGACCGCGCAGCGACTCCTCGCCGCGCCGCTCGAAGCTGCCGTAGTAGACGCGATAGACGGCGGCGCCGAGCAGGTAGAAGAGCGGCGTGAACAGGATACCGGTGAGGATGGGGTCGAACGCGAACGACGTGTTCATCACGTAGGCGCCGTAGGCGCCCAGGAGCACGAACGCGGGCTGGGCGATGTTCGCGATGTCGAGGAGGCCGAAGATCAGCGAGACGCCGAGGCTGACGGCGGCATAGAAGCCGCCGAGTAGCAGTCCGGCGACCACCGCGTTCGCCAGCAGATCCCAGGAGAACACCGGGCGCGCGCTATTTCAGCGCGGCCGCGTACGGATAAACGATGTTCCCGGACTTGAACTCGTCGGGGAAGAGGATGATCTTCTTGCCCGGGCCCCGGAACTGGTCGATGCCGTTGCCCTGGATCTTCTGGTACTGGACCATGAGCGTGCGCGCCTTCGCCCACTCGCCGTTCTTCCCGAACTTGATCTTGCCGACGATGGTGCTGAACTCGGTGGCGCGGATGTGGTCGGCGATCTTCTGCTGATCCAGACCCTTGGTGGCCTCCACGGCCTGGCCGAGGATCTGGAGGGCCGCATACGCGTAGGGCGGCAGGTAGTAGCCGAGGGGATCGACGCCGGCCTTCTCCGCGCGCGCCTGGTACTCCTTGAAGAACTCCTTGATGCCGGGCGCGTTCATGAAGGACGGCTCCGGCGCCCAGAAGTCGTAGTTCACGATGCCGTTCAGCATCGGCCCCAGGCTGGTCATGATGGTGGTGAACTGAAGGCCGACCATGCCGCCCCCGAGCATCTTCGGCTGGAGGCCGACCTCGTGCGACGCGCGCAGCATGCCCACGGAGTCCGGCGGGTACGACGCGACGAACACGATCTCCGGATTGGTCGCCTTGATCGCGCGCACGATCGGTGTGTAGTCGGTCGTGCTGGGCGGATACGTCTTGTCGTAGACCACCTTGAAGCCGAACTTCTTGGCGAGCTCGCGCGCGCCCACGAGGGCGTTCTGGGGATACTCGGCGTCGGCGCCCACGATCGCCACGGTCTGCGGCTTCGGCGTCTGCTTGGCCGCCAGCTCGAAGAAGCCGGTGGGCATGCTGACCAGCGGTTCCGGTCCCACCGGCTGGATCTGGAAGTAGTTCGGGTACTGGTACTTCTCGTTGTTGCCGAGGCCGAGGATGCCCATGAGGACCAGCTTCCGCTCCATCGCGATGGGCAGGAGCGGCGCGATGAGGTTGGTGCCGTACCCGGAGACGATCAAGTCAACCTTGTCGACCTCGAGGAGCTTCGTGTAAATGCCCGGCACCGTCGCGGGATTGGTCTGGTCGTCGTAGAAGATGAGCTCCACCGGCCGCCCGAGCAGACCGCCCTTCTTGTTGACGTCATCCTTCCAGATCTGCATGGCGAGCAGCGCCGGCTTGCCGTTGGCGGAGAGGCCGCCCGTCTGGGCCATGCCAAACCCGATCTTGATCGGATCGGCGGCGCGCGCCGTGAAGACGCCCGGTACGGCCAGCGCCAGGGTGACGACGACCATCCCTACCAGCACCCACATTATCGGCCTCGTCGAAGCCTTGATCATCGTGTCCTCACTCTCCGCGCCCGGCGGCGCCTCAACCTGCGGGGTCCCAACGTTGAAGTCGAGGGGCAGGGGTTGTCAAGACCGCCTGCCTTCGCCCGGCGCGCATTCGGCCACGCGGTGCCCCGGGATTTCGACGCTGGCGGAGATCGCCAAGCTCCTCCAGGGCCAGAAGGATCTCAAGCTCCACGTCATCGGGCTACGCGCTCAGGTCACCACCTCGAACACGTGATGACCCCAGGCGGGCATGTCCAGGTAGAGGCCGTGCCGCTCGAGATCGGCGCCCTCTCGCTCGTACCGCAGCGTCGGCGTCATGAGGTCCTGGAAGACCACGGTCCGCCCCGCGAGATCGCGCCACGGTAGCGAGAGGTAACACTGTCCCTGCGTGGGACCGTAGTTGGCGGCGACCAGCATCCGCCGCCCCCCCGCGTCCCACGAGTACGCGATGAACCGATCCCAGGTGGGATTGCCGTCCCAGGCCGGCTGGCGCGGCACCAGCCCCCAGTCGCCCTCGCGCACCTCGGGCCGTCGCATGCACGCGCCCAGTCTCTCGTAGAAGGCCTCGAGCTCCCGGTCCACGGGCTCCACGACGCGGCGACAGAGATGATTGGACGTTCGCACGCGCCGGCCCGACGGCTGTCCTTCGTGAATGAAGCGCAGGCCCGGCACCAGGAACGCGAGCACGGCGG
This sequence comes from Candidatus Methylomirabilota bacterium, assembly GCA_036506275.1. Taxonomy (GTDB): domain Bacteria; phylum Methylomirabilota; class Methylomirabilia; order Rokubacteriales; family CSP1-6; genus DASXSB01. Next base: position 20,648 of record DASXSB010000104.1, on the reverse strand, counting down.
CCGCGCGGTGGACGTCGGGCGGGAACACGGCGGCCGCGCGCGGCTCGTCGTGGTTTTCGAGGAAGCGCGCGGAACGACGTTGATAGTCCGCGTCGGCGAGGAGATGACCGCGGACGGCGGCCGCGTCCTGCGCGTGCAGCCGATCGTAGAAGCGCTTGTCGTACGTGTAGTGGAAGCCCTGCTGCTGGAGCGCCCATTCGAGATCCCAGTACGCCTCCGCCATGAACGTGAAGTCGGGGCGACGCTGGCGGATGTGGTCGATGGCCATGGCCCAGAAGGAGTCGTCGACGGGCGCGCTTCCGTCAGCGGGCCGCGCGCGGTCGCCCCACGTGCGCACGAAGATCTCGGGCAGCACCAGCATGGCCATGTCGCAGCGCACGCCGTCGCACTGATCGGCCACGCCGTCGAGGACGTCGAGCAGCGCCTTTCGGAAGCGCGGGTGACGGTAGTTGAGCTGGAGCGTATCGGGCCAGCCGGGAAAATATGGATCGCGCCCGTGGGCGAGCACGCGCGGACCGGAGCCCGTGGCCACGCGGCGATAGTTCCGAGGCTCGCGGGACAGGTCCTCCTCCGTGCCCCCGACGTAGAATTCGGGGTGCTGCTTCACCCACGGATGATCGAGCGCGGTGTGATTGGGGACGAAGTCGAGCATGAGCTTGATGCCGCGCCCGGCGAGTCGCTTCCGGAAGTGCTCGAGGGCGCGGGGACCGCCGAAGTCGCGGTTCACCACGTACTCGCGCACGGCGAAGGGCGAGCCGCAGACGTCGTCCATCGTGAAGTCGGGAAGGACCTCGCGGTACTCCCGTTGCCATTCCGGGATGGTGCGCGACACCTCGCGCCCGGCGTCGCCCGTCTGCCACACGCCGAGCAGCCAGACCCAGTCGAAGCCATCGGCCGCGATCCTGTCCAGGGAGGCATCGCCGACGTCGTCGAGGGTGGCCGACCGTCCGCGCGTGAGCTCCAGCTCACCGAGCCAGACGCGCGTGTTGATCTGGTAGAGCGACGGATAGCGTAGACGTGCCATGGGGGGCCTCCGGGGTGACCGTCACGGTCCCCGCCCGGACGCGGTCACCCCCGGCCTCCTATCATGCGGCCTCACGGAGGTGAATACGACTCAGGTCCTACGTCCGTCGCCACCAGCTTCACTCGACGTCCACGGAGATCGTGGCGCGGATGGGGCGTGTGGTGTCGGAGAACGTGATCGTCTGGCGGCCCGGGGTGACCGGCGTCACCGGGACGACGTGGGGACCGTTATCGGTCGGTGCGAACGTGACGCTGGTCTCGATCACCCCCGGACCCGTGACCTGTACGGTCCCGCTGTAGCTCGTGAAATTCCCGAAGAGGTCGATGGCGGACAGCGTGAAATCGAGCGGGACGCCGGCGGCGACGGGAGGGACGAATGGTTGGGTGATTACTCCGCCCGCCATGACCATCAAGTCGTCGACGAAGAAGGCAGCGGCGGGGCCGGGCGCGATGTCGACAGCGGGCGACGTGCCGGTGATGGTGGCGGTCACCGTATCGATCGCGGTGAGGGCTTCCGGTCCTGCCCGGCGCAGCGTGACCGCGTTCGAGAAGAGGTGGACGCCGGCATCGGCGGCGCTGAACGTGTACGCGGGCGGTAGCAAAGCGCCGGGATCGGAGCTGGCGAACCGAACGGTACCGAGATACCCCGTGGCGGTGTTCCCGGCGGCGTCCACCGCCCTCAGCGTGAAGCTCTGCGAGGTACCGGCTGTCGCCGCGGCAAGGCCGGAGACGACGAACCTGGCGGCCGGAACACCGGTGCCCCCGATGCACTGGAGCGTGACCACGCCGTTCGCGGCGGACGAGATCGACAGCGAACCGCGTGACGTTCCGACCGTGCACGCGATTCCGGCGAGCACGTCGAGCGAGGCGACCGTCGCGCCCGTCCCCGCGGGTCCTGCCGGTCCCGCGGGGCCCTGAGGTCCCGCCGGTCCCTGGGGCCCGGCCGGGCCGGGAGATCCTGCGAGGCCGGGAAGTCCCTGCGCTCCGGTTGCTCCCATCGGCCCCGCCGGTCCCGCCGGTCCCCCGGGCCCAACTAGTCCCGCGGGTCCGGCCGGTCCCGCCGGTCCGACGGGTCCGCGCGGTCCCGCGCTGCCGGTCGCTCCCGCCGGGCCCGGCGGGCCGACGGCGCCGATCGTCACGTTGAACGGCACCGACGGGACGGTGGTCGACGTCCCCGCAACCGGGACCGACACGATCAGGCTGTAGGTGGCGGGATCGACGCCACCCGCGGGCAGCATGGCGGCGATGTGAGTATCGCTATGCGTGATCACCGTGAGCGATGCTCCCGCGAGCGTGACGCGCGGCAGGGCCGTCCCGAACCGAATCCCGTCGATCAGGAGCTGCGTCTGGCCCGCGTCGGTGTCGGCGCGGACGATCTGGGGGAGGGGCAGGGCCGGAATCTGCGCGCTCGCGACGGCGGCCCGGAAGAGTGCGATCACCACGAGCGCGACGACACCGGCTTTCGTGGCCGCGATGCCGGCTCTCGTGCCGGCGAATCGCGAGCGACAAGCCGCGAGAACCGCCGTGCCGCGGATCGCCCTCCCCCGTCGCATCGATTGAGCGGAGCGGTGTAACAGCTCTTCCGCCAGCAGCCAGAGCGGCAGCGCGCACGCGATCACGGTCGCGAGCGCCGTCGTCTCGATCGTCATGGCTCGTCCTCCTCGGCCCGCTCGCCTCTGCGTCACCGTTGCGCGCGGTCGTGCGCGCGACGCGCAGCTTCAAGGCAAGGGCCCTGCCATACCTGCGAGGAGGACTACCGGTGATGCGATCGCCTGCATTGGCGGTGCTTTGGGCCGCGCGCGCCGGCCACCACGTCGGGTGGCGACCACGCGCGGCCGTCTACTCGCGACGACGGGGTGTCTACGAAAAGCGGCAGCAGAACGAGTGCGATCGACGAGCGGCCTACATGCCGGAGCGCGCTCCGGCGGCGAGCGGATAGAGCCGCGCGCAGTTGTCCCAGAGGATCTTCGCTTTCGACTTCTCGGAGACACCCTCCAGGTGCACGAACTCCTCGATGGCGACGGGGAAGAGGCCGTCCGAGTGCGGGTAGTCGGTGGAGACCACGATGTTGTCGTCGCCGATGGCCTCGATGACCTGGCGCAGCGGCTTCTCGTCGGCGTCGGTGGCGATGTAGCACTGCCGGAAGAAGTACTGGCTCGGGATCTGTGAGATCTGGACGTCGGAGCCTGGACCGAACTTCTCCCACGTCTCGTCCAGTCGCCAGAGGTACCAGGGCAACCAGCCGCACGTGCCTTCGAGGAACGCGCAGCGGAGCCCCGGATGCCGCTCCAGCACCCCGCCCGCGGCGAGGCTTCCGAAGGCCATCATCAGCTCGACCGGATTGCGGCCGGCGGAGCCGATCACGCGGCCGTTCGGGGTGTCGAGATAGCGGCGGGCGATGTCGTCGCGCACCGAGGCCTGACCGGTCGGGTGAAACCCGACGGGCACCCCGAGCTCCTCGATGGCGCTCCAGAGCGGCTCCATGGCGGGGTCGTGGACGTGGCGCCCGTTGATCGGATTCGGATTACCGATCACGGCCACCGCGCCCAGGTCGCGCACGGCGCGGCGCGCTTCCGCGATGGCGCCGGGAACGTCGTGGAAGGCGACCTGGGCCGCGAACTTGAGCCGCGCCGGCGCGTACTGGCAGTAATCGTGCGTCCAGTCGTTGTGGGCGCGGGCGAGCGCGGTGGCGAGGGCGGGATCGAGATCGTCGTGCATCAGCACCTGACGGCCGCGCGTGCCGTAGAGGATGGCGACGTCGATGCCCTCGATGTCCATCGCCTGCACGTGCGACTCCGCGTCGTAGGCGCGGGCGTGGGCCACCTCGTAGTGCGGATGGCGCGCGAACGACCGGTGGTGCAGGTCCTTGCCGACGACGGCGGTGCGCGGGCGCTTGGACATGTCGCCGATCTCGAGGTCGCCGATCTTGATCAGCGGCTGGTTGGGGGCGTTGTCGGCGGAGCGGACGAAGCGCGGTGCGAGCTTCTTGAAGGGCTCGGCCAGGTAGCGCTCCCAGAGGGCATCCGGCTCCATGGTGTGAAGGTCCGAGTCCATGACCTTGAATCCGTTCTTCATGGTGGCCTCCGTCTCGCCGTAGTCGTCCGGGGAACCGAGCCAGCCGACGGACGGGATCGTAGTCCGCAAGCACCGCGGGATCAAGCGGCCCCCGGCGCGCGCGCGTGCCCGCTTAGCGTCGTGAGCGACGCTCCTCCAGCGTGGCCGCCACGCCGGCATGATCGGAGGGCCTCTTCCGGCGCGGCCGCCGGGCGCGGCGAGGAGGGCCGAGCGTGACGACTCTCGGTGCCTGTCGATGCCAGCATGAGATGGCCGCCGGTGGTCCCGCGGCCACGTCATTGTAGCCGGGACGGCGCCTCCCCGCGCGCGCCGGCGGCGCGGCGGTGCGGACGCGTGGGCGAGCACAATCTCGATGATCGGACCTCCTCCACGGCCGTTCGACGCTGCTGTCGAGGCCCTACGGCAGGAGCCGTGCCACGGCGGCGAGAGGCCGGGTGGTCACGCAAGTCATCGCGGTGGAAGTCCGAGGAGCGGCGCGAGGCCGCCTCGTAGAGGCCCCGACCGCCTGCGCGAGGAGACACCCCGTCTCCTTGCGTAGACGGTGACCGATTCTTCACGTTCCTGCTTCACGCAACATTTCGCTGCCTTTCGCCCGCCGCCACGTTTGGCAGGCCGGTTGCCGATGACGCCCGACATGCCGGCCACGTTGGATGGCGGCGGAGCAAAGGAGAAAGGCATGAAACCGACGTCGTTCGCCAAGGCGGTCGCGGTCTGCGTCGCGCTGATTCTCGTGGGCATCGCTCCCGCGGCGGCGCAGATCGCGCAGCTGCCTCTGCCACAGATCGCGCGCGCGGATACGGATCTCAGCTCCACGCAGCTCTTGATCGACGGCATCCACTTCGGGACGGGCGTCCCAAAGGTGACGCTGGCCGGAACACCGCTCACCGTGGTGACTCACACCGACACCCACATCACGGCGCAGTTGCCCGCGGGCGGCGTCGATGCCGCGACGTACAGTTTGATCGTCTCCGCGACGGTGGTGGGGTCCACGCTGACGGTGCCGTCGGTGCCTTTCGACGTGACGATCGGCGCCGTCGGCCCGCAAGGCCCGAAGGGTGATCCCGGAGCGGCCGGGCCTCAGGGTCCGAAGGGCGATACGGGGGCGGCCGGACCTCAAGGTCCCAAGGGCGATCCCGGCGTTCCGGGTCCCGCAGGCGTTCCGGGTCCCGCGGGTGTTCCGGGTCCCGCGGGCGTTGCCGGTCCCGCCGGCGCGGCGGGGCCACAAGGAGTCGAAGGGCCGATGGGCCCGCAAGGACCTACCGGGCCGGCGGGACCAGCAGGACCGGCGGGAGGCGGCGTCAAGAGCCTCGCGTTCGATGCTCCCTTTGCCGACACGCTTCCCGCGCGCGGGGGCGACGTCACACCCGAGCAGTGCAAGACCGCACCCTACACCGCCGCCGCCGGCGACGTGGCGGCGATCACTGGGCAGGCCTCGTACGCGAGTCGTTCGACCACCATCGGCGGAACACTGTGGGTCTTGATCACGGCGAGCCAAAACGGTGGACCGTTTCGCCCCGTGACGAGGACGTACGCATTCGCCGAGATCCAGCACGCCGCGAGCGCGACTTCGGCCGCGCGTCTTGCCTTGACGCCGGGTGTGACCTACGTGTTCGGCGTCTCCGTCGCCGGGGACGTTCCGTTCAACGGCGATTCATTTGGAGGCTGCCACGGTCTCGTGCTGATCACGACGGAGTGACACGAGATCAGGCGCTCATGCGCCGGCGGGCGGCGGGGCGGGGCGAGAGGAGAGCCCTCTCGCCCCGTGCTCGTTACAGGCCGCCGAGGAACGCGAGGAGCTGGTTCAGAAGGATCAGCAACTGGGCCAGGTTGGTAATGATGCCACCGGGGCCGAGCAGGTTGGCGATCGCGCACAGCAACTGCCCAAGGAGGCCACCGGCCGGGTTGGCCTCGATGGTGAGGTGAACTCGATCCAGATGGATCACGAGGCCAAGGAGATTCAGATCGAGCGGACCGAGCGTGAGGTCGAGGATCTCGCACGTCAACAACTGGGCGGTGACCGCGCCGCTCGTGGCGCTCGAGCCGCCGCCGCTGGCGAGCTGTACCGGCATCGTGACCTGCGTCGTCGCCATCTGCCCGGTCGGCAGCTGGAGCACGAGGGTCCCCACGGCGCCGATGGGATTCGACGCGTCACCGGTATCGACGAATTTCGCGATCGTGAAGGTGCCGGTGACTCTTCCCCCTGACTGGGCGCGCCCCGTCACGGGCACGGTGAGACCGGCGCCGGCGCCGGTGGGAGCTTGCGCCACCGTGGGCAGCGGCGCCATGAACACGACGAGCATCAATGTCGCGAGGAAAATGGACACGGACTTCTTGATCATGGAACCTCCATTTTCGAAAGATGGCGAGGACCACGAGCAACCAACGTGCCTCGACGCGCGTGGCGAGAATCACAAACGATGTGCAAGCGGATGGAAACACTGTGGCGTCCGATATGCGTGATGCGCCCGCGCTGCAAAGCCATCGCCGTCGACACGCTGAGAGAGCGCGCAGCGCGCGCGACGCAAAAGTAGAACGAGGGTGGACGTAATTTCAGTTGCGCATGTTGCGAACCACTTCGCCGGCACGCGCGCGTGCTCGTCGTCACGTCGTTCTCGCAGCCGGTACGAATCGAACTGGACTTCTTTCACCGAGATCGCGGAACGACGGACTTCTTTCAAGTGCGGCGGTGGAGCGGCGGAAATTTTCAGCGGGCCGGCGTCGGAATGAAACAGAGAAGTCGCGCCGGGAGAGCCACGACACGAAGGATCCGCCGTGACGCTACGACGACGATCACCAAGAGACGGGCCTGCTACGCCTTACGCGGACTAATCGCCGAAGCTACATCCACCCGGCCGGGCATGGGCGAAGCTACACCCCAACGCGGACGAATGGCCGACGCTACATCGACATGGACGGGAGTGGCCGAAGCTACACCAACGCTTCGACAGGACAAATCGGCGACGGCTATGACGCGGGCGCGGACCCGGCGCGACCGACGAGGCGCGGGCGCAGGCCGGACTCGCGATAGCGACGGTAGTCAGCGATGATCCGCGCGTGGTCGAAGCAGAGCGGTGACGGGAGCGCGGTGAGGGGAAACACTCGCGCATCGGCGGCGTCGTCGCCGCCGCGGGGCGCGCCCTGGGCGCGCGCGATGAAGACCACGGACAGCGTCGGGCCCCGCGGATCGCGCGCGGGATCGGAGTAGACGGCGAACTGCTCGATCAGCTCCACGTCGAGCGCTGTCTCTTCCTTCGCCTCGCGCACCGCGGCTTCCTCCGCAGTCTCGCCGGCGTCGACGAACCCGCCGGGTAGTGCCCAGCCTTTCGGTTCGTGCGCGCGGTGGACGAGAACGATCCCGCCGTTCTCGATGACGATGTCGACGGTGGCGCTCGGCCCGCGCCGGTGGCCGCTCAGGGCCTGTCCTCGGGCGCGAGCAGACGCGACTTGAGGACCTTGCCGGCCGCGCTCTTTGGAAGCGCGTCGACGAACGTCACCGTGCGCGGATACTTGTAGCCGGCGAGCCGTTCCTTGCAGTAGGCGATGAGCTCCTCGGGTGTCGCGTCGGCGCCGGCCTTCCGCACCACGAACGCCGCCACCTCTTCGCCGAGCCCGGGGTCGGGGCGTCCCACCACCGCTGCCTCGGCGACGGCGGAATGCGTGAGCAGCAGCGACTCCACCTCGGACGGGAAGATCGAGTAGCCGGCGCGCAGGATCCGCTCGCGCTTGCGGCCGACGATGCGCACGAATCCATCCGGCGAGATCACGGCGAGGTCGCCGGTCTTGAACCAGCCGTCGCTGAGCACCGCCCGCGTCTCTTCCGGCGCGCCGAGGTAGCCGTCCATCACGGCCGGCGTGCGCACCCACAGCTCGCCCTCCGCGCCCGTCCGCAGCGGCGTGCCGGCGTCGTCCACGATGCGCAGCTCCACGCCGGGCACGGCGCGCCCGATGGAGTCCGCGCGGTCGGCGTGATCGTCGGCCAGATAGGAGATCGGGCGAAAGGCCTCCGACATGCCGAAGCCGCGAACGATCCGAACGCCGGTGCGGCTCTGCCAGTCCTGACACAGTCGCCACGGGCAGGGGGCGGCGCCGGACAGCGCGATGCGAAGGCTGGAGAGATCCGCGCGTTCCAGCTCGGGGGCCGCGAGCAGGCGCTGGAACATCGTCGTCACGCCGGGGAACACCGTGACGCGGCGGCCCCCGATGGCGGCGAGCACGGCCGCCGGCGTGAAGCGCTCGAGGAGGACGACGGTGGCGCCCGTGTGCAAGGGCGCGAGGAGGGCGCCGTTGAGACCGAACGAGTGCGAGAGCGGGAGGACGGCGAGGACGACGTCATAGGGCGTCAGCTTCATCACCGGTCCCGCCCACGACTGGCTGGCGAAGCTCAGCGCGGCGTGGGAGAGAACGGCGCCCTTCGGCTGGCCCGTGCTTCCCGACGTGTAGAGGACCAGCGCGGGTGCCGCCGGCGGCGCCGGCGTGCACGGCGCCACCCGTGTCTCGACCTTGTCGATGACCAGCGCCGGTCGGAGGTCGGCGAGAATGCGGTCGCGCTCGTGAGGCGCGAGGAGGGGATCGAGCGGCGCCATCGTCACGCCGTGCACGAGCCCGCCGAGGAGCGCCACCACGAACTCGCGCGAGTTCAGGAGCGTCAGCGCCACGCGGTCGCCCGGCCGCACGCCCTGCTCCCCCAGCCACTGCGCGAACCCGCCCATGCGGGCCCAGAGGCCCGCGTAGGTGATCATGCCGTTTTCCCAGAACAGCGCGGGCCGGTCGGCGTGGCGGCGCGCGGCCGTCTCCAGATTCGCGATGAAGCTCAGGGCAGGTACTCCTCCAGCCGGATCCGCTCCCACACGTCGGCGGGCACGGCGTGGCGCGGCGTGTAGGCGGCGAGCGACGGCTTCGCGGTGGCGTCCACGCCCCACTTCGCCGTGTAGCCGTCCTCCTTGGTGGAGGGGTCGAGATCCGAGCCGCGTGCGTTGGTGATGATGACGATGTCGCGATCGGGCTGACAGCGGGTGGCGAGGGCCCAGTTCATCTGGCGATCGTCGAAGACGTCGACGTCGTGATCGACCACGATCACGCGCTTCATGTAGAGATCGGCGCCGAGCACGGCCATGATCGCGTTCTTGCCCTGGCCCGGGAGCCGCTGCTCGAGGGAGACATAGCAGGTGAAGGGACCGGGCACGCGCACGGCCTTCACGGACGGCACCATCGCGCGCACGGCGCGATAGAGGTTCGCCTCCATGGGGATCGTGGACAGCAGCAGGTGGTCGAGGTGCGCCACCGTGATGTCCTGGAACCAGGCGCCCGCCCGATGCGTGATGGCGTGCACCTTCACCACCTCGCGATTACGCTCGCCGAGGCTATAGCCGGTGAACTCGCCGAACGGGCCCTCCGCCGTGCGCTCGTGGGGCAGGATCTCGGCCTCGATCACCATCTCGGCGGCGGCGGGCACGAGCACGTCCGATGTCTCGCACTTGACCAGCTCCAGCGGCTCGCCGAGGAGGGCGCCCATGATCGCGCGCTCGTCCTCGTCGATGGAGCCGATGGCGAGGGCGCCGAGGGCGATGGCCGGATGAACGCCGAGCGCGAAGGCCACCGGCAGCGGCTCCCCCCGCGCCTCCGCCATGCGGTGGAACTCCCACAGATGCTTGCCGTTCGTCAGATGAATGGACGTGGTGTCGCGGCCCTTGATCATGAGCCTGTTGTAGGCGCAGTTCCAGGTCTCGCCCGTCGGGTCTTTCGCGAACGAGATCGATGCCGTGAGAAACGGTCCCGCGTCGTGGTCGTGATGGACGATCTGCGGCAGCGCGCGCAGATCCACCTGATCGCCCTTCAGGACGACTTCCTTCACGGGCCCCGTCTTCACCGTGCGCGGCGGGACCGGGCGCTCCATCGCCGCCAGGTACGTGCGCAGCATGGCGTCGGGGGCGGCGTTCATGGCCGCCGCCAGCCGGGCCCGGCTGGCGTGCAGGTTGGTGAGGACGGGGAATTTCGTGCCGCGGACATTGTCGAACAGCAGGACGGGCCGCCGCCGCTCCCGCTCCAGCTTGGCCACCACCGCCGTGATCTCGTAGCGGGGATCGACGGCGCGGGAGACGATCTGGAAGTCTTCCGGCTTCTTGCGCTTGACGAGATCGACGAACGTCCTTAGATCTTGCGCCATCGCGCGGCCTCCTCCATCAGGGTCGTCGCCGCCCGTCAGAGCCCGTACAGCCGCCGGGTGTTGTCGGCGAGGATCTTCTGCTTCTGGGCGTCGGTGAGGTCGCCGCGATTCCGGATCTCGTCGATGGAGCCCGGGAAGCTGTGGTCCCAGTGCGGGAAGTCGGAGGCGTAGACGATCTGGTTCTCGCCCACGAGCTTCACCGCCTGCGGCAGCAGCCACTCGTCGGCCTCGCACGAAAAGTATATCGTGCCGGAGCGCACGTACTCGCTCGGCCGCTTCTTGAGCGCGGGCGCCTCCTCCGCGCGCTTGGCGTACTCGTCGTCCATCCGCTCCATCCAGTATGGCGCCCAGCCGCACCCCGCCTCCAGGAATGCGATGCGAAGGTCGGGGAAGCGCTCGGGGACGCCTTCGAGGATGACCGACGTGAGCTGTCGCATCTGGCCGAAGGCGTGCGAGCACGTGTGGGCCTGGATGAAGCGCGGGAACAGATCCACGCCGGCTCCGCCCAGATGTGAGCCCGACGCGTGAACGCCGAGCATCACGCCGAGGCGCTGGGCTTCGGCGTACACCGGATCGAAGCAGGCGTCGCCGAGCAGGTGAGGGCCGTCGGCGGCGAGCATGGCGCCGACGCACCCGAGTTCGCGCACGGCGCGGCGCAGCTCGACGGCGGCCGCCTCCGGCGCCTGCACGGGGAGCAGCGCCACCGCCTTGAGACGCGGGCTCACCTTGATGAACTGTTCCGCCAGCATCGTGTTGTAGGCGCGGCAGAGTGCCACCGCCCAGTCGCGGTCGCGCAGGAAGCTCATGAAGAGGCCGAGCGTCGGGTAGAGGACCGTGGATTCCATCCCGCCCTTGTCGAGGGCGCGGAGCCACTCGTCGGCCGTGCTCGCGGAGTCGCCGAGGCGGCCGAGCAGCCGCCGGTCCCAGCCGTCGGCGGGGTAAAACGACAACCCGAGCGGCCGGCGCCGGTACGGCTCTTCCAGGTACCGCGCAACCTGCTCCGTGGTCTCGATGACGTGTCCGTCGGCGTCGATGACCGTCATGGCGCCCTCCTCCTCACGGTTTCTTGCAGATCACGTTCAGCAGCGCCTGCCGCTTCTCCTCGCGCACCACGCGGAGGCAGCGCGCGAGGGCGTCGGGAAGAGCGGCGGGATCGTCCACGCGCTCGCCGTGGCCTCCGGAAGCCCGGCACACGAGCTCGTAGTCGGGCGCCGGCTCCAGATCGCTCAAGGGGATGGCGCCCGTGCGCGCCGTCCACCCGTCGGGAGCGAGGCCTTTCACCGCGCGCTTCACCGCGTTCCACGCGCGGTTGTTGAATATCACGAAGAGCACGGGCAGGTCATGCGCGCGCGCCACGAAGTGGGCGGCGGTGGGGGTGCCGAAGATGTACGACCCGTCGCCGACGCAGCAGATCACGGTGCGGCGGCGGTCGGCGAGCTTGGCCCCGAGGGCGGCGCCGAGGCCCCAGCCGAGGCCGCCCGCGGGCGAGGCGGCGAAGTACGTCCCGGGTTGCCGGAAGCAGGCCTGGGTGGGATCGAGGTCGTACTCGTTGATCACGATCGTGTCGTCGTCGACGACGTCGCCGACGCAGCGCGAGACCCACACCATGTCGAGCGGACGATCGCCCGCGACCCCGCGCGCCTGTCGCGCCCACGCTTCCCGCATCCGCGTGAACTCGCTCTGCCAGTGGTCGCGGCGCGCGCCCACCATGGCCGGAGGAAGGGCGCGACCGAGGGCGTCCGCGAGCGCGGCCAGCGTCAATCGCGGCGCGCCCGCGAGGGCGACGTCGCCGCCGAAGCCGCGCACGGGGTAGCGGGAGAACAGCGGATCGAGGCCGACCTGTACGATCGCGGCGTCCGGGCGCGGCGCCGCCAGGTGCGGAAACCACGGCGCGTCGGATTCCACCACGAGGATGGCGTCGGCCTCCTTCAGGTACGTGGTGGCGTCGTAGCCGGCGTGGAGACGATGGTCTTGCGGGAAGTTGACGTACGTGTGGGCTTGCTCGAAGACGGGCGCGCCCAGCGCCTCCGCGACCCGGACGAGCGCGGGGACGGCGGCGGGATCGCGGCCGGCCGCCTTCACCACGATCATCGGCTGACGGGCGCGCGCGAGCACCCGCGCCGCCTCCTCGACGGCCTCCGCCGCCGCCACCGTCGGCGAAGGCCGCGGCGCCCGCGCGGGGTCGACGTATTCGAGCGTCTCGTGGCGCTCCGCGAGAACTTCGCGCGGCAGCGTCAGGTAGACGGGGCCGGGCGGATCGGCCTGCGCGATCGCGAGCGCGCGATCGACCACGGTCTCGAGCTGAGCGAAGTTCCTGAGCTCGTAGTCCCACTTCACGAACTCGCGCACCATGCCCGCCTGGTCGAACGACTCCTGCGCCCAGTGGATCGAGCGCGTGCGGCTGCCGCGGAAGCCGAGCTCCGTGATCGGGTTGCGGCCGGCCGTGAACAGCACGGGCACGTTGCTGCGGCTCGCGTTGATGATGCCGCCGAGCGCGTTGGCGGCCCCCACGATGACGTGGACCATCACGACTTGCGGCCGTCCCGTCACCATCGTGTAGCCGTGCGCCATGCCCACCGCCGTCACCTCGTGAGGGACGGTGATCGGACGCGGCAGCGCCTTGCCCTCGGCGCCCCGCTTGGCGAAGGCCTCGATGATGGGCGCGAAATCCGTCCCCGCGTTCCCGAAGAAGTACTCCACGCCGCGCGCCGCCAGCAGCTCCAGATACGCCTCCGCCGTGCTCTCGATCGAGACCTTCTTGCTCATCATCACTCCTTCAGGGAGGGCGACGGCCGCGGGGCCACCGCCGGTGCCGGTGCGACCGACCACTCGGAGACCAGCAAGAGGATACCGAGAACGAGGCCGATGGCGTCGGCCGCCATCTCGGAGAGCCAGGGCACGGGCGGCAGGATCAGAAACGCTCCCGCCAGCCACGCCCACGCCCGGCGGCCCCAGCCGAGAGGACGGAAGAGATAGCCGGCGCAGCCGATTCCGAGCAGCACCACGCTCGCGACGGCGGTGAGGGTGGCGAGCAGGATCTCGGACCAGCTTCCCATGAAGATCAGCGCGGGGTGGAACACGAACACGAAGGGGACGATGTAGGCGACGATGCCGAGGCGCATCCCCGTCCAGCCCGTCTTCCAGAAATCGGACTTCGCGATGGCGGCGGCGGCGTAGGTGGCGAGACAGTCGGGCGGCGTGATGAGCGAGAGCATCCCGAAGTAGAACAGGAAGAGGTGGGCGGCGAGGGGGACGATACCGAGCTGGGCGAGAGCGGGGCCGACGAGCACGGCCAGCGTCACGTACACGACCGTCGTCGGCAGCGACATGCCGAGCAGGATACTCACGATGGCCGTCAGCACGAGGAGGAGGATCACGTTGCCGCCCGCCATCGCCGTCAGGAGCAGCGGCAGCTTGCTGGTGAACCCGGAGAGCTGGAAGGCGCCGATCACGATGCCCGCCATGGTCGTGATCGCGACCAGCTCGAGCATCGTGCGCCCCGTGCGCTCCATCGCCTCGACCAGTCCTGCCCACGTCGGCCGCGTCTCGCGCTGAAGGGCGCCCACCGCGAAGGTCATCGCCGCCGCCAGCATACCGGCCTGGCCCGGCTCCCATCCCGCCACCATCAAAGTCCACACGAGCACGCCGAGCGGCACCACGAACACCCAGCCGCGGCGGATCACCGGCGGCAGCCGCGGAAGATCGGCGCGGGGAAGCCCGACGAGGCCGAGCTTGGCCGCTTCCAGATCGACCTGCACGAGCAGCGCCAGGTAGTAGAGGCACGCGGGAATGGCGGCGCCGAGCGCGACCTGGCCGTACGAGATGGAGAGATATTCCGCGATCAGGAAGGCCGCCGCCCCCATGACGGGCGGCATGATCTGACCGCCGTTGGAGGAGACCGCTTCGATCGCCGCCGCCAGGTGGGCCGGATAGCCGGAGCGCTTCATCATCGGAATCGTGATGGCGCCGTCCACCACGACGTTGGCGACGGCGCTGCCCGACACCGTGCCGTAGAGCGCGGACGACGCCACCGCCATCTTGGCGGCCCCGCCGCGGAACCGTCCCATCGCGATCATGGCCACGTCGGTGAGGAACTTGTCCCCACCCACCGCGTAGAGCGCCTGGCCGAAGAAGATGTAGGCGACGACGATCGTGGCGGTGACGGCGAGCGGCACGCCGAGGATGCCGTTGGTGTCGAGGTAGAGATAGACGGCGATGCGTTGCCAGCTCGCGCCCTTCGCTTCGAAGATCCCGGGAAAGAGCCACGCGAACTTGACGTAGAGGATGCAGGCGGCCGCGATCCACATGAGCGCCCACCCCGCCAGCCGTCGCACCGCCTCCAGCGCCACCACGAGCGCGAGCGCGCCGAGGGCGACCTTGTCCCACGTCAGCACGCCGAGCGCGTAGGCGATGGTTGGGTAGAAGATCGCGACGTAGCCGCCGACGGCGAGCGACACTGCCGCCAGGAGCCAGTCGTACCACGGCACGCGATTGGTGGCGCCGCGCGGGGAGGCTGGCGTCGCCAGGAAGATCGGCGCCAGGCCGAGAGCGAGGAACAGGCCGAGGTACTGCTCGTTGAAGAGCGCCCACGGCAGATGGTGGTGGAGCTGCGTGGCCCAGGCGCCGCCCACCGCGGTCAGCGTGAGGAGGAGGACGCGCTCGATGGTGCGCGCGGGGCCGTGGAGGACCCGGAACCTCGAGAGGACCTCGGTCATCGGGTCACGGCATCGTCAGGAGCTTCTGCTGGAGCCGATCGTGCTCCGGTTTCCACGCGCCCCGCTCCTTGTAGAAGCGGACGGCGGCGGGATGGTAGGGCATCGTCATCTCCGTCGTCACCGCGCGCTCGCGCGTCCACTCCTTGAACAGGGGATGGATGGGGGCGAGCTTGTCGACGTTGTCCCAGATCGATTTCAGCGTCGCTTCCACGATGGCGTCGGGGACGGTCTTGCCGGCGGTGACGTAGAGGTCGTAGGCGATCATGCAGGTGTCCTCGAGCACCGCCGCCGCCGCGCCCGCCTTGATCCAGCGCGGGTAGTAGCCGGGCACGGCCGCGCGCAGCCGCTTCTCGCCCTCCGGCGAGCAATCGATGGAGACGTGGCGCACACCGACGGCCACGTCCGCCTCGCGGACCTTGGCCGCGTTGAGCGCGAACTCCGTGACATCGGCGCGGCCCTGCACGAGGGCGTCGAGGCCCTCGTTGATGGCGGGCACCGGCACCACCTTCACGTCGTTCCAGGTGAGGCCGGCGCTGGCGAGGTGACCGAACATGTTGTACCAGACGGCGAGGTGCGCGGGATACTCGCCGGTCATTCGCTTGCCCTTCACGTCGTGGACGTTCTTGATGGGCGAGTCTTTCCGTACCAGCAACCCCACCACGAAGGGCGAGCCGTTCATCACCAGGCGCGCGTTCGGCGTGTGCGGAAACGGGTTGCGGCCGCCGATCTTGAAGCTCGGCCCGCGCACGGCGAGCGCCATGTCCACCGCGTTGTTCACGCCGAACTCGATCTCGCCGCTGTCGAGCATGGGCAGGAACGTGCTGGAGCCCGAATAGGGCTGGACGGTCAGCTTCACCG
Organism: Candidatus Methylomirabilota bacterium; assembly: GCA_036506275.1. Classification (GTDB taxonomy): domain Bacteria; phylum Methylomirabilota; class Methylomirabilia; order Rokubacteriales; family CSP1-6; genus DASXSB01. The sequence goes on along the minus strand of DASXSB010000104.1, from coordinate 4,814 downwards.
CGCCCACGTCGCTCACCACCTTGGCGAGGCCGCTGCCGACGGCGTAGAAGGCGGTGCCGGGCGGGTTGGTCCCGATGTTCACCGATTTCTGCGCGAAGGCGGGGCCCCCGACGAGCGCGACGGGGGTGACGGTGAGCGCGACGACGACAGCGGCGATACGCCGGAGCTGCCCGATCTCTTCCACGGCGGCCATCCAGTGGCGCAGATCGCGCGGCGCACGGGCGTCGGGGGCGCCGCTACCGCGCGCGGTGGGCGTGACGGCCGGCGGAAGCTCTTCCATTATTTTATTTGTAGCCCTTGGCCTCGGCGGCCACCTTGGCGGGGTCGAACTTGTTGATCTCGTCGATCAGCTCGTTCGTGATCAGGTCCTTGCCTTCCACCTTCTCCTTCGTGATGCCGTACTTCTGCATGAAGTCGGCATAGGCGGCGTAGTTCGGCTCGGAGTTTTCGCCCCACCGCTTGACGCCGGCCTTGTCGAGCTTCCAGTTCACCGCCCGCGCCTGCAGTACCTTCACGTCGTCACGGATGGCGGTCGCCTCGTCCTTGCCCGTCGGCTTCGTCTGCGGGAAGACCTCGTAGAGGATGCGCACCGCCGCCTCGGGATTGGTGATGGCGAAGACCGTCCCCTTGGCGTAGCCGCGCGCGACCCCGATCGCCTCCTGGCGCTTGTTCTTCAGCGTTTCATCGAGGGCGAGAAAGCCGTTGGAGGGGAAGCGGTCGATCTCCTTGGTGTCGAGCAGGCGCAGCTTCACGCCCGCGTTCTCCACCATCGCGTACTGGGTGTCGAACTGGCTGAGCGCGTCCACCTGCTTGCTGCGCACCATCGCCGCCGTCTGCGCGCCCTCGCCCGCCACCACGATGTTGACGTCGCGGTCCGGGTTCATCCCGCTCGTGGCCACGAGCGCCTTCGCCACCGGCACCCCACCCGAGCCCATGGAGATGACGCCGATCGTCTTGCCCTTGAGGTCGCTGATCTTCTGGATGGAGCTATCTTGTGGTACCGCGATCCCGTAGATGTTGCCCTGGTAGGCGGTGTAGTAGACCTTCGCCTTCACGCCCTGGGCACGCGCGATGGCGAGCGGCTCCACGCTCGGCAGCGCGACCAGGATCTCTTTCGACACGATCGTCTTCGTGCAGTCCGCGGAGCCGGCGAGCGGCACCAGCTCGATGTCGATGCCTTCCTGCTTGAACCACCCCATCTTCATCGCCACCGCGAAGGGAGCGGCGGCGGACGACACCGTCTTCGCGCACCAGCCCACGCGCACGTGCGTCGTCTGGGCGACGGTGCCCGCGGCGTGGGCGGTGAGGACAGCGACGGCGAGGACGACGGGAAGGGCGATGCGCTTCATGAACCGACTCCCTCCTTGGCAGGCGTCACGACCGCCCGGCCCGGGTGCGGCGGCGCCGCCTCCTCGGGAGAGCGCTCGAAGGTTTCCTTTTCGGACGGGTCCCAGAACATCACCCGGCGGCGGATGAGCCCGATGCAGCGATTCAGGATGAGGCCCACCACCGACAGGATGAGCAGCAGCGAGAATTGGCCGGAGACGTCCATGTTGAAGTTCATCGACTGGATCAGCATGCCGATGCCGCGCTGGGCTCCCACGAACTCCGCCACGATGGCCCCGATGAGCGCGAAGATCATGGCCACGTCGAGGCCCGCCATCACGAAGGGGAGGGCGTTGGGCAGGCGCAGCATCCAGAAGATCTGGCGGTCGCTGGCGGCGAGCGAGCGCATGAGGCTGACGCGATCCTCGTCTGCCGACTTCAGGCCGACCATGGTGTTGACGAGGAGTGGGAAGAAGGCGACGAGGGCGGCATTGATGACCTTGGAGGTGAGGCCGAGGCCGAACCACACCACGATGAGCGGTGCCAGCGCCACCTTCGGCAGCGACTGGAACATCACGATGTACGGATAGAAGAAGAACTCGACGTAGCGGTTCATGGCGACCGCGGTGCCGAGGAAGAACCCCAGCGCCGATCCCACGACGAAGCCGAGCAGGGTTTCCAGGAGCGTGTAGCCCAGGTGCTCGATGTAGACGCCGCTCGCGAGCCCGCGCCAGAGCGCCACTGCCACCTGCGAGGGCGGGGGCAGGATGAACGACGGCAGCGCGAGCACGCGCACCACCAGCTCCCACACCGCGATGGAAACGACGAAGAGAAGCACGGTGAGCACGACGTTGCGGGTGTTCCTCATGCGTCGATCCCACCCTTCACGTTGAAGCGACTCCGGATGTGCCGGACGTACGCGCCGAAAGCGGGCGTGTTCATGACCTCGAGCGTGCGCGGCCGCGGCAGATCGACGGTGAGGTCGTCCATGAGACGGCCCGGACGCGGCGTCATGACGAGCACGCGGTCGGCGAGGAACACGGCTTCCGGAATGGAATGCGTGATGAAGAGGACGGTCTTCGTGCGCTCGAGCCAGATGCGCTGGAGCTCCACGTTCATGTGCTCGCGGGTCATGGCGTCGAGAGCGCCGAACGGCTCGTCCATCAGCAGCATGGCGGGATCGTGGACGAGAGCACGCGTGATGGCGACGCGCTGCTGCATCCCGCCCGACAGCTCCCACGGATAGCGGTGCTCGAAGCCTTCGAGATGGACGAGGCTCAGCAGCTCGAGGGCGGCCGCGCGGTGGCGTTCCCGGCCGAGACCCTGGACGTCGACGGGAAGGAGCACGTTGTCGAGCACGCTGCGCCACGGAAACAGGACGGGCGACTGGAACACGACGCCTATGTCGCGCCGCGGCCCCGCGATGGGCGTCCCGCGCAGCATGGCCTCGCCGCTCGATGACGGCAGGATGCCGGCCAGGATCTTGAGGAGCGTCGACTTGCCGCAGCCGGAGGGGCCCACCACCGCCACGAACTCCCCTTCGCCCACCGCGAACGAGATCCGCTCCAGCGCTGCCACCCCACCGTCGCGGGTGGCATAGCCCTTGGACAGATTCCTGACCGCGATGGCGTCGGTAGCTACCGCCGGCATGGGATTGCGCCCGAGTTTACCGCGATGGTCAACGGCGGACGGGGGGAATCGCCGGCCCCGCCATCGGGTAAAGTATGGCGCCATGACGGAGGGCAGCGTGCGCGGTGGCCACAACCAGTACGGGTTCACGGTCGGCATCCTGATGCTCGACACGCGCTTCCCTCGCATTCCGGGCGACATGGGGAACGCGTCGACGTTCCCGTTCCCGGTTCGCTATCTGCGCGTTGCCGGCGCCGATCCCGACCGCGTCGTGCGCAAGGGGGCTCGTGATCTCCTGCCCGCCTTCGTGGAGGGCGCGCGCGCCCTCGAGCGCGAGGGCGTGGGGGCCATCACCACGAACTGCGGCTTCCTCGCGCGATTTCAGGACGAGCTGGCGGCGGCGGTGGCCGTGCCCGTGTTCACATCGAGTCTCTTGCTGGTGCCGCTCGTGCACCGGATGCTCGCGCCCGGCCGTCGCGTCGGCGTTCTGACCGTGGACGCCGCGTCCCTCACGCGCGATCATCTCGCCGCGGCCGGGATCGCGCCCGAGGTGCCGCTGGCGGTGGCCGGGCTCGAGGGCGAGAAGGAGTTCACGCGCGTGCTGCTCGGCGACGAGCTGATCCTCGACGTGGACGCCGCCCGCGCCGAGCACGTGCGGGTGGCGCAACGGCTGATCGCCGATCATCCCGACGTGGGCGCGATCGTGCTCGAGTGCACGAACATGCCGCCCTACAAGGCGGACGTGCAGCGGGAGACCGGCGTCCCCGTCTTCGACATCGTCTCGCTGGTGACCATGGTGCACGGCGCCCTCACGGGTGGGCTCGCGCCGCGCCCGGCGTGAGCGGCGACGCCGAAGCCCCGTCGCTGACTCGCGCGCGTCACGCTCGAGGCCCGGCGCGGCGCGAGAGCAGCGAGATCACCGCGGCGTCGGCCGGCGGGAACTGATACTCGAGGAGACGGTCGGGCGGGACCCACGCCATCTCCTGCGCCTCGCACGGCGCGATCGAGCCCGACGCGTGCCGGCACTGGAAGAAGTGCAGCACGATCGTCTTCTCCGGGTACTCCCAGCGGACGGTCTCCACGAGCTCGCCCACCTCGAACGCCGCCCCCAGCTCTTCCATCAGCTCGCGCCGGAGGCAGGCCTCCAGCGTCTCGCCGGGATCGCGCTTGCCGCCGGGGAACTCCCAGAGACCTTCGAGGTGTGACCCGGGCACCCGCTGGGTGATCAGGTACCGCCCCGCGGCGTCCTGTATGAGCCCCGCGGTGACCTCGATCGTGATCGGTGACGACGCCCCGGGCGCGGGGGTCACCGCGCCGCCTCGAAGCTCCGGCAGAACGCGCGCATCGTGCAGGGCGCGCACCGCGGCCGCCGGGCCGTGCACCACGTCGCGCCGAAATCCATGAGGGCCTGGTTGAAGTCGTAGCCGCGGCCGCGCGGGACGAGGGCGCCGGCGAGCTCCCAGTAGGCGCGATCTCCGCGGACGCGCGCCACGCGGCGCGGCCCGAGGAAGACGCGCCCGATCACCCGGCGGACGTTCGTATCGAGGACGGGCACGTCGTGGCCGTAGGCGAACGACATGACCGCGCCCGCGGTGTAGCGTCCGATTCCCCGCATGGTCAGGAGCGCCGTGGGATCGTCGGGGAGCCGTCCGTCGTAGCGCGCCAGGGTCTCGCGCGCGATCGCGTGGAGCCGCACGGGTCGGATGTTGTATCCGAGCGGCCGCCAGGTGCGCTTCACGTCCGCCACCCGGGCGCGCGCGAGGTCGCGCCAGGTCGGATACCGATCGAGGAACTCGTGGTACTTCGGCACCACGCGATCGACCTGCGTCTGCTGGAGCATGATCTCGGAGACGAGCACG